>CAWIWE010000036.1:0-42765 GCA_963839625.1 uncultured Actinomycetota bacterium | reverse complement strand
CTCCGAGATCCAGGACCGGCTCGCCCAGCGGGTCGTCGCCGAAGGACTGTCGGTCCGCGCACTCGAGGAAATCGTGACGGTGGAGCCGGACGGCAAGCGCCGGCCGGCCCGGCGGTCGGGCACCAAGCTCCACTCGCCCCGTGTCGCCGAGCTCGCCGGTCGACTCTCCGATCGATTCGACACGCGAGTGAAAGTCGACCTGGGTCGGAGCAAGGGCAAGATCACCGTCGAGTTCGCCACCGTCGAGGACCTCGAGCGGATCGTCGAGCTGATGGACCCTCGCCGCGCCAGACGGTAGTTACTTTGTCGACAAATCGCTTTCTCGACATAAGCTACGGCGGGGTTCAGGCGTACTCGGAGAGCTCCTCGAGGATGGCGGACTTCGGCCTGACACCGACGATCGACCGGACGAGCTCACCCTGGAAGTAGAGGTTCATCGTGGGCAGGCCGGTGACGCGGTACTTGGCCGGGGTGGCCGGGTTGGCGTCGGCGTCCATCTCCACGATGGTGAGCTTGTCGCCCTTCTCCTGGGCGATCTCCGCGAGGATCGGCTTGAGCTGACGGCAGGGTCCGCACCAGGCCGCCCAGAAGTCGACGAGTACCGGTTCGGTGGCCCCGAGGACCTTCTCGTCGAAGTCGGCGTCGGTGACGTCGGTGATCTCTGCCATGTCTCTCCTTGTGCTGCGGGATCGTGGGTTCGGGTCTAGTCCTTGATGAGGGCGGCGTCGGCGGCGGGTGCACCGGCGTGATCGAGGTCGGCGAGGAAGCGTTCGGCGTCGAGGGACGCAGCGCACCCGGTGCCGGCCGCGGTGACGGCCTGCCGGTAGATGTGGTCGACGAGGTCGCCGGCCGCGAACACTCCACGCAGGTTGGTGGCCGTGCTGTCGGGCTGGACGAGCACGTAGCCCTCGTCGTCGAGCTCGACCTGCCCCTTGAGGAGCTCCGAGCGCGGGTCGTGGCCGATCGCGATGAACAGTGCCGTGGCGTCGAGCTGACGGGTGTCGCCGGTGACGGTGTCGCGCAGCGTGATGCCCTCGAGTCGGTCGCTGCCCTGCAGCTCGGCCACCTCGGAGTTCCAGGCGAACTCGATCTTGTCGTTGGCGAAGGCTCGGTCCTGCATGATCTTGGAGGCGCGCAGCTCGTCGCGGCGGTGCACCAGGGTGACCTTGGACCCGAACCGGGTGAGGAACGTGGCCTCCTCGACGGCGGAGTCGCCGCCGCCGACGACGGCGATGTGCTGGTCGCGGAAGAAGAAGCCGTCGCACGTCGCGCACCAGCTGACGCCGTGGCCGGACAGACGGTCCTCGCCCTCGATCTCGAGCTTGCGGTAGCCCGAGCCCATGGCCAGCACGACGGCCCGTGAGCGATACGTGGTGCCGTCGGCGAGGCTGACCGACTTGACGTCTCCCTCGAGCTGGACGGCGGTGACGTCGTCGGGGATCAGCTCGGCGCCGAAGCGCTCCGCCTGGGCGCGGAACTTGTCCATGAGCTCGGGCCCCATGATGCCGTCGGGGAAACCGGGATAGTTCTCGACGTCAGTGGTGTTGATGAGCGCGCCGCCGGCCGTGACCGAGCCCTCGAACACCAGCGGGGCGAGGTTCGCACGCGCCGCATAGACGGCGGCGGTGTAGCCCGCTGGGCCGGAGCCGATGATGATCAGGTCGCGGATGCCATCACTCAATGGTGCTGTGCTCATGCGTGCCGTGCTCTCTGCTCGGTCGACTGCGTCAAACTGCTACTGGGACTTCTGCTTCAACGCAGTCTAGGACGTGGACATTCCCTGCGAACGTCGCCGCTCCACGCCCGGCAAATGCGATTGCTCAGGAGCGTCCCTGAACCGTGATCTCACGAATCTCGCCCTGGAAGTTGTCGGGTTCGACTTCCGGCAGCTCGGTGAGCCACACCACGACGTAGCGGGTGAGGAGACCGGACTGAAGGCTCACCGAGGCGTCCGGTCCGGCGGCGTCGAGAGTCGCGATCTTGCGCAGGCCCTTGAGTGAGCGGGGCTCGTCTGCTCCTGGCGACGATGCATACACCGACACGTCGGTGGGCCCGCCCGCCAGGCGGATCCGCAACGAGCTGAGCTCGCGTGGGCCACCGAGGTCGAGCACCACGCCGACGCCGTCCTTGAGCCCGCCGAGCGCGGCTTGACCGAAGTACGTGGTGGTGCTCCACCCGGTGTCGACGTCACCGTCCATGACGAGAGCGACATCGTCCGGATTCTCCTCATCGTCCTCACCCTGCGGATCGATGTCGTTCACGGCCGCGATCGGCAGATCCCGCACGGCCGAGGTCGGCTCGACGGCTCCCGGCGTGGGCTCCTCGCCGCCCGAGTCACGGCTGACCAGGTATCCGAGGAACGAGGCGAGGAGCAGGGCGCCGGCCACGCCCGCGAGCACGTAGCGCCGGTCGCCCTTGACGGACTGGAGCGCTCTGGCCTTGCCGCGCTCCAGCGTGGTCGGAGGCGCCGGTTCGTATGCCTTGGGTCGACGACGCGGCGGCGCGAGACCGGGCGGTGGGCCCTGAGGGACGACGACCGGATCGAGCCGAAGCAGATCGGGAGAGACGCGGTTGAGTCCGCCGGGACGAATCGTGTCCTCATCGACCAGGTGCAGCGCCCGCGCGATGTCGTCGGCCGACGACAGTCGGGGGCGATGATGAGCCGGTGGGTCGCCCAGGATGCGATCGCAGATGGCGTCGAGCTCGCGCGACACCCCGGCGCGGACCTGACGCGGCCGAAGCAGCCGGCCATGCTCGGTGGGTGCGGCCCGCAGCTGGTCGATGTGGGCGCCGGGCCACCGGCTGACCAGGCAGGCGTACAGCAGCTTGCCCAGCGACTCGACGTCCAGCTGCTCGTAGGCCTGGAGGTCGTCGATCGTGTCCTGATGCCCGGCCGGGGCGAGCGCCGAGGCCACCCCGAGCCCGACGACGCGCACCGCGCCGGACTGCTTGAGCAGCACGTGGTGGGGTGTGAGTCGGCGGTGGTAGACGCCGCGCTCGTGCGCGTGCGCCACGGCCTCGGCGACCTCGGTCATGACCCGGTTGGCGCGTGGGCTGGGCAGTGGCGACTGGGCCAGCAGCTGGTCGAGCGGGAACGCCCGCGCCCACTCACGGACGACGAGGTGCTGCCCGTGGTCGTCCTCGATGAGGTCGAGCACGCGCAGGAATCGCGGGTCGGTGACGGTGGTGGAGAGCCGAGCCGCCTCGATGAAGTGGTCGGCCCGCGGATCGCTGCTCGGGAGCATCTCGATGCCGACGTTGCGGTCGAGGATGCTGTCGTTCGCGCGCCAGGTGACGGAACCGAGCCGCTCGGTGACGAGATCCTGGAGCTCGTAGCGGTCGGCGAGGACGTCGCCAGACGCCATCGTGCGCCTCTCGCTCATCGACACCCTTTCCGAGAGATCCGTTCCCAATGCTAGTCGGGCATGCGGGTCGCCCAAGGGTGCCGCGCGAAGTGATGGGCCACCCTCAGACCACGCCCGAGGAGGACGACTCAGGTCCGACGCAAGACGCTCTTCACCACGTACGACAGCTGATCGAGTCCGAGCAGGCGAGCGGAGACCACGTACATCGCGGCACCGAGCGAACCCGCCACGACGAGCACGCCGAGCGCCTCACCGGACGTCTCCGTGCCGAGATCGAGCCGGTCGAGCCCGGCGACCACGCCGAGCATCACGGCGGCCGCGACGGCACACGCGACCGTCAGCTTGACCGCGAAGACGACGGTCTCCCGGTCGATCACCGGCCCGATGGCGCGCGAGAGCAGGGTGGTCGAGAGCGCGGCACCGACGAGGTACGCCAGGCCGTACGAGAGGGCGAGCATCGCGGCCACGCGTCCCGGTGCGACGTCCTGCGTCAGGGTGAAGGCGGCGATGACGTTCACGGTGGCGATGACGAGCTGCACGAAGAACGGGGTACGGGTGTCCTCGTTGGCGTAGAAGCCGCGCAGCATCAGGTAGTGCACCGTGAAGGCCAGCATGGCGGGGGCGAACGCGGCGACGGTGATGCCGATGACGTCGGCATTGCCGCGGATGCCGCCGTACGCGATGGCGTCGGCGCCGGCGGGGCCGAGGCACGCGGCAGCCACCGCCAGCGGGGCGATGATGGCGAGCGCCAGTCGAAGAGTGCGGCCGAGCTCGATGCGCATGCGGTCGTGCCTCCCGTCGGCGGCGAGGGCAGCGAGGGTCGGGATGACGGCGGTCGCCAGCGACACCGTGATGACGCCGTGCGGTACCTGGCTCACCAGGAAGCCGATCTCGTAGACGGCGGAGCCGGCGGCCGCGGCCCCGGTCTCCGCTCCTTCGAGGGTGCCCCGCGTGCCGAGTCGCTGGATGACGATGAACGCCACCTGGTTGGCCAGGATGAACAGCAGCGTCCAGAAGCCGAGCCGCAAGGTGTGGCCGAGCCCGACGCCGCGGAAGTCGAAGCGGGGGCGGAACACGAACCCGGCCCGTCGCAGGAACGGGACGAGGACGGCCATCTGCACGGCGATGCCGGCCGTGGAACCCAGGCCGAGCAGCAGTGCCTGGTCGGTGCTGAAGCCGTCGGTGCCGTTCGAGGTGCCGAAGACGCCGATGTAGATGCCGAGCACCGCGACGGCGACCAGATTGTTGGCGATCGGCGCCCACATCATCGGGCCGAACCGGCCGCGCGCGTTGAGCACCTGCCCCACCAGCACGAACGCGCCGTAGAAGAACACCTGCGGCATGCACAGCCACATCAGCAGCCGCGCGGACTCGCGTTGCTGCTCGAAGCCGTCGGTGAACAGCCTCTGGTCGAACACCACGTGCACGAGCCCCGGCACGACCAGCAGCAGGACGACCGTGGCGACCGCGAGAACGAGCAGGCCGAGCGTGATGATCCGCTGTGCGTAGGCGTCGCCACCGTCGGGGTCGTTCTTCATGGTGCGCACCAGTTGCGGCACGAGCACGACGTTGAAGATGCCGCCGGCGACCAGGATGTACAGGGCGTTCGGGATGGTGTTGGCGTTGTTGAACAGGTCGGCGTCGAGCAACGTGCCGATCGTGAAGGCGATCAAGAGCAGCCGGACGGCCCCGGTGATCCGGGAGACGACCGTGCCGAGCGCCATCCAGGCGCTGCTGCGGGCGATGGCTCCTGAGTCGCTGGGCTCAGTCATCGGCGGCGCCTTCGAACGGCTGCGACGGTTCCGCTTGATTGGGCTGCTTCCGGAACCGGCGGGCCAGGGCGAGGACCACGAAGACCACCGCGGCGCCGATCGCGACCCACAACGCGACGCCGACACGACTCGACCGAACGTTGAAGACGGCCGGATCGCCGAACACCTCCCCGTCAGACGTGACCATCCGGGCGGTGAGCGTTGCCGAGCTCTGCTGGTTCATGTCGACGGCGACGGTGAGCGTGTGGCGCTCGTCGGCCCCGACGTCGACGGAGTCGGACTCGGGCACGCTGAGCGACGGGTTGCTCGAGTCGATCTCCACGCCGAGCCGCACCGGATGGTCGGTGTTGTTGCTGATGGTGACCGGGAAGCTCCCCTTCGAGCTGGAGAGGGTGACGGCGTCGGGGCCCTCGATGGTGATCCGGGCCAGGTCGCGGTCGGCGCGGCGCTCGGCTGCACGTGCGGCGGACAGGCCCTCGGTGCGCAGCTCGCGCCACCGGACCCCGAGCACCTGGGCGATGTCGCGGGCGTGCCCTGCCTCGACGTCGGTGCTGTCGGGAGTGATGCGGCCGATCAGGTCGGACGTCTTGGCGGCGTCCGTGGCCGCTTCGATCTGCTGCGCGCTGATGGGCTTGGCCTTCGCCGTACGCGGCACGGTGCCGTCGTACGCCGCGAGCCGCTCGCTCATCAGGTCCTCGAGACTGACGCCGTCGACGTACGGGGCGTCGAACACCTCGTCCAGCGGATCGTCGGCGGACACGCCGGGATCCCAGTTGGGGTCGATGATCGCGACGGCATCGGCCAGCGACTTGGGGTCGACGCCACTCTGGAGCGAGGCGAGCGCGGCCTCGCTGAGCATGCGCTGGCGCAGGGTGACCGTCGTGATCTGGCCGGGGACGCCGGTGTCGAGGGCGTCGTTCACGAGCAGCGGCATGGGGCCGGACCGAGCCGTGTACTGCACGAGCGAGCCGTCCCGGCGCTCCCAGCCGGGCAGGACGTCCGACGTCACGATCACGGGCCGCTCGCCGGTCCCGCGCACGGCCGAGAGCAGTGGCGCGGACACGCCGGAGCTGGTCGGCCACGACACGCCCCGGCCGGTGAGCTGGAACCGAGCCAGGGTCGTTGCCGTGGCCCGCTCGACGACTTCGGTGAGCTGCCCGGCCGAAGGCGACTGGGTGATGCCGAGGAGGTCCGTGCGGTCGTAGTCGAGCACCCAGCACGCGTCGCGCCGCGCGAGGCCGATGAGGTCGTCGAGGAATCGCGACGCCGACTCGCGCTGGGCCTCGTTCACGGACACGCCGTCGGGCAGGTGGCGACCGCGGCGCACGTCGTCGAGGCCGACCAGCAGTGCCGGATCGACGATGACGGTGGACGCTCGAGCTCGGACGTCCGAGGCGACGTCGAGCTGGTTGCGCATCCGGCCGCCGTTCGACACGAGCTCGAGCAAGGCCTCTGGGTCGGCGTAGTCACCGTTCGGCTTCCGACGGTCGGGCATGAGGAATGGCCACACGACGCCGGCGGAGACCCGATCCGGACTGTCGTCCGACACCAGTGGAAGGAACGTGGTGGCCCGCGCAATCGCGTTGGTGGCGCGGCTGCCGTCGACGTCGGTGCCGAGGATCTGGACGCCCACCGGGTAGACCCCCTCGGCACCGGAGACCCCGAGGCGCCCGTAGGGCACCCGGACCTCGAAGCGTGTGGTCGTGCCGGGCGCCAGGTCGCCGACCTCGTCGATCGACTTCAGGTCGATGACCCGTTCGCCGGTGTACGCGTTGCCGGTGTCGATCGCGTCCTCGACCTGCTTGCGCGTGGTGAACGGGGTGGCCGGGATGACGAGGTACGCCTGGGCGTCGGTCCAGGCGTGGTCGTTGTTGTTGGTGACGGTGCCCGTCATCGTGACCGCGGACTCGTCCTCGAGGTTGCTCGGGCTGAGCCCGGTGATGCGGACGTCGAGGTCGGGATCGTCCTGGGCGGCGGCCGGCGACGCGAGGGGGACGAGTGGAAGGAGCAGGGTCACCACGAGTGCTGGCCAGACAGCACGGCGACGGGAACCCACGCGCTCATCGTAGAGTGTGTGGTCGTGTCCACTTCGGCCCCGACGACTGAGCAGCGAGCGCGACTCGACCTGCTGATGGGGTCGGAGCCGGCGCTCGTCGATCTCGGTCAGCGGTTCGCCGAGGCCGGACACGAGCTGGCCATCGTCGGCGGTCCGGTGCGCGACGCGCTGATGGGTCGCGTGGGCCAGGACTGGGACCTCACCACCGACGCCCGTCCCGAGCAGATCGACGCCGTGATCGACGGGTGGACCGACGCGGTGTGGGACGTCGGACGTGAGTTCGGCACCATCGCGATGCGCCGCGGCGAGGCCCACATCGAGATCACCACCTACCGGTCCGACGAGTACGACCCGACGTCACGCAAGCCGCAGGTTCGTTTCGGCGACACGCTCGACGGCGATCTCTCGCGACGCGACTTCGCGATCAACGCCATGGCCGTCCGGCTGCCATCCGGTGAGTTCGTCGACAACGCCGGCGGGCTCGCCGACCTGGAGGCCGAGGTCGTCCGCACCCCGGTGGCGGCAGGGATCTCCTTCGGCGACGACCCGTTGCGGATGATGCGCGCGGCCAGGTTCGTCGCCCAGCTCGGCTTCACCGCGCACCCGGAGGTCGTCACCGCGATGTCTGCGATGGCCGACCGGCTCGACATCGTGTCGGCCGAGCGGGTGCGCGACGAGCTGGTCAAGCTGCTGTGCGCCGAACGTCCTGTCGACGGCCTCCGGCTCCTCGTCGAGACCGGCCTGGCCGAGCACATGCTGCCCGAGCTGCCCGCACTCGTGCTGGAGCGCGACGAGCACCATCGGCACAAGGACGTCTACGAGCACTCGCTGATCGTCCTGGAGCAGGCCATCGAGCTGGAAAGCCGCCTGGGCGACGGACCGGACCTCATCGTGCGCCTGGCTGCTCTCCTCCACGACATCGGCAAGCCGAAGACCCGGCGATTCCAGCCCGGCGGAACGGTGACGTTCCACCACCACGACGTCGTCGGCGCCAAGTTGGCGAGGAAGAGGCTTCGAGCCCTCAGATTCGACAACGGCACCGTTGACCGGGTGTCACGACTGGTCGAGCTGCACCTTCGGTTCCACGGATACGGTTCCGGCGAGTGGACCGACTCCGCCGTGCGCCGTTACGTGCGAGATGCCGGCGACCAGCTCGAGCGCCTGCACATCCTCACCCGGGCCGACTGCACCACCCGCAACCGTCAGAAGGCGTCGCGACTGCAGCGCACATACGACGAGCTGGAGGAGCGCATCGCCGTGCTCGCCGAGCAGGAGGAGCTCGACGCGATGCGCCCGGACCTCGACGGCAACCAGATCATGCAGGTGCTCGGCATCGGCCCGGGCCGCGATGTCGGCGAGGCCTATCGATACCTGCTCGAGCTGCGCATGGACCATGGGCCACTCGGCGAAGCTGCAGCTGCGGATGCCGTCAAGAAGTGGTGGGACACACGAAAGATGGCGTAACGGTCCGCAACTGATCACACCTGTGTCACGATGTGACGATGCTGCGAATGTACGGCGGCGCCACGGGCGTCGAGCGTCTGACTGAGCGGCGGGAACAGCTGCTCGTAGCCGGGCTCGAGCTGCTGGCGTCTGCCGACGGGCCGGGCAACTTCACCGTCCGCGGCGTGTGCCGCGCGGCTGAGCTGTCCTCGCGGTACTTCTACGAGAGCTTCGACGATCTGGAGGAGTTCGCAGTCGCGATCTACGACGAGGAGGTCACGGCACTGACGATCACCACGCTGGACGCGCTCGAAGGCGTCGATCGAACGGATGCCCATGCACTCGTCCACACGAGCCTCGGTGCCCTGATCGGCTACATCGCGGAGGACGTGCGCCGCGGCCGGCTGCTCTACTCCACGACGCTCGCGGCGATGCCCGCGGTCTCCGCACGCCGCCGCGCCTCGACGCGGCTGTTCGTCGGCCTGCTGATGGACGAGGCGAGAGATGACACCCCACTGGACCCGCCTCCGTCCGAGGTCGTCTCGGTGATGATGGTCGGCGGGCTCGCTCATGCGATCACGGCATGGCTCGACGGCGACCTGACCTTGACTCAGGACGAGCTCGTCGACGCGTGCAGCCAGGTCTTCCTGGACACGCTCGTCCGCTCCTGAGCTCGGTTCACCACCAAGCGAAGACCGGACCCCCCGAGGGACCCGGCCTTCACGGTGCGGTGGATGTCAGCGCTCTTCGGTACCCGCGATGAACGCTTCGAGCTTCTCGCGGCCGAGGTCGTCCGGACGCTGCACGGGCGGCGACTTCATCAGGTACGACGAGGCGCTGATGAGCGGTCCGCCGATGCCGCGATCCTTGGCGATCTTGGCTGCCCGGATGGCGTCGATGATGATGCCGGCCGAGTTGGGGGAGTCCCAGACCTCGAGCTTGTACTCCATGTTGAGCGGCACGTCGCCGAAGGCGCGGCCCTCGAGCCGGACGTACGCCCACTTGCGGTCGTCGAGCCACTGCACGTAGTCGCTCGGGCCGATGTGCACGTTCTTGGCACCGAGGTCATGCGAGAGGTTGGACGTGACGGCCTGGGTCTTCGAGATCTTCTTGCTCTCGAGGCGGTCGCGCTCGAGCATGTTCTTGAAGTCCATGTTGCCGCCGACGTTCAGCTGGTACGTGCGGTCGAGCACCACGCCGCGGTCCTCGAACAGCTTCGCCAGCACGCGGTGCGTGATGGTCGCGCCGACCTGGCTCTTGATGTCGTCGCCGATGATCGGCACGCCGGCGTCCTCGAACTTCTTGGCCCACTCGGGATCGGACGCGATGAACACCGGGAGTGCGTTGACGAAGGCCACGCCCGCATCGAGGGCGCACTGCGCGTAGAACTTGTCGGCGAGCTCGGAGCCCACCGGCAGGTAGGACACGAGCACGTCGGCCTTGGTGTCCTTGAGCACCTGCACGACGTCGACGGGCGGGGCGTCGGACTCCTCGATGGTCTCGAGGTAGTACTTGCCGAGGCCGTCGAGCGTGTGACCACGCTGCACGGTGACGCCCAGGGGTGGCACGTCGGCGAACTTGATCGTGTTGTTCTCGCTCGCGGTGATCGACTCCGAGAGGTCGAAGCCGACCTTCTTGGCGTCGACGTCGAACGCAGCGACGAACTCGACATCACTGACGTGATATTCGCCGAACTGAACATGCATCAGACCGGGGACGTTGCCTTGTGGGTCGGCGTCCCGGTAGTACTCGATGCCCTGGATCAGGGACGTGGCGCAGTTGCCGACGCCCACGATGGCTACACGAACAGAACCCATGGGTTCTCCTCCATTCATGAAGTTTCCTTGGTCTTGTCGTTCTTGCTGGCGGCGTGCTTGTCGGCCGTCTCCCCGTAGCCCCCTGAGCGTTCACGGTCGATGAGCTCGGTCAGCCAGCGCACTTCGCGCTCGACCGACTCCAACCCGTGCCGTTGCAGCTCCAGCGTGTACGAGTCCGCCCGTTCGCGACCGCGCTGGGTCGACGTACGGACGTTCTCCAACCGTTCTTCCAATCGGCTGCGCCGCCCCTCGAGGATGCGCACCCTGGTCGGCGAGTCGGTGCGCGCGAAGAACGCGAACCGGACGCCGAAGCTTTCGTCGTCCCACGTGGACGGGCCGGACTCCTCGAGGGCCTGGGCGAAGCGCTCCTTGCCCTCGGCGGTGAGGCGGTAGACGATCCGGTTGCGGCGGCCGCGAACGGTGTCCGGGCCGGCCTTCGCCGTCTTGGCCTTGGCCGACTTGGGAGCGGGCGGATCGGCCACGATGTAGCCGTCCTTGACCAGTGCCTTCAGGCAGGGGTACAGCGTGCCGTACGACAGCACACGACCCCAGCCGAGCAGGGCGATGAGCTGCTTGCGCAGCTCGTAGCCGTGCATGGGAGCGTCGTGCAGCAGTCCGAGGACTGCTAGCTCGAGAGCTGCTCCGCGCCGTGTCATGGTGTCCCTAGTCTGAATTCGAGATGTCCGCGTGGTGACGAACTGGTATATCGGAACGATACATCGCGCCAGCACGTTCGCGCCACCGGATTGGGAAGTGATGCCGCACACCCCGGCATTGCACGCAGAACCCGGGGTTTGCACCCTGTCCATGTGCCACACGAAGCCCGGCACCCCCGCCAGGTTCCTCTCAGGTTCGTCGGTCAGAATGGGCCGAACCGTCTTGAGCCTGCTCCGGACCACTGAGCAAAGCCCAGCAGAGGAAGCCCAACCTTGAACCAGCGCGTCGCCCCGCGTCCAGACAACGCGATCAAGCAGCTTGCCCGGAAGATCACCGGGGACGGCCCCCGCTGGCAGCAGATCCTGCGGTGGGTCGCGGCCGTGGGCGTCAGCGGCACCGTGGTGGGTGCGATCACGTTCTTCGCCCTGTACCAGATCATCGACGTCCCCGACGCGAACGCCGACTTCAAGACCCAGACCACGAACGTCTACTACTCCGACGGCAAGCACCGGCTCGGCACGTTCGCCACGCAGGACCGCGAGAACGTCACGCTCGACGAGGTTTCGGAGGACATGCGCGCCGCCGTCATCGCCGCCGAGGACCGCACGTTCTACTCCAACCGCGGCATCGACATCCGGGGCATCATCCGGGCCGCCCGCAACAACGCGACGAGTGGCGAGATCACCGGTGGTGGCTCCACCATCACGCAGCAGTACGTCAAGATCCTGTACCTCTCACAGGAGCAGTCGTACGTCCGCAAGGTTCGTGAGGCGATCCTCTCGATCAAGATCCACAACCAGCTCAGCAAGCAGGAGATCCTGGAGGGGTATCTCAACACCATCTACTTCGGCAACGGCGCCTACGGCGTCCAGGTGGCCTCGCGGACGTACTTCGAGAAGCCGGCCTCCGAGCTCGACGTCCAGGAGTCCGCTGCCCTCGCCACCATCCTCAACCAGCCGTCGTTCTACGACCCGTACTCCGACGCCGGCAGGGAGGCGATGATGCCGCGGTACGAGTACGTCCTCGACGGCATGGCGAAGGCCGGTGCGATCTCCGCCGCCGACGCGGCCGCGGCCCAGGGTGAGCTGCCGAAGTTCGCGAAGAAGAAGGACAGCAACCGCTACAAGGGCCCGAACGGCCACCTGCTCCGGCTTGTCCAGGAGCAGATGAGCGATCTCGAGTTCAGCGACGCCGACGTGCTGGGTGGCGGACTGAAGATCACGACCACCATCGGCTACGCGAAGCAGCGGGCGGCGGTCAGGGCGATGGACAGCGTCCCGCCGAAGAAGAAGAAGCTGCACCCGGCGCTCGTCTCGATCCAGCCGGGCACCGGTGCAATCAAGGCGATGTACGGCGGCAAGGACTATCTGGAAAACCAGCTCAACTGGGCCACGTCGGGCACCCAGCCGGGATCCACGTTCAAGGTCTTCGCGTTGATCGCGGCGCTGGAGGACGGCTACAGCCTCAGGACCAGGCTGAACGGCAGCTCGCCCATCCAGGTAGCCGGCAACACCATCGAGAACCAGGGCGACAGCGGCGGCCAGTCGTTCGGACCGGTCACGCTCGAGCGGGCCACCCAGAAGTCCATCAACACCGCGTTCGTCGACCTCACGCAGCAGCTGGGCACGGACGAGGAGGACGAGTCGACCGGCGGCGGCAACAGTGCCACCGAGCCCACCGGGGACATCACGGTCGGCACCCAGAAGATCCGAGAGGCGGCCAGCCAGGCCGGCATACCGGACTCGGCCCTCGACAAGTTCGACCCGGCCGCGGCCGTGACACCGCTCGGCTACGTGCCGGTGGCCCCGGTCGACATGGCCAACGCGTACGCGACGATCGCCGCCGGCGGAAAGAAGGCCGACTGGTACCTCATCGAGAAGGTCGAGGACCCGAGCGGGTCCGCGTTGCACGAGCACGAGCGTCAGAACGAGCAGACGATCCCGAAGGACGTCGCCGGCGACGCGATTGCTGCCCTGCGCAAGGTGGTCAACTCCGGCTCGGCCGGCACCGGCAGCCGCGGACGCACCCAGTGCCCGACCATCGGCAAGACCGGCACGGCCACCGCCGGGTCCAACGAGAACCAGCACGTGTCGTCGTCCTGGTTCGCCGGCGCCACACCCAAGCTGGCGACCGCGGTGATGTTCAACAAGGGTGTCGGCAACGAGGACCTCGAGGGCTATCTCGTGCCGTTCTTCGGTGGCACCTTCCCGGCGATGACCTTCAAGGCCTACATGGACGTCGCGATCAACCCTGCCAGCTGCGGTGAGTTCATCGAGCCCGGCAACATCAGGGGCACGAAGGGGCTGACCGTCAGGGTCAAGCCGAAGGACGACGACGATGACGACGATGACGACGGCGGCGGCGGCGGCGACGGCGACGGGAACGGCGGCGGTGGCGGCGGCGACGGCGACGGCGACGGCGACGGCGGCGGCAGCGACGAAGACGAGGACGAAGGCGGGCTCATCGACGGCAACGGCAACAACGGCAACGGTCAAGACGACGACGAAGGCTGAGGCTCGTCAGTCCAGCGTGATCGCGTCGAACGTGGCGGTCGTGTAACGAACGGCCGCGGACACGGTGTCGCCCACCTCGGGTGGACGGGCCGCGGCGGGCAGGAACACCAGGCTGGCCTGCATGTGCGGCGGTTCGGCGAACCAACGTTGCTTGCCGTCGACGGTGAACGGGCTCAGCGCGAACCCGGCCGCCTCGAGCCCGCCCTTGGCCAGCGTCTTGCCGCGCTGCAGTGTGCTGCCCTGGGCCCGAGGCGCCTCCAGGCCGAGGCCGTGGCTGGTGCCGCCGGCGAGCACGAGCAGGTATCCGTCGCGTGGCAATGGACGCTGCCGGTATCCCACTCGCTCGCCGCGTGACACGTGGTGCAGGTCGAGCACGGTGGAGCGGACGTCGAACGCACCCAGGTCGCCCAGCCACAGCGCCGTGCCGATGCGTGGCCGGACCGTCAGCTGTGGTCGACGCTCGCTCAGCTCGGCCAGCTCAGTAGCGGTGAGGTGGGAGAGATAGACGGTGTCGGTCTCGATCTGGGAGGCACCGAGCGCAGCCGCCCACGACTCTGCCTCGACGAGGTTGTCACCCGCCATCGGCAGGTGCACGGCGAATCCCTCGACACGCAGGTCGCCCAGCACATCCGCGCACGCGGCGAGCTCGTGCCGGTCGAACCCGTGACGTGCCATCGATGTCTCGCCCTCGATGACGACGCGGATCTCTTCGGTGCGTGCGGCCAGCGCCGAGACGTCGTCGACCCGGCCGACCGTGTGCACGACGCGGTCGTCGTACGTGACGTCGGTGAGGAACGGTCGCCACGGGCTGAGCACCATGACGTCTCCGCCGAATGCGGCGAGCGCGTCCGGTACCTCGGCGTAGGTGCCGACCGCGAGCATCGAGCAGCCGAGCGTGGTGGCCTCGGCCGCGAGCAGGTCGCGACCCAGGCCGTAGCCGTTGCCCTTCACCACCGGGACGAGGCCCGGAGTGGCTGCGGTGAACCCGGCGAGATGCCGCCGCCAGCGGGCCGCGTCGACATGCAGGTCGAAGGTCATCCTGCCCCCATCATGAACGCCGCCTCATGTAGGCGGTGAACGCGAGGTACAGGGCGCGGTTCAGCGGGAGGTCCCACTCGCCGAGGTACTCGACCGCGTCGCCTCCGGTGCCGACCTTGAACTGGATCAGCCCGATGTGCGCGTCGTCGGCGTCGAGGGTGTCGGTGATGCCGCGCATGTCATAGACCTGGGCGCCGGCGGCGAGCGCGTCGCGCATCATCTGCCACTGCACGGCGTTCGAGCCCCGGACGTCGCGCTTCTCGGTGGTGGATGCCCCGTAGGAGTACCACGCATGCGTGCCCACGCGGGCGAGCGTCGTGGCCGCGACGAGGTCGCCCTCGTGGTGGGCGAGGTAGAGCGCCATGCGATCAGGCTCCTCGGCACCCAGCGCATCCCACATGCGTTCGAAGTACGCGAGCGGCCGCGGGGTGAAGTGGTCGCGCTCGGCGGTCTCGGCATAGATGGCGTGGAACGCCGGGATGTCGTCGCGGGTGCCGCGCGTGACCTCGACGCCGGACTTCGCTGCCTTCTTGATGTTGCGACGCCACTGCTGGTTCATGGCAGCGAGGACGTCGTCCTCACTCTTGGGACCGTCGTCGCCGACCAGAGGAACCCAGAAGTTGTACTGGGGCTGGCCCGCGGCGAACCCTCCGGTCGTCGGCACCTGATTCCAGCCCAGCTCGCGCAGCCGGCCGGCGACGGCCAGTGCCGCGGCGTCGCTCGAGTCGGCCGGTACCTCGCCGATCGTGCCCAGGGCGTCATCGGCGATGGCCGCCTTGATGGTGGCGGCGTGCCAGCGCCGGGTGACCACCGGTGGGCCCATGCGGATGCCGAAGGCTCCCTGTTCCTTGAGGTGGTCGGCCAGTGGCGTGAGCCAACGCCCCAGGCCGTCATTGAGCCAGTCGATGTCCGGGCCTTCGGGGAGATAGGCGAGGTACCGCTTCATGCGCGGCACCTGGCGGTAGAGCACCAGCCCGACGCCGACGAGCTTGCGTTCCTCGAACCAGCCGACGGACTCCCCGCGCCACTCGTTCTTGACCTCGGCCCAGGCGGGGGTCTGCAGGAAGCTGACCGACGAGCGCTCGCGGATGTGGTCGAGATGTTCCGCGCCGCTGATGGGCCGGACCGCGAGGGCTGACGTCACCCGTCGAAGGCTACCAACGCACCCAGGTCGGGTTTGGAACCCCTGGTTCTGTAAGTTAGGCTTGCCTAACCAATAGTCGAACGAAGGGATGGTCGGTGCGCACGTACTCCGCGACCGTGATCGGACGACGCCAGCTGTCGGCGCACCTCGTCACCGTGACGCTCGGTGACCTCGGCGACTTCGCGACGACGGGGGTGCCCGACGAGTACGTGCGGGTGCTCATCCCTGAACCTGGCGCGGAGCTGGTCCTGCCCGAGATCGACGAGGCGACCTGGACGATCACCTACCCCGAGGGAGCGTCTGAGCTGACGCACCGCGTCTACACGATCTCCGATCACCGCGTGGTCGACGGTGAGGTGCGCGTCGACATCGACATCGCGTTGCACGAGCGCGGTATCGGATCGGACTGGGCGCGCGACTGCGTGGTCGGATCCCGGGTCGGGCTGCTCGAGCCACGCGGTCTGTACGGGGCACCCGATGATGTCGAGTGGCAGCTCCTGGCCGCCGACATCACCGGTGTGCCCGCCCTGGCCCGCATCCTGCGCGGGCTGCAGCCGGGTCAGCGCGCCGAGGCCGTCGTCGTGCTCACCGACGCCGGCGACGAGATCCCGCTGCCCAGCGCCGGCGACGTCACCGTCCGATGGCAGGTGGTCGAGCGCGAGACCGACATCTGCGAGGCACTGAGCGCCGCCGTCGTGGAGCGAGAGCTGCCGACTGACGGGAGCCGCTACGTGTGGCTCGCCGGCGAGGCGCGGGCCAGCCGCGCGGTGCGCCGTCACCTGCGCCGCGAGCTCGGGTGGCCGCAGAGCGACTTCTACACCTGTGGCTACTGGCAGGTCGACGCCGAGAAGTGGAACGCGCGCTACGAGGAGGTGGCCGATCGGGTCATCGCCGAGGCGCACGAGGCTGAAGCACGCGCGGGCGGCGACGAGGGCGCCTATCTGGACGCCCTCGACGACATCTACGACAAAGCGGGTCTCTAACCCAGTGCTCCCGGGTCGTCCGGCACGTCGACGGCGGCCTTCTCGAGCGCCTCGAGCGGGATGACTTCGAGCGCCCGGGCATTCGTGGCGGCGAGCACCACCGGTGCCGCCACTCCCTCGGTGTGGGCCTGGAGCCAGCGCACGGCCACGACGCACCAGCGATCACCCGGCTGCAGGCCGGGAAAGCCGTACTCCGGACGCGCCGTCGTCAGGTCGTTGCCGACCGAGCGCTGGTGCTCGAGGAACTCGCGGGTCATGACGGCACACACGGCATGCAGGCCGGCGTCCTCGGGGCCGCACGCGCAGTCGCCCGTGCGGTAGAACCCGGTGACCGGTTCGGTCCCGCACGGCTGGAGCGGCTCGCCCCGGACGTTGACCTCGGCCGTGGGATCAGACCCAGATGTCACGGATCGACCGTCACCGGTTGGTCAGTGCATTCGCCTCTGCTCGCTCCTTGGCCAGGTGGACCTGGCGGACGATCAGGAAGAGCGGAAGCGAGACGCTGATGGCCACGAGAAACGTGAGGAGGACGTACACCCAGAGGAATCGCATGCCGATCCGGCGGCCTTCGGCGACCATGAACACCAGGGCGACGAAGGCGACGACGAGAAGGTCGATGAGCATGAAGGTCGACACGCCGTTCGCCACCAGTTGATCGACGATGCTGCCGTCATCGGAGGACATGTAGCCCCCGAACACGATGACCTGGGTGCCCACCAGGCCGATCAGCCCGAGGACACCGTAGGCGGCGCACAGGGCTTTGTCGGTGCTGGTCAGACTGCTCAATGGGGCTCCTAGGCGGGCTGTTCGGCGGCGACCGGAACGGTATACCCCCAGGTGGACGGTGGCGCCGTGGGGCTGAACAGCAGCTTCATGCCGGCCTCGGCCGGTGTGCGGTTGGCCTTGCGGTGGTTGCAGCGCAGGCAGGCGGCCACCGCGTTCTCCCACGTGAGCCCGCCGCCGCGGCTCCGTGGCACGACGTGGTCGACCGTCTCGGCGGTCCCGCCGCAGTAGGCGCACATCCGGTCGCGTGCCTTGATCGCCGACTTCGTGCACAGGTGGCCCCGGCGGTGGCGCCACTTCGCGACGACGTAACGCACCAGGCGCAGCACCTTCGGCACAGGGAACGGACCGAAGCTTCCCCCGGCCTCCTCCTCGACCACGGCCACCTCGCGCACGAGCATCTTGATGGCGTGGCGCAGCGAAACGCGCTGCAGGGGCTCGTAGCTCGCATTGAGCACGAGGACATGTCCGTCCATGGTCGCTCGCACCTTTCTGGCGAAATCGTAGCGTCACAGAGACCGAAACCGGCCCAAGATGTGCCGGAACGGCAGTGTCCAAGTGCGCGTCCTAGGGTGGGCGTGTGAGCGAGGCGCATCTCTTCGAGGGCTACGGACCCATGCCCGGCTTCGACGAGATGTTTGCTCACGAAGACGTGCGTGAGAACTACACGGGCGTCCAGGCGTCCTTCCAGACGATGGGCGACGACGAAGTCCGGCAGCGTGCCGACGCGCTCGCGTCCTCGTACCTCGACCAGGGCATCACGTTCGGCGTGGAGGGCGAGGAGCGTCCGTTCCCGCTCGACATCGTGCCGCGGCTCATCGAGGCAGAGCATTGGGACCACGTCGACCGCGGCGTCCGTCAGCGCGTCCTCGCACTGGAGGCCTTCCTCGCCGACATCTACGGACCCGGCGAGGTCTTCACCGACGGGGTGATGCCGCGCTCGGTGGTCATGACGTCGCCGCACTTCCACCGGGTCGTCGCCGGCCTGGAGTCTCCCAACGGGGTGCGCATCCACGTCGCCGGCGTCGACCTCATCCGCGACGTTGACGGCGACTTCCGGGTGCTGGAGGACAACGTCCGGGTGCCGTCAGGCGTCTCCTACGTCATGACGAACCGGCGGGCGCTGTCGGCGGCGCTGCCCGAGGTGTTCGCCGACCACCGCATCCGGCCGGTGTCGCAGTACTCCCAGGCGCTGCTCGCCGCGCTGCGCAAGTCCGCACCGTCCGGCGTGAACGACCCGACCGTCGTCGTGCTCACACCGGGCGTCTACAACTCGGCCTACTTCGAGCACACGTTGCTGGCTCGCACGATGGGTGTCGAGCTCGTCGAGGGCCGCGACCTCGTGTGCCGTTCCGGCCGCGTCATGATGCGCACCACCCGTGGGCTCGAGCCGGTGCACGTCATCTACCGTCGCATCGACGACGAGTTCCTCGACCCCGTCCAGTTCCGCGCCGACTCCGCGCTCGGCGTCCCGGGCATCGTCAACGCCGCCCGCGCCGGGCACGTCACCATCGCCAACGCCGTGGGCAACGGCGTGGCCGACGACAAGCTGCTCTACACCTACGTACCCGACCTCGTCCGCTACTACCTGTCCGAGGAACCGATCCTGCGCAACGTCGACACCTGGCGGATGGGCGACTCCGACCATCGAGAGGAAGTGCTGGACCGGCTCGACGAGCTCGTGCTCAAGCCGGTGGACGGCTCGGGCGGCAAGGGGATCGTCATCGGCCCGGCCGCGAGCACCGGCGAGCTGGACGAGCTGCGCGGCAAGATCCTCGACGACCCGCGCGCCTGGATCGCCCAGCCGGTCGTCTCGCTCTCGACCGTGCCCACGCTGGTCGAGAACGGCATCCGGCCGCGGCACGTCGACCTGCGCCCGTTCGCCGTGCACGACGGCGACGACGTGTGGGTGCTGCCCGGCGGACTCACCCGCGTCGCCCTGCCGGAGGGCGAGCTGATCGTCAACTCCAGTCGCGGCGGCGGGTCCAAGGACACCTGGGTGATGGCCGGCCCCGCAGATGAGGCCGCCGAGCCCAGCCATGCGCCCCGCGCCACCCCGGTCGCCGGCCAGGCACACCAGCAGATCCGCGACATGGATATCCGGCCCGGCCGCGGCATGGAGCAGAAGCAGCAGCAGCAGCAGTCTCGGGGTGATGTCCCGTGCTGAGTCGCATCGCCGAGTCGCTGTTCTGGATCGGCCGCTACCTCGAGCGGGCCGACGACACCGCGCGCATCCTCGACGTCGAGATGCAGGTGCTGGTCGAGGATCCCGGCATGGACGAGCGCACGTCCTGCGAGCAGCTGCTCAGCGTCATGGGGGTGGAGGAGTACAGCGGCACGCCGAACCGCTGGATGATCCTCGACCTGTTGGCGCACAACCCGGAGTCGCCCACCTCGATCGCCGCGGCCATCGGTGCCTCGCGCGAGAGCGCCCGCCGGGCCCGCGAGACCCTGTCCACCGACATCTGGGCCGCCATCAACACCACCTGGCGCGGGCTCGGCACGGCACGGTCGATGCGACCGCCGGACATGTTCGCCTGGGTGAGCAACCGGATGGCCATGATCTCCGGCATCGCCGCCGAGACGATGTCGCGTGACGAGGGCTGGCAGTTCTACATGCTGGGCCGCAGCATCGAGCGGGCCGACATGACGGCCCGCCTGCTGTCCACGGCCGCGCTCGCGTCGGGCCCGCAGGTCGCCTGGCCCACGACGCTGCGCGCGTGCGGCGCCTACGAGTCGTTCATCCGCGCCTACCGCGGCATCGAGGCCGACCGCGCAGCCGCGGAGTTCCTGCTGCTCGACCGCTGGTTCCCGCGCTCCATCGTGTTCTCGCTGGTCGAGGCCGAGAAGGCGCTGGGCCGGCTCGCCAACGTCGGACCAAGGACCGGTTTCAGTGACGAGGCGCAACGGTTCCTGGGCCGGGCCCGCACGGAGCTGGAGTACCGGCCGCTCGAGGAGCTCGTCTTCGACCTGCCCGTCGAGATGGAGCGGCTCCAGCGCAGCTGCGCCGCCGCGAGCGAGGCGATCAGCCACCGCTACTTCGCCGACCAGGACCTCTACGAGTGGACGGGTGGTGTCGTCTTGTGAGCATGCAGCTCCGGATCAAGCACGTCACCGGGTACCGCTACGAGACCGGCGCGTTCGCCTCGTTCAACGAGGCTCGCATGACGCCGCTCACCACCTCCGACCAGATGGTGCTTCGCTCGCGGCTCGAGATCACCCCCACGCCCTGGGCGTCGGAGTACCGCGACTACTGGGGCTCGACGGTCACCGCGTTCGAGGTCAACGAGCCGCACACCGAGCTCACCGTCGTCGCCACGTCCATCGTCGAGACCAGCTCGGTCGAGACCCAGCCGGAGCGCCGCTCGTGGGAAGCGCTCGACGAGGTGCAGGACGAATGGTGTGAGTTTCTGGAGATCTCGCACTGGGTGGCGCCCTCACCCACGCTGAGGGCCGAGCTGACGCCCATCCGCGCCGATGCGGCGACGCCCACCGACTACGCCGAGGCCGTGTGCGCCTTCCTGCACGACCGCATCCGCTACGTGGAGGGGGCCACCGAGGTCACCACCGACGCCGCCGACGCGTGGGAGGGCGAGTCCGGCGTCTGCCAGGACTTCGCCCACCTCGCCCTCGGCGTGCTGCGCGAGGCCCGTATCCCGGCCCGCTACGTGTCCGGCTACCTGCACCCGTCCACCGACCCCGTCGTGGGTGAGGAGGTCACCGGTGAGTCGCACGCGTGGATCGAGTGGTGGGACGGCGACTGGGTCGGCTTCGACCCGACGAACGCCCGCCCGGCCGGCGAGCAGCACGTCCTGGTGGCCCGCGGCCGCGACTACGAGGACGTCCCGCCCCTGCGCGGCATCTACTCCACCCGTGGCGACTCCGTGCTGTTCGTCGACGTCGAGATCACCCGCCTGCGCTGACCTCGTCGGCGTCACGGATCACCCCGACCTCCGTCGGCTCCGGGCGACCGCGCAGTGTCCGGGGCTGGTCCGGCTCCCAGTGGGCCTGCTCGTCCGGCTCGGCGGCATCGACCGTGGCCCACGACACCAGGACGCGGCTCGGCACCTCCTTCGCGAGGTCGGTGAGCCGGGCCGCCGAGTTCACCGCATCGCCGATGACCGTGTACTCGAACCGCGACGTGTCACCGATGTTGCCGGCCACCGCCTGGCCCGTGGCCACACCGATGCCGGCCCCGATCTCGGGGACCTCTTCGGTCAACCGGCGGGCCATCGCCCGGGCTGCGCTCAGCGCGAGGGTGGCGTGGCGAGGCTGGTGGACCGGAGCGCCGAAGATCGCCAGCACGGCGTCGCCCATGAACTTGTTGACCAGACCATGGTGGCGATCGACCTCTTCCACGACGACGGTGAAGAACCGGTTCAGCACGGTGACCACGTCCGAGGGGTCGTGCTCGGTGGCGTATCCGGTCGAGCCGATCAGGTCGATCATGAGCACGCTCACGACCTGGGTCTCGCCGCCCAGCTGGATCTCGCCTCGTTCCGCCGCGGCGGCGACCTCGCGGCCCACCTGGCGCCCGAACAGGTCGCGGATCGCCTCACGCTCTCGCAGGCCGCTGACCATGTCGTTGAAGCCGGCCTGGAGCAGCCCGAGCTCGGTGCCGTCGTAGACGACGACATCGACGTCGAGGTCGCCGTGGCCGACACGGGTCAGGGCCTGGCGGACGGACCCGATCGGCGCCACCACGGCCCGGGCGGTGAGTGCCGTCACCAACAGACCGAACAGCAGGATGACACCCGTGAGCCCGAGGACGACGATCGCGAGCTGGTCCGACGACGCCCTGGGGTTCACCAGCGCGATGACGGCCGCGAGCACGAGCCCGAGCGTCGGGGCCGCCGTGCCCACCCCCCAGAAGCCGAGCATGCGGCCGCGGACTCCCAGTCCCTGAGGCCGGAGCTCCGGCCCGGCCTGGCCGGCCAGGGCCCGAGCCGAGATGGGTCGTAGGACGAACTCGGCGAGCAGGTAGGCGATCGTGCTGACGACCAATCCCGCGATGACGATCGCGGCGGCCGTGCTCAGGGCTGCTGCCGGTTGGAGCACGATGGCGAGGGGCGTGAAGACGGTGAGGGCGAGGGCCCAGAGCAGCAGCTGCATGACGCTCAGTCGCCACGGCAGCTGGAGTGCGCGCTTGCGGTCGCGATCGGAGGGCTCGCGTCCTTCGGGAACCCAGCTCAACGCGCGGACCGTGCGCACCGTCCCGTACGTGGCCCCGAAGAGGACAGCCACGAGGACGTAGGCCGGCACCGCGATCGCGAGACCCACGGCCATGTTCCGGTTCGGCGCCGCGCCGGGGATGATCACCAGCGACAAGGCGGCCACCACGGCTGCGCCGATGACGTTCGTCGTGACGAGCATCGTGGTCAGGAGAAGCTGCACGCGCACCCGCAGCCGACGCGGAGTCTGATCGGCCGGACCGAGCAACCACGAGCCGAATGCTGCTCGTCGACTCGTCATCTCCGCCTCGATCCGTCATGACCGCTCCGGCCGGTCGCTGCCCGACAGTAGCCCACGTCGCCCCCGTCATCGGGCGCCGATGGGCGACGGTCGCTAGCGTGGCCGTGTGAGTGACGAGCCGTACTACGCCCAGTCCGTGGCCGAGACCCATCGCCCCTACGTGGCGGCGGAGGACCGGTACCAACGCTTCGAGTACCGCCGAGTCGGTGACTCGGGCCTGCTGCTGCCGCCGCTGTCGCTCGGGCTCTGGTACAACTTCGGCGACGACAAGCCGTTCGACACCCAGCGCGAGGTCCTGCGGCACGCGTTCGACAGCGGGATCACGCACTTCGACCTCGCCAACAACTACGGTCCTCCGTACGGCTCGGCCGAGGAGAACTTCGGCCGCATGATGCGCACCGACTTCGCGCCGTACCGCGACGAGATGATCATCTCCTCGAAGGCCGGCTGGGACATGTGGCCCGGCCCGTATGGCAACGCGAGCTCCCGCAAGTACCTGCTCTCCAGCCTCGACGCATCGCTCAAGCGCCTGAGCCTCGACCACGTCGACATCTTCTACTCGCACCGCTTCGACCCCGACACCCCGGTCTCGGAGACGGTCGCGGCGCTCGACACGGCGGTGCGTCAGGGCAAGGCGACGTACGTGGGCATCTCGTCGTACTCACCCGAGCGCACGGCCGAGGCCGTCGGCATCGCGAACGAGCTCGGCACCCCACTGGTGATCCACCAGCCGGCGTACTCGATGCTCAACCGCTGGGTCGAGCGCGGCCTGCTCACGGTGCTAGAGGAGCACGGGATGGGCTCGATCGCCTTCACCGTGCTCGCCCAGGGCTTGCTGTCCGACCGCTACCTGGGCGACGAGCCCACCACGACGTCGAACCGGCCGACGTTCGACCAGAGCCTCGTCAACGACGACAACCGCGAACGGCTGCGCGGGCTCAACGCCGTGGCCGAGGGACGTGGGCAGACCCTGGCCCAGATGGCGCTGTCATGGGTGCTGCGTCCCGGGGGCGTCACGTCCGCGCTCATCGGCGTCTCGTCGGTCAAGCAGCTCGACGAGAACCTGAAGGCGGCCGACAACACCGACTTCTCCGACGACGAGCTCGCCGAGATCGACCGGCTGGCCGGTGAGCCGGAAGCCGTGAACCTCTGGAAGGTGTCCTCGGACGCCTAGGACGAGCTCGAGGAGACCGCAGAGCGACGGCGGCGGGAGACCTCGTCGGGATCCAGCGGCACGACGTCGAGCAGCGTGGCCGGGCCGACCCGCAGCACGCCGTCGGCGAGGGGTTCGGTGCGGATACCGGCATGGCCGCGCATGGCATCCTGCGCACCGTCGGCGAACGCCCCGTTCATGAAGGCGCACGGGTTGGCGCGGGTCAGTGAGCGGAACGGAATCGGGCCGCTGCCGGCGTCGATCGTGAACGTGGTGTGCAGGAGCGACTCGACGTCGAGTCCGCGGGTGACGACGTTCCGGCGCGCGAGCGCCGGGTCGAACGGCCCGGTACCGAGCTCGCCCTCGAGGCGATCGATCGACTCCGTCGCAATGAACGTCACCGACGCGAACTGGTGTTTCGTGCCGAAGTAGCGGTCGCCCACCAGCCCCTTGTGGGCCCGCACCTGCACCTCGTCGGCGGTCTCGCGGCCGTCATACGGACGAGGGCCTTCGCTCGGCCGGCGGTCGTACCGGCGCACCGGCGAGACCACCAGCGTCACGATCTCGATCTGCACTCCACGAGCGTATCGAGGCCGCGGATTTGGCCGCGGAGACAGGGCGCGGATAGACTCGCACGGTTGCCTGGCCCCATCGATTGGGGCGCAACTCTCTCCTGCTGCGGATGGTCCGTAGCCGTTCAGACCGAAGGAGGGCGCACGTTGTCGTTGCGTCAGTACGAAGTGATGGTCATCCTCGACGGGGATCTCGAAGAGCGCACGATCGCTCCGAGCCTCGACACCTACCTCAACGTGGTCCGCAAGGACGGCGGAAGCGTCGAGAACGTCGACATCTGGGGCAAGCGTCGTTTCGCCTACGAGATCGACAAGAAGACCGAGGGCATCTACGCGGTCATCGACCTCACCGCCGAGCCGGCCACCGTCAAGGAGCTCGACCGCCAGCTCACGCTGAACGAGTCGGTCGTCCGCACCAAGGTGACCCGACCCGACGTCAAGTAAGGACCGCGTGTGGACAGGCCCTCGCGCTTGTCCTGACCGTGCGGTTCACTGAAGTCAGACCACCCCATCCCATTCGAAAGGCACAGCCATGGCAGGCGAGACCAACATCACCGTCATCGGCAACCTCACCGACGACCCGGAGCTCAAGTTCACGCCCTCCGGCGCCGCGGTGGCCAACTTCACCGTCGCCTCGACGCCTCGAACCTTCGACCGTCAGACGAACGAGTGGAAGGACGGCGACGCGCTCTTCCTGCGTTGCGCTGCCTGGCGCCAGATGGCCGAGAACGTCGCGGAGTCCCTGCAGAAGGGCCAGCGCGTGATGGTCACCGGCTCGCTGAAGATCCGCAACTTCGAGCGCCAGGACGGCTCGAAGGGCACCAGCGTCGAGATCAACGTCGAGGAGGTCGGCCCCTCGTTGAAGTGGGCCACCGCCAAGGTCACCAAGGCCTCCCGCTCCGGCGGCGGCGATTTCGGTGGCGGCGGCCAGCAGGGCGGCGGCAACGCCAACCCGTGGTCGCAGCAGCCGGCAGCCCAAGGCGGCGGCGACGCCGCGCCACAGCAAGGCGGCGGGTCCGATGCCTGGGCCGGCGGCAGTGGCGGTTCCACCGACGAGCCCCCCTTCTGAGCCCATGGGTTGAGTAGCCGCGAGGAACGAGCGGCCTATCGAAACCACCACCACACATTTCTAGGAGACACATGCCCAAGCCCCCGATTCGGACGCCGAAGAAGAAGAGCAACCCACTCAAGGCCGCCGGCGTCACGGTCATCGAC
This sequence comes from uncultured Actinomycetota bacterium, assembly GCA_963839625.1. Taxonomy (GTDB): domain Bacteria; phylum Actinomycetota; class Actinomycetes; order Propionibacteriales; family Nocardioidaceae; genus Aeromicrobium. The sequence continues at coordinate 16,782 of CAWIWE010000036.1, read as the reverse complement.
TACAAGGACACCGCGCTGCTGCGCAAGTTCATCTCGGACCGCGGCAAGATCCGCGCGCGCCGCGTCACCGGTGTCACCGTGCAGGAGCAGCGCCTCATCGCCAAGGCCGTCAAGAACGCCCGCGAGATGGCCCTGCTGCCCTACACCTCGACCACCCGCTGAAAGCAGGACCAAGATGAAGCTCATCCTCACGCACGAGGTCTCCAACCTCGGCGAACCCGGCGACATCGTCGACGTCAAGGACGGCTACGGCCGCAACTACCTGCTGCCGCGCCAGTTCGCCATTCGCTGGACGAAGGGTGCCGCCCGGCAGGTCGAGTCGATCAAGGCCGGCCGCGACGCCCGTGCAGTGCACGATCTCGAGGACGCCCAGCAGATCAAGGGCCGCCTCGAGGCCGAGCCCGTGAACGTCGGCGTGCGCGCCGGCGAGGGCGGCCGCCTCTTCGGTGCGGTCACCGTCTCCGACATCGCCGAGGCCCTCGAGGCCATCGGCGCACCGGTCGACAAGCGACGCATCGAGATCGGCAACCCGATCAAGTCCTTGGGTGCCCACGACGTCGCGGTGCGAGTCCACCCCGAGGTCAGCGCCACGATCCGCCTCAACGTGGTGGCGACCAAGTAATTACCGATCGATCGCAGGGCTCGGGGGTCAACCCTGAGCCCTGCGTCATTTCGGGACCGACATGAGCCGACACACCGCCCCCCGCCGCCGCGCCGCCGCCCCCCGGCGCCGATTCCCGCGCGCGTTCCGGCTGCTCGCCGTTCTGGTGGTCGTCGGCGCGGTGCTGGCGGGTGGCTACTGGTGGCTCGGTGGCGACGAGCCGTTGAGCGTTCCGGCCGCCGACTCCACCGATGCCCTGCCCACCACCGCGTGGACGCGCGCCCGGACGTCCTCCGTCTCCGCAGGCGGCACCCTGCGCCTCGCCGTTTCCGCCATGCCAGGCAACTTCAACCCCGTCCAGGCGGCCGGGGCTGGCGCCTCCACCGCCCAGATCCTGGGTCCCACCAGTGGCGACCCGATCCGCCTCACCCATGACGGCGGATGGAAGGTCGACACCGACTACGCCCGCTCGGTCGAAGTCGTCGACGAGAAGCCGCTCACGGTGAAGGTGCAGCTCAACCCCGACGCCGTGTGGCAGGACGGCACGCCCATCACCGCCAAGGACATGAAGGAGTTCCAGCGCGCGATGAGCGGTGGGGTCAAGGGGCTGGAGGTCGCCTCCACCGACGGCTATGACGACATCGATTCCGTCAAGGACGGTGACGACCGCTTCGAGTACACCGTCACGTTCGACACGACGCGATCGGACTGGCCGCGATTCGTCTACCCGCGTCTCCCGGCCGATGTGTCGACCAAGCCCAAGGCGTTCAACCGGGGATTCCGCACCAAGGCGGTGCCGTCCAACGGGCCGTTCGTCGTGACGGCCGTCAATGCCAAGACCGGCACGATCACCGAGGAGCGCAACCCCAGATGGTGGGGCCGCAAGCCTCGTCTGGAGAAGGTGGTGTGGCGCATCGCCGACCCGACCGTGCAGGCCGAGGCGTTCGCGGCCGACGAGCTCGACGCCGTCTCGGTCGACGGCACCACCTACGACAAGGCATCCGACGCGGGCACGGTGCAACGAGCCGGTGGTGCCCAGTGGTCGCACCTCACCCTCAACGGCGGACGCGGACGGCTCGGGAACGCCGACGTGCGCCGCGCCGTCGCCGTCGCGATCGACCGCAAGGCGCTCGCCACCGCCGCTGCCCGCGAGGTCGGTGCTCCCGGACGCACGGCCGGCAGCCTGCTCCTCGTGCCGGGGCAGCGTGGCTACCGCGACATCGCCGGCCCCGAGCTGAAGACGGGGCAGCACGAGGCCCGTGCGCTGCTGGGGAAGGCCGGCTACGCCCAGAAGGACGGCAAGGCCGTGCGCGACGGCAAGCCGCTCACGCTGACGCTCCCGGTGCCGACCGAGACCCCCAGCAACGACGCCAGGGTCAAGGCCATCGTCGCCGACCTCAAGGCCGTGGGCATCACCGTGAAGACACCGACGGTGGAGGCATCGCGGTTCTTCCGCGACACGGTCGTGCCGCTCGACTTCGACCTCGTCACGTTCACGTGGCCGGCGTCTGCCTTCCCGGTCCAACCGGCGGAGCGTCGGTTCCGCCCGGTCGACTCGCCGGAAAACTACACCGGCGTCGCCGCCAAGGACCTCAACGGTCCCTGGGGCGACGCCTCCGCGACCCTGGACGACGCCGAGCGCGCGGACCGCATCCACGACCTCGATGCGAGGTTGATACGGCAAGCTGTCATCGTCCCGCTGGCCGTGCTGCCCGAGGTCGTCGTGGTCAAGGACGGGCTGGTCAACTACGGGGCCGCCACGTTCGAGCGGCCCGACTTCACGACGGTGGGGTTCCGGAAGGAGTGAGTGCGGCGATGCGCTCGGCAACCTCGATGGCCACCGACCGCGTCGCCTCGTCGGTGGCCGGCTGGTAGCCGTCGCCGGTCGGGTCGAGCTCGGCGCCGGCGATGCCGCCGTGGTCGGTCGGCAGCTCGACCACCTCCACCGGCCAACCCGCTTGGGCGAGCTGCTGCGCGAACGCGCGAGAGGTGGACACCGGCACGATGTCGTCGGCGATGCCATGCAGCAGGGTGAAAGGGGTCGGGTGCTTGCTGCCTGGTAGCTGCCCGGTCAGCAGCTGGTCGCCCGAGATCGGGTCCGGTGCCGGGAACCCGCCGGCCAGACAGACGGTGTGCGCGAAACCGACGCCGAGCCGACGGGAATGCAGGGTGAGGCCGGCTGCCGCCGTGCCGCCGAGCGACCAGCCGACGAGCACCACGGAGTCCGGGTCGCCGCCGTCGGTCGTGATGGACTCCCGGACGAAGCGGAGCGAACCGAGCACGTCAGAACGGCCGCCGTCGTCAGCGTGGGAGTTCCAGTCGGCCGCATGAACGGTGGGTCCGCGGGCCGCGATCAAGTCAGAGAGCGGAGCGACCGCGGCACGCATGTCCGGCTGCCGGCCGTGCCAGAGCAGCACGTGACCGGTTCCCTCGCCGTGATGCACGTCCACCAGCCGACCGGGTGCATATTCCAGGGTCTCCACATCTTCACCCTGCCTCACGCGCCAAGCACGAGCCACCGGTCGCCTCGCTGGCGCAGCCACAAGGTCACCAGCCGGGCCGCGATGAAGGCGCCATACGCCACCCACAGCCAGGTGAAGCTCACGTCGAGGATGCCGACGGCGAGCGCGCACGGTGCGTAGAGCACCAGGACGACGATGCCCGCCCAGGCGAGGTAGACGCCGTCGCCGGCGCCGATCAGCACCCCGTCGAGCACGAAGACGACACCGGAGAGCGGCTGGATCAGCGCGACGACGAGGAGGGCCGGCACCAGGGCGTCCTGCACTGCGGGGTCGGGAGTGAAGAGCCGGGCCAGCAACGGCGATCCGGCGGCGAGCACGACGGCCGCGAGCAGTCCGGTGCCGACACCCCACACGACCATCCTCCGGGTGAGCGCCCGCGTGCCGGCGGCGTCGCCCGCGCCGAGGGTGCGGCCGGTGAGGGCCTGGCCGGCGATGGCGATCGCGTCGAGCCCGAAGGCGAGGAAGGTCACCACGGCCGTCGCGACCTGCTGAGCGGCGAGCGGCACGTCGCCGAGGTCGGCCGCGACCGCCGTGGCCAGGACGAGGGACGCCCGCAGCGTCGCCGTCCGCACGAGCAGGGGCACCCCGTCGCGGCCCGCCTGCACGATCGCTCCCACCCGGGGCCGTACGGACGCGCGGGCGGACCTGGCCCGGCGGACGACGACCACGCCGAGCCAGATCGCGGCCACCCACTGGGCGATGACCGTGCCCGTGGCCGCGCCCCCGATGCCGAGATCGAACCCGTACACCAGCACGACGTTGAGCACGACGTTCAGCACATTCGCGACCGCGGCGACGACGAGCGGGGTACGCAGGTCGAGCACGCCGCGCAGCGCACCCGTCGCGGCGAGCACGACGAGCATCGCGGGTACCGCCGAGGCCGAGATCACCAGGTAACGGTCGGCCTGTGCAGCCACCGCCGCCGAGCTGGACAGCGACCGGCTCACCGCGCCCGAGGTGACGGCGGTGCCGATGCCGAGCACGACGCCCAGGCCGAGCGCCAGCCACAGGCCGCCGACAGCGAGGCCGTACGCCTCGGATTCCCGGCCCGCGCCGTGACGTCTGGCGACGGCGGCCGTGCTGCCGTACGCGAGGAACACGCACAGGCCGACGACGGTCGTCAGCACCACGGATGCAGCAGCCAGGCCACCGAGCTCGGTGGTACCGAGGTGGCCGATGATCGCCGTGTCGGCGAGCAGCATCAGCGGCTCGGTGACGAGGGCGACGAATGCCGGCGCAGCGACCGCCAGGATGCGCCGGTCGAGGTCGTCGAAACCTCTCACGCGGGCCGGTCCGGCCTGTGGATACTCATGAGTGGCTCCGATGTCGACATGTCGCCCGCCGCATAGTCCCAAAGGACTATACGGGTCGAAATCTTTCTTCGCTCCACACGGTGTGCAGTGAATAACCGCAGGTCAGAATGGATATGGGATGTCGCATCGCGCATCCATCCACATACCCATCCACCGACTGTGCACATCGTGACAGGCGTTTTCCACAGCGGCTTCGGCGTTGTGCACACCCCTTGTGAGCAGCGGACTTCACTCGTCGGTCTCACGGGCCTAGTGTGACGCGTCGGTGGAGAGTGCAAAATCCGCAGGAAAGTGTCGTACCCGGCACCGAATGTGGTCGATGTGCAGAGGAGCTTGGGTGCGGTGAGTGTGGCGGATCTCTATGCAGCGGGTCCGGAAGTCGGCGAAGAAGAGTCCGGCGCGCGAGTCCCACCCCAGGACGTCGCCGCCGAGCAGAGTGTTCTCGGCGCCATGCTGCTGTCCAAGGAGGCCATCGACCCGGCCGTCGACATGCTCCAGGGTCGCGATTTCTACCGCCCGGTCCACGAGACGCTCTTCGACACGATCGTCGACCTCGCCAGCCGTGGCGAGCCCGCCGACGCCATCACCGTCAGCGCCGAGCTCACGCGTCGCGGCGAGCTTTCCCGCGTCGGCGGCGCGCCGTACCTGCACACGCTGGTCGCCGGCGTCCCGTCGACGGCGAGCGTCGACTACTACGCCGAGATCGTGAGAGAGAAGGCCATCCTTCGCCGTCTCATCCAGGTCGGTGATCGCATCTCCGGGTTCGGCTGGGCCGAGCAGGGCGAGATCGCCGAGATCGTCGATCGTGCGCAGAAGGAGGTGCTCGATGTCGACGGTGCCAGCGGCGGCGACGACTACAGCACCATTGCCGAGCTCGTCGGTCCCACCATCCAGGAGATCGACGACATCCAGAGCCGCGACGGCGAGATGGCCGGCCTCGGGTCCGGCTTCCCCGAGCTCGACCGCCTCACCACGGGTTTCCGCCCCGGCCAGATGATCGTCGTCGCCGCACGGCCCGGCGTCGGCAAGTCCACGCTCGGGCTCGACTTCTGTCGTGCCGCGTCGGTCAAGCAGGGCATCCCGTCGGCGATCTTCTCGCTGGAGATGACCGGCGCCGAGATCGCCATGCGCCTGCTTTCGGCCGAGGCCAAGGTCGCCATCCACCACATGCGCGGCGGCGGCATGAGCGAGCCGGAGTGGGATGCCATCACCCGGGTCATCACCAAGGTGCAGGGGGCGCCCATCACCATCGACGACTCGCCGAACATGACGATGCCCGAGATCCGGTCCAAGGCTCGCCGCATCCAGAAGCAGTACGGGCTCGGACTCCTGGTCATCGACTACCTGCAGCTCATGACGTCGGGCAAGCGGGTCGAGAACCGCCAGGTCGAGGTGTCGGAGTTCTCGCGCCAGATCAAGCTGCTCGCCAAGGAGCTGCAGGTGCCGGTCGTCGCGATCAGCCAGCTCAACCGAGGGTCGGAGCAGCGCACCGACAAGACGCCGCAGCTCTCCGACCTGCGTGAGTCCGGCTCCATCGAGCAGGACGCCGACATCGTCATGCTGCTCAACCGCCCCGATGCCCACGGCCACGGAGAGTCCGAACGCCCGGGCGAGGCCGACATCATCGTGGCCAAGAACCGTTCCGGCCCGGTCAACCGCGTCGCGGTGAGCTTCCAGGGTCACTACTCGCGCTTCACACCCATGGCCCGCTCGGCCGAGCCGCCGCCCGGCGCGGCTGCTGGAGACTTCTACTGAGCAGCGACATGTCCACCGACACACCGGTCGGTGCCTCCTGCTCGCGATCATCGCCCTGATCGCCGCCAACGTGGTGAGTGTCTCCCTCGCCATCCTGCGGGCCCGGGAGCTCCGGCGGGTGCGCTGACCCGTTGCCCGGCGACGTTACGATCGGGCCCGTGACGACACTCGCCGGGCTCGTGGCCGACACGTCGAACGCCCCGACCGACGGGCTCGCCGGCTGGACCGTCGACCTGATGGATCGTCTGGGCCTGTTCGGCGCCGCCCTGGCCGTGTCGCTCGACAACTTCTTCCCACCGATCCCGAGCGAGATCATCCTGCCGCTCGCCGGCTTCGCGGCGAGCCAGGGCACGTTCTCCCTCACCGGAGCCCTGATCGCCACCACGGTCGGCTCGGTGTTCGGAGCGGTCGTCCTGTACTGGCTCGGACGCATCTTCGGGCGCGATCGTGCGCGGTGGGTGTTCGACCGCACTCCGCTGCTCAAGGTGAGCGATCTGGAGCGCACCGAAGCCTGGTTCGCCAAGCACGGCGGCAAGGCGGTGTTCTTCGGACGGATGGTGCCGATCTTCCGCAGCCTCATCTCCATCCCGGCCGGCGTCGAGAAGATGAATGCCGGGACGTTCCTGCTGCTGACGACGCTCGGCAGCTTCATCTGGAACTTCATCTTCGTCTACGCCGGCTTCCGGCTCGGCGAGAACTGGGACCAGGTCGAGCCCTACGCCGAGTGGTTCCAGCGGCTGGTGATCCTCGCCGTCGTGGTGGTGGTCGTCGGGTTCGTCGTGGTGCGCGTGCGCGACCTTCGCGCCGAGAGATGAGCGTTCAGTCTTCGACGCCAGCGCTCGACCCGGCCATGAGCCGACGGAGGGTGTCGACCATCTCGGCCCGGCTCGGGGATCCCAGTCGGCGCCGGACGCTGGCCACGTGGTGTTCGACCGTCCTGGGCGAGATGAAAAGGCGTTCGCCGATCTCGCGGTAGCCGATTCCCTGTACCACCAGGCGAGCGATCTCCCATTCACGATCGGTCAGCTGGCTGGTTCGCGACCGCGTGGAGGGGGAGGTCGAAGTTGACCCAGGACCGCTGTGCGCCGCGCGCGCGAGATTGAGGAGGTCGAGGCTGACCCGTCGATCCTGCGCGTGCAGCGCGGCCTGCGCCGCCAGCCGAGAGGCGTCCCATCGCAGCCCGATACCACTCAGGCCCTCGACAGCCCGGTTGATGGCCGACGGATCGACGTCGCGTCCCAGCACCCGAACCCAGGTGCGACCGGCCGCAGCCAGGGTCTGGGCGTGCCGACTGACTTGCGCAGCCTCGCTGATCGCGTCTGCGTGCGGCATCAGCGTGTCCGGTCGATCGCTGGCGATGGCCGCCTGGACGCCGTACCAGTGAAATGCTGCAGACCAGAGAGCAGGGCGCCCGAGGCCGCCGAGCACGATCTCGGCTTGCTGCAGCTGCGGCGCCAACCAGTGATCGTCCTGCATGCGGGCGGCGCCGACCAGGAGCTCGCCCAGGGGCAGCAGGTGGAACAGGTCGACGAACATCCCGGCCACCGCCGTTCGGGCCTGCGCCCACACATCAGCCAACGCGGTGGTGTCACTGGCCCGTCGCGCGATTCCCACGCGGACTGCGTGCATCAGATAGATGTCTCGCGCGGCCTCAGCCGGCGGCTCGCCGACGGCTTCCAGAGCTGCCGTCGCCGCGGCCAGGTCGCCGCGCGCCATCCTCACCCAAGCACGAAGGATCTGGTGACGTGGCCGGAGCAGCGCGCCACCAAGATCGGCAGCCAGCCCCCGCTCGAGGACGGACTCCGCGAGATCGAGCTCGCCGAGATGGAGCGCCATCAACGCCGTCACGGCGGCGGGGGAATCGAGCATGATGCGGTCGCGTCCCACGGGCGCCAGAGCTGCGACGGCTTGCAACAGCGGCGCCAGGCCGGCGACGCCGTCCCCGCGGACGCTCTGGAGCAGTCCCGTGGCGGCCAACCGCCACCCGGTGGACGACGCGGTCGGCGCTCCGGCGGGACTCTCGGCGAGCATCCGGCCGGCGGTGGCCAGGTCGCCGACCCCGATGAGCGCGATGGCTCCCTCGGCAGCGGCGTCCCCCAGAGCCTCGGGCCCCAACAGCTGAAGCAGCTCGGCGCTGCGGTTCGACGTTCCCCGGTGCGCATGAATGGCGGCGGCGATCCGCGCCGCCGACGCGAAGTCGGCATGGTCCATGTCGCCAAGAACGGCTTCAAGGGTGCGCAGCGCGTCGTCGTGATCGCCACGAACCGTTGACTCTTCAGCCTCCGCCAGACTCATGCCAGGGCCTTTCATGCCGCCCCCAAGGGGCGTTCCCGCCGCCGTCACCGTAGCAGCGGCGGTATCCCTAGGCGGGTGGTTTCACGATTTTGGGCCTTCCCCTAGGGGACAGGCCCGCGACTCTCCGATCCCCCATACGCCGAGCCCGGACGGGTGGGTCGGGGATTCGGTCACGACCCCGATGGAGGGAGTCGTCGCCCGTCTTAGCCTCGAAGTGGCGCGTCACACCCGACCTGCCCTCAGATCACAAGGAGTGCTCGACATGCCCGCGACCACATCCAGCTTGTTCGACTTCATTCTCCAGCTGCTGGCGAATCCTGCGCTCGCGCAGTCATTCCTCTCCGACCCGGACGGCACGTTCGACGGGGTCGACCTGAACCAGACCGACATCACCATCGTCGCCACGGAGATCAACAACGCCGCATCACTGCTGAACTCCAGCGGGGTGGCGTCCATCGCCATTCCCGTGATCGTTCCGGGCCTCACGGGCGGGCAGCTGCTCGACAGCTTCGTGACGAGCTTCTACGCCGATCACCCGACCACGAGCAATGTGTGGGCCGACGGTGACGTGTCGCAGGCCTTCGCCAACGTGGGCGGTGTCGCCGTCGCAGCGGGCGAGGAGGTCGAGGACGTGATCGCAGCCGCGGGTGGTTCGGTGGCCGTGGGCGGCGACGTCGACGAGAGCGGCATCGCCAATGGCGGCGGCATCGCCGCGGGCGGAGACATCGAGTTCGAGGAGAACGACGACATCACCGTCGGCGACGGGAACGTGCAGATCTTCGGCAACGGCAACGACGTGGTGGGTGGCGACCAGATCAACAACGACGATTCACCTGGGAGCAACATCGCCACCAACGGTTCGACGATCCAGGAAGCCGAGGACGGCGGCATGAACGCCGGTGTCAATGCCATTCGTGACTCGAACATTGCCGGCGACGATCTTGCCGTCGCTGATGACGGGGGCACCGCCGTGGCTGCCGACGGCAACGTCGCCACCGGCACGGACTCGGTCGCGACCGACGGACCGGTGGCCGATGGCCCCCGCGCCCAAGCGGCCGGCGAGGACAGCAACCTGGTCAAGGACGACGACAACTTCAACCCGTCGGTCACCCTGACGACACCGGTGACTCTCGGTCCGATCACCCAGGCCTCCGGGTCGGCGACGAGCGGCGCGAGCGGCGCGAGTGGTCCCGGCGGCGTCGGCGGCGCGAGTGGCGCCGCTGGTGCCGGTGCTTCTGGTGGAGCAGGCTCGTCCGGCGGCGTCGCGACCGGCGGTTCCGGCGCAGCCGCCACGAGTGGTCCCGCCACAAGTGGTTCTGCCACGGGTGGCAACAGCGGCAGCGCCACGGGTGGTGTCCCGTGTTCCGGCACCGGCACGGTGGTGCCGGGACCGGCACGGGTGGTGCCGGCGGCGACATCGGATGACGGCGACGGCGACTTCGGCGACGGGCACGGCGGTACGGGCACCGGCACGGGTGCTTCCGGCACCGGTGGCTCCGCCACGACAGGAGCTGGTGGTGCCGCCACGAGCGGTTCGGCGACGAGCGGCGATGCCGCAGGTGGTGCCGGCGGCGGCGCCGCAGGTGGTGCCGGTGGTGCCGGTGCAGCCGGCGGTGCCGGGGGCACCTCGGGTGTCGGCGGCGCAGGTGGAGCCAGCGGTGCCACCGGTGACACCGGTGACGCGGCCAGTGGCGACAACTACGCCAACCAGGAGGTCACGGTCAACTTCGGCGACATCGACATCGACATCGACGACTCGGACGCGCTGTCGTCCGGCAACCAGTCCGGTGCGGTAGGTGATGGTGCTCTGATCGCCGGCGGCGCGGCGATCGTGTCGCAGGACAACGACTCGCTGGGTATCAGCTTCGGTGACGTCAACGGCGGAAGCGGCGGTGACGGCGGAGATGCGATTGGTGACGCCGGAGCCGGCGGAGACGGCGGAGACGGCGGAGTTGGCGGTGCCGGTGCTCCTGGTGGAGCCGGTGCAGCCGGAGGAGCCGGAGGGTCCGGTGGAGCCGGTGGAGCCGGTGTCGGTGGAGCCGGTGGAGCCGGTGGCGGAGCCGCCGGAGGAGCCGGTGGAGCCGGGACGGGTGCAGCCGGTGGAGCAGGTGCAGCTGGTGGGGCCGGTGGAGCCGGCGCTGCCGGTGGAGCAGGCGCTGCCGGTGGAGCAGGCGGTCCCGGTGCGGCCGGTGGATCGGTCACCGCAGGAGCCGCTGGAGCTGGTGGCGGTGCCTCCATCACCAACAACGGCGCGCTGACGGTCTCCGTCGACTCGAACTCCGCGGTCGGAATCGCCAATGTCGCCGCAGACGACCAGTCGGTGGCCGCGGGCATCGGTGGCGCTGCGGCCGGTTACGCCGGCGGCGACGCGCAAGCCGGCAGCCTTGGGTCACAGGTGGCCGACAACGGGAGCCTCAATGCCGGCGAGAACGGCGTCCTGGGCAACCAGGGTGTCGCCGCCGGAGACGGCAACATCATCTCCTACGCCAATGGTGGCGGAGACTCTGCTGCGGTCGCCGGTGGCAATGCCGCCCAGGGTGACGGATTCGTCGCCGGGGGTGACGGGTTCGACAACGGCGCTGAGGTCGAGTACGAGGACTCGTTCAACGAGGACAGCAACATCACCCACGGCGACTTCTCGCCGGTGGTGTCCGCTGTCGACGACTCCGAGATCGAGGACATCGAGTCCGAGGTCGAGATCGACTGATCAGGCAGCAGTACGGCGGATCCCCCGGCCCGGACATGGGTCGGGGGATCCACCGTTCCACGCCGGTCTCGGATAGCGTTTCTCCCATGACGGACCCCTCAGATCCGAGTCTCCGCGACGATGGTCCACAGCGGCCCGCGGTCACGAGCGCGCTGCCGCCGTTGCCGCAGATCCGGCGCCCGCGCATCGTCTGGCTGGTCCCGATCCTGACAGTCATCTCGGTCCTGTCATCCGTGCCCGCCCTGGTGCTCACCTATCAGAAGTGGGATTCGGTCCGAAGCGACCTCCAGAGCCAGCTGGCAGACCTGCAGCCCGACTACTCGGCGGACGACGTCCGCGTCGCGGTCCTGATCGGCCTGATCGTCATGGTCGGGTTCGGCGTCCTGTTCTCACTCGCCGAGCTGCGTGCATCCGTCCGCCTCCTCGACAAGCGTCGCGGGGCACGAACGGCGCTGCTCTGGCTGGCTGTGTTCCATGTGCCGCTGGTCGCGTTCACGGCACAGCTGCGTGACCTGGGGCAGCTCAGCCACAACGCCGCCTGGGTTCAAGGGGGATGCCTGATCCTTGCGGTGGCGGTCGCCTACTGGATCTCGGTCGGACGGTGGCTCACGGCGGTCAGGCGGCAGGGCCCCATCCCGCTGCGTCCGTCAACCGACCGGCGATGACACGCTGAGCTCGGCGACGATCCACTCGCAGGTTCGCGCCGTCACCCGACAGGCCTCGGCGGTGTCGGGATCGAAGAACGGGTTGGCTGCGTAGTCGCGCCACTTCCACAAGGCGGTGAGCGCGTGGTGGCGCTGGTCGGTGTCGACGCCCAGACGCTCGCGGGGGGTGGTGCCCGAGCCTCCGAGCAGCCGCTCCATCTCGATGCGGTCTTCCGACCGCAGGTTGATGCGCGACGAGCTGACGCGGCCGAGCAGCTTCATCTCCTGGAACGGGTGTGGATCGGCGAGAAGCTCATCGACCGCGGCCGCCAGCTCCGCGGACTCCGGTACGGGGGAATCGGCGAAGACTTGCTGCAGGCCCAGCAGCACACTGTGCGCCTTCAGCTGAGGATGCCGACGGCGACAGTGCACGTCGATGACGCGCTTGAGCTCATCCAGTCCGCTGTGCCTGACGAGCTCGTCGGCGAGAGTCGATGCGTCCGAGACCCCGACCTGGATGACCGCGAGCGCCAGGCGGATCCCGAACAGGCCGAGCCGGTGGACCAGGTTGGTGCGGTCGCGAGGCGAAGGCAGGTCGTCCGACTCTGCCGACATGAACCGGTCCGTGGAGACCATGAGTGCGGACAGCCGGTCGGGTGGAAGCGCGGCCAGCTTCTGCAAATGGACGAACTCGGACTGTCGGAGGGACTGACCCGCGAGCGCCAGCAAGCCGGCGACCGGCACGACCGTCTCGCACACGGCCTCGAGCGTGGGGTCGTCACGGAGCCGATCGACGGCCTTGTTCGCGACAGCCATGGCGTTGAGCCGACCTGCACCCAGCTCGTCGGCTCTCGACAAGACGGCGATCGAGCCCATCGATGTCTCACCGCCCGTGCGATCGCCCAAGGTCCGGAGGAACTCCACGTCATGGGCGTGCAACGACCGGAGCAGGTAGACGAAGGCATCGGCGACGGTGACGCCCCCCTCGGGCGCGACGAACTCGACCGTGCGCTCGCCGACCTCGGCCGAGACCGACGCCATGCCCGGCGTGTCGATCAGCGTGAACTCCTCGAGCGGGGCCGCCGGCCACATGACGTCGAGCCATTCGATCTCGTTCGCATCGAGGTGACCCAGGTCGAGCTCGAGCCGACCGTCCTGGCGGAGCGTCGGAATCTGGAGCTCGCCCTGGACGGTGTGACAGCGCCCGGACGGACGGAGCGTTGCCGTGCCGGTACCACGTGACGATGCGGGTGCACTCGCGGGCGTCGGTCGGGGCGAGCTGTTCGCCGAGCAGGGCGTTGACCAGCGTCGACTTGCCCGCCTTGACCGTGCCCACGAGGGCGACCCGGAGGGGTTCATCGGCCCTTTTGCGTAGGGCTTCGATCTGGCTCGATGCCTCTGGGTCGTCGCGGTAGATCGAGCCGGCCTGGTCGAGCAGGCCGCGAACGTGCTCGAGAGAGGCCGACTTCACGGCGTTCTCGGTTCGGAGGACAGCGCCTGGGCTGAGTCAGCGAGGTTGCGCACCTTCGTCAGGCGTTCGGTCAGGGCTTGGGTCCGGCCATCGCGCTGCGCGGCGGACGTGCCGGCCCCTCGCTTGGCGGACTCGACCGACCGGTTGAGCGACTGCCGGAACTCCTCGGCGGCTGCCTCGAACTCGGTGCGCATCTGGCGCTTGACGTCAGTCAAGCTCGTGCGGGTCTCCCTGACGACGTGGAAGATCGTTTCATCGACGGCGCGCCGAACCGCGTTCCTAGCCTCGTTGCGGCGTCGCTCCAGCCGATTGGCGGTTTCCTGGCGCAGCGAGAAGCCGCCGAGCACCGCACCAGCAAACACCGAGATCGGATTGATGAGGGCCATGCCGGCCATCGCGGTGATGATTCCCGCCATCAGGATGCCGCTGTAGGAACCGCGCATGCCCGCGATGAGCTTCTGCGAACCGGTCATGCGGGACGTCCGGATGACGTCGATCCCGGCCACACTCGTGAGCATCGAGCTCGTGTCGATCGACGGAACCTGCGGAAGCCTGACCTCGCTCTCGAGCCGGAAGGACTCCGCCACGCTCGCGGCCACGTGCTCGCAGCGCTCGTGGGCCCACACGAAGCTGTCGGCGATGGCCTCGGCGAATGCGTCTGCCAGCCATTGGGACATCGTCTCCCACGTGTCAGCGGGGTCACTCTCGTCGATGAGCTGCTCAGCGTCTCGCCCGACCGATCGGATGCGGTCGCGTACGTCGTACTCGACGTCGTTGATGAGGTCGCTGAAACCGTCATTGAGCGCAATCTGCCACTTGGAGGCGCGCTTGTTGAGGTCGGCTGCCATGGCCTGGGCATCCTCGAAGGTCTGCACGAGCATGGCAGCCTCTCCCGGCCGCACGAGGGTTTCGAGCTCGGCCTGAAGTGCCAAGGTCAGATGGTTGCTCACGGCCGCGGCCTCCGCCGCCGCAGCGTCGCGGAGCGACATCACCGCACGCGGCAGCAGGTCGCGTTGCAGCCGCTCGGTCAGCCGCGGGATCCCGGACTCGGCGGCCAGGTCGGTGTCGTCGAGGGTGAGCGCGGTCCGGTACAGGTTCGCCGAGACCGGAAGGATGGTGGCGTCGATCCCTGCCGATTCAAGATGCTGTCGGTTGGCGGCCTCGACGTCGCGCCAGTGCGGCGTCAGGTCGATCTTGCTCAAGACGCACAGGACGATCGGGCAGATGCTGGCCGCCTGGCGAAGGAAGCTGAGCTCTGGCTCGGTGAGCTCTTGGCTGGCATCGGAGAGCACGACGAGTGCATCGGCGGAGGGCAGCAGGGCCAGGGTCGTGACGGCATGCCGAGCCACCGCACTGCCGACGCCGGGGGTGTCGACCAGCACCAGGCCGTCGCGAAGCGGCTCGGCAGGGAGGGTCACCTCGATCTTGCCGCCATCGAGTGAGCCGGTGCTCGCTGCGTGGTCCATCACGTGCTTGCGCAGCTCGTTGATGTCGACCGTGACCCGGGTGGAGCGGTTCTCGCCGGGGACGTCGAACGTGAGTGATGCGCTCGGGTCGGGCCCGTATTCGATGATGGTCGGGATCGCCGTCATGGCGATGTCGTCGACGGGACAGATCGGTGCCCCGACGATGGTGTTGACGAGCGTGCTCTTGCCCTGGTTGAACGGCCCGACCACGACCACGCGGACCTTCGGCTGGTTCAGACGGTCGACCCACGAGTCGAGCCGTCGGGCGAGATCCTCACGGTCGAGCTCTCGCGCGTCCGCTCGCAGTCCCTGCAGGATGTCGGTCAGGTCGGACGTGTCGCTGAAGGGGGCACGCGTGCTCATCAGTCGAAGTCGATGTCCTCGACTTCGGCGTCGTCGACCGCGATGATCGGCGAGTCGTCGCCCGCACTGAAGTTGCTGTCCTCGTTGAAGGAGTTGTCGTAGTTGACGGCCGCGTTGTTGTCGTAGACGTCGCCGCCGGCCACGGCGGCATCGCCCTGCGCGACGGTTCCTCCGCCCGCGTTGGCGGCGGCGTCGGAGTTGTTGCCCGTCGTGTATGCGACGGTGCTGTCGGTGGCTGCGACTCCACCATCACCGATGACGCCGTTCTCGCCGGCATTCAGGCTGCCGTTGTTGGAGACCTGCGACTCGCCGCTCGCGGCCTGCGCATCGCCACCGGTGTGACCGGCGGCAGCGCCACCCTCACCCGCTGCCACGGACTGGTCGTCTGCGGCCACGTTTCCGTTCCCGACGGCGGAGTTGGAGTCGATGTCGTTCGTCTGGCTCAGGCCACCGACCACAAGCGCCGTCCCCGACGTTGACCGTGTTGGTGAGGGCGTCGTTGTCCTGCGAAACCACCGCCGCGCCACTCGCGATGACGGCGCCGTCCGCCGCTGCACCGGAGTTGTTGCCGGAGGAGATCGCATCGGAGTCGTCCATGTCGAGCGTCACGTCGCCCGTGGTGTTCACCACGGGGCTGAACACGTCGTCGTCGCTGGCGAGGTTGCTGTCATCACCGGCCGCTTGCGCATTGGCTCCGCTGGCGACGTTTCCGTCGGTGGCGATGGCGCCGGCCCCGGTGGCCACGTTGCCGTCGGAGGCGACCGCACCGTCGCCGACGGCGAGGTCGTCGCCGGCGATGTTCGAGTCGACGATCGCGTCGCCACCCGCGTTGATTCCACCGTTGTCGGCGACCTGGATCGTGGATCCCCCATCGGCCACGTTGACACCGTTGGAGCCGGTGACGTTCACCTGGTCGTCTCCGACCACCGTGTTGTTGTTCCCCTCGACATCGACATTTCCGTCGCCGATCACGACGTCGTCGTTGCCTTCGAACTCGACGTTGCCGCCCGCAGCCACGCCGCCGTTGAGCGCGAGACCGCTGTCCTCGATGCCACCGCTGACCGCGACGGACCCACCGGTGGCGACGTTGATCTGTTCGGCCTCGTCGCCGCCGACGACGGCGACGCCGCCGGGAGCTGCAATGGCCTGCGAGACGTCACCTTGGGCCCATACGTTGTTCGTCGTGATGCCGTCGCCGTAGTAGTTCGTGACGAAGTTCTGCAAGATGTCGGCCGTCGTGTCCGGTGCAGACGCGGGCGGCCCTCCGACCAGGACCGGCACCGGGACCGGGACCGCGTGGGCCACCGGGATGAAGGCCGTACCTCCGCCGCCACCCCCGCCCCCGCCCAGGAGGGTGGTCACCGAGTGCAGAGCGTTGGACGCGTCCTGCGGTGGGACTTGGCTCAACCCATGATCGTCGAGGGAGCCCTCGGGGTCGTTGGAGAATGTTTCGGCGAGCTCCGGGTCTGAGAGCAGCCGGAGGATGAAATCAAGAAGTGCGGTTACCCCTACCATTCCGATGGCTCCTTGTGCGTTCCCGAGCAGGCGACGGTGTCACTATAGGTGAATGTCGATCGGCTGTGATCGATTTTTGCGAAAACCGATCACGTCGATCAAGGCAGTGCTCAGATCAGTCGTGACCTGC
>CAWIWE010000035.1:0-12083 GCA_963839625.1 uncultured Actinomycetota bacterium | reverse complement strand
AGTGGAGTGCCTCACAGGTGGCGAGCACAGAAGACGGAAGGAGGGCGGATGACCGTCGCTGTCGATCTCGGGTCAGAAGCGGTGAAAGTCGCCACCGATGACGGCGCGACCATCCGTCTGGTGCCTCCAGTCGACCCTGAGCTTGCCGCACGCGTGGGCACGACCGTTCCCCTGATTCGACGGGACGGCGATCTCGTCATCATGCAGGCACCCCATGACGCCTACGTGCGGGCTGTCGCCACGTCGCTCAACGGCACGACAGCGGCGTCAGTCGCCATCGTGACGCCGGACTGGTGGACACCGCGCGCGCGAGCCCTGGTGGAACAGACCCTCCAGGCCCACGAACCCGGACGGTTCCAGCTGGTGTCACCGGGCGCTGCCGCTGCTCAGAGCGGCCAGCCGGAGCCATCGACTCCCCTCCACCGTTGCGGTGCTGGACATCGGTGCCGAGTCAAGCAGCAGCACGATCCTCGATCAGGACGACGGTGTTCATCATGTGGTCGGCCGCCCCGCGGTCTTGCACGGCCAAGCCGGCAACCACATCGACCGGCGGTTGATGCAGCTCGTGCTCGGCTGGCTCAGTCCCGAGGTCCTCGGCCATGAACCGGCCGGTGCCGCCGTCGCCGCAGCCGGCCAGTCGCTGCAGACGCAGGTGAAGGCGGCCAAGGAACGGCTGTCCACTCGTCCTGTGGCGACGGTGACACCGCAGCTCCCCGGAGCCAACGTCGAGCTTCGCCTGGTCCGATCGGAGTTCGACGAAGTGGTTCGAGAGACCGTCGACGCGATCGTGGCGATGCTCAGGGCCAACATCGTCGTCAACTCGCCGGAAGGGGTGGGGGCGGTGTTGCTGACGGGTGGCAGTGTCTCCATTCCCTTGGTCACCCAGGTCATCTCGGCCGAGCTGGGGCTCCCGGTCATCCTGGCGAACGATCCGGCGACCCTGGCGGTGCGCGGTGCAGGCACCGTGGAGGTGCCGGAACCCCCGGAGCAACGCAGGTGGCTTCGTCGCCGACGTCGCTCAGCAGCACGTCTCGCGTTCGACATGCGAGAACGCGCCGGCGCCGGAGAGCGAACCCTGGATCGACACGTCCTCCAAGCCAGCGTCGGAGGCCAGTTCGAAGCCGTCGAAGCAACATGTGGAGCAGGACGCCGCCAAGCTCAGTCGTGAGTCGGCCGTGTCCGAGGCGGACCACCCCGGAAGCGAAGGCTCGAGACACTTCGTCGACATCTCCCGGCGCCAGGCTGCGGCGACGCAGTCGGAGTCCGCCCCGGAGACGGCTCACCTCGTGGTCGAGACCGGAGACGGGCCACGCCCGAGCCAGTCCGCGCGCTGGGCCTCTGCACCTGAGTCGGAGTCCTCGTGGAACAGCGCGCGCCGGGTCTACGTCGACGATCAGGGGCATTTGCGAGTCAAGATCAACGATCGCGACCACGACCTGGACCTGGGCATGGAGCTGGCGTCGACGTCCGTCACGCTGATCCTCATGGGCCTGCAGGTCTTCGTGACGGTGACCGAGACGGGTGAGCTGTTGCGCGAGCTGATGCTCAGCAACGGGCCCGAGCTCCGGCGCGAGTGATTTGTTTGGTGGAGCTGATCAGGTGTAGCCGCCCTCCGGCGGAACCATCTCGGCGCGAACGCCGAGCAGCCGGATCGGCCGGTCGTCCTCGAGCTTGTTCAGCAGCTCCAACGCTGTTGCGGTGATCACCGCGGCGTCGACGGTGGGTTCGGGGAGCTTGCGGATCCGGGTGAAGGTGAAGAACGGCGCGAACCGCACCTTGAGGTGGACCCGCATGCAGGCTCGATCCTCGCGCTTGATGTCCTCCACCACCTGGTCAGCCAGAACCCGAACGGCCGCAGCGACCTCGTCCGGGTCGGTGAGGTTCTGCTGGTACGTCGTCTCACGGCCGTGGGCGCGTGGCACGTAGGGCGTGTCGTCGACGACGGCGCTGCTGACGCCGCGGCCGAGCCGGCCGAAGTGCGGTCCCATCGTCGGCCCGAACTCGGTGACCAAGCGCTCCTCGTCGGCGGTGGCCAGGTCGTGCACGGTGTCGATGCCGAGCTCGGCCAACCGGGCCTTGATGCGTGTGCCGATGCCCCAGATGGCATCGGTCGGGCGGTCACCCATCACCTCGAACCAGTTGGCCCGCGTGAGCTGGTAGACGCCACGCGGCTTGCCGAAGTCGGTGGCGATCTTCGCGCGCACCTTGGTGTCGCCGATGCCCACTGAGCAGTGCAGCGACGTGGCCGCCAGCACCTCGGCCTGGATGTGCCGCGCGAACGCCTGAGGGTCGTCGGTGTCGATGCCGACGAAGGCCTCGTCCCAGCCGAGCACCTCCACGACGGCACCGTCGAGGCCGCGCAGTGCCGACATCACCTGCTCCGATGCCGCCAGGTAGACCGGTCCGTCGACGGGCAGCAACACCGCCTGCGGGCACTTGCGCACGGCAGTCTTGAGCGGCATCCCGGAGCGCACGCCGAACTCCCGTGCCTCGTACGACGCGGTCGACACCACGGCGCGCTCCGTCGGGTCGCCCCGGCCGCCCACGATCAGCGGCAGACCGGCGAGCTCAGGATGGCGCAGCACCTCCACCGCGGCGAGGAACTGGTCGAGGTCGACGTGCAGCACCCACGAGCCGGTCACGAGCCCGACCCTACGACTCACGTCTGGCAGACTGCTGCCACCACGGCTGAGGGGGAGATCATGGGCAGCATCCAGGTGCACGAGTTCATCGCTCTGGACGGCGTCTTCGAGGATCCGTCCTGGACGTTCGACTACGGCTTCCATGACCAGATGGGCGAGACGCTGGCGGCCATCACCGACAAGTCCGACGCCATCCTGCTCGGCCGCACCACGTACGAGATGTTCGCTCCGGCCTGGTCGACCAGGACGGTCGAGGACGACCCCGGCGCACCGTTCTTCAACGACACCCACAAGTACGTCGTCGGTGCGAACGAGCCGTCCGTGGAGTGGGGTCCGTCGACGCGCCTCGGCGCCTATGACGCGGACGCCATCCGCGAGCTCAAGGACAAGCACGAGGGCATCTACATCAGCGGCAGCGGCCAGCTCGTCCGCGGACTGCTGGCCGACGGGCTCATCGACCACCTGCACCTGTTCGTCTACCCGGTCGCCCTGGGCCAGGGCAAGAAGCTCTTCATCGAAGGTGCCGACACCCGGCTGGCGCTCCAGAACACCGACACGTACCCGAACGGTGTCGTCCACCTCGACTACGGCCCGGCCTGACTCAGCGAGTGTGACGCACCCCCACCGGCGCTAGCATCGCGACCATGAGCACCCCCACGGAAACATCGGTCATCGAGGGCGTCCACCCCCAGCTGTTCATCGGCGGGTCATGGCGTGATGCCGAGGACAAGAGCACGTTCGCCGTTGACGACCCGTCGACCGGGAAGACGCTGGTCGAGGTGGCCGATGCCACCGTCGCCGACGGCGCCGCCGCACTCGACGCCGCCGTCGCCGCGCAGGCCGACTGGGCCGCCACCCCGCCGCGTGACCGCGGTGAGATCCTGCGCAAGGCCTTCGAGTCGATCAGCGAGCGCACCGACGAGGTCGCCCTCCTGATGACCATGGAGATGGGCAAGACGATCAAGGAGAGCAAGGCCGAGATCGCCTACGGTGCGGAGTTCTTCCGCTGGTTCTCCGAGGAGGCCGTCCGCATAGCCGGGCGGTACTCGACGGCCCCGAACGGCGCCACCCGCCTGCTCACGCTCAAGCAGCCGGTCGGCCCGTGCCTGATGATCACGCCCTGGAACTTCCCGCTGGCCATGGGCACGCGCAAGGTCGGTCCGGCGATCGCGGCCGGCTGCACGATGGTCGTCAAGCCGGCCGGGCTCACGCCGCTCACCATGCTGTGGCTCGCCCAGGTGCTGGCCGACGCCGGCCTGCCCGACGGCGTGCTGAACGTCGTCACGACGACCCACACCGGTGAGGTGATGGAGCCGCTCATCCGTGACCCGCGGCTGCGCAAGCTGACCTTCACCGGCTCCACAGAGGTCGGCCGCACCCTCGTCGAGCAGAGCGCGGAGGGATTGCTCCGCGTCTCGATGGAGCTGGGCGGCAACGCACCGTTCCTCGTGTTCGACGATGCCGACCTGGACGCAGCCGTCGACGGCGCGATGCTCGCCAAGATGCGCAACATCGGCGAGGCCTGCACGGCGGCCAACCGGTTCATCGTGCACGAGTCCGTGGCCCAGGAGTTCGGCGAGAAGCTGGCCGCCCGCATGGGTGGTCTCGTCGTGGGCCGAGGTACCGATGACGGTGTCGAGGTCGGCCCGTTGGTCGAGGAGAAGCAGCGCGACTCCGTGGCCGAGCTCGTCGACGACGCGGTCGGCAAGGGTGCCACCGTGCTCACCGGCGGTTCAGCCGTCGATCGGGACGGCTGGTTCTTCGAACCCACCGTGCTGGCCGACGTCCCGGAGGACGCCCGTGTTCGGAAAGAGGAGATCTTCGGCCCGGTCGCCCCGATCATCACGTTCACCGAAGAGGACGAGGCCTTGCGCCTCGCCAACGACACCGAGTACGGCTTGGTCGCGTACGCCTTCACCCGCGACGTCTCCCGAGTCGTCCGCGTCTACGAAGGCCTCGAGACCGGGATGGTCGGCATCAACCAGGGCATCGTGTCGAACCCCGCGGCACCGTTCGGCGGGATCAAGGCGTCCGGGTTCGGCCGTGAGGGCGGCACCGAGGGCATCGAGGAGTACCTGGAGACGAAGTACGTCGGGCTCGCCCTCTAGCCGGATTGCGTGGAGGCCCTCGGTAGATTCGTCCCATGCGTCGCGCCCAGGTCGTCCTCTGCGCGCTCGTCGTCGTGCTCGGCGGCATCCTGGGCGCCTGCGGTGAGGACGAACCGGCCGATCGCATCACGTTGGAGCCGCAGCAAACCGCGTCGTCCTCGTCACCGAACGTGAAGACGACCAAGAACTCGGAGGGCTGCAAGCTCCTCTCTCCCGCCGAACGCGAATCGATCGCCGGCGACACGCTCGACGCCGTGGCACCCATGCCGGCGATCAAGGGTGCACTCCTGTGCCGTTGGGCCAGGACGCTGGCGACACCGAGAACGACCTATATCCAGGTCATCAGTCAGCCACTGCAGGTGTGGGTGCAGCGACTGCCGAAACACATCGACAACCTCGTCTCGAGAGGAAAGTCCGACGAGGAGTACTCCAAGGAGCTGCAGACGCTCAAGAAGGACGTCATCCGAGCACCCGAAGACATCAGTGACAAGCAGGCCTGCAAGTACTTCTCTCTGCTGGTCGAGATCAGCCGCGACAAGAAGGGTCTCACCGAGGGCCTCTTGTTCCAGGGGACGCAGTACGGCGACTACAAGGTGACGTGGCAGCGGTGCAGTCGAGGTGTGCACACCGAGCTGATCTACGAGGAGCCTGGGCTGGCGATCTCCCTGCCTCTGGCGCAGTCCGTGATCAGGCTGGGAAAGATCGCACACAAACGAGCGGCCGCCGAGCTGAAGTAGTCAGAACGACACGTCGGCCCGGCGCTCGTCGTCGTTGCGCTCGCACATCAGCGAGCCGTCGGCGAACCGCACCCCGTCGGTGAAGCGCGCCTCGATCTGCCCCGACCCGAACTGCTCGATGTACAACCGGGCGTACAGGCCGCCCGCCTCGAGCAGATCCTCGTGACTGCCCTGCTCGACCAGCACACCGTCCTCGATGCCGAAGATGACGTCGGCCGACCGGATGGTGGAGAGCCGGTGCGCGATCGCGATGGTGGTGCGGTTGTGGGTGGCCCGCTCGAGGGCTTCCTGGACGAGTCGCTCGGTCTCGGTGTCGAGGGCCGACGTCGCCTCGTCGAGGATGAGGATGCGGGGATCCATGAGCAGCACGCGGGCGATGGCGAGCCGTTGCTTCTCGCCGCCGGACAGCCGGTAACCACGCTCGCCGGTGATGGTCTCGTAGCCGTCGGCGAAGCCGATGATCCGGTCGTGGATGTTCGCGTCGCGGGCGGCCTGCTCGATCTCGGCCGCCGAGGCGTCCGGCTTGGCGTAGGCGATGTTGTCGCGAATCGTGCCGTGGAAGAGGTACGGCTCCTGCGTCACCATGCCGACGGCATCGGACACCGAGCCGAGGGTCAGGTCGCGCACGTCGTGGCCGTCGATCATGACGG
Source organism: uncultured Actinomycetota bacterium (assembly GCA_963839625.1). Taxonomy (GTDB): domain Bacteria; phylum Actinomycetota; class Actinomycetes; order Propionibacteriales; family Nocardioidaceae; genus Aeromicrobium. The sequence continues at coordinate 5,946 of CAWIWE010000035.1, read as the reverse complement.
CGCCCTCGGAGACGTCGTAGAACCGCGGCACGAGGTACGTCATCGTGGTCTTGCCCGCGCCGGACGGCCCGACGATGGCCGCGAGCTGGCCGGGCCGGACCTTGAACGAGACGCCGCGCAGGGCCCAGCTCGACACGCGTTCGTCGTCGAGGTCGGACTCGTCGTCAGGGCGCTCGATGCGGACGCCGGTCTCGCCGAAGCGGTCCTTGCTGACCGTGCCGCTCAGGGCGCGTGGCTCCGGGTACTGGAACCAGACATCACTGAACTCGATCTCGCCGCGCAGCTCCGTGAGCTTCTTGGCGTCGGGGCGCTCGGCGATGGCCGGCTCGAGGTCGAGGTACTCGAAGATGCGACGGAACAGGGCGAGGGACGTCTGGACGTCCAGGCTCACCCGCATGAGTGAGAGCAGGGGCATCTGCAGCCGCGCCTGCAGGGTCGTGAACGCCACCAGCGTGCCCGCGGTCAGCGACGTGGTGCCGCCGTTGATCATCAGCCCGGCCGCGAGGTAGAGGATGGCCGGCGTGATGGCGAAGAACGCCTGAACCGTGGCGAAGAACGCCCGGCCGGTCATCGCCTGATCGACCTGCAGCCTGGTCTGCTGGCGGTTGGCCTCGCGGTACCGGTCGACCTCCGCGTCGGCCCGGTTGAACACCTTCGACAGCAGGATGCCCGAGACGCTGAGTGCTTCCTCGGTGATGGCGGTCATCTCCGACAGCGACTCCTGCGTCTTGCGCGCGAGCCGCTGCCGGCGCTTGCCGACCTGGAGCTGGATCGCGATGAAGATCGGCATCACGATCAGCGTCAGCACGGTGAGCTGCCAGGAGAGCAGGATCATCGCGATGAACGCCGCCGTGACGGTGACGGAGTTCTGCAGGATCGACGTGGCCGTGTCCGTGAGCACGGTGCGCACGCCGGCGACGTCATTGGCCAGGCGGCTCTGGATGGCGCCGGTCTTCGTGGCGGTGAAGAACGCCAGCTCCATCTTCTGCAGGTGGGCGAACAGCTCGCTGCGCAGATCGGCCATCGCGGAGTTGCCGACCGTGGACGTGAGCCAGTTCTGCCCGATGCCGATCAGCGCGGCGACGATCGGGATGACGCACATACCGGCGACCAGCCAGCCGAGCAGCCCGAGGTCCGGGGGTCCCTCCTTCGGGAACAACGCGTCGTCGAAGACCGCCTTGGTGAGGAACGGCACGATCGAGGTGAGGATCGCGGCCGTGACGACCGCGACGGCCACGAGCGCGAGCTTGCTGCGGTACGGCCGCAAGAGCGTCGCGATTCGTCCGAGCACCGGCTCGTCGGCAGCCTTGATCTCCTCCTCGCTCAGGTGCGTGACCCGAGGGCCTCCACGGGCCATCAGGCGTCGACTCTCGTGACGACGACCTCGGTGGTGGGGTCGGCGACCGGCACCAGCTCAGTGGTGCCCCACACTCCGGCGTCCGAACGCAGACGCGCCCAGATCAGCAATCCTCCCGGGTCGGCGACGTCGCTCGGGTCGGCGTGCAGGGTGAACTCGGTGGGGCCGTTCTCGGCATCCAGGGACGTGGCTGCCAGTACCTCGCCGGTGCTGTCGACGAGCTTGACAGTCGTCACGCCGCCCGGCGGCATCGCCAGTTTCTCCCGGAACAGCACGGTGCCGGTGACGGCAAGGACGTGCGTCGTGGACATGTTTCGATGGTAGTCGGCTTCCGAAGCCACCCTCGGGTGACGATGTGGCACAGGAACTGGCTCAAGTACGGCGAGGGTGAACACGTCTGGCACTGTGTCGGGCGGCGTGGTTGCGTGGGTGCATGGCGAACGTTCTGATTCTCGGCGGAACGGCATGGCTCGGCCGTGAGGTGGCCGCGGAGGCGCTGGCACGCGGCCACGAGGTCACCTGCCTGGCCCGCGGCGAGTCAGGAGACGTGGCCGAGGGCACCACGCTCGTCCGCGCCGACCGCGACGACCCGAGCGCGTACGACGACCTCACCACCCGGCGGTGGGACGCGATCGTCGACGTCACCCGACAGCCAGGCCACGCTCGCGGCGCGGTGCTGACCCTGGGGGCGCAGGCCGAGCACTGGACGCTCGTCTCGACCGGCAACGTCTACGCCGACCTCGCCCATCCGATGCACGAGGACGACGCATTGCGCGACGCGCTCGCCGACGACCACGCGACCGTCGAGCTGTACGGCGAGGGCAAGGTCGCGTGCGAGGAGGCGGTCAGCGCGCTCCCGCACCACCTCATCCTGCGCGCCGGCCTGCTCTTCGGCCCCGGCGATCCGTCCGACCGGGCCGGCTACTGGGTCTCGCGGTACGCCGCCGCCGGCGACGAGCCGGTCCTGGTGCCCGACCTGCCGGGTGCCGAGGTGCAGCTGCTCGACGCCCGGGACCTGGCGACCTTCATGGTGGATGCCGCCCTGCGCGGCGTCACCGGGGTGATGAACGTCTCCGGCTCCACGGCCATGCTCACGGACGTCCTGACGACCTCGGCTGATGTCGCCGGACACACCGGAGTCTCGATCGGTGCCGAACCCGCCTGGCTGGCCGAGCACGACGTGCAGCCGTGGATGGGCCCACGGTCGCTGCCCCTGTGGCTGCCCGACGAGGCGCTCGGGATGTCGGCCATGGACACCGCGCGCGCCGCGGCCGCCGGTCTCACCCGTCGCCCGCTCGTCGAGACCATCTCAGACACGCTGCTCGACGAACAGTCCCGCGGCCTCGACCGCGACCGCAAGGCCGGGCTCACCCGCGACGACGAGCTCGAGCTTCTGGCCCAGCTCTGACCTTCGTCAGCGAGCGGCCAGGACGAGGCCGGTCATGGCCGACGCCAGCAGGATGCGGTCGTCCAGCTCGCGGGCATAGGCGGCGACGGACGCCGCGGAGAAGATCGCCATCACCCGCGCGCGGAGCTCGGTGTCGGCATCGATCGGGCCGTACTCGGCGAAGAACGCGTCACGCGCCGGGCCGGTGAGGGCCGAGTAGGCGACGGAGAGATCGACCGACCGTGGCGCCATGCAGAGGTCGCCCCAGTCGATGACGGCAACCGTCGCGCCGTTCTCGTCCACGAGGACGTGGCGGGAGTACAGGTCGCCGTGGCTGAGCACGGTCTCCGTCGGCGGGTGCCTGGTGGCCTCACCGGCAGCAAGCACCTGCTCGACCTCCGGGTCGTCGAGGCTGTCGAGGCCCGGCCCGACTGCACGGAGATCCGCCAGGACGTCTCGCGCCCGGACGGCACGACTGACCGCATCGGCACGGTCGAACGGGTCGACCGGCAGGCTGGAGTCGGCGGGCAGCGCGTGCAGCTCCGCGACGAACCGCCCGAGTGACCGGCCGACGGCGACGCCGATCTCGTCGGTCCGTCCGGCGACCTTCAGCTCCGTGCCCGGCAGGTGCCGGGCGCCCCAGAACCGCCAGGGCGGGTCGCCGTACACGCCGACATGCTCCGGCACCGGGATCGGGAGGCTCAGCTGTGGGGCGAGTCGCGGCAGCAGGGCGATCTCGCGGTCGATTCCCGGAAGCGCGATCTCGCGGCGCGGGAACCGGAACACCCAGTCGTCATCGACCCGAACGACGGTGTTGTCCCACCCCGCGGCGACGATCCGCACGTCATCGGCCGCCAGTCCGCAGGCTCGCACGGCCTGTCGCGCCTCGGTGACGGTCACTTCCCGTTCCGGCTGCCAGGGTGACGTCACGCAGCGACCCTACGTCGCACCCCCTCGGTTGATCATTCAACGGCACCCATAAAGTCAGCCCATGAGCGACATCCCGGGCCTGGACGGCGTTCTCGGTGTGAAGCGCCTCGAGGAGACTCCCGATCGAGTGGTCGTGCAGTTCACCATCGACCAGCAACATCTACAGCCCTTCGGCATCCCGCACGGCGGCATCTACTGCGCGGTGCACGAGTCGACGGCCAGTCTCGCCGGCTACCTGTGGGTGGGCGAGGGACGGGTGGTCGTCGGCACCAACAACGTTTGCGACTTCTTGCGCCAGGCCAAGGTCGGCGACGTCATCACCGTGACGGCCACGCCGATCCACCGCGGACGCTCCCAACAGCTGTGGCGCGCCGAGTCCACCGACCAGGACGGACGCCTCGTCGCCCAGGGCCAAGTGCGTCTGGCCAATCTCGACCGGCCGGCATGATCATGCGCCAGCACGCCAGGTCGGGCTCGCCCTTCGAGGACAGGATCGGCTTCAGTCGTGCCGTACGGGACGGTCAGCTCGTGGCGGTGTCCGGCACCGCGCCCGTCTGGCCGGACGGCAACGTCGACCCTGACGTGGCGATCCAGGCCCGCCGATGCTGGCTGATCGCCCTGGCCGCGCTCACCGAGCTGGGCGGCGGAACCCGTCACGTCATCCGCACCCGTCAGTACATCATCGACCCAGCTGATGCGGGCGAGGTCGGCGCCGTGCACGGGGACGTGTTCGGCAGCGTCCGCCCGGCCAGCACCATGATCATCGTCTCCGGCCTGCTCGACCCGCGCTGGAGGATCGAGGTCGAGCTCGACGCCGTCATCCCGGAGGATCTCACCGGTCCGCGCCTGACCGCCAACCTCTGAGCCGGCCGGGTAGAATCGAGGCGTCGGACGCGACTGGCGTTGAGGTGGCTACCACCAGGGAGCGTCCGCCGACCGTGACCACGGGACCGTTCGCCTGGGCCCCTCCCATGAATGCGGCACTGCCGTATGTGCTGACGGAGGACCTTTCGAGTGACCATGATGACGATGACCCCCACGAATCCCTTTCCCACCGACCACGTCGATGACACCGATGTGCGCGTGCTGCTGCTGGAGAACATCCACGCCGACGGCGCCGCGTTCCTGCGTGGCAAGGGCTACCAGGTCGAGACCGTCGATCGCGCATTGGCCGAGGACGAGCTGATCGAAGCGGTCCAGGGTGTGCACCTGCTGGGCATCCGCTCCACGACGTACATCACCGAGAAGGTCCTGGCCGCGGCGCCGGATCTGCTGGCGATCGGCGCCTTCTGCATCGGCACCAACCAGATCGACCTGCCGGCCACCACCCGGCAGGGAGTCGCGGTGTTCAACGCCCCGTACTCGACACCCGCTCGCGTGGTCGAGCTGGCCATCGCGGAGATCATCTCGCTGGCCCGCCGTTTGCACGAGAAGTCGACCGACATGCACGCCGGAATCTGGAACAAGTCAGCCGCCGGCAGCCACGAGGTGCGTGGACGCACCCTCGGCATCGTCGGCTACGGCAACATCGGCAGCCAGCTGTCGGTGATCGCCGAAGCCCTGGGCTTCAAGGTCATCTTCTACGACATCGACGACAAGCTGGCGCTCGGCAACGCGCGGCGCTGCTCCACCATGGAGGAGCTGCTCACCGAAGCCGACGTCGTCTCGCTGCACGTCGACGGGCGCCCCGGCAACGCCGGCCTGTTCGGCGAGGAGCAGATGAGCCTGATGAAGCCGCGCTCGCTGTTCCTCAACCTCTCCCGCGGCATCGCCGTCGACCCGGTGGCGCTCCGCGCACACATCGAGTCCGGCCACATCGCCGGTGCGGCGGTCGACGTCTTCCCGGTCGAGCCCAAGCGGCAGGGTGATCCGTTCGAGAGCGAGCTGCGCGGCCTGCGCAACGTCATCCTCACCCCGCACGTCGGCGGCTCCACCGAGGAGGCGCAGCAGGACATCGGCCGGTTCGTCGCCTCCAAGCTGCGCGCCTACGCGGCCTTCGGCGGCACCTCGCTGAGCGTCAACATGCCCGAGATCAACCTCCCGGTCGACACCACGCGGCACCGCCTGGCCCATGTCCACCACAACGCGCCGGGCGTCCTGGCCACGATCAACGGGATCCTGGGCGACCACGGCGTCAACATCGACGCCCAGTCGCTCGCCACGCGTGGCGACATCGGCTACGTCGTCACCGACGTCGCCGACGAGGTCGGCCACGACGTGCTCACCGAGCTGGCGAAGCTGCCCGAGACGGTGCGGCTCCGCCAGCTCAGCT
>CAWIWE010000034.1:0-32849 GCA_963839625.1 uncultured Actinomycetota bacterium | reverse complement strand
GGACGCGACGCATGGCTGCGCAGTGGCATGGAGGTCGGCGTCAACGAGGGCTACGCGAAGCTCGACCAGCTGGTCGCCAACGGCGATGTCTGACCTCACTGCGGCCGGCCCCGCCGAACGGCACCGGCTTGTCGCCGGCCTCTTCACCGACCGCGTCGAAGGAGCACTCGACTGGGAGGCGCCGGCCCCGGTCGAGGGATGGACGGCACGCGAGGTCGTCCGTCACCTGGTCGAGTGGTTTCCATCGTTCCTGTCCGCCGGCGGCATCGAGCTCCCCGGCGGCACGTCGGTCGACGACGACCCGGTTGCCGCGTGGCGTACCCATGCCGACGCTGTGCAGGCCCTGCTCGACGGCCCGGACCCCGACCGGCCGTTCACCCACCCACGCGCCGGAAGCCACGCGCTCGACCAGGCCATCGACATGTTCTACACGTCCGACGTCTTCATGCACACGTGGGACGTCGCCCGCGCCACCGGGCAGGACGACCGGCTCGACCCGGACCTCTGCGCTCAGCTCCTGGAGGGGATGACGCAGATGGAGGACCTCCTCCGCTCTTCCGGGCAGTATGGCCCCGCCGTCCCGGTGCCCGACGACGCCCCGGTGCAGGACCGGATGATCGGCTTCATCGGCCGCGACCCGTGAATGGAAGCCCGCCTCCACAGGAGGGCGCGCGGGTGCGCCTGCTGGTCCCGGCTCGTAGCGTGGCGAGCATGAGCCCCCCGAGTGTCCTGCTGTTCGACGTCAACGAGACTCTTTCCGACCTGTCGCCCATGGGTGACCGGTTCGCCGAGGTCGGCCTGCCCGCCCACCTGGCGGCCACGTGGTTCGCCGGCCTGCTCCGCGACGGTTTCGCCGTCACCGTCACCGGGCGGCAGGCCTCGTTCAAGGAGATCGGTGCGGACGTGCTGCGAGGCCTGGCAGCGGGCGTGGACGGCGTCGACGCGGACGCGGCGATCGAGCACGTGCTCGGCGCCTTCATGACGCTGGACCTGCATCCCGACGTCGTCGACGGCCTGCGGCAGCTGCACGAGCGCGGCATCCGGATGGCCACGCTGACGAACGGCGCCGCAGCCATCCCCAGAACGCTGCTGGAGCGGGCCGGCGTGGATGACGTCATGGAGCAGTTCCTCTCGGTCGACGACGCCGGCATCTGGAAGCCGCACCCGGACGCCTACGCGTACGCGGTCCGGACGATGGGCGTCGAGCCGGCCGACGCGATGCTGATCGCCGCGCACCCGTGGGACATCGACGGGGCAGCGCGCTCCGGCCTGGCCACCGCGTACATCGACCGCAAGGGTGCGCCCTACCCCGGCCACTTCAGTCGGGCCGACATCGAGGTCGACTCGCTGGTCGCTCTCGGAGCGGAGCTTCAGTCAGCCCGGTGAGTCCCCGAGGCGGAACTCGTCACGGAACTTCAGCAGCAGTGCCGCCTGCTTGACCTTGGACGCCCCACCCATGCCGCGGAACATCTTCTCGGTGCGCAAGGCCGGCGTCACCACCCACGAGGCGCGGGCCGGTGACTCGCCGGCGTTCCACATCTTGTGACCGGTGCGGGGCGGGACATCCAGGGTCTCGCCGCTGCGCACGACGCGCTCCGGTTCGCCGGTCAGCTCGACGGTCAGCTCGCCCTCGAGCACCTCGAAGTGCTCGTGCTGGGTCGGGTGCCAGTGCATCGGCGGTGGTTTCGAGCTGGCCTCCCACGTCGCCTCCATCTCAAGCCGCTCCGGCGTCGTGGTGATGATGTGCAGGGTCTGATGAGGACTCAGCTGGATCGCGTTCTCGGCCATGGCCCCGACCGTAGCCCAAGATTTTCACCGGACCCCGGAACATTTGGCCTGTGGGTGAAGTTGATACGATCAGACTCAAGTCATCTGACTGAGGCTCATCAACACCCCGAACCCACTGAAACACCCGATACGCAGGAGGAACACCCATGGCACGTGCCGTCGGAATCGACCTCGGCACGACGAACTCCGTCGTCGCCGTCCTCGAAGGTGGAGAACCCACCGTCATCGCCAACGCCGAAGGCGCTCGTACCACCCCATCGGTCGTGGCCTTCGCCAAGGACGGCGAAGTCCTTGCCGGCGAGGTCGCCAAGCGTCAGGGCGTCACCAACGTCGATCGCACCGTCCGCTCCGTCAAGCGCAACATGGGCACCGACTGGAGCGTCGAGATCGACGGCAAGACGTTCAACGCGCAGCAGATCTCCGCGTTCGTCCTGCAGAAGCTCAAGCGTGACGCCGAGGCCTACCTGGGCGAGCCGGTCACCGACGCGGTCATCACCGTGCCGGCGTACTTCAATGACCACCAGCGCCAGGCCACGAAGGAGGCCGGCGAGATCGCGGGCCTCAACGTCAGCCGCATCATCAACGAGCCCACCGCGGCCGCGCTCGCGTACGGCCTCGACAAGGGCGACGACCAGACGATCCTCGTCTTCGACCTCGGCGGCGGCACGTTCGACGTGTCCCTGCTCGAGATCGGCGACGGCGTCATCGAGGTGAAGGCCACCAGCGGCGACAACCACCTCGGCGGCGACGACTGGGACGACAAGGTCGTCGACTGGATCGTCACCAAGTTCAAGAGCAGCACCGGTCTCGACCTCACGAAGGACAAGATGGCCATGCCACGCGTCCGTGAGGCGGCCGAGCGCGCCAAGATCGAGTTGTCGTCGAGCTCCTCGACGTCGATCAACCTGCCGTACATCACGGTCGACGCGGAGAAGAACCCCGTGTTCCTCGACGAGAAGCTGAGCCGCGCGGAGTTCGAGAAGATCACCGCCGACCTGCTCGAGCGCACCAAGGCGCCGTTCCAGCACGTCATCAAGGACGCCGGCATCGAGCTCTCGGCGATCGACCACGTGGTCCTCGTCGGCGGCTCCACCCGCATGCCGGCGGTCGTCGAGCTCGTCAAGTCGCTCACCGGCGGCAAGGAGCCCAACAAGGGCGTCAACCCCGACGAGGTCGTCGCCGTGGGCGCTGCCCTCCAGGCCGGCGTCCTCAAGGGCGAGGTCAAGGACGTGCTCCTGCTCGACGTCACCCCGCTGAGCCTCGGCATCGAGACCAAGGGTGGCGTGATGACGAAGCTCATCGAGCGCAACACCACGATTCCGACGAAGCGCTCCGAGGTGTTCACGACGGCCGACGACAACCAGCCGTCCGTGGCGATCCAGGTGTACCAGGGCGAGCGCGAGATGGCCGCCGGCAACCAGCTGCTGGCCACGTTCGAGCTCACCGGCCTTCCGCCGGCGCCGCGCGGCGTGCCGCAGATCGAGGTCACGTTCGACATCGACGCCAACGGCATCGTCAACGTCTCGGCCAAGGACCGTGGCACCGGCAAGGAGCAGTCGATGACCATCACCGGCGGCTCGGCCCTGTCGAAGGAAGACATCGACAAGATGGTCAAGGACGCCGAGCAGTATGCCGAGGAGGACCGCACGCGTCGCGAGGCCGTCGAGACCCGCAACCAGGCCGAGACCCTCGCGCACACGACCGACACGTTCCTCCAGGAGAACGGCGACAAGGTCGGCGAGGAGGTCAAGACCGAGGTGCAGGCCGACCTCGACGCGCTGAACGAGGCGCTGAAGGGCGAGGACGCCGACGCCGTGCAGGCGGCGGTCACCAAGCTCGGGGAGTCCAGCTCGAAGATGGGCCAGGCGATGTACGAGGCCGCCGCGGCCGAGCAGGCCGCCCAGGGCGCCGACGCACCCGCCGGCGACTCCGACACCTCCGATGCTGATGACGATGTCGTCGACGCCGAGATCGTCGACGACGATGCGCCGTCCGACGAGGAGACCAAGTGACGGAACGTCCCGAAGAGGAAGTTTCGACAGGCTCAACCGGCGATCCGGTCGTTGAGCCTGTCGAGACGACGTCCGAGGAGCCGGAGGAGCCGGCTGAGCCGACGGTCGAGCAGCAGCTCGCCGAGCGCACGTCCGACCTCCAGCGTCTGCAGGCCGAGTACGTCAACTACAAGCGACGTGTCGATCGCGACCGCTCCGCCGCCCGCGTGATGGGCGAGATGTCGGTGCTTCGCTCCCTGCTCACCGTGCTCGACGACATCGGTCGGGCCGAGGAGCACGGACAGCTCGAGGGCGGCTTCAAGGCCGTGGCTGACGCGCTGCAGCAGGCCGTCAAGAGCCACGGGCTCGAGGTCTTCGGCGAGGCCGGCGACGCCTTCGACCCGAGACTCCACGAGGCGCTGTTCCACGCCGGCACGTCCGACCAGGTCGACGCCACGACGATCGCGACCGTGGTGCGCACCGGCTACCGCGTCGGCGACGACGTCATCCGGCACGCCCAGGTCGGCGTGGTCGACCCGGCCACCGGCACTGAGCCGGAAGAATCGATTCCGGACGCCGAGGCGTCCGACCCCGAGACCGAGTAGGGAGGTCAACCGTGCCTGCCAGTGACTGGGCCACCAAGGACTTCTACAAGACGCTCGGGGTGTCCAAGGACGCGTCGCAGGCCGACATCAAGAAGGCCTACCGCAAGCTCGCCCGCGAGAACCACCCCGACTCCAACCCGGGCAACAAGGCCGCGGAGGACCGCTTCAAGGAGGTCTCCGAGGCCTACGCCGTGCTGTCCTCACCCGACAAGCGCAAGGAGTACGACGAGCAGCGCACCCTGTTCGGGCAGTTCCGCGGTGGCTTCCAGGGCGGACCCGGTGGGTTCGGCGGCGGTGCTGGTGGATATGGGGGCGGGCCGGGCGGCGCCGACTTCGACCTCAGCGACCTGCTCGGCGGCATCTTCGGTGGTGGTCGTGGCCGCACCCGGCGCCAGCCGCAGGGTCGTCGTGGCGACGACATCGAGACCGAGGCCAGCATCACCTTCCAGCAGGCCGTCGAGGGCGCCACCCTCTCGTTGCGCATGACCAGCGACGAGGCGTGCCCGACCTGCCACGGCACCGGAGCGAAGCCGGGCACCGTCCCGAAGGTGTGCTCCAAGTGCCAGGGCAGCGGCATGCAGACCGGCACGGCCGGCGGTGTCTTCGCGATGACCGAGCCGTGCGACCAGTGCCGTGGACGCGGCATGGTCGTCGAGGACCCGTGCACCACCTGCCGTGGCTCGGGCCGAGCGCCGTCGAGCCGCACGTTGCAGGTGCGGGTGCCTGCCGGGGTCAAGGACGGCCAGCGCATCCGGCTCAGGGGCAAGGGCGGCAAGGGCGACGGCGCGCACGACGGCGACCTCTACCTCGTCGTGCACGTGGCGAAGCACTCACTGTTCGGACGCAAGGGTGACCATCTCACCATCACGGTGCCGGTCGCCTTCGACGAGGCCGCGCTCGGCGCCACCATCTCCGTGCCGACTCTCGACGGCCCGCCGGTCAGCATCAAGATCCCGGCCGGCACTCCGAGCGGCCGCACGTTCCGGGCCCGGGGCAAGGGCGGTGTGACCAAGAACAGCGCTGGCAAGGATGGGGGTCGCGGCGACCTCCTGGTCACGATCGACGTCCAGGTGCCGGCCGAGCTCGACGACGAGTCACGTGCCGCCGTCGAGGCCCTGCGCGCCGCCCGCGGTGACGCCGATCCACGGGGGTCCATCTCCACCGAGGCGGTGAGCTGACCCATGAGTGTGCCGACATCTCCCGGGGGCCCGTTCACTCCACCCGGCCCTGAGGCGAAGGTCTTCGTCATCAGCGTGGCGGCCGAGCTGTCCGGACTGCACCCGCAGACGCTGCGCTCGTACGACAGGCTCGGCATTGTGGAGGCGGGTCGCACCGGTGGCGGCGGACGCCGCTACTCACTGCGCGACATCGAGCTGCTGCGCCAGGTCGCGCGCCTCTCCGCCGAAGGCCTCGGCCTCGAGGGCGTCAAGCGCGTCATGGAGCTCGAGCACCAGGTCGAAGCCCTGCAGCAGAAAGTCGCCGAGCTCCAGGCCGACCTCGCCGCCGCCCACCAGGCCCTCGGCACCGTGCAGAACCTTCCCGTGCGCGTCACGGACGCCCAGATCACCGTCTGGCGCAAGCCCCGCCGCTGACGGTCAGCGCTCGTCGAACGGGGTCATGGGCGGAGCGAGGTGGGTGAGATCCGCAGCCCAGTCCGCCAACGGGCTGGCGTTGCGCAGCCGATCGCCCATGGCCGTGCGCTGCCCGTCCGTCCACAGCCTTGGTCCTCCGCGCGTGACATTGAGCAGTCCGGCGACTGTCATCATGGCGGTGGCGATGCTGCGCCGACGCCATGACGGCTGCACGTAGATCTGGTCGAGCTCACCGGTCGCCGGGTACCACCGCACCGCGCCGATCTGGTCGGCGCTGGTGACGGGAACGTCGCTCAGCGCCGCTCGACCGACGAGGCTGCCGGGCTCCACGCCGTGTCCGGAGAAGGCGACGAGACTGTGGGAGGGCCGTGCCTTCGGCTCGGGCAAATCGGCGAACCACAGTGGCGGCGCCTTCGGCGCGGCGAGGGCGGTGGGGGCGATCGACACCACCTCGCCCTCGGCGTCGAAGCGGGCGAGGCAGTAGACGTCGTCGCCGACGGCCTCGGTCGCCTCCGGCTCGGGCAGGTCGATCTGCTCGCCGTCCGGGTGCTCACCGGACCAGACGGCGGCCACCCAGAGAGGGGTGCCCCCGGGTCCGATCGCGCGGCATCGCCAGAACTCCGCGGGTCGCGGCTGCTCCTGATCAGATGACGGCGCCATCACCACGATGGCGTGTACGGCTCCGCCCGCCGGCGATCAGCCTCGATCCGACGGCCAGCATGATCGCGCCGAACCCGAGCAACGTGGCGTCCGGTGCACCCACGTCGGGGAGGGTCCCTTCCTCCTCGTCATCGGACTCGTCGCCGTCATCATCGCCGTCATCGTCATCGTCGTCGTCGTCGTCGTCATCGTCGACGGCGTCCGTCAGCAACACGTCGCCGAACTCCTCCCCTTCTCCGTTCGGCACGACGAGCTTGGTCCCGTCGACGATCACCAAGCCGTCGTTCACGCCGGTCTGCTTGACGGTGATCTCGCTTCCCTCGCCTTCGCTGAAGTAGAAGTCTGCGAACTGGTCGGGTACGAAGTCGGGAGCGAGATCCTCGCAGTAGGTCGTCGTGGGCTCGACCGGATCCTCCAGGGTCGTGGTGCACGTGGTGACAGAGTCCGTCCCGTCGTCGAACTCCTCGGTAATCCTGATCCTCGATCCGAGAGTGGTCAGGCCGTCCGCCTCTGACGGGTCTTCGAGCTGCACGCCGACGCGGAACTTGCTGTAGCCGAAGTCAGGCTCGACCTGTGCCGTGACATCGTCGGACTCATCGACGTCGTCTTGTGACTTCTTCGACGGATCGGCCTCGTCCGGGTCAGTGGTCGGCTCCGGCTCCGTCGGCTCGTCGGTGGGAGTGTCGGTCGTCGCGTCGCCCGGCTCCGTCGTGGTGTCGGGGGGAGCGTCCTCCTGGGCCACGGCTGGAGAGGACAGCGCGAATGCGGTGCCGAAGAGCGCGGCGGCGGTCACGGCTGCCCAGGCGAAGGCACGCGTGAATGGCGAGTGATGCGGACGTGAGTACATGGTTCTCCGAAGTGTGTGCGCCGTGGGGGTACCTCATCATCGGGGCAAAGTCCCGTTCTGGGCAAGCAAGACGGGAAAATCGATCTCTTCCGTGGCGCCGTCTACGCTGGCGCGATGGATATCGCCGTTCCGTTCGCCGGGGTCGTCAGTCCTCTCGTCGCCGAGGGCGAGCGGGTCGAGTCCGGCCAGGCGATCGCCAGGATCGAGGCCATGAAGATGGAGGCGTCGATCACCGCCCCCGCGGGCGGCGTGGTGACCAGGCTCGTGATCGCCGACACCTCTCAGGCCGCAGGCGGGGATCTTTTGCTGGTGCTGGAGTAGATGGTGAACTGTCGGACGTGACCAAGCCCCGTCCGGCAAGCGACTGGCCTGAGCATCCCTACCCGGGCGACTGGCCGGACCACTCCTACGTGGTCGACGACGACACCATGGTGCACCGCATCGAGGTCGACGCGGAGGCGCCGTCCGGCTGGGCCGTGCGCTCCGGCGGCGACTCGGTATGTCTCGACGAGTGGCTGCGACAGGCCGGGCGACCCGGGCTCGCTGGCCGCACACCGGTGCTGAGCTTCGGATCGAACCGCTGCCCGTCCAAGGTCGTCCGTCAGGGCGGCCCCTTCGTCAACCTCGAGTGCAACACCACAGGGCTCGCTGCGGTGTGGAGCCATGGTGCTCGCCGAGACGGCCAGATCGTGGCCACGCTGGTGACGGCCCACGAGCACGAGGACGTCTTCTTCCTGTCGATGTGCAGCGACGCGGAGGTCGAGCTGCTCGACAGGGTCGAGGGGCGCGGGCTTCGGTACGACCTCGTGGCCCTGGACCCGGAGCAGGTCGTCCTGGAGGACGGCTCGTCCCCGGAAGCCGTGGCGGCCTACGTGGGCGTGCACCCGGACCGGTGGCCGGTGGCCGGCGAGGAAGGCCATCCGGTCCTGTTGAGCACGATGACGCAGGAAGAGGTCGGGCTGTGGCGCGAGCAGGACCCGGCCCACTGGTACCCCGAGCCGCACCATCCGTTCGGGGCGCTGACCGACGTCCCCGAGGACGACAAGGACGTCAATTGACCTGTCGGTCGTGGCCCTTCCAGAACTCCTCGCGGAGCTTGAACTTCTGCAGCTTGCCGGTGGCGGTTCGCGCGAGCTCGTCGCGGAACTCGATGCGCTTCGGGGTCTTGTAGCCGGCGAGGTTCTCGCGGCAGTGCTTGATCAGCTCGTCCTCGCTCACGTCGCCGGCTTCAGGGTCGAGCACGACGAGCGCGGTGACCATCTCGCCCCACTTCTCGTCGGGGATGCCGATGACGGCGACCTCGGTGACGGCGTCGTGCGACATGAGGGTGTCCTCGACCTCGATCGATGACACGTTCTCGCCGCCGGTGATGATGACGTCCTTCTTGCGGTCGGCGATCGAGACGTAGCCGTCCTCGAACGTGCCGCCGTCGCCGGTGTGGAACCAGTTGCCGGCCTGCGCCTCCTCGGTGGCCTCCGGGTTCTCCCAGTAGGACTCGAGGTTGTGGTTGGACTGGGCCAGCACCTCGCCCTCGTCACCGATCTTGATCCGGACGCCGAGAGCGGGCGCCCCGGCACGGCCCAGAAGCTGCGCCTGCTCGTGCTCATCGAGGTCGTCCCACTCCTCGCGCATGCGGCTCATCGTGAGCAGCGGGGTGGTCTCGGTGAGGCCATAGATCTGGATGAACTCCCAGCCAAGCTCCTCGCGCACCCGCTCGATCGTGCGCGTGGGCGGTGGTGCGCCGGCGACGATGATGCGGACGCGGTCGGCTCCGGGAATGGGCCCGTTCCAGTCCTTTGCCCCGTCGAGGGCGGCAGCCACGACGGCTGGCGCGGCGCACATGTAAGTGACGCTGTGCTGCTCGATGCGCTTGAGGATCTCGGTGCCGTCGACCTGCCGGAGAACGATGTGCTTCGCGCCAACGCCCGTCGCGGTGAACGGGTGGCCCCATCCGTTCGCGTGGAACATCGGCAGCGTGTGCAGGTAGACGTCGCGGTCGTCGACCGACGCCTGCCAGCCGAAGACCGTCGCGTTGAGCCAGTTGTTGCGGTGGGTGAGCTGCACGCCCTTGGGCCGCGCGGTGGTGCCGGACGTGTAATTGATGGTGGCAGTGGCGCTCTCGTCGCCCTCCCACGGCTCGGGTTCGGCAGATGACCCCCAGATCTTGTCGTCGTCCTCGCCGAGGATGAACGTGCGCTTGCACTCGACCTCGTCGGCCAGGTTCTTGAGGGCCGGATCGATCATCAGCACCTCGGCGCCGGAGTGCTCGACGATGTAGCGCACCTCAGGCACCGACAGCCGGAAGTTGATGGGCACCAGCACGCGGCCCCAGCCGCTGACGCCGAAGAAGCTGGTCAGGAAGCGAGCCGAGTTGTGCGAGACGATCGCGACCCGTCCGCCCACCGGGACGCCCATCTCGTCGAGGGTCGCGGCCTGGGATCGAGCCCGGCGCGCCATCTCGGCATATGTGATCTCGCCCCACGACTCCGCCGGCTGATCGGGTTCGTCGACGACGGCGATGCGGTCGGGGTAGACCGTCTCCGCGCGATCGAGGAAGTCACGGATGGTGAGCGGATAGAACATGTCGCCTCCCGATGATGAACTCGGTCATTCTCCATCTTGGCCGCGGGGGTCCGCGATTGCACGCGTAGGGGCAGTGGTCGTTCAGTCGTAGGGGTAGAAGCCGTGTCCGGCCTTCTTGCCGAGCAGGCCGGCGTCGACCATGCGGTCGAGGATCGGCGGCGGCGAGTAGAGCGGCTCCTTGAACTCCTCGTACATGGAGATCCCGATGGCCCTGATGGTGTCGAGGCCGATGAGGTCCGACAGCGCGAGCGGCCCCATCGGGTGGCCGCAGCCCAGCACCATGCCGCGGTCGATGTCGCCGGCCGACGCATACCCGGCCTCGTACATCCGGATCGCCGAGAGCAGATAGGGCACCAGCAGGCTGTTGACGACGAAGCCGGCCCGGTCGGTGGCCTCGATCGGCTGCTTGCCGAGGTCGTCGGTGACGAAGGCTCGCATCCGCTCTGTCGTCTCGGCTCCGGTGGTGAGCGAAGGGATGAGCTCGACGAGCTTCATCACCGGCGCCGGGTTGAAGAAGTGCACGCCCATCACGTGGTCGGCGCGTCCGGACACGGCGCCGAGCTTGACGATCGGGATGGACGACGTGTTCGACGCCAGGATCGCGTCGTCGTCGTCGAGGATCTGACCGACGCGGGTGAAGAGCGAGAGCTTGGTGGCCTCCTCCTCGGTGGCCGCCTCGACGACGAGCTGCCGGTCGGCCAGGGAATCGAGGTCGGCGGTGAAGGTGATGCGGCCGAGGTTCTCCTCGACGGCGGCGGCGTCGATCTTGCCGCGCTCCTCGGCGTGGTGGAGCGATTTCTCGACGCGGTCGCGAGCAGCCTTGGCGGCGTCGTCAGTGACCTCCACCGTGATGACGTCGAGACCTGCTCTGGCCCCGACCTCGGAGATGCCCGAGCCCATCAGGCCGCCACCGATCACACCGAGTCGTTCGATCGTCCCCATCGCCTGCCCCTTAACCTGAGTAAAGCCTCGTGTTTCGACCCTACTGCGGGCTCGGGACCGCCCCGTGTGTCGCCCCGGCTGCCGGCTCCACGCGTGGTGGGATGAGCACATGCGCATCCGCACGGCTTTGGCCGTTGCGCTCATGCTCGCCGTGACGGGCTGCGGCGGCGACGCCAAGCCCAAGGCCGAAGCATCGGGCGAGCCGGAGAAAAAGGTCGCCATGGACGGTGCGCTCCCGAACGTGGCCGGCGGCAGGTCGGCACCAGATGCGCTGTCGGACTTCGCGTGCGAACGCGACGACGAGGGCACCTGGACGGCGTCAGGTGCAGTGACGAACCGTACGAAGGAGCCGGTCTCGTTCCAGGTGACGGTTCACGTCGGGACGGTCGACGGCCAGGGTCAGCCGGCCAGCACCAAGCGCATCTCGTCGGTGCAGAAGAACGGCTCCGTCGGTTTCGAGCTCGACAAGATCGAGACCAGTGCGGCTGAGGGTCCCTGTCACGTCCAGGTGCTGGCGCTCGGCGCCTGAGACTCAGCCCTGGAGCAGGTCGCCCACGCGCTCGATGCCGTCGGCGATGGCCCGCTCCGACAGGTTCCCGAAGCCCAGCAGGAGCTGAGGCGGGTCGACCGACTTCGAGGAGCGGTTGATGCTCATGCCGTACAGGCCGACCCCGCGTGCCTGCGCCGCGGTGACGACCTCGACCTCGCCGACCCCGTCGGGCAGATGCGCGACGGCGAGTGAGCGCCGCCTGGAACGCGGCCTACGACCTGGGATGGGGCCTGGGTGCCCTCGGCATCGGCGTCGTCGTCGCGATGCTCGGGTACTCGGCAGCCTTCGCCGTCGCTGCCGTCCTCGTCATCGCGGTCCTTCCGGTGGCGTTCAAGGCGCGGGACTGAGGCGAAGTTCAGGGTTGAGAACCGCCACAGGTCAGGCGACACTTATCTCGTGGCACTGGAGAAATACCTTCAGGAAGAGGTCGCACTCGACCACGCCGACGGCTACTTGAGCCGCCGCGAAGCCATCCGCCGTCTTGCGTACCTCGGTCTGGCCACGCCGGCCGCCGTCTCTCTCCTCGCCGCGTGCGCGCGGGACGAGGATGCTCCCAAGCCGGCCAGGACGCCGGGCGCGTCACCCGCCGGACCCGAGCCGGCCAAGACCGAGGACATCACGTTCCCCGGCCCGGGCGGCCGTGACACGTTCGGCACGTTCGCTGCGGCGGAGGACGTGAAGGGCGCTGTCCTCGTGATCCACGAGAACCGCGGGCTCACCGACAACATCAAGTCCGTCGCCGGGCGCTTCGCGGCGAGCGGCTACTCCGCGCTCGCGGTCGACCTGCTGTCGTCCGGTGGCGGCACGACGAAGTTCCCCGACGAGGCCGAGATCATGAAGCTTCTCAGCGAGGCCTCGCCGGACGACCTCGTCGCCGACATGACGGCGGCGATCGACGAGCTCGAGCGCCGCGTCCCCGACGCCGAGATCGGCGCGATCGGGTTCTGCTTCGGCGGCGGCATGGTCTGGCAGCTGGTCCAGTCCGGCGACCAACGACTGGCGGCCGCCGCACCCTTCTACGGCACCACGCCCGACGAGGGGCCCGACTTCTCCAAGTCGAAGGCCGCGGTCCTCGGCGTCTACGCCGAGCTCGACGACCGCGTGAACGCGACCCGCGACGGCGCGGAGGCCGCGCTCGAGGAGGCCGGGCTCGAGCACGAGATCGTCACCTACCCCGGCGTCGACCACGCGTTCTTCAACGCGACCGGCGACAACTACGACAAGGACCAGGCCGAGAAGGCGTACGCCAAGGCCGTGTCGTGGTTCGGCCAGCACCTTGAGTCCGCCTGAGCGAGCTCTGCGAGCGAACGGCGGGCCAGGTCGAGTGTGCACGCCGAAGGCGTCCGGCGGATCGAGACTCGCGTAGTCAGCGCGACAGTGCCCGGCTGATCACCACGCGCTGGATCTGATTGGTGCCCTCGAAGATCTGCATGACCTTGGCCTCGCGCATGTAGCGCTCGGCCGGGAAGTCACGCGTGTACCCGGCGCCACCGAGCACCTGCACGGCGTCGGTGGCGACCTTCATCGCGTTGTCGGTGGAGATGAGCTTGGCGATCGCCGCCTGGCGGCTGTAGGGGCGCCCGGCGTCCTTCATGCGGGCTGCGGCCAGATAGGTGGCCCGCGACGACTCCACGGCGGCGGCCATGTCGGCGAGGATGAAGGCCAGCCCCTGGTGCTCGATGATCGGCTTGCCGAACGTCTCGCGCTCCTTGGCGTAGGCGACCGAGACGTCGAGAGCACCCTGGGCCAGACCCGTGGCCACCGCGGCGATGCCGAGTCGCCCGGCATCGAGGCCGGCGAGCGCGATCCTGAGCCCTTGCCCTTCCTCGCCGAGCCGCCGCTCGGCCGGCACGCGCACGTCGTCGAAGAGCATCGACGACGTGGTGGAGCCACGCAGGCCCATCTTGAGCTCGGGTGTGTCGGCGGCGAGTCCCGGTGTGTCCGCGGGGACGAGGAAGCAGGAGATGCCGGCCCCCTGATTGTCGGACGTCCGGGCCATCACCTTGTAGAAGTCCGCCACGCCGCCATGGGTGGTCCAGGCCTTCTGGCCGCGGATGACGTAGTCGTCGCCGTCACGGACCGCCCGGGTGCGCATGGCGCCTGGGTCGGACCCGGCGTGCGCCTCCGACAGACAGTAGGCGCCGAGCAGGTCGCCGGACAGCAGCTCCGGGAGCCACTTCTTCCTCTGCTCCTCGGTACCAGCGGAGAACAGGCCGAAGCACGAGAGCGCGTGGACGCTGACGCCCACGCCGACGCTGGCCCACGCCGACGAGATCTCCTCCAGCACCTGGAGGTAGACCTCGTAGGGCTGGCCCCCACCGCCGTACTCCTCGGGGTACGGCAGGCTCAGCAGGCCGAGGCCGCCGAGGGTGCGGAAGACCTCGCGCGGGAACTCGCCCTTCGCCTCGTACTCGACGACGTGAGGACGCAGCTCCTTGTCGATGATCGTGCGCGTGAGGTCGATGAGGTCGGCTGACTCCTCGGTGGGCATGAGCCGCTCGGCCGGCATGAAATCGCTCCTGTCTGGGTGGGTACTCTCCCAGTATGATCCGGACCCCATTCACCGACCTTTTCGGTGTCGACCACCCGATCGTCTGCGGGGGGATGACGGGCCTCGGCTCCGCGCCACTCATCTCCGCCGTCGCCGAAGCGGGCGCCCTGGGCTTCCTCACCGCGCTCGACCAGCCGACGCCAGAGGACCTCGTCAAGGAGATCGCCCGCACCCGCGACCTCACCGACCGGCCGTTCGGCGTCAACCTCACGATCCTGCCGACGATCAACCCGGTCCCCTACGACGAGTACCGCGCCGCCATCGTCGAGTCCGGCATCACCGTGGTCGAGACGGCCGGCTCGAATCCCGAGCCGCACCTCCCGGACTTCCACGCGGCCGACATCAAGGTCATCCACAAGGCGACGTCGGTACGGCACGCGCTGTCGGCCGAGCGCAAGGGTGTCGACGTGATCAGCATCGACGGGTTCGAGTGCGCCGGTCATCCGGGTGAGGACGACGTGCCCGGGCTCGTGCTCATCCCGGCCGCCACCCGGGCGCTGTCCATCCCGGTGATCGCGAGTGGCGGTCTGGCCACCGGCAGCGGCCTGGTCGCCGCACTCGCACTCGGCGCCTGCGCCGCGAACATGGGCACCCGGTTCATGGCCACGGACGAGGCTCCGATCCACGAGAACGTCAAGCGGCAGCTCGTCGTCAACGACGAGCGAGACACGGTCCTGGTGTTCCGCGAGTTCCGCAACACCGCCCGCGTCGTGCGCAACTCCGTCAGTGAGCAGGTCGCCGCGATCGGCTCACAGGCCGGTGCGGAATTCGGCGACGTGGCCGAGCTCGCCTCCGGGCGGCGTGGTCGTGACCGCGTCCTCAAGGCGGGCGACATGGAGGACGGCATGTGGTGGGCCGGTCAGGTCCAGGGCCTCGTCGACGATGTGCTCCCCGTGCGCGACCTGGTCGACGGGATCATCGCCGAGGCCGAGGAGATCATCGCCAAGCGGCTCGCGTCCCTGGTCGTCTAGCTGCGCAGCGGCGGCAACAGCCAGGTGTGGATGCGCTCGCGCCGCAGCTCCATCGCTCCGGACGGGCTGCGGATGAAGGCGACTCGTTCCCCGGCGATGTGGGCCCCGCCGTCGAGGCAGAGAGACACCGCGTTCTCGAGCTGCACGGTCATGCGCGCGAGCGCGTCGAGATCCTGCTGCGAGTGCAGGCGCACGCCGAGGTCCACCTGTCCGATGGCGTCGAGCCCGTGGGTCCTCAGCACCTGCAGCAGCATGCCGGTCTCGACGCCGTAGCCGGACACGAACGGCAGCTTCAGCAGGGGCTCGCGGACGAACGCGCACTCTCCGGCGAGTGGCTGGGTGAGCCCGAGCAGCCGTGGCTCGAACCGCCGGAGCAACGGGCGCGCGACGAGCTCCGTGACCCGGCCGCCCCCGCCGCCCGGCGACGGGCGGTCGTAGAAGCCCTTCACGAGGACGAGCGTCGGATCACGCAGCAGCGGGTCGAGCAGTCGCACGACGAAGGCCGGGTCGAAGTCCTCGATGTCGGCGTCGAGGTACACCCCGACCTCGCCGGACATGCGGGCCAGGCCCGTCTGCATCGCGCCGCCCTTGCCGCCGTCGCGGCCGCGCGGTCCGACCCGATAGACCATCGCCCCGGCTCTGGCGGCTCGCTGCGCGGTGGAGTCGCTCGAGCGTGAGTCGACCACGATGATCTCGTGCACCAGCCCGGTTTCCTCGACGAGCCGTTGGCGGATCGACTTCACGATCGGCCCGATCGTCGACTCCTCGTTCCGCGCCGGCAGCACGACGCTGACGCGTCGGCCGGCGAGGCGGCTGGCGACCTCGTCGGCATCGTCGGTGGTCGGCAGCGTGCGGCGCCGGAACCACGCGGCGGCCTCACGCGCGTCAGACAAGGCCGCGCACCGTTCTCGAGGGTGGGCGGGCGCCGGTGATGCTCGCCGTCATCTCCAGCACGTGGCGTGTGGCGACGACGTCGTGCGTCCGGAACACCGCGGCCCCGGACGACGCGGCGAGGGCCGTGGCCGCCAGCGTGCCGGCGAGGCGGTCGTCGGGCGGGACGTCGAGGGTCTCGCCGATGAAGTCCTTGCGCGACAGCGCCATCAGCACCGGCCAGCCCGTGGCCACCAGCTCGTCGACCCGGCGCAGCAGCTCGAGCCCGTGCCACGTGTTCTTGCCGAAGTCGTGGGTGGGATCGATGAGCACGCCCTCGCGGGGCACCCCGTGCGCGACGGCGTCGGTCGCGGCGCGCGTCGTCTCGGCCACGACGTCCGCGACCACGTCGTCGTAGGCAACTCGGTGCGGGCGGGTGCGCGGCTCCGCCCCGCCAGTGTGCGAGCAGACGAAGCCGGCGCCCAGCTCGGCGGCGACGTCGACCAGCTCGGGGTCGTGGGCGGCCCAGGTGTCGTTGACGATGTCGGCTCCGACCTCGAGGCAGCGGCGCGCGACGTCGGAGCGCCATGAGTCGATGCTGATGACCACGTCGGGCAGCACGTCGCGCACCCGCTCGATGAACGGCACGGTGCGACGGGCTTCTTCTGCGGCGTCGACGAGGTCGCCGGGCCCGGCCTTCACACCTCCGATGTCGACGATGTCGGCACCGTCGTCGACGGCTTGGCGGACAGCGGCGAGCGCGACGTCAGGAGCGAAGGTGGCGCCCTTGTCGTAGAACGAGTCGGGCGTGCGGTTGACGATCGCCATGACCAGCGCGCGGTCGCGCACGACGCGGCGACCCCGGAAGGTCAGGTCGATGGTCACACCCTGATCTTCGCAGGACCACGCGGGCCACGTCGGACACGGCCAGCATCTGTTGGCCCGTCGGGCTCGACGTGGATAGAGTCGGCACTCGTACTTTCTCACTGCCGCGCCCGGCCAGACGGAGACACCATGACCAGCGATCCCGCTAGCGGAGACGTCGTGAAGACGATGACCCTGCTGGCTCGCGACCTCGCGATGCTCGACGCTGCAGCCAGCTACGACCTGGAGCGGCCCAAGGAGAAGAAGCGGTCGGTCAGGGACCTCGCCCGCTTCTTCTTCTGGGTCGCCGACATCCTCGAGGTCGACTTGTTCATCGAGGCCGGCGCCAAGGAGGCCGATGCGTCACGGCGGGCCCGGAAGCGAATCGACCCCAAGCGCATCGTCGCGTTCGAGGCGAACCCGTACACGTTCAGCCACTACGACAGCAAGTTCGACAACGCCGCGGCAGGAGTCGAGTACGTCCACTGTGCGTTGGCCGACGAACCCGGTGAAGTGACGTTCAACGTCAACCGCACCGAAGACGGCGAGCCCATCGTCGACGGCCGGGGTTCGCTGCTCAAGCACCAGGACAAGCCGGCCGGGTTCATCGAGGTGACGGTCGAGGCCACGACCCTCGACACCTGGTTCGCTGATCACGATTACACGTCGAGCGCGATGTGGGTCGACGTCGAAGGTGCGGTCGAAGGCGTCTTCAACGGTGGTAAGCAGACCCTCGAACGGGCTGCTGTCGTGATGGTCGAGGTCGAGGACCGCGCGCTGTGGCACGGTGAGCAGTGGCTGCGCCCCGACGTCGTGTCCCACCTGTACGACCGTGGACTGGTTCCCGTCGCTCGCGACTTCCAGTCGCGCTACCAGTACAACATCGTGTTCGTCCGCGCCACGGCACTCGACGAGGTCGACCGGCTGCGGTGGGCGCTCGCCAGCTTCCGGTCCGGACAACAGGCCGGACGGGTCGCCCGACCGGCCGCTCCGAAGTCGCCGAAGCGCAAGAAGCCGCGGCTGGCCTGGCTGCCGGAGCCGTTGCGCCAGGCGCTGCGCAAGACCAGGAACGCCGTCCGCGCGCGTCAGGGATAGATTCACCGAACGCGACGCGGACTTGTTGTCGCTCGCACGGCTGATCTTTCCCGACCCGCACGGGAACGTGATCCCTGTTCGCTGGGTGCAATCCCGCGTCACAATGAGCAGATCTCGCCCCAACGGAGGACGCCATGGCTCCCGCGGAGGATGCCTGGCTCTATGTCATTCAGCCCGTCATCGCCAATCGCCTGGTCGCGGCGATCGCCGCCGGCGCTTTCGTGTCTCTCGGCGCGTGCTCGTCCGCTCCGGACCAACAGCAGGCTGACGAGCCGAAGCCGAAGGCCACACCGACAGCACCGGCGCCAGCGGTTTCGGCTCGATGTGGGCACTTCGCGGCAATGGCTCCGTGGCCCGCCTGGCGCCCTGACCTCCTGGCCAGAAGGAACCATTCCCGACGGATCCGGCCGCAGGTTCGTCAGAGCCGCTCGCGCAACCACGTCGAAGTCGGCGACGTGCTCGTCGGCGTCGCCCGGGCGTCTCGCAGATCACCGGTGCGCCCGCGTCGCGCACGACCCCGGCGAGGAGATCGGGGTCGATCTTCCCCTGACCCAGGCTGGTGTGCCGGTCGGCGCCGGAGTCGAAGTCGTCGCGACTGTCGTTGCAGTGCACGAGGTCGATGCGGCCGGTGATCGCGCGGATGTCGTCGACGACGGTCTCCAGCGCGTTGCCACCGGCATGGGCGTGGCAGGTGTCGAGGCAGAACCCGACCATCTCCGACCCGGACGCCGCCGAGATGGCGTCGAAGACGCCGGCGATCCGGTCGAGGTAGCGGGTCATCGCGTTGTCACCGCCGGCGGTGTTCTCGATGAGGATGGGCAGCTTGATGTCGGTGGCCTCGATCGCCTTGCGCCAGTTGTCGAACCCGATCGCCGGGTCGGTGTCGTCGTCGAGGTGGCCGCCGTGCACGATCAGCCCCTTGGCGCCGATCGCGGCGGCACCGTCGACGTGCTTCTGGAGCAGCTGGCGCGACGGGATGCGGATGCGGTTGTTGGTCGTCGCGACGTTGACGAGATAGGGCGCGTGGACGTAGAGGTCGACGCCGGCCTTCTCCGCGTCGGCCTTCAACCCGTCCGCCCCGCCTGAGTAGCGGAACTCCGGCCCCTTGTATCCCTGCGGGTTGCCGAGGAAGAACTGCACCGCCGTGGTGCCACGCGCGGTGGCCTCGGCGATCGGGTCGGTCTGGTCGACGTGGGCCCCGATGGTGATGGTCATGCCCACAGTCTAGGAAGTGACACTGACGCGTTCGGGCCCACTAGTCTCACGTCGAGAGGCACGTGAGGAGCTCCCATGGGATTCGTCTCGCCGAACCTGCCGGACCTCGACGTCGACCAGTGGCGGGCGCAGCCGCGGGCCGAGCGCACCAAGGCCCTGCAGCAGCACTGGACCCAGAACGGGTTCGGAACGCCCTACGCGATCTACCTGCTCTACATCGTCAAGATCGGGCTCTACATCCTGGGTGGCCTCGCCTTCGCGGCGTCGACGCCGGGCATCGGCACCCTCGGCAACGTCGCCGACTGGTGGACCGAGCCGGTCGTGTTCCAGAAGGTCATCGTCTGGACGCTGCTGTTCGAGGTCCTCGGCTTCGGCTGTGGCTTCGGTCCGCTCACGCTGCGGTTCCTGCCCCCGCTCGGCACGTTCCTGTACTGGCTGCGGCCGGGCACGATCCGGCTTCCTCCCTGGCCCGAGAAGGTGCCGCTCACGCGCGGATCCCGACGGACGATCGTCGACGTGGTGCTCTACCTCGCGGTCCTGGCGTCCGCCCTGTGGATCCTGCTCGCTCCCGCCGACCCGATGATCGAGCCGGCACGCCTGGTGCCTCTGGTCGTGCTGCTGCCGTTGCTCGGGCTGCGCGACAAGACGATCTTCCTGGCCGCGCGGGCCGAGCACTACTGGGTCACGACGCTGGTGTTCTTCCTGCCGTTCGTCGACATGGTGCTCGCGGCGAAGCTCATCATGCTGGCGCTGTGGTGGGGCGCCGCGACGTCGAAGGTCAACCACCACTTCCCGTTCGTCGTGGCGACGATGCTGGGCAACGCCCCGCTCGTGCCACGTCCGCTCAAGCGATTCCTGTGGCGTGACGTCGAGACCGACGTCCGGCCGTCACGGGTCGCAGCCACGCTGGCGCACACCGGCACGGTGGTGGAGTACTCGGTGCCGTTGGTGCTCCTGCTGTCGAGCGGCGGCACCGTCACCTGGGTCGCGGCCACCGTGATGATCCTGTTCCACCTCAACATCCTGTCGTCCATCCCGATGGGTGTGCCGCTGGAGTGGAACGTGATGATGATGTTCGGCGTGGCCTGGCTCTTCGTCCAGCACGCAGAGATCGGGCTGACCGACGCGACGAATCCCGCCCTGGTCTTCGGCCTGTTCGCGCTGGTCGTCGGCACGGTGATCCTCGGCAACCTGCGGCCGCACCTCATCTCGTTCCTGCCGTCGATGCGCTACTACGCCGGCAACTGGCCGACGTCGGTGTGGCTGTTCACGCTTCCCGCGGAGGAGATCTACGACCAGCGCGTCGTCCATCCGGCGCGACTGCCGCAGCGGCAGCTCGCTCGCCTGTACCCGCCGGACACCGTCGACCTGCTGATGGGCAAGGTGGGGGCGTTCCGCGGCCTGCACACGCACGGTCGCGCCATGGCCGGGCTCTACCCGCACGCCGCCGACGACCACGAGCAGCGCTTCATCCTCGACGGCGAGATGGTGGCCGGCTCGGCGATCGGCTGGAACTTCGGCGACGGTCACCTGCACGACGAGGCCCTGCTCGCCGCCGTCCAGGAGCGTTGTGGCTTCGCCCCCGGCGACCTGCGCGTCGTGATGATGGAGTCGCAGCCGTTCGGGCAGCCGGCGCAGCAGTACCGGATCGTCGACGCCGCCAGCGGGCTCGTCGAGCAGGGAGAGGTCGACGTGGCCGACATGATCACCCGCCAGCCGTGGGACGGTGACCTGCCCTTCCGCGTCCGTGGCCTCGCCGGCTCGCACTAGGTTGAGGGCATGACAACAGCGGTCGTCATCGGCTCCGGCCCGAACGGGCTGGCCGCGGCGATCGTGCTCGCGCAGGCCGGGCTCGACGTCACGGTCCTCGAGGCGAACGACGAGATCGGCGGCGGCATGCGCTCGGCCGAGCTCACCGTGCCGGGGCTCATTCACGACGTCTGCTCGGCCGGGCACCCCACCGCGATCGCGTCGCCGTTCTTCCGCAGCCTGAAGCTCGAGGAGCACGGGCTGTCCTGGGGCTGGACGGACGTCGAGGCCGCCCATCCGCTCGACGGCGGACGCGTCGGTCTCATGTATCGCGACGTCGACCGCACCGCCGATGCGCTGGGTGCCGACGGCGATGCATGGCGCCGGCTCTACGGGCCGCTCGTCGAGCGGGCCGACGACCTGGTCGGCGACCTGTTCGGCCCGATCATCGGCATCCCGAGCCATCCGATCGGGATGGCTCGGTTCGGGCTCCGCGCGCTGCAGCCGGCCACCTGGATCGCCCGTCGCTGGGAGTCCGACGAGGCCAGGGGGCTCTTCGCCGGGATGGCCGCGCACGCGATCTCGCCGCTGAACCTGCCCACGACCGGCGCGCTCGGCATGATGTTCGGCGTCTTCGGGCACGCCTACGGATGGCCGGTGGCGATCGGGGGCTCGGCGTCGATCGCCAGCGCCCTCGAGTCGGTGCTGATCGCCGCCGGCGGCAAGGTCGAGACCGGCCACCGGGTCACCGAGCTGCCCGACGCCGACGTGGTCCTGTTCGACACGTCGCCGGACCAGGTGCTCGCGCTCGCGTCCCACCGGATCCCCCGACGAGTGGCCCGCCCGCTCCGGCGCTGGAAGCACGGGCCGGCCGCCTTCAAGGTCGATCTCGCGGTCGAGGGCGGCATCCCCTGGACGAACGAGGCGGTCGGTCGAGCCGGCACGGTGCATCTCGGCGGCACCATCGAGGACATCGTCGCCGCCGACACCGACGCCGTGAACGGCCGGATGCCGGAACGTCCCTTCGTGCTCCTGTGCCAGCAGTACCTGGCCGACCCGTCGCGCTCGGTGGGCGACGTGCACCCGATCTGGTCGTACGGCCACGTGCCGAACGGCTACACCGGCGACGCGACCGAGGTGATCATCGACCAGATCGAGCGGTACGCGCCTGGCGTCCGCGATCGCATCGTCGCGAGGTCCATCCGCACGCCCGCCGAGGCCCATGCCGAGAACGCCAACTACATCGGCGGCGACATGACCGGTGGCGCCGGCACCCCGTGGCAGACGGTGTTCCGGCCCCGGGTGAGCCACAACCCGTACTGGCTGAGCAAGGGCCTGTACCTCTGCTCGGCGTCCACGCCTCCGGGTGGTGGCGTGCACGGCATGGCGGGCTACAACGCGGCGCAGTCGGCTCTCCGGTCCCTCTAGACACCCGGCAACTTTCGTGTCACTCTAGGTGACATGAAAAGTGATGAGGCATCGCAACGTCCGTATCGCATGGCCGCGCGCGCGGAAGCAGCCGCTGCGACGGCGGAGCGGATCCTCGATGCTGCGGTCGAGATGTTCACCGAACGTCCCTACGAAGACGTCTCCCTCGACCTGATTGCGGCCGAGTCCGGCGTGACCAAGCGGACCCTGTTGCGTCGGTTCGAGTCCAAGGAGGCGCTCTTCGGGGTGGCCATGCAGCGTGCCGTCGGGGAGATGGTCGCGCACCGCGATGCCGCTCCGGTGGGTGACGTTCACGGTGCCGTCGCCAACGTGGTGGGCCAGTACGAGCGCTGGGGCACCAACCGTCTGCGTCTGCTCGCCCAAGAAGATCGGATTCCCGTGGTCGCCGAGTGGGTCCAGGGCGGGCGCGCCTATCACTGGGACTGGGTGGCGCGCGTCTTCGCGCCCCAGCTCGCCGGGCTGCGCGGTGCCGCACGAAAGCGCCGGGTGGCCGCGCTCGTCGCCCTCACCGACGTCTACACCTGGAAGCTGCTGCGCCGGGATCTCGGCCTGAGCCGCGCAGACACCGAACGCACGTTGTTCGACCTGATCGACAAGCTGGAAGGACACGACTGATGAGCCGCTATCTCGCCTACACGTCGCCTGCTCGCGGGCATCTGTACCCGATCGTCGCCACCCTGCTCGAGCTGAGGGATCGCGGCCACGACGTACACGTCCGGACGCTCGCGTCCGAGGTGCCCGCCTTGCGCGCGGCAGGCCTTCACGCCGAACCGATTGCAGAAGAGATCGAGTCGGTCACGCTCGACGACTGGAAGGGGAGCGATCCCGAGGAGGGCCTGGGTATCGCCTACGCCACCTTCGCCGCACGAGCCGACCACGAGGTACCCGACGTCACCCGGGCCATCGAGGACGTCGACCCGTCCGGCCTGCTGATCGACGTGACGACGGTCGGAGCCTCAGCCGTCGCCGAGGCTGGACCGATCCCGTGGGCCATGACAATCCCCCTCTTCCAGCACTTCTCCTTCACGCCCGGGGTGCCACGGCATCTGGCCATGGTGCCGTTCGAGATCGCGCCGCCGGGCCTCGACGTGCTCAATCGCCCGCGGAAGGCCTTCGGGCTGGAGCCCTTGACCGACGCCGACAGCGTGTGGCGCGCGCCTCTGCACCTCTACTACACGGCGCCACCGTTCGGCCCGGCCGGCATCGACCTGCCGCCGACGTTCCGGGTGGTCGGGCCGGGGATCTGGGAACCCCCGTCGGAGCCACCGTCCTTCCTCGCGGACATCGAGCACCCGCTCGTCCTCGTCAGCGCTTCGAGCGAGATCCAGTCCGATGCCGTCCTGGTCGAGACGGCGCTGGCGGCTCTCGGCGCCGACGACCTCGACGTCGCGGTGAGCACGGCGGCCCAGGACCCTGCGCAGTTCACGGCGCCTCCGAACTCCCACGTCGAGCGCTGGCTACCGCATGGGCAGATCCTGGGCCGAGCCGCGTGCGTCGTCTGCCACGGCGGGATGGGGATCACCCAGAAGGCGCTTGCCGCCGGCGTGCCCGTCTGCGTCGTCCCGTTCGGTCGTGACCAGTTCGAGGTCGCGGAGTTCGTGGTGAGCGCCGGCGCTGGAACCTGCGTCCTCCCGCACCAGCTCAACCCTGATTCCCTGCGCGCCGCCGTGCGCGAGGCGATGGGCCTGAGCGCCGGCGCTGAGCACGTCGCCGAGGGATTCGCACGCGCCGGCGGTGCCCCGGCCGCGGCTGACTCGATCGAGGCCTTGGTCCCCGCGCCGGCGCGCTCCTGACCGGCAGATTTTCCAAGAGTTGAGCGGAATGGACTCAACTCTGCGTGCGTTCACATGAGTGACAGTTCGCTCTGCCGTAGGAGACTTCACGCATGGACCTCTCGACCTACACGACGCGCAGCCAGCAGGCCTTGGCCGCAGCCGTCCAGGCTGCCGCTGCGTCCGGCAATCCCGCTGTTGAGCCCGCCCACCTGCTCGATGCGCTGCTCTCCCAGCCGGGTGGCACCACGGTGCCGCTGCTCGGAGCCGCCGGCGTCGACCCGCAGGTCATCGCCCAGCAGCTGAAGGACGAGCTCGGCCGGATCCCGTCCGCGTCCGGCGCCAGTGTCGGCAACCCGACGCTGTCGCGCAGCTCCCACGAGGTGCTGCAGCGCGCGCAGGACCTGGCCGCCCAGCTCGGTGACGACTTCGTGTCGAGCGAGCACCTCGTGGTCGGCATCGCCACGGTCGAGTCACCCGCGCGCACGATCCTCACCGACGCCGGTGCCACGCCGGACTCCCTCCAGGCCGCGTTCGCGTCCATCCGCGGAAGCTCCCGTGTGACGAGCGCCGACGCCGAGGACACCTACCAGGCGCTGGAGAAGTACGGCGTCGACCTGACGGCCGTGGCCCGGGACGGCAAGCTCGACCCGGTCATCGGCCGTGACGCCGAGATCCGACGCGTGGTGCAGGTGCTGAGCCGCCGCACCAAGAACAACCCCGTGCTCATCGGCGAGCCCGGCGTCGGCAAGACCGCCGTCGTCGAGGGCCTCGCCCAGCGCATCGTCGCCGGCGACGTCCCGGAGTCGCTCCGCGGTCGGCGTCTGGTCGCGCTCGACCTCGGGTCGATGGTCGCGGGCGCCAAGTACCGCGGCGAGTTCGAGGAGCGCCTGAAGGCCGTGCTCGCCGAGATCAAGGAGAGCGACGGCCAGATCATCACGTTCATCGACGAGCTGCACACCGTCGTCGGCGCAGGTGCCGGCGGCGACAGCGCGATGGACGCCGGCAACATGCTCAAGCCCATGCTCGCTCGCGGTGAGCTGCGGATGATCGGCGCCACGACGCTCGACGAGTACCGCGAGCGCATCGAGAAGGACCCCGCCCTCGAGCGTCGCTTCCAGCAGGTCTTCGTCGGCGAGCCCAGCGCCGAGGACACCATCGCGATCCTGCGCGGGCTCAAGGAGCGCTACGAGGCGCACCACAAGGTCTCCATCTCCGATGCCGCCCTGGTGGCGGCCGCCACGCTGTCCGACCGCTACATCCCCGGGCGCCAGCTGCCCGACAAGGCCATCGACCTCGTCGACGAGGCGGGCAGCCGCCTGCGCATGGAGATCGACTCCAGCCCGGTCGAGATCGACGAGCTGCGGCGCAGCGTCGACCGCCTCCGGATGGAGGAGCTGCACCTGCAGAACGAGTCCGACGACGCGAGCAAGGACCGGCTGGAGAAGCTGCGCGTCGAGCTCGCCGACAAGCAGGAGACCCTCCGGGCGCTCGAGCAGCGCTGGGACTCCGAGAAGGAGAGCCTCAACGCCGTCGGCGAGATCAAGGAGCGCATCGACGAGGTGCGCATGGCCGCGGAGCGTGCCCAGCGCGAAGGCGATCTCGAGACCTCCAGTCGGCTGTTCTACGCCGAGATCCCGGCCATGGAAAAGCAGCTTGAAGAGGCGCAGAGCGCTGAGGCTGCCAAGGACGGTGAGTCGATGGTGCACGAGGAGGTCGGCGCTGACGACATCGCCGAAGTGGTCGCGTCGTGGACCGGCATTCCCACCGGCCGGCTGCTCGAGGGCGAGACCGGCAAGCTCCTGCGGATGGAGGAGGAGCTCGGCCGTCGGCTGATCGGCCAGCAGGCCGCCGTCACCGCCGTGTCCGACGCCGTGCGCCGCTCGCGGGCCGGCATCAGCGATCCCGACCGCCCCACTGGCTCGTTCCTGTTCCTCGGACCGACCGGGGTCGGCAAGACCGAGCTCGCCAAGACGCTGGCGGAGTTCCTGTTCGACGACGAGCGCGCGATCGTGCGCATCGACATGAGCGAGTACGGCGAGAAGCACAGCGTCGCCCGGCTCGTCGGTGCTCCTCCCGGTTACGTCGGCTACGAGGAGGGCGGCCAGCTCACCGAGGCCGTGCGGCGACGCCCCTACTCGGTGGTACTGCTCGACGAGGTCGAGAAGGCGCACCCGGAGGTCTTCGACATCCTGCTGCAGGTGCTCGACGACGGCCGGCTCACCGACGGGCAAGGCCGCACCGTCGACTTCCGGAACGCCATCCTCGTCCTGACGTCGAACCTCGGCTCGGCGTTCCTGGCCGACCCGGCGCTCGACGAGGAGGCCACACACGAGGCGGTCATGGAGCTCGTGAAGGCGTCGTTCAAACCGGAGTTCCTCAACCGGCTCGACGAGGTCGTCATGTTCGACGCGCTCAGCACCGACGACCTCACCCACATCGTCGATCTGCAGCTCGAGTCGCTCGGCCGCCGGCTGGCCACCCGCCGCATCACGCTCGAGGTCACCGATTCCGCGAAGGAGTGGCTGGCGGTCACCGGATGGGACCCCGCCTTCGGCGCTCGTCCGTTGCGGCGGCTCGTGCAGCAGGCCATCGGCGACCGACTCGCCAAGGCGCTGCTCGCCGGCGAGGTCCGCGACGGCGACACGGTGACGGTCGACCGCGACGAGGCCGCGGACGCGTTGAAGGTCAGCTCCGTCGACTGACGGTCAACCGGCCGCTCCGTCGGGCGCCGAACCCCAGCGCTCCTCGATGTGGCCGAATCGCCAGATCGCAACCGCGATCGCCCACGTCACGGCGAACACGATCACGATCAGGTAGCCGACCGCGTCCAGGCTGAAGTCGCCGAACCCCAGGAGGCCGACGACCTGGACGCCGCCGATGAGCAGCGCCACGACGACCGATAGCCCGGTCACGATGATGCTGTAGTAGATCTTGCGCACCGGCTGGACGAACGCCCAGCCGTACGCCATCGCCATGAACGCTCCGTCCAGGCTGTCGAGCAGGCTCATGCCGGCCGCGAACAGGATGGGCAGCGCAAGGAACGCGTACCACGGGAGCTGGGAGGCGGCCGCTCCCGCGGCGAGCACCAGCAGCGAGACCTCCGTGGCCGTGTCGAAGCCGAGGCCGAACAGGAGTCCGACGGGGTACATGTGCCGCGGCTTTCGCACGGCACGAGTCGTGCGACCGAGGATCCGGTTCATCAGCCCGCGGTTCTGCAGGTGGTCCTCCAGCTGGGCCTCGTCGTAGTGCCCGGTGCGCATCTCGCGGAAGACCTTCAGGATGCCGACGAGCACCACCGCGTTGAGCACGCCGATGAGGATCAGGAAGATCGACGACACACTGAGCCCGATGAGGCTGGTCGTCTGCTGCAGTGCGGACGACTCGTTCTCGACCTGACGGCCCAGCGATCGCACGCCAATGGCCAGCAGCAGGCACAGGCCGAAGACGATGCTCGAGTGTCCGAGTGAGAACCAGAAGCCGACCGACAGGGGTCGAGCTCGGTCGCGCCGGTCGGCCAGCAGCTTGCGTGTCACGTTGTCGATGGCGGCGATGTGGTCGGCGTCGAAGGCGTGCCGCATGCCGAGGGTGTAGGCCGTGATGCCGAGGCCGACGCCGAAGACGCCCGCACTGCCGAGCCGGAGGTCCTGACTGGCGGCGATGAGAAGCGCGCCCCAGCCGGCGACGTGGAGGGTCACGATGACCGCCGTCATGCCGACGAGGGAGCGAGCTTCAGTTCGGTCGACACGAGCGCTGACCCGGACCGGCATGGTGGCCTCCCTCTTGAGAACTCACCATGCGCCAGATGCAACTCTGTTGCAAGAGAGGCAGTGGCCGAAGACCGGATTTTCAGGACGACGACGCGGATTTTCTACAGCGCGCACAGACGCCCAGGAGCGCGGCGTGATGGACGTCGAGCCGGAATCCCATCTCGCGCTCCAGGTCGCCGGCGAGCGGGACGAGCAGCTGGTCCTCGATGTTGAAGAGCGACCCGCACTCGGTGCATTGGACGTGTGCATGATCGAGCTCGTGATGGTGGTCGGCATCGCCGTCGGCCGTGAGGTGGTAGATGGTGGCTGAGCCCGCCACATGGGTGTGGGCGATGAGGCCGATCTCGCCGAGCGTAGCCAGCGCCCGGTACACCGTGGTGCGGTGGACGCCCGGCGCGGCTGCCTCGGCGCGGGCCGCGATCTCGTCAGCGGTGAGGTGGTCGTGCGGCTCCAAGGCCTCGATCACGGCCCGGCGTGCGGCCGTTACCCGCTCTCCGCGGGAGCGCAGGATCGCCAGTGCGGCGTCCGTGCTCGCGGTCGTCATCGCACCATTGTCGTCCTTGCCACTCCGACGAGGGCCGACCTATGGTGAAAAGCAATCGAGGTGGTCCCATGCATGAGCTGGCCATCGCCGAGTCCGTCGTCGAGGCGATCCTCGAACGCACGGAGGAGCGACGGGTGACGACGGTGCGGCTTGCGGTCGGCAGGCTGTCCGGTGTCGTGCCCGATGCCCTGGAGTTCTGCTTCGAGCTGGCCACCGCCGGCACGCCGCTGGAGGGTGCAACGTTGGAGATCGTCGAGCCGTCGGGGCGGGCGCACTGCCGCACCTGCGACCGTGAGTTCGACAAGAACGACCTGATCCTGCTGTGCGAATGTGGGAGCGCCGATGTCGAGGTGGTGGCCGGGCGCGAGCTGTCGGTCACCTCAGTGGAGGTGGTCTGAGATGTGTGCAACCTGCGGATGCGGAGAGGCCGACGTCCGGGTGGACGGCGAGACCGGGGAGTTCCTGCACGTCCACGAGGACGGCACGGTCCACGCCCATGGTGCTGACCACGGGCACGACCCTGACCACACGCATGACCACGGCCACGACCATGGGGCGCCGCACACCCACACAATCGACCTCGAGACCGCGGTCCTGGCCAAGAATGACGAGCTCGCCCAGGCCAATCGGGAGTGGATGGCCGGGCGAGGCATCGCATCGGTCAACCTCATGAGCTCGCCGGGTGCCGGCAAGACGACGTTGCTCGAACGCACGATCAAGGAGCAGGGTGCTGGCCGTCCGATCGCCGTAGTCGAGGGCGACCAGGAGACCGTCTACGACGCCGAGCGCATCCGCGCCGTCGGCGCCAAGGCGGTGCAGATCAACACCGGGTCCGGCTGCCACCTCGACGCGACCATGGTGCGTCGGGGGCTCGACACGCTGGAGCCCGATGACGGCGACCTCGTCGTGCTGGAGAACGTCGGCAACCTCGTCTGTCCCGCTCTGTTCGACCTCGGCGAGACCAAGAAGGTCGTGATCATCTCGGTCACCGAAGGCGATGACAAGCCGCTCAAGTACCCGCACATGTTCGCGGCTGCCGACCTGGTGGTCGTCAACAAGACCGACCTCCTGCCGTACGTCGACTTCGACGTCGACCGCTGCGAGAAGGACGCACGGAGCCTCAATGCCGACCTCGTCTGGATGCCCCTGTCCGTGCGTACGGGCGAGAATCTCGACGCCTGGTACCGCTGGCTCGGCCAGCTTTGATGTGACGCCGGACACATCTTTCGGTTGACACCCGGTCGGACCCGTCCTCTAATGGAAGCACGCTGTGCGTGTGGACCGAGCAGTCGGCCCCAGCAGCGGAGTGAGGGCCCAGACCTCGCCCGGAGACGGGGTCTGGCATGCCGACAGCCGAGGCGATCAAGGCCGAGGAAACTCTCATTCATGTTCTCTGGATCAATGCCGGACTGAGTTGCGACGGCGACTCGGTGGCGTTGACCGCCGCCACCCAGCCGAGCGTCGAGGAGATCGCCCTGGGCGCTCTGCCAGGGCTTCCGCAGGTGGCCGTCCACTGGCCGCTGATCGACTTCGAGTGCGGGCCGAACGGCGGGGCCGACGACTTTCTTGAGTGGTTCTTCAAGGCCGACCGCGGGGAGCTCGAACCCTTCGTCCTGGTGGTCGAGGGCTCGATCCCGAACGAGCAGCTGCACGACGAGGGCTACTGGTGCGGCTTCGGCAATGACCCGGCCACGGGTCAACCGATGACGACCAGTGAGTGGCTCGACCGACTCGCGCCCAAGGCCACGGCGGTTGTCGCCGTCGGCACGTGCGCGACCTATGGCGGCATCCACGCCATGGCCGGCAACCCGACCGGCGCGATGGGAGTGCCTGACTATCTCGGCTGGGACTGGAAGTCCAAAGCCGACATCCCGATCGTGTGCGTGCCCGGATGCCCGATCCAGCCCGACAACCTCTCCGAGACCCTCACGTACCTGCTC
Source organism: uncultured Actinomycetota bacterium (assembly GCA_963839625.1). Lineage (GTDB taxonomy): Bacteria > Actinomycetota > Actinomycetes > Propionibacteriales > Nocardioidaceae > Aeromicrobium. The sequence continues at coordinate 2,501 of CAWIWE010000034.1, read as the reverse complement.
TACATGGCCACCGGCCAGGCGCCGATGATCCCGCTGGATGAGGCGCTGCGTCCCACCTGGCTGTTCGGTTCGACCGTCCACGAGGGGTGCGACCGCGCCGGCTACTACGAGCAGGGTGACTTCGCCACCGAGTACGGATCGCCGAAGTGCATCGTCAAGCTCGGCTGCTGGGGTCCCGTCGTGAAGTGCAACGTCCCGAAGCGCGGCTGGATGAACGGCATCGGCGGCTGCCCCAATGTCGGTGGCATCTGTATCGGCTGCACGATGCCCGGATTCCCAGACAAGTTCATGCCCTTCATGGACGAACCACCCGGCGGCAAGCTCTCGACCGCGGCTGTCGTTCCGTACGGCGCGACGATGCGCACGCTGCGTGCCATGACCACCCGAACGGTCGACAAGGAACCGAAGTGGCGCAAACCCGGAAAGACCTTGACCACTGGCGCGACCCGCACCTGGTAGTTCGACAACTCCACAGAAAGGCGGCGTCATGACGTCGACGATTCCGAGTCCGACGAGTTACAGCGAGGACAAGAACACCGGCCTGGTGGACATGGCGTGGGATCCGATCACGCGCATCGTCGGCAGCCTGGGCATCTACACCAAGATCGACTTCGACAACAACACGGTGGCCGAGTGCAAGAGCACCAGCTCGATCTTTCGCGGTTACTCGATCTTCATGAAGGGCAAGGACCCGCGCGACGCCCACTTCATCACCAGCCGCATCTGCGGCATCTGCGGCGACAACCACGCGACCTGTTCGTGCTACACGCAGAACATGGCCTACGGGGTGAAGCCGCCGCACCTGGGCGAGTGGATCGTCAACCTCGGCGAGGCCGCCGAGTACATGTTCGACCACAACATCTTCCAGGAGAACCTGGTGGGGGTCGACTACTGCGAGAAGATGGTCCAGGAGACCAACCCCGAGGTGCTGGAGCTGGCGAACCGCACCGAGGCACCCCAGGGCGACGCCCACGGCTACAAGACCATCGGCGACATCATGCGGTCGCTGAACCCGTTCACGGGAGAGTTCTACCGCGAAGCCCTCCAGGTGAGCCGTTGGACCCGTGAGATGTTCTGCCTGATGGAGGGCCGGCACGTCCACCCGTCGACGCTCTACCCGGGTGGCGTCGGCACCGTGGCGACGATCCAGCTGATGACCGACTACATGACCCGGCTGATGCGGTACGTGGAGTTCATGAAGAAGGTCGTCCCCATGCACGACGACCTGTTCGACTTCTTCTACGAGGCGCTGCCGGGCTACGAGGAGGTCGGCAACCGCCGCATCCTGCTGGCGTGCTGGGGCTCGTTCCAGGACCCCGAGCACTGCAACTTCGACTACAAGGACATGACCAACTGGGGTCGAAAGATGTACGTGACGCCGGGCATCGTGGTCGACGGCAAGCTGGTCACCACCGACCTCGTCGAGATCAACCTCGGCATCCGGATCCTGCTCGGCTCGTCGTACTACGACGACTGGGAGGACCAGGAGACGTTCGTCAAGAACGACCCGCTGGGAAACCCGGTCGACCGGCGTCATCCGTGGAACCAGCACACGAACCCGAAGCCGCAGAAGCGTGACCTGGACGGCGGCAAGTACTCCTGGGTCATGTCGCCACGCTGGTTCGACGGCAAGGACTATCTCGCGCTCGACACCGGCGGCGGGCCTCTCGCCCGCCTCTGGGCCACCTCCTTGGCCGGGCTGGTCGACATCGGCTACGTGCAGTCCACCGGCTCGAGCGTGAAGATCAACCTGCCGAAGACCGCGCTCAAGGGCCCGGTCGAGCTGGAGTGGAAGATTCCGCGCTGGAGCAACACGATCGAGCGCAACCGCGCCCGGACGTACTTCCAGGCCTACGCGGCTGCCTGCGCACTCCACTTCGCCGAGAAGGCGCTGGTCGAGATTCGGGCCGGCCGCACGAAGACCTGGGAGAAGTTCGAGGTTCCGGACGAGGGCATTGGCTGCGGCTTCACCGAGGCGGTGCGTGGTGTGCTCAGCCACCACATGGTCATCCGGGACGGCAAGATCGCGAACTACCACCCCTACCCGCCGACCCCCTGGAACGCGAACCCGCGCGACTCCTACGGCACTCCCGGTCCGTACGAGGATGCGGTGCAAGGGCAGCCGATCTTCGAGAAGAACGATCGCGAGCACTTCAAGGGCATCGACATCATGCGCACGGTTCGCAGCTTCGATCCATGCCTGCCCTGCGGTGTGCACATGTACCTCGGTGACGGCGTGACGCTGGAGAAGCTGCACTCGCCGACGCAGTCCGCCGGCATCGAGTAGGCGCCGACATGGCGCATGGCGAATCGCCCGTACACACGTCGGACCTGGGTGCCACCGGCGAACGCATCGATGCGCTCCTGACCGCCAGCGCCACGGGGGGTGTGGTGGCCCGCGAACGAGCCGAGGAGCTGGTCCGGCTGGTCACCGACCTCTACGGCTCAGGACTCGAACGGGTGATGGAGATCCTGCACGAGGCCGGCCGGCTCGATGACGA
>CAWIWE010000033.1:0-197565 GCA_963839625.1 uncultured Actinomycetota bacterium | reverse complement strand
GCGTTCACCATCGGCGCGCTCGGACTGAACATCATCACCGGCATGGCCGGCCAGGTGTCGCTCGGCCACGCATTCTTCGTGGGCGTCGGCGCCTACACCGCGGCCGCGATCTCCGGGGACCCGGACGGCCGCGCGATCGGCTTCGGCATCACCAACATCCTGATCTGGCTCCCCGCAGCGGGCCTGGTGGCGGCGCTTGCCGGCGTCCTGGTCGCCCCGCTGGCGACCCGGCTCCGCGGCCTCTACCTGGCGATCGTCACGCTGGGGCTGGTCTTCATCGGCGAGCACGTCTTCCGTGAGTGGAGCGACCTGACCGGCGGCGCCGGCGTCGGACGCCAGTCGGCCACCCCGGAGCTGTTCGGCTACGTCTTCAACCGCGGCTCGGACTTCCTCACCAAGGACCAGAACCTCTACCTGCTGATGCTGGTGATGTTGCTCCTGTTCGCGCTGGGCGCCCGCAACCTCGCGCGGTCCCGGGTGGGGCGTTCGCTTGCCGCCGTCCGCGACCGCGACATGGCCGCGGAGATGATGGCCATCAACATTCCCGTCACCAAGACGGTCGCCTTCGCCATCTCCTCGTTCTACGCCGGCTGCTGCGGTGGCCTGCTCTACACGATCACCGGATTCTTCGAGCCGAGCACGTTCAGTCTCCTGCTGTCGGTGCAGTTCATCGCGATGGTGCTGATCGGGGGAGCGGGCACGGTGAGCGGGACGATCATGGGCGCGATGTTCATCTCGATCCTGCCGAGCCTCACCCGCGAGATCCCGTCGTACGTCTCGTTCATCTCGTCCACGGCCACCGCCACGCCCAACGTCTTCCAGCTCGAGTCCATCCTCTACGGCCTGCTGATCGTGGTCTTCCTGCTGTTCGAGCCACGAGGGCTGTTCGGCATCTGGGTCCGGATTCGCAATTACTGGAAGGGCTGGCCGTTCAGCTACTGACGTCTCAGAGCACGTGCACCTAACCAAAGGAGTAGGACCGTGAAGGTACGCAAGGCAGGAGCGCTCCTGGCAGCGCTCGCACTGGTGGCCACCGGCTGCAGCCGCGGTGGCGATGGCGGGGATGCCGCAGCGGCGCCCGGCGTGACCGAGGAGGCGTGTCCGGACGCCGTCAACGCGGACAACGGGTGCATCTACCTCGGCACGATCTCCGACCTGACGCAGGGCCCGTTCGCCCCGCTCGGTGTGGCGATCGTCGACTCGCAGAAGGCCTTCTGGCAGCGGGTCAACGAAAACGGAGGCATCGGTGGCTACGACATCGACGTCACCAAGTACGTCAAGGACAACCTCTACAACCCGCAGACGCACTCCCAGGTGTACTCCGAGATCAAGGGTGACGTGCTTGCGCTGGCCCAGTCGCTCGGGTCGCCGACCACGCTCGCGATCCTGCCCGCGCTCAAGTCCGACGAGATGATCGCGGCACCTGCATCGTGGACGTCCCTGTGGGCGTTCGAGGACAACATCCTCGAGTCCGGCGCGAACTACTGCGTCGAGGGGATGAACAGCGTCGACTACGCGCTTGAGGAGAAGTCCATCAAGTCGGTCATGGCCGTCCACTTCCCGGGCGACTACGGCGGAGACGGTGCCGCGGGCGCCAAGATCGCTGCCGAGGCCAACGGGCTCGACTTCTCCGCGGTCGAGACAGCGCCCGGCCAGGAGGAGCAGGCCGGCGCGATCAGCGCGATCGTCAAGCAGAAGCCGGACATGGTCCTGCTGGGCACGAGCCCGACGGAGACCGCGGTCATCGTCGGTCAGGCTGCCTCGCAGGGCTACAAGGGCCAGTTCATCGGCCTCGGCCCGACATGGAACCCGGCCCTGCTGAAGTCCCCGGCGGCGAAGGCGCTGGAGGCGCAGTACCTCCAGTCCGGCTATTGGGGTCCGTTCGGTACCGACACGCCGGCCCACGAGGCGATGCGTGAAGCTCTCGGCGAGGTCAAGCAGCCCAGCGACGGCTACACCGCCGGCTGGGCCTGGTCGTACCCGCTGAAGGCCGCGCTCGAGGAATGGGTCGACGGCGACTACTCGAAGGACCGCGCCGGCCTGCTGGAAGCGGTGAAGTCGCTGGAGACGATCGACTACGAGGGCATGTTGCCGGAGAAGGCCGGCAACCGCACGGGTGACCCGAACGAGACGGTCTTCCGCGAGTCCGTGGTCAGCAAGGTCGACCCGAACGAGCCGTCCGGAGTCGCGATCATCGAGGACTTCAAGGCCGGCAAGACCGCCACGGACTACGAGTTCACGGGGGCCTGCTTCGAGGGCTGACCGAGGCGTGGTTTCGATACGGCTCGGCCGCAGGCGGCCTCACCTACTCAACCACCGATGACGCGAGTCATCGGTGGCTGAGGCGGATGAGGCGAGTCATCGGTGGCTGAGGCGGATGAGGCGAGTCATCGGTGGCTGAGGCGGATGAGGCGAGTCATCGGTGGTTTCGATACGGCTCGGCCGCAGGCGGCCTCACCGGATTCCTCGGTGGTTGAGTAGCCCCGCGAGCGCCAGCGAGTGGGGCGTATCGAAACCACGTCACGGTGGCAAAGATCGTTTGCCGAAGTCCTTCTTCGCCAAGCTGGGCAGCGCCTCGAAGTCGCCGCGGATCAACGCTTCGCGCTTCTGCCTTGCCCAGCCCTGGACGCGCTTTTCGAGCCAGAAGGCCTCGGCGACGCTTTCGCACTCGCAGGCGTAGACGAGCGTGACGGGCAACCGATGTCGGGTGTAGGCAGCACCCTTCCCGTTTCGGTGCTGCCAGAGTCGTCCGTCGAGGTTTCGCGTGCTTCCGACGTAATAGGAGTCGTCGGCGCACCGCAGGATGTACATCCAGGCCATGCGCCCGAGGTAATCCTTGATCGGAGTTTGGGTCGAGCTCGTCGTCCACAGTGATGTGGTTTCGATACGCCCGCTCGTTCCGCCCCCTACTCGCTAGCGCTCGTGGGGGGACCCCCAGCGGGCTACTCAACCACCGAACTCTTCGAAACCACGTCCGTCACACCAGTCACAGCTGAAACCGTGACCGCAGGCCGACTCCTGACCTAGACTTGCTGGTGCTTCCCCATCCTTCTCGGTCTCGGAGTCCGCGTGATGCACGTCAAGCCCTGGCAGGCATGTGCCGCCGCCGCATTCACCCTGGTCGCCCTGGCCTCATCGGCCTCTGCTGACGAGCCTGAGCACGACTACGCCAACCAGACGCCGTACGGCACGCCCAAGGCGAAGGTCAAGGCGGCGCCCGACGGCTACGAGATGTTCTTCCTCGAGACCGTCGCCCGGCACGGTGCCCGCTCGCTCACCAGCGACAGCACCGAGGAGGACGCGCTGGAGATCTGGATGCGCGCATCCGAGCAAGGCGGGCTCACCGAGCGCGGCGAGAAGTTCGCGATCGACGTGGCGGAGTTCCAGGAGGCCGAGAGGTCGATCGGCTACGGCAGGCTCAGCGGCGTCGGGCAGCAGGAGTGGCAGGGCATCGGCAAGCGTCACGGCGAGATGTATGCCGACTTCTTCGACGCCCTCGACAACCGCGACGAGAAGATCGCCTCCGTCACCACCAACGTCACCCGCACGAAGCAGAGCGCCGAGGCCATGCACGAGGGCCTGGCGGCGGCCGGGCTGGACCTCAAGACCGAGCTGGCGCCCCTCACCCAGGCCGACGCCATGCTGCACTTCAGCAACAAGGCCTCGGACGCCGGCGAGGCGATGACCGAGGAGATCCTCGGACGCGACGAGCTCCGCGACTACGCCAAGGACGTGCTGCGCACCATCTACGTGCCGGAGTTCATCCCCAGCATCGAGGACCCGCTCGAGGCCGCCCTCGACATCTACAAGCTCTACTCAACCGCGCCCGGCATGGCGAAGGAAACGGACATCACCTTCGCGCGATACGTGCCGGAGGATGCCCGCGAGCCGCTCAGCTACGCCACCGACGCCGAGACGTTCTACCAGTACGGACCCGGCGTCGAGGGCGAGACCAACACCGTCGACAACGCCCGACCGTTGCTCGAAGACTTCTTCAAGACCCTCGACGAACGCATCGCCGGCTCGACGACCGCCATCGTGTACCGATTCGCCCACGGCGAGACGACGATGCCGTTCGCCGCGCTCATCAAGGCTCCCGGCAGCGAGGAGCAGACCGCCGAGGGCGAACGATTCACCCGCAGCAAGAACCCATGGCGCGGAGCGATCGCCGGGCGACTCGCCGGCAACATCGAGTGGGCGGCGTACCGCAACGACGACGGCAAGGTGCTCGTGACCATGCGGTACAACGAGAAGCCGGTGCAGTTCCACGACGGCTGCACTCCGGACGACGACGATGCCAAGTACTTCTACACCGTCGACGAGCTGAAGGGCTGCCTGGGCTGACGGTTCCCAGGCGTAGGTAGAGTGACCGCCTACATTCGCCGAGCCCAGGAGACTCCCAGATCGTGCTGAACTTCGTGGCCGTCTGCGTCACCATCATCGCCGGTGCGATTCCCGGGCCCCAGGCCGGCAACCTCGACGCCGGCCGCGCCTATGGCAGCGAGGCTCCCTACGGGAACGCCGCATCCAGTCAGATCCTCGAGCCGCCGAAGGGATACAGCCTCTTCTTCGTCGAGACCGTCGGACGCCATGGCTCACGCACGTCGGTCCCTTCCGAGGAGAACGAGCGAATCCTCCAGTTGTGGGAGCAGGCCAAGAAGGCGGACGCACTCACCGAGACCGGTGAGGACCTCAAGGCCGACATCGAGAAGTTCAAGGCGGACGAGAAGGAGCTCGGTGCCGGCCAGCTGACGAGCCTCGGGAAGCTGGAGCTGCACGGTCTCGGGCGCCGCACGGCCGAGAACTACTCCGACTTCTTCTCCCGCGCGCAGGAGGATGGTGACGACATCGCCTTCGTCACCTCGAACATGAAACGCACCAAGGACAGTGCGGCAGCCATGAAGTCCGCCATCCAGGAGCGGTACCCGGACCTCAAGATCGCCAAGGACGCAGTGTCCAACCGGACCCTCCGTCTCGGCGGCAACACGTCGGCCACCGGCCGGGACCACATCCGCCAGCTCAAGAAGACGCAGGACATCAAGCAGGCAGCGAACAACGCGCTGAGCAACCTGTACCAGCAGGTGTTCGTCCAGACGCAGATCAAGGACCCGGTCGGGGCTGCCATCGACCTGTACCGGCTCTACCAGCGCGGCCCGGGCATGCGGCCGCACACCAACGTGTCGTTCGAGAAGTACCTCGACCGTGCCGACGCCGAGGTCATCGGCGACGAGCAGGCCGGCGAGAAGTTCTACCGATACGGACCCGGCATCCGCGAGGAGGACGCCTCCTACAAGGCGGCCAGGCCGTTGCTCAACGACTTCATGAAGCGGCTGCAGGAGCGGGTCGACGGCGGCAAGACGGCTGCCGTGTTCCGCCACTCGCACGGCGAGACCGTGATGCCGTTCACCGCACTGACCCAGCTGCGCAGCGCCAACTATCAGGAGTTCAAGGGCGGTCTCTACACGGCGGCGGGCAATCCGTGGCGCTCCTACCAGTCCGGGCTGATCGGCGGGAGCATCGAGTGGGCCGCGTACCGCAACAAGGCCGGCAAAGTGCTGCTCACCCTGCGCTTCAACGAGGAGCCGTCGCGGTTCAGCAAGGCCTGCAAGTTCGAGGTCGAGGAGCCGAAGGTCGAATCGGGCTTCTACACACTCGGGGAGATCAAGAGCTGCATCAAGAGCACGGGCGGGTTTCGCTGACCGCTGTTCGGCTGGCCGTGCTCACGCACGTCGGTAGAGTGACCGCCTACGAGCGCCGAGCCCAGGAGACTCCCAGATCATGTTGAACTTCGTGGTCGCCTGTCTCACCATCATCGCCGGCGCGATCCCCGGGCCGCAGGACGGCAACAGCACGTCCGCGCAGGTGTACGGCAGCGAGGCCCCGTACGGCAACGTCGCGTCCAGCAGGATCGTCAAGCCCCCGAAGGGCTACAGCCTCTTCTTCGTCGAGACCGTCGGACGCCACGGCTCCCGCACCTCCATCCCGTCCGAGGAGAACCCTCGCATCCTCAAGCTGTGGGAGCAGGCCAAGAAGGACAACGCACTCACCGAGACCGGTGAGAATCTGAAATCCGACATCGAGCAGTTCAAGGCTGACGAGAAAGAGCTCGGCGCCGGCCAGCTGACGAGCCTCGGCAAGAACGAGCTGCACGGTCTCGGCCGTCGCACGGCCGACAACTACGCCGACTTCTTCAGGCGCGTGCAGGAGGACGGCGACGAGATCGCCTTCGTGACGTCGAACATGAAGCGCACCAAGGACAGTGCGGCGGCGATGAAGTCGGCGATCACGGAGCGGTACCCGGACCTCAAGATCGCCAAGGACGCGGTGTCCAACCGCACCCTCCGCCTCGGCGGCAAGGCGTCGTTCATCGGCCGAGACCACATCCGACGGCTCAGGAAGGTTCAGGACGTCAAAGAAGCCGCGAACAACATCCTGGCGAACATCTACCAGCCGGTGTTCATCCAGACGCGGATCAAGGACCCGGTCGGGGCTGCCATCGACTTGTACCGCCTGTTCCAGCGGGGGCCGGGCATGCGGCCCCACACCAACGTGACGTTCAAGGAGTACGTCGACAACGCCGACGGCGAGGTCATGAGCGAGGAGCAAACCGGTGAGCTGCTCTATCGGCACGGGCCGGGCATCCGCGACGAGACCACCACCTACAGCCGGGCACGGCCCCTGCTCAACGACTTCATGAAGCGGCTGCAGGAGCGGGTCGACGGCGGCAAGACCGCTGCCGTGTTCCGGCACTCGCACGGCGAGACCGTCATGCCGTTCACGGTTCTGACCCAGCTGCGCAGCGCCAACCAGCAGGAGCCCAAGGGCGGTCTCTACACCGAGAACTCCAACCCGTGGCGCTCCTACCGGTCCGGGCTGATCGGCGGGAACATCGAGTGGGCCGCGTACCGCAACAAGCGCGGCAAGATCCTGCTCACCCTGCGCTTCAACGAGGAGCCGTCGCGGTTCAGCAAGGCGTGCAAGCCCACCGACCCGCCGGACGGCCCGTTCTACACGCTCCGGGAGATCAAGAGCTGCATCAACAGCACCGCCGGGTTCGAGGACCGCTAGCCGCCGAGCGGCTACTTCCGGAGCCGCACCAGCTGGGCCAGCTCGGCGTCGGAGAGCTCCGTCAGCGCGCCCTCGCCGGCGTTGACGACGGCGTCGGCGAGCGAGCGCTTGGACGTGATGAGCTCGGCGATCGACTCCTCGATCGTCCCCTCGCTGATGAGGCGGTGGACCTGCACCGGCTTCGTCTGGCCGATCCGGTGCGCACGGTCGGTGGCCTGGTCCTCGACGGCGGGATTCCACCAGCGGTCGAAGTGGATGACGTGGTCGGCACGGGTGAGGTTGAGGCCGGTGCCGGCCGCCTTGAGCGACAGCACGAACACCGGGACGTCGCCGCGCTGGAATCGCTGCACCATCGTCTCGCGGGTGCGGACGTGCGTGCCGCCGTGCAGGAACTGGTTGTCGATGTGCCGCTCGTGCAGGTGCCGCGACAGCAGGTGGCCCATCTTGGCGTACTGCGTGAACAGCAGGATGCCGCCACCCTCGGCGACGATCTCCTCGACCAGCTCGTCGAGGAGGCCGAGCTTGCCCGAGCGACCGCCGAGGCGCTCGTGCGGAGTGCGTAGGAACTGCGCCGGGTGGTTGCAGATCTGCTTGAGCTGGGTGAGGAGCTTCACCACGAGACCGCGGCGCAACATGCCGCGGGCCGACTCGATCTCGGCGAGGGTTTCGCGGACGACCGCCTCGTAGAGCCCGACCTGCTCGCGGGTGAGGTTGACGCGGTAGTCGGTCTCGGTCTTGGGCGGCAGCTCCGGCGCGATGCCGGGGTCGCTCTTGCGGCGACGGAGCACGAACGGCCGGATCAGGAGCGCAAGGTCGCTCGCGCGCCCGGTGTCACGGCGCGACTCGATCGGACGGGACCAGCGCTGCCGGAAGGAGTCGTAGGAGCCGAGCAGGCCGGGCGTGGTCCAGTCGACGATCGCCCACAGCTCGGCGAGGTTGTTCTCGACCGGCGTGCCGGTGAGCGCGAGCTTCGCCTCGCCGGGGATCGTCCGCAGGGCTCGTGCCGCTCCGGCGCGGACGTTCTTGACGTTCTGCGCCTCGTCGGCGACCACCAGGCCCCATCCCGGTTCGTGGGCGGCGATCTGCTCGGCATCGCGGCGCATGGTGGCGTAGGTGGTGACCACGAACCCACGTTTCGCGCCGTCGAGGCTGCGTCCCGGCCCGTGGTACCGACGGACGTCCGCGGTGGGGGCGAACCGATGGATCTCGCGCTCCCAGTTGCCCAGCACCGACGCCGGGCAGACGACGAGCGTCGGCGCGTCGAGGCCCTGCTCGACCCGGTGCAGGTGCAGCGCGATGAGCATGACGGTCTTGCCCAGGCCCATGTCGTCGGCGAGCACGCCGCCGAGCCCGAGCTCGACGAGCTGAGCCATCCAGCGCAGGCCGTCGAGCTGGTAGTCGCGGAGCGTGCCGTCGAGGGTCGCCGGTTGCCCGACCGTCGTGCGCTCGCCGCGCTCGCTGAGACGTACCCGGAGGTCGTCGAGCCAGCCCACGGTGTCGACGTCGGTCGTGACGCCGTCGACGTCGACCGTGCCCGACACGGCCGCGCGCATCGCCTCGATCGGCGTGAGGTCGCGGCTGCGGCGGTCGAGCACGTGGCGCAGCCGGCTCGGGTCGACGAGCACCCACTGGTCGCGCAGCCGCAGCAGGCCGTGCTGGGACTTTGCCAGCTCGTCCACCTCGGCCTCGGTGAGCGTGTCGTCGCCGATCGCGAGCCGCCAGTCGAACCGGAACAGCTGGTCGCGGGAGAAGGCACGTGGTTGGTCTGGCAGCGGTGCACCGACGCGTCGGACCGAGCCGCGAGCGTCGATGTCGCGCACCAGCTCGTTCGGCCAGTCCACGTCGATGCGAAGGCCGAGCAGCAGGGTGACGATGCGCGACGAGCCCAGCAACGCCAGCTCGTCCGCGGTGACGGGGAGGAGGCCGGGGTCTGGGTCGGCGAGGATCCGGGCCGCCGGCGACCACACCACCGCAGCGCTCGCGAGCATCGTCCGGACCGCCTGGCGCGAACCCGGCCCGAAGTGGTGGTCGTCGCGGGCCCAGAGGTCGGCTGCGTCGGCCGCACCCCACGAAGCATCCGTGGGACGGACGCGCAACGTCACATCGGCCACCAGATCGTCCGTCGGCTCGGAGCGGAACCGCACGACGAAGTGGCCGCTGAACGTCCGCGCGCGGCGTGGCTTCATCTCCACGACCGGCGGCGCGTCGTCGTCGGAGCGCTGCGGGATCGAGGCGACGGCCGGAGCGTCGACGGCGAGAGCGTCGATGAACGCCCGCACCTTGGCCTGCGCCACGGCAGGGTCGCGGTCGACGCTGCGGGAGGCGTCCTGCAGGCGGCTGCGCTCGGACGCGTCGAGCGACGCCAGGTGGCCGCGAGCCATGATGCGTAGCGCGAGGATCGCCGGCGTGGCCCAGGCCCGCGCGCTCGGATGCGCGTTCATGGTGCGGATGCCCTGGCTGAGCGCGCCGATGGCCTCGCTCGCCGTGACCCGATGCTCACCGTCCGCAGCCCGGAACACGAAGCGTGACTCAGCAGGTGAATCGCCCATCTCGAAGTCGACCGGACTGCGCAGCAGCAAACGCAGGTCGGTCTGGGTGGGCATCCCTCCATTGTCCCGCGCGACACCAAACGGACGAAATCGAGACAGTTGTGGTTTCGATACGCCCCACTCGCTGGCGCTCGCGGGGCTACTCAACCACCGGGGCTTGAGTATCGGTGGTTGAGTAGCGGCCGAGGAACGAGGCCGCGTATCGAAACCACGTCACCGGCGGCACAATCGATGCATGGAGACCACGCCCGAACGACTCGCAGAACTCCCCGAGGGATCGATCTTCGTCTTCGGCAGCAACGCGACCGGCGCGCACGGCGGGGGAGCGGCGAAGGTTGCTCTGGATCGGTTCGGCGCGATCTGGGGGCAGGGCGAGGGCCTGCAGGGCCAGAGCTACGGCCTGCCGACCATGGAGGGATTCGATGCCCTGCGCGGTGCTGCAGAGCGGTTCGTCGCCTTCGCCGGCGAGCACCCTGAGCTGCGGTTCTACCTGACCAAGGTGGGTTGTGGCATCGCCGGACATGACGAATCCGACGTCGCGCCTCTGTTCGGCGCGACGCCGGACAACGTCGTCAAGCCCCCGGGTTGGTAAGCGGTGTCAGCCGGACAGCTCAGCCGGTCTGGGCCTGCTGCTGCTCGGCGATCTGGCGATGAACGTCCTCCATGTCGAGGCCCTTCACCGCCTGGATGACCTGCTCGAGCGAGGGCGCGGGAAGCGCACCGGCCTGGTTGAACACCAGGACACCGTCGCGGAACGCCATCAGGGTCGGGATGGACGTGATCTGCGCGGCCGCGGACAGCTCCTGCTGGTCCTCGGTGTCGATCTTGCCGAAGGTGACGTCCGGGTGCTCTTCGCTCGCGGCGTCGTAGACCGGGGCGAACTGCAGACATGGGCCACACCACGATGCCCACCAGTCGACGAGGGTGATGCCCTCACCGGTGACGGTGTTCTCGAAGGTGTCGGCGGTCAATTCGACCGTGCTCATGATGGCCTTTCGTCGGGAAAAATCGCGTACCTGTGTATAACCGTATGCCGCCGCTCAACATTCCATCGACATGCCCGGCTTGTGGGCAGCGGGCATGATCGATGCATGGTCGACCGACGGACATTTCTCTCCGGCGTGGCCGGGCTGGGTGCCGTGACGCTGATCGGGTGCAGCGACGACGAGCCTGCACGGCCCGGACGGTCACCGTCACCATCACCGACGCGCACCAGCGAGGACGAGCTGAACCCACGGGTGGCGGGCACCGTCGCGGACGGTCTCAACGTCCCGTGGGGCATCGCCTTCCTGCCCAACGGTGACGCCCTCGTGGCCCAGCGCGACGAAGGCTCGATCGTGCGCATCGACACGAGCGGCAAGGTCACCACGCTCGGCGACGTGCGCGGATCGGTCGGCTCGCCCGGCGGCGAGGGTGGCCTGCTCGGTCTCGCCCTCGACCCCGACGACGAGACCCTGGTGTACGCGTTCGTCACGACCTCCGCTGACGACCGCGTCGTCCGCATCAAGCTCGACGGCGACCGGCTCGGCGACATCAGCCCGATCCTGACCGGCATCCCGGTGGGCGGACGCCACCACGGTGGCCGGCTCCTGTTCGACCGCGAGGGCCAGCTCCTCGTCGCCACCGGCGAAGCGGGCAACCCACCGGAGTCGCAGAAGAAGGGGTCGCTCGGCGGCAAGGTGCTCCGCGTCGACCGCAACGGCAAGGCCTCGGCGGGCAATCCGTTCGGCAACCGCACCTGGTCGTACGGCCACCGCAACATCGAAGGATTCGCCTTCGACGCGGACGGCCGGCTGTGGGCCTGCGAGTTCGGCGAGAACAAGGTCGATGAGCTCAACCTGGTCGAACGGGGCAAGAACTACGGCTGGCCGAAGTTCGAGGGCAAGTCCGACGAGGATGGCTTCGTCACGCCGAAGGTCACCTGGCCGACCAACGAGTGCTCACCGTCGGGGATGGCGATCACCCGGTCCACGGCCTTCGTTGCCGCCCTGCAGGGGGAGTGCGTCTACGCCGTGCCGCTCGACGGCACCGACGCCGGCGAGCCACGGGCGCTCTTCGAGGGCGAGTACGGACGCATCCGCACGATCGAGGTCGCTCCCGACGACAGCCTCTGGGTCACGACCAGCAACACCGACGGACGCGGCGATCCGGGCAAGAACGACGATCGCATCCTGCGCGTCACGCTCTAGATTCGCGACCGACGAAAACTACCGACGGGTACCGGTAGTGGACTCTCGAACATGAGGATATCCTCAAGATCTACGGTCACTGGATCATCAACGTGGGGGAGGAACGCGCCATGGACGAGACCACGTTCGAGTTCGAGGCCACCCAGCTCGTCGAGGCGTCGCGCCGCTTCCCCGCTCACCGCCGCAGGGTTCGCCCTGTCGCCCATCCAGACTTCGACGCCGGCTATCTCCGCACCGCACCGAGCGCCGAATTCGGCCGCCACGCCTGGGACGAGAGCGGTCACCTCTGAGAACCTCCATCAGCACGCACGAACGCCACCGTCGATGACGGTGGCGTTCGCTTGTTCTGCGGGGACTCAGTGCTTGAAAGCGTCCTTCGCGTCATCGGCGGCATCCTTGAGGTGCTCGCCGGTCTGCTTGAAGTCGGCCTTGGCCTGGTCGTTCTTGCCCTCGGCCACCTTCTCCTCGTCGTCGGTCGCCTCGCCGAACTTCTCCTTGGCGGCGCCGGCGACCTTGTCGGCCGTGTTCTTGATCTTGTCGTCCAGACCCATGGGATAAGCCTCCTGGGTTGGGGGTGTCCGCTCTGAGCGGCTTCACTTCCTGTCTACCAACCCTGAATCGTTCCACAAGTCGAGCAGCGCCTGACGTGACCGAGGTCATGACAAAGGCCCGGGAGCAAGCTCCCGGGCCTTCGCTGACTGCTAGGTCAGAGTGGGCGGATGTTCGCGGCCTGCAGGCCCTTCTGGCCCTGCTCGACGTCGAACTCAACCTTCTGGTTCTCGTTCAGCGTCTTGTAACCGGAGGACTGGATCGCGCTGAAGTGCGCGAAGACGTCCTCGCTGCCGTCGTCGGGGGCGATGAAACCAAAGCCCTTGTCGGCGTTGAACCACTTGACGGTTCCTGTTGCCATTACTTGGTACTCCTTACGAGTTCCGTACCTCGTCCACGACTGTCGCGGACGATCGTGCGTCGTTCACCCGAAAGGAACACAAGTTCCGCAATGGAACCGGGGTCAAACGGCCAAACTCAACAACGTGGTCAAGCGTAGGGCACAGACCCTTGGTCTGACGACAGCGGGACACCCCCATTCCCCGGAATACCCGAATCCATGGCCCGAAAGAACTAGTTCTTTAGTACTACGCAGCCGCAAAGTCAAGACTGCAGTTCTGTCCGGAAACCATCTACCTTGAGCGCGGCGTGCCCGCGACCCACGAGGGCGTGATCACGTCGGCCGGACAAACAGTCGGGCCACACCGAGAGGGATCCTCAGGGGGAACAGTGAAGCGTGTCACCACGGGCCTGGTCGGCCTCGGGCTCGCAGCGGCCGTGGGCCTTGCGTATGCGACGCCGGGCGCGGCCCAGCCATCACCGGGCGTCGACAGCCGCGACGAAGCCGTCAAGGGCGGAGATGCCTTTCCGCAGCCACTCGAGACGAAGCGGCAGGCTCTGCGCGAGACCGCCATCACGTCCGTGATCAACGGCGACGCGGAGCCCGTCACCAAGAACGGGACGTCCGTGGTCAAGGTCGGCCAGGGCTACTCACCGGCGGACGCGGCGGTGCTCGCCAACAAGGAGGCGACGGCGAAGCAGCGGCAGGCAGCCCAGGACGCCAAGACCAAGGACCAGTACGTCGAGCTCGAGCAGGAGCGCTCCGACAAGATCTTCGTGATCCTCGCCGAGTTCGGTAACGAGCGGCACCCTGACTTCCCCGACAAGGACACCGATCCGAGCGTGCCCGGTCCAACGACGTTCGAGGGCCCGGTGCGCAACCAGATCCCCGAGCCGGACCGGACGAAGGACAACTCCACTGTCTGGCAGAGCGACTACACCCGTGGGCACTACCAGGACCTCTACTTCGCCGAGGGCAGCAAGACCGAGTCGGTCAAGACGTACTACGAGGAGCAGTCGTCCGGCCGCTACACCGTCGACGGCACGGTCTCGGACTGGGTCAAGGTGCCCTACAACGAGGCTCGCTACGGCCGCGACGAGTCGTCCAAGACCACCTGGAACCTGATCCAGGACGCGATCACCGCGTGGGTGGCCGACCAGAAGGCGGCCGGCAAGACCGACGCCGAGATCAAGGAGGCCATCGCGTCGTACGACGAGTACGACCGCTACGACTACGACGGCGACGGCAACTTCAACGAGTCCGACGGCTACATCGACCACTTCCAGATCGTGCACGCCGGCGGCGACGAGGCCGACGGCGATCCCCAGCAGGGCGAGGACGCGATCTGGTCGCACCGCTGGTACGCCTTCGTCACCGACCAGGGCCTCACCGGACCCGGGTTCAACAAGCTCGGGGGCACCCCGGTCGGCGACACCGGCATCTGGGTCGGCGACTACACCGTGCAGCCGGAGAACGGCGGTCTGTCGGTCTTCACGCACGAGTACGGGCACGACCTCGGGTTGCCTGACGACTACGACACGTCCGGTGGTGGCGACAACAACAGCGAGTACTGGACGCTGATGGCGCAGAGCCGGCTGAACGCCAAGGACGAGCCACTCGGCACCCGTCCCGGCGACCTCGGCGCCTGGAACAAGCTGCAGCTCGGCTGGTTCGACTACGAGGCGGTGGCCGCGGGCGCGAAGAAGACCCTCGACCTCGGTCCGCAGGAGTACAACTCCGACAAGCCCCAGGGTGCCGTGGTCGTGCTGCCGAAGAAGAACATCACCGTCGACAACGGTGCTCCCGCTTCTGGTGAGAAGCAGTTCTGGTCCGGCATGGGTGACGACCTCTCCAACACGATGACGACGGATCTCGCCCTCAGCGGCAAGTCCGACGCCACGCTGACGGCGAAGGTCCGCTACTCGATCGAGGAGGGCTTCGACAACGCGTATCTCCAGACCTCCGACGATGGTGGCGAGACGTGGACGGCCCTCGACGGAACGCTCAACGGCCAGCCGCTGCCGAAGGATGCCTCGGGAACGCCCACCTTCTCCGGAGAACACCCGCAGTGGGGCAACCTCGAGGTGCCGTTGACCTCGGTGGCCGGCAAGGACGTGAAGCTCCGCGCCCTCTACCGCACCGATGGCGGCCTCGCCGAGCAAGGCCTGTTCCTCGACGACATCAAGGTCGTCGCGGACGGCGCGACCGTGCTGGAGGACGGTGCCGAGGCTGAGGGCTCGTGGGAGTTCGACGGCTTCAGCGTCGTCGCCGCCACGACCGAGAAGGCCTACGACAACTACTACCTCGCAGGTCACCGCTCGTACGTCAGCTTCGACAAGTACCTGAAGACCGGTCCGTACAACTTCGGCTTCGCCAACACCAAGCCCGACTGGGTGGAGCACTACAAGTACGGCCACGGCCTGCTGGTCTCGTACTGGGACACGTCCCAGGCCGACAACAACACCAACGAGCACCCAGGTGAAGGCCGCAACATGATCATCGACGCCAACCCGTCGCCGGTCATCAACATCGCGACCGGTGCACCGTGGCGATCGCGGATCCAGATGTACGACGCGCCGTTCTCGCTGCACACGGCGGACTCGATGACGTTGCACACCAACGGCAAGCCCAGCCTCATCCGTGGGCAGGACGCCAAGCCGACGTTCAACGACACGAAGAAGTACTGGTACGAGGAGCTGCCCAACCACGGCGTGAAGCTGCCGGGTGTGGGAGTGAAGATCCAGGTGCTCACGGAGGAGGGCACCTCGATGCGGGTCAAGTTCAGCTGACGCAGGACCCGCCCAGGGACGAGGGGCGCGCATCAGGGGGTGCGCGTCCCTCTTCCCGCGTCTGCGAGGCTTGACGGGTCAGAAATGACGTGCCGACATCGGAGGGAAGGCAGTATTCATGAGGATCAACCTGGCCAACGTCCTGGTCGACGACCAGGCCAAGGCCTTGCAGTTCTACACGGACGTTCTGGGGTTCAAGAAGAAGCACGACTTCTCGGTCGGCGAGTATCGCTGGCTGACGGTGGTCGCACCGGACGAACCGAACGGTCCTGAGCTCCTGCTCGAGCCTGATGGGCATCCCGCGGCTGGACCTTTCAAGGAGGCCCTCGTCGAGGACGGGATCCCGTTCACGACGTTCGCGGTCGAGAGCGTCCGTGCCGAGTTCGATCGACTCTCCGAGCTCGGTGTGGAGTTCATCCAGGAGCCGACCGACATGGGTGCGGTGACGACAGCCGTCCTGGACGACACCTGCGGCAACCTCATCCAGATCACCGCTCAGAAGTAGTCGACGACGAGCGGCGCGTGGTCGGACCAGCGCTCGCTCCAGCTGGGCGCCCGGTCGACATGGGCGGAGCGGGCGGCTGCCGCCAGCTCGGGCGTGGCGAGCTGGTAGTCGATCCGCCAGCCGGTGTCGTTGTCGAACGCCTTGCCCCGCATCGACCACCAGGTGTACGGGCCTTCGACGTTGCCGCTCAAGGCGCGGTGCACGTCGACCCATCCGAGCTCGTGGACGGCGCGGTCGAGATACGCGCGCTCCTCGGGCAGGAAGCCGGCCTTGCCGACGTTGCCCTTCCAGTTCCTGATGTCGTTCTCGGTGTGGCCGATGTTGAGGTCGCCGGTGACAACGCCGTGCGCGCCGCTGGCGGCGATGTCGCTCATCCGCGTGACCATCTGCTCGAGGAAGCGGAGCTTGTCGTCGTGCTGGGGCGTGCCGACGCCGCCGGAGTGCACGTACGTGGACACGACCGTGAGCAGGCTGCCGTCCGCGAGCGGGATGTCGGCCTCGACCCACCTGCCGGAATCGTCGAAGTACGGGTCGCCGCAGCTGAGCCGGACGTCCTTCGGCTCCGCACGGCTCAGGATCGCGACGCCGGCGCGTCCCTTGGCGGCGGACTCGGTATGGGCGACGTGATAGCCCGACTCGGCGACGATGTCGCGCACGACGTCGTCGGGGGCGCGCACCTCCTGGAGTGTGACGATGTCGCAGTCGCGGTCGGCCAGCCACTCGCCGAAACCAGACGACTGGCCTCGTGACTTGTTGTGTGCGGCCCGGATGCCGTTGACGTTGATCGTGGCGAGGCGGAGCATGCGGGCCACCCTACGGTCGGCCTCCGTCAGGCGATGCCGAGGATCGCGCAGATCACGGCGAGCGCTGGGACGGTGCCCTGGGTGGCGGCGGCCCGGGCGTACCCGGAACCGGTCGAGAGGAGCACGAGTGATGCCGCGGCCATGCTTCCGCAGGAGGCGATGAGGAGCGCCCACCCCGCAACGTCCCAGTCGACGATGACGATCAGCACCATGCCGATGATCGTGATGACGGCGAGGAACAGGTTGTAATAGCCCTGGTTGTAGGCCATCGGGGCCGTGGTGTCGGCATCGGCCTGCGACTCCAGGCCGAACCGCTTCCACGTCGCGGGTTGCTTCCAGGTGATCGACTCCATCGTCCAGATGTACACGTGGAGCAGTGCGGCGATGCCGGCGAACAGGAGTGCGGCGTAAGTCATGGCCGCAGCCTAGACCTCGGCGTGGCGTCAGAGCTGCACTTCGTCGACGGGGTCGCCGCCGATCCGCTGCCCGGTCTCGAGGGTCCCGATACGGTCGAGGTCGTCGGCGTCGAGCTCGAAGTCGAAGATGTCGAGGTTGCTGCGAAAGCGCTCGGGCGTGGCCGACTTGGGGATGGGTACGGCACCGAGCTGCACGTGCCACCGCAGCACGATCTGCGCGGGGGTGCGGCCGTGCTTGTCGGCGGTCTCGGTGATCTCCGGCCGGTCGAGCAGCTGCGTGCCGCGGCCGAGCGGTGTCCAGCACTCGGTGACGGTGCCATGACGCGCATCTGCCGCTCGCTGCTCCTGCTGCGGGAGGAACGGGTGCAGCTCGACCTGGTTGACCGCCGGAGCGACGCCGGTCTCGTCGACCAGCCGGTCGAGGTGCTCGGGCAGGAAGTTCGAGACGCCGATCGAGCTGACCGTGCCCTCCTCGCGCATGCGGATGAACGCCTTCCACGCTTCGACGTACTTGCCGATGGGCGGTTGCGGCCAGTGGATGAGGAACAGGTCGAGACGGTCGAGGCCGAGCCGCGCCAGCGAGCCCTCGACGGATCGGAGGGCCTCGTCGAAGCCGTGGTCGGCGCCGGGCAGCTTGCTGGTGACGAACAGCTCGTCGCGCGGGACGGATGACGCCCGCACGGCCTCGCCGACCTCGGCCTCGTTGTCGTAGCGGGTCGCGGTGTCGAGCAGCCGGTATCCGGCGTCGATCGCCTCGCCGATCAGGGCCGGATCGTTGATCTTGTAGGTGCCGAAGCCCAATGCGGGCATCTGATGTCCGTCGTTCAGCTCGCGAAGCGGCGCAGTCATGCCTCCACGCTACGAGACGACGGGTGACCTCGATGTGACGCCCGTGCCGATGGCGGTTAGATTCAGAGGTCACGGAGCAATCGGGGGTAAATCGATGGCCTGGTGGGACGGCACATTGAGCAGGAACGAGCAGGGCGTGCTGGTCGCCGCTGCCCTGGCCGCCGTGCTCTCGCTCATCCCCGGCTACATCACCGTGACGTTCGACGGCAGGGGATTCGACGCGGCCTACACCGCCTGGACCGGTTCGGCGACGGTCGGCATGGTGCTCCTGCTCGGCGGAGCCGCGCTCATCGTCCTCGAGGCGTTCTCCGAAGGCACGTTGCCGAAGGTCGTTCCCTGGCACCTGATCTCGGTGGCTGCCACCGTTCTCGGCACGTTCCTGATCACGCTCCGGGCCCTCACCGCAGGAAGCGATGTGCCCGGTGCCCACGTCGGGCCGGGATGGTCCGGATGGCTGCTCATCGCCGTGTCGATCTGCCTGACGGTGTTCGCGGTGATGTCGTTCCGCGACTCCGAGGATGCGCTCGACCTCCGCGGCTAGGGCGCCTCTCTGCTCAGGCCGTGAACGGCGGGCGGTCGTCGAGGCGCACCGAACGGCGGCCGGCCCAGCGCCAGACGCGGGCGGTGGTGTCGCGATCCTCGTCGGTGAAGAAGTTGCCCATGACGCGTAGGGCGATGGCCATCATCCGGTGCGAGCGCATGCCGAGCGGTCCGAGCGTGGGCAGCAGGCCCGGCACGGTGATCAGGCCGGCCAGCCGGCGGGCGATGGAGAACGCCTCGCCGTAGTGGGTGGTGAGCAGGTGTGGCCACGCCTGCTCGAGGTCGTAGGTCGAGTCGAGCAGCTCGGCGCCGACGCGGCCGGTCTCGAGGCCGTAGTCGATGCCCTCGCCGTTGAGCGGGTTGACGCAGCCGGCGGCGTCGCCGACGAGGATCCAGTTGGGCCCGGCGACGCCGGACACCGCGCCGCCCATCGGGAGCAGGGCTGACGTCGGGAGACGCAGATCTGGGCCGAGCGACCACTCCTCGCGCCTCAGGCCGGCGTAGTACTCCATCAGCGGCCTGATCTGCAGGTCTGCGGGCCGTTTGGACGTGGCGAGGGCGCCGACACCGAGGTTCACCTCGCCGTCGGCGAGCGGGAAGATCCAGCCGTAGCCGGGGAGCAGCTCGCCACTCTCGCCGCGGAGCTCGAGGTGCGAGGAGATCCACGGGTCGTCGCTGCGGCCCGACTTCACGTACGAGCGCCCGGCGACGCCGTAGGCGGTGTCGCGGTGCCACTCGCGTCCGAGCACGCGTCCGAGCGGAGACCGGACGCCGTCGGCGACGACCAGGCGGTCACAGGCGATCGTGTGGGTCTGCTTGTCCGGGCCGATGCGGAAGGTGACGGCGGTGACCCGTCCGTTGAAGTCGCGCTCGGCGTCGACGGCGCGGGCGTGCTCGAGCGGCATCGCGCCGTCGTCGAGCGCGACCTGGCGGATGCGCGCGTCAAGGGTGGTGCGGGGGACCGCCGAGCCGTAGTCGGGGAGCGATCCGCCGGGCCAAGGGAGCAACAGCTCCTGTCCGAAGCCGGCGGCGCGCAGGCCGCGGTTCCTGCCGAAGCTGCGCACCCAGTCGCCGAGGCCGAGCCGGTCCAGCTCCGCGATGCCCCGGGGCGTGAGGCCGTCGCCGCAGGTCTTGTCGCGCGGGAAGACGGCGGCGTCGGCGAGCACGACGTCCGAGCCGAGCCTGGCCGCCCACGCCGCGGCGGATGCGCCGGCCGGTCCGGCGCCCACGACGAGGACGTCGGTGCGGGTGGGCAGGCTGCTCATGGGTCGATTCTTCCATCGCGATCCACATGGTTGGATGTGGCCCATGGAACGCCGGGACGACGTGCATTACGCCTCGCGCGGGTCGTCGTACTTCGACGTCCTCCTCGCCGGGTTCTGCGTGGTGCTGGTGGTCTCGAACATCGCGGCCACGAAGGGCATCGAGTTCGGCTCGTGGGAGTTCTCGATCGGGTCGGTGCAGATCAGCCCGGTCGTCACCGACGGCGGCGCGTTCCTGTTCCCGCTGGCCTACATCCTCGGCGACGTCATCTCCGAGGTGTACGGATTCCGGGCGGCCAGACGGGCGATCTTCACCGGGTTCGCGATGGCCCTGGTCGCGGCCGGCACGTTCTGGGTCGTCGAGCAGGCGCCGGCCGCGTCGTTCTACGAGAACCAGGAGGCGTTCGAGAGCGTCGCCGGTCCGGTGGCGCAGATCGTGCTCGCCAGTGTCGTCGGCTACGTGGTCGGGCAGTTCATCAACTCGTGGGTGCTGGTGCGGATGAAGCAGGCCACGGCCGAGCGCGGCCTGTTCGCCCGGCTCGCCACGTCGACCGGCGCCGGCGAGCTGGCCGACACGTTCCTGTTCTGCGCCATCGCCGCGTCCGCGATCGGCATCACGTCGATGGGCGTGTTCTGGAACTACTTCGTCGTCGGCGTCATCTACAAGGTCGCCGTCGAGCTGGTCGTCATGCCGCTGACGATGGTCGTCATCGGCTGGCTCAAGGAGCACGAGGCCAGCTACTGGGCGGTGCTTGATTCTGGGCCAGCTCAGACCGAGTAGCCGCCGAGGAACTCGGTCTTCATCGCGGCGAAGTCGCCGGCGTCGATGGCGGCGCGCATGTCGTCGACGAGGCGCACGACGAACCGCTCGTTGTGGATCGTGGCCAGCGTCGCGCCGAGGTACTCCTTCGCCTTGAACAGGTGGTGCAGGTAGGCGACGGTGTAGTGCTGGCAGGTGTAGCAGTCGCAGCCGTCCTCGATGGGCTCGAACTGGCGGCGCGAGGCGGCGACCAGCAGGTTGTGTCGTCCCCGGGCCGTGTAGACGCGGGAGCCTCGGGCCACTCGCGACGGCTGCACGCAGTCGAACGTGTCGCAGCCCTGCTCCACCGCCATGAACAGGTCGTCCGGCTCGCCGATGCCGAGCAGGTGCCGTGGGCGGTCCTCGGGCAGCTCCTCGACGACCCAGCCGACGATCTGGTCGAGGCTCTCCTTCTCGATCGCGCCGCCGATGCCATAGCCGTCGAACCCGAGCGTGGCGATGCCGCGTGCGGCCTGTCGCCGCAGGTCTTCGTGCTGGGCGCCCTGGACGACACCGAACAGCAGCTGCGTCGACCCGAGGCGTCGGTGCTCGGCGATGCAGCGCTCGGCCCACGCCTGCGTGCGGGCGACCGACTTCTCCTGGTAGTCGCGGCTGTTCATCAGCGTCGTCAGCTCGTCGAAGGCGAAGATGACATCGGCGCCGAGCTGGTGCTGGATCTGCATCGACACCTCGGGAGTGAACCGGTGCGTCGATCCGTCGAGGTGGCTCCGGAACGTGACGCCCTCGTCGTCGACGACCGCCAGCCGGTCCTTGCCGGGCGCGATGACGTCGTCGGACGTGACGCCCTTCGCGTCCATGGCGAGCGTCTTCTTGAAGCCGGCGCCGAGGCTCAGCACCTGGAAGCCGCCGGAGTCGGTGAACGTCGGGCCGGGCCAGTTCATGAAGCGTCCGAGCCCGCCGGCCTCCGCCACGATGTCGGCGCCCGGCTGCAGGTACAGGTGGTAGGCGTTGGCAAGCAAGGCTTGCGCGCCCAGCTCACTCATCGCCTCCGGCAGCACCGCCTTGACGGTGGCCTTCGTGCCGACCGGGATGAAAGCGGGAGTGCGGATGTCACCATGCGGCGTGGAGAGGAGTCCGGTGCGGCCGGGCGCTGACTCCAGGCGACGACCGACGGTGAACACGCGACCATCCAACCATCGGTGCCCAGAATCAAGCGCTGCGCAGCAGCGCGATCGCGAAAACCAGCGCCGCGACGGTCGCGAGCAGCAGGAACGCGTTCCAGACGCCCGCCGGGACGTGGGTCAGGCGGCCCAGCAGGTCGGCGTCCGTGGTGCGGCTGCGCACGCGGTGGCGATGGCTCCAGAGGTCGAGCGTCGTCCGCGGCCCCGCGACGAGCAGGAACCAGGCGAGCACCGTCGCGGCGAAGTCCTGGACCTCGGCCGGCGTGCGCCAGATCAGCACCGCGACCGCTCCGCCGGCCAGCCCGACCACCAGGAGCCCGAACCAGTTGCGCACGTACAGGAGCATCAGCGCGAGGGTGAGAAGCGCCGCCCACAGGGCCCACGCGGTGTGACCGGCGTCGACCAGCCAGATGCAGGCGAGTCCGAGCACGGATGGCGCGAGGTAGCCGGCAGCGGCCATCGCGACCATGCCGGGGCCGCGCGGGCGCCCGCTGGAGATCGTGTGGCCGGACGTGTCCGAGTGCAGCCGGACGGCGTTGAGCCGTCGACCGGTGAGCAGCGCGACCATGGCGTGGCCGGCCTCGTGCACGAGCGTCACGACGTGCCGGGAGAAGTGCCAGACCGGCGGCACCAACGCGAGCGCGGCGCCCACGAGGGCGGCGATGAGGGCGTTGTCGGTCACGGCGCCATCGTGCCGCACGGGTCCTGATGATCTGGGGACGCTTCGGCACGTCTGCACGAAGTTGTCGGTGGTCGTTGCAACACTGACGGAATGGATTTCGCAGTGGTCCTGCTCATCGGCCTGGTGGTCGGCGCCGTGCTGGGTGTCGCCATCGGTCGGCTGATGGCGTCCAGCGGCGATCCGGCGCTGCTCGCGGAGAAGCAGGCGCGACTCACGATGGAGATCAGGCACCAGGAGCAGCTGGCCCGGGCCGAGATCGCCGAGCAGCTGGCCCGCGCCGAGACCGACGCCGAGGGATTGCGGCGTGAGCTCGGGTCCGCCCAGGAGCAGCACCGTGAGGTGATGGAGCGGATGCGACGCGACGCCCAGGAGCGCGCCGAGTCCGAGAAGCGCGACAGCAAGGTGCTCAGCGCGCTGACGCCGGTGCAGGAGACCCTGCGCAACCTCCAGCAGAACTACGCCGATCTCGAGAAGCAGCGCAGCGAGCAGCACGGCGACCTCGCCGCACAGATCAAGGTCACCCGCGAGACGGCCGAGAAGTCCAAGGTTGCTGCCGAGACGTTGGCGTCCGCGCTGCGCAACAACGCCGTGCGCGGCGCCTTCGGCGAGACCCAGCTCAAGTCGTTGGTCGAGTCAGCCGGTCTGCTGCGCCGCGTCGACTTCACCACTCAGGAGTCGATCGAGGCCGAGTCGGGCGCACGCCGTCCCGACATGGTGGTGCATCTGCCCGGCGACAAGCAGATGGCGATCGACGCGAAGGTCCCGTATGCGGCGTTCATCGAGTCCAACCGTCCGGACATCACCGACGTCCAGCGTGCCGAGCAGCTGGCGCGGCACGCCAAGCAGGTCAAGGCACACATCGACGCCCTGGCCGGCAAGACCTACTGGTCCGGGCTCTCGGCGAGCCCGGAGTTCACCGTCGCCTTCATCCCCAACGAGTCGATCCTGAACTCCGCCCTCGATGCCGACCCTGCGCTCATGGAGCATGCCTTCTCCAAGGGCGTGCTGCTGGCCACGCCCGTCAACCTGTGGGCCGTGCTCAAGACGGTGGCGTTCACCTGGCAGCAGGACGTGCTCACCGAGGACGCCAAGCACCTGTTCGACCTCGGCAAGGAGCTGTACGCGCGGCTGGCCAAGCTGGCCGAGCACGCGGAGAAGCTGCGGCGGTCGATCGAGTCCACCGTGGCCAACTACAACAACTTCGCCAGCTCACTGGAGCAGCGCGTCCTCGTCACCGCACGCAAGCTCGACGGGATCGACGAGTCCAAGGTCATCGGCGCGCCCAAGCCGATCGAGGCCCAGACGAAGCGCCTCACCCAGGAGGAGTTCGCCGCGTTCGACGATCTCGAGCGTCCCGAGCTCGATTTTGCACTCGATGCCGAGATCGTCGTCGACGACGAGGAAACGGCCTAACGTGGCTTCGCAGCGGGCGCCTTCGGCGCAACACGCTCAACCTGTCTGAACGCGCCCCCTACTCGCTGCGCTCGTGGGGGACCCCCAACTCGCTGGCGCTCGCGAGGTTCAGCCAAGCGCCTGCTCGAGGTCGCCCACCAGGTCGGACGCGTCCTCGATGCCGACGCTGAGTCGCACCAGGTCGTCCGTCACCTCGAGCGGTGAGCCGGCCGTTGAGGCGTGGGTCATCGCGCCCGGGTGCTCGATCAACGACTCGATGCCGCCGAGGCTCTCGGCGAGGGTGAAGACCTCCGTACCTGCGCAGAGGTCGAGCGCGGCCTGGCGTCCGCCGGCGAGCCGGATCGACACCATGCCGCCGAAGCGACGCATCTGGCGTGCGGCGACGTCGTGGCCGGGATGGTCCGGGAGTCCTGGATAGAGCACCTGCGACACCGCCGGGTGCCCTTGCAGGAACTCCACGACGGCCTCGGCGTTGGTGCAGTGCTGTTCCATCCGGACGGCGAGCGTCTTGACGCCGCGCAGCGTCAGGAACGCGTCGAACGGACCCGGCACGCCACCGGCGCCGTTCTGCAGGAATCCGAACGCCTCGTTCAGCGCCTCGTCGTCGGTGATGAGTGCGCCACCGACGACGTCGGAGTGCCCGCCGAGGTACTTGGTGGTGGAGTGCAGCACCACGTCGGCGCCGAGCGCGATCGGCTGCTGCAGGTAGGGCGACGCGAAGGTGTTGTCGACGACGTACTTGGCGCCGGCGTCGTGGGAGATCCCGGCGATCGCCTCGATGTCGGCGATGTTCAGCAGCGGGTTGGTGGGCGTCTCGATCCAGACGACCTTGGTGTCCGGGGTGATGGCGGCTCGGACGCGGTCGACGTCGTTGACGGGGACCGTCGTGTAGGTGATGCCCCACTGCGTGAACACCTTGTCGATCAGCCGGAACGTGCCGCCGTAGACGTCGTCGGGCATGACGAGGTGGTCGCCGGGGCGCAGCATCGCCCGCAGCGCCGTGTCGGTGGCGGCCATGCCCGAGCTGAACGCACGCCCGAAGGCGCCGCCTTCGAGCGCGGCCAGGTTGGCCTCGAGCGCGGTGCGTGTCGGATTTCCGGTGCGGGCGTACTCGTAGCCGCCGCGCATGCCGCCGACCCCGTCCTGGGCGAACGTCGACGTCGCATAGATCGGCACGTTGACCGCGCCGGTCTGCGGGTCGGGATCGAAGCCGGCGTGGATCGCGCGGGTGGCGAAGCCCTGCCAGGCGTCCTTGTCGTGGGCGCTGCGCTTCTCGCTCATATGTGGGCACCCAACAGGTCGTGTCGGGTGAGGACGCCGAGCGGCTTGCCGTCCTCGACGACCATGACGGCGTCGCTCTCGCTGAGCGCCTTGAGGCAGGTCTCGAAGTCCTCGGTGGAGCCGATCAACGGCAGCGAGGGCTCCATGTGCTGCTCGACCGGGTCGGTGAGGGTGGCGCGGCCCTCGAACACGGCGCTGAGCAGGCCGCGCTCGCTGACGCTGCCGGCCACTTCGCCGATGACCACCGGCGGCTCGGGACCGACGACGGGCATCTGGGAGACGCCGTACTCGTGCAGGATCTCGATCGCGTCGCGGATCGTCTCGCTCGGGTGCGTGTGCACGAGGGCTGGCATCTCGCCGGCCTTGGCACGAAGCAGCTCGCCCACGGTGGGTTGCTCGGCGCGGCCGGTGAGCGGAGTGCGCAGGAACCCGTACGACGACATCCAGTCGTCGTTGAACACCTTGGAGAGGTAGCCGCGGCCGCCGTCCGGCAGCAGCACGACCACGAGGGCGTCAGGCCCCTCGCGCTCGGCCACCTCGAGGGCGGCGATGACGGCCATGCCGCAGGAGCCTCCGACGAGCAGGCCTTCCTCGCGGGCGAGGCGGCGCGTCATCTCGAACGAGTCGGCGTCGCTGACGGCAATGATCTCGTCGGGCACGTCCGGGTCGTAGGCGCTGGGCCAGAAGTCCTCGCCCACACCTTCCACGAGATAGGGGCGGCCGGAGCCGCCGGAGTACACCGATCCCTCGGGGTCGACGCCGACGACCTTGACGCGTCCCTCGGAGACCTCCTTGAGGTAGCGGCCGGCGCCGGTGATGGTGCCGCCGGTGCCGACGCCGGCGACGAAGTGCGTGATCTGGCCGTCGGTGTCGTCCCAGATCTCCGGGCCGGTGGTCTCGTAGTGGCTCTCGGGCCCGGCCGGGTTGGAGTACTGGTCGGGCTTCCAGCCGCCGTCGGTCTCACGGACGAGGCGGTCGGAGACGGCGTAGTAGCTGTCCGGGTGGTCGGGCGGCACGGCGGTGGGGCAGACCACGACCTCGGCGCCGTAGGCACGGAGCGTGTTCTGCTTGTCGAGGCTGACCTTGTCGGGGCACACGAAGATGCAGTGATAGCCGCGCTGCTGGGCGACGAGGGCCAGCCCGACTCCGGTGTTGCCGGACGTCGGTTCGATGATCGTGCCCCCGGGCTTCAAGGCGCCTGACTTCTCGGCGTCGTCGACCATCTTGACGGCGATCCGGTCCTTGACGCTCCCACCGGGGTTCATGTACTCGATCTTGGCCGCCACGGTCGCGGATCCCGCGGGGACGACGCTGCTCAACTTCACGAGCGGGGTGTTGCCCACGAGGTCGACGATGTGGTTGGCGATGCGCATCTGGCCATTGTTGCACCGGCCGATCGTGGCGACGATCGGGTCAACGGGTGAGGACGGGTGTGGCTTCATCGACGTCGAGGGTCGTGGCGGGTCCGGGCGCCGTGAGCGTCTCCGCGAGGTCGGCCCAGCCGCCTCCGTCGACGCTGTAGCGGACCCGGTACGTGGTGTCGACGCGAGCGCGCAGGTTGTCACTGGGTTGTCGGTACTGGTGGGTGACGTCCTTCGCGGGATAGGGCCGTCCGGGTTTCGACGTGGTGTCCCTGGTGCCGTCGCCGTGGACCCACGTGTACCGGACCGGCGCCGCATCGAGCCGCACGCTGTGCCCGAGCAGTGTGACGGTTCGCCTGAGGTGCGCCGGGTCGGTGTAGAAGATCGTGTCGACGTTGACCAGCGTTCGGCCGCCGGGCTGGATCCGGAGCTTCAGCGGCGGCATGCCTACCTCGCGCGCTCGCTCGCTCAGGATGTCGCCGGGGGAGAGGTCGCCGTCGGCGGGGAGAGTGCCGAAGCGTCCGGGGAAGTCCTGGAGTGCGCACCTGAAGTCCGAGGCTCTTGCTCCAGGTCCTCGATCAGCACTCGATCTTCAGTTCTGCTGCGACGTCGATCATTGGACTGTCGCATCGTGATCACGGGGTCCCGAGAATCTTAGCTGTTGCTCAATTCGGAGTCGATCGGATGCCCCATGGACTTGGGCCTACGTCAGTTTGCGCGTTCGCAGGCAGAGCGGTGACGGAGATCAAGGCACAGACAACGATCGTTCGAATCACGACTGGCTCTTGTAGATATCAGCTGAGCTCGAATGGAGGCCCTGGTCGTTCAAGCACGAATACAAGCGTCGACGGATCCTTTTCGCCTTCGCCGATCTCGACGTCAGCTTCTACTTCGATGGGATCGCGATTTGCGTCTTACGGAAACGTCTCGACAGTCGCCAGACTGGCTCCTTCGGCACGGTCTTGAAGGTTCGAGTTGCTCGGAAGTCTGTTCGCGTATCCCTCGCACGGCTTGCAATCGCCGGAATGCTTCAGCATCGGTCCGACAGTCGCCGGTATGTGCGCGCGTAATTGAACGTCGCGACCCAGTAGCCCAACGAAGTCGGCTGCGCCACTCGGAGTGTCCTCCCGTGCCGACTTAGGCAGGGACAGGTTCGGTTGGTGGCTCCGCAGGCTGATGTCCGTGGGCTCGATGGGCTCGGGCTCATCAGAACAAGAGGCGAGCAGCAGCACGGCCGCGATGGCGAGCGCGATCGATCGCATGGAATCCCCCGATTCAAGACGTCAGCAAACTAACCGAGTGGGAGGCGATCTGTCAGCCTTCCCCGACGTGATCTGTGGATGTGAAGACTTACTGGGCAAGATCGGGTCCAAGGTGGCCGTTGAGTCTTCACATCTGGTGGCGCGGGGCCGCAGTCACTCTTCCTTGCCGCCGAACATGATCTCGTCCCAGCTGGGGACGCGGCGGCGTTCGTGCTTCTTCTTGCGGGGGAGCGTGTCGGGGACGGCGACGTCGTGCTCGATGGGGATCTCGAGGTCGGCGGGCTCGGTCCGGAGCGGGATCTCGTCGGTGATCTCCTCGTCCAGCTCGTCGGCCAGGGCCTGCTGCTTCTCCATGACGCGGCGCTCGCGGGCCTCCTTGATCGACGACACCTCGGCGTGGTGGTCGCGCTCGGCCTCTTCCTCTGGGGTGACGATCTCCTCGTCGGGCTCCTCCTCCTCGACCGGCTCCTCGGCAGCCGGCGCAGCCGCGGCGGCTTGCTCGTGCAACGCGTCGGCGATCGCCATGTCGCCGGATTCCGGAATCGCGACGTCTCCAACCAGGTCGTGCGCGAGCTCGTCCGCCGGAAGGACGTAGCGGCTCTTCGCGTCGAACAGGAAGGTGGCGGGCTGATCGGCTTCGGTGGGGGAGACCTTGACGGTCCAGCGGCCGTCCTCACGACGCCACGAGTCCCACTCGACACCCTCAGGCGACTTGCCCGCAGCCGCGACGTTCTCGTCGACCAGCGTCCCGAGCAGCACACCCGCTCCACCGACGTGCTTGCGCCGGATGGGCGTCTTGCGGGCCTGCTCGCACATGTACTCGCGCTCGGCGAGGACGGGCGTGGCGAAGCCGATGATCTGCTCGACGGGCACACCGGCGACCACGGCGACCTCGTCGGGACTCTCCCCTCGGCGAATGCGCGTCTGGATGTCACGAGGGCTGAGCGAACTTTCCATGCTGGTCTCCAACTGGCCGGACGTGCTTCCGCGCGAGGTGGTGTCGATCAGGGAAGTGAGACGGCGATCGGCCGGGATGTGGAACGTTTCGTCGGTGGAGGTGTCGCGCGCGATGAGGAACCGTCCATCCTCGCTCAGTCCGTCGAGACCGAGTTCACGCATAGCGAGCCTCCAGATTCGTCCTGAGTTCCATCGTAGGTACGGGGACGGGTGATCCTGCGGTGACGCGCCGACGTTCGCCCAGAGTCGGGCACAGTGTCAGGCCCTGGGGAGCACGGCGTCGAACGCCGCGTCCGGATTACCGAATCGGTGGTTCGTGATCGAGATCGCCTGCTCCCGCAGGAACGGAAGCAGCTCGATGCGACCGGACTGGGTGACCGGTCCGCCATAGATCGCGACATCGGGTTCGCCATCGACGGCCCGTGCGACGTCGTAGCCGGAGGCACCGGTGACGCGGACCCGCTCCGGATGAAACTCGCGCACACGATCGAGCCACCCCTCGTGGGTCTCCACGACGTGTTCCGCCACGCCGTCCGGAAGCGGAACGTCAGTGCTGACCGTGATCGGCGCACCGGCCCGCGTTGCCGCGAGCACCACGCGGATGAGGTCGGACAGCGATCCGTCACCGCGCACGGTGACCGGCACCGGCAGGTACCGGAACACATTGCGCTCCACGCCCAGCCCGGTGACGTCCTTCTGGATGCCGAATTCCTTCGACCACGCGACCTGGTCGGACGCGGCCGCCGCCCGGAGCCCGGCGACCTCGGCGGCACCCAGCGAGCCCTTGACGGCCGACAGAATGGCCTCGACCCGGGCCGACAGCTTCACGTCGGACGGGACTGAACGAAGCGGCCGCGGCTTCCAGGTGCCGAGATGGGTCAGGTAGTTGGGTCCGCCAGCCTTGCTCGTGGTGCCGACGGTGGACCGCTTCCACCCGCCGAACGGCTGGCGCTGCACGACCGCGCCGGTGATGCCGCGGTTGACGTAGAGGTTGCCGGCCTCGACCCGGTCGATCCAGGTGTTGACCTCACCGGGGTCGAGCGAGTGGATGCCGGCGGTGAGGCCGAAGTCCGTGGCGTTCTGCCAGCGGATCGCCTCGTCGAGGTTGCTGGCGTGCATGATGCCGAGCACCGGGCCGAAGTACTCCGTGCGGTGGAACTCGCTGCCCGGCTTGACGCCGGCGCGGATGCCCGGCGACCAGAGGCGCCCGGACGAGTCGAGGCTCTTCGGCTCGAGCAGCCACCTTTCGCCCTCCTGCAGCGTGGTGAGAGCGCTGAGGAGCTTGTCTTGCGCCGCCTCGATGATCGGGCTCATCACGGTGGTGGGGTCGTCGGGCCACCCGACCACGAGCGACGAGACGGCATCGAGCAGCTGACGATTGAAGCGCTCTGAATTGCCCACCGACCCGACGAGAATCGCCAGGCTCGCCGCCGAGCACTTCTGGCCGGCATGGCCGA
This sequence comes from uncultured Actinomycetota bacterium, assembly GCA_963839625.1. GTDB lineage: Bacteria > Actinomycetota > Actinomycetes > Propionibacteriales > Nocardioidaceae > Aeromicrobium. Next base: position 167,352 of record CAWIWE010000033.1, on the reverse strand, counting down.
ATGCACTCTTCGACACATCAGCGACGGCGAGGTCGAGGTCGGCGCTGGGAGTGACGACGATGGCGTTCTTGCCGCTCGTCTCGGCGAGAAGCGCGAGCTCGGGACGCCACGAGCGGAACAGCTTGGCGGTGTCCCAGCCGCCGGTGAGGATGACGCGATCGACGCCAGAGTGGGAGATGAGCGCCTTGCTGAGCACGCCTTCGTCGATGGTGACGAAGCGAAGCGCCTCGCGCGGGACGCCGGCCTGCCACAACGCCTCGACCATCACGGCGGCGCATCGCCGGCTGTGATGGGCCGCCTTGATGATGACGCCGCTGCCGGCCGCGAGCGCCGCCAGCACACCACCGGCCGGGATCGCGACCGGGAAGTTCCACGGCGGGGTGACGACGGTCAGCTTCGCGGGCTCGAAGCTCGCACCGTCGACGATGTCGAGGCGGAGCGCGGACTCCGCGTAGTAGTGCGCGAAGTCGATGGCCTCGCTGACCTCGACGTCGGCCTCGGCGATCGTCTTGCCGGTCTCGGCCGCCATCACGGCGATGAGGTCGCCGCGTCGTGCCGCGAGTGCCGCCCCGGCCTGGTGGAGTACCCAGGACCGCACCTCGGCGCCGCGGGCTGCCCACGCGGTTCCGCCCTCGCGGGTCTGGTAGACGAGCGTCTCCAGGCTCGCCGGGCCGTTGAGGCGGCTCGAATTGACGGTGTTGAGCCCGTGCTGCGTGTACGTGGACCGGTGCAGCACCAGTCGGCCCCATTGCCGGTTCGCGTCGGTGGACGGATCGGTGTCGGGGGTGTTGACGAAGCCGTCCGTGTGCAAGGAGATGTGCTCGGTGGACCTGTTCTGCGACCGGTGCGGTTCGGGCACGGCCTCGTCGAGCGCCTTGACCGAGTCGAGGAACCTCCGGGACTCCCGCTCGAACGCCTCCGTCGACGTGGCGAGGTCGAACGCCGCCGACATGAAGTTCTCGCTGCTCGCATTCTCCTCGAGCCGGCGCACCAGGTAGGAGATGGCGACGTCGAATTCCTGCGGATGCACCACCGGCGTGTACAGCAGCAGCTGGCCGACGTCGTCGCGGACGGCGTCCATGGGGCCGGCGTCCATCCCGAGCAGCATCTCGAACTCGACGCCGTCGCGGACGGAACGCTCCCCGGCGAGCAGCCAGGCGTACGCGATGTCGAAGAGGTTCTGTCCGGCGACGCCGATGCGCACCGCGTCGATGCGCTGGGGCGTCAGGGCCCAGTCGAGGATGCGCTTGTAGTTGGTGTCGGTCTCCTGCTTGGTGCCCCAGGTGGCCAGCGGCCATCCGTGGATCGCGGCGTCGACGCGCTCCATGGCCAGGTTGGCGCCCTTGACGACGCGCACCTTGATGCGCGCACCGCCCTTGGACCTCCGGGCGGCGGCCCACTCGTGGAGCTTGACCATGGCGTCGAGGCAGTCGGGCAGGTAGGCCTGCAGGACGATGCCGGCCTCGAGCTCAGGGAAGTCGTCCAGCACCTTGGTGAACACCGCGACGGTGAGGTCGAGGTCGCGGTACTCCTCCATGTCGAGGTTGACGAAGCCGCCACTGGAGGCTGCTTCGGCGTACACGGGCTGCAGTCGTTCGACGACCCGGTCGACGGTCTCGTCGAACGCCCACATCGAGAGCTGGCTGGCGATCGCCGACACCTTGACCGAGACGTAGTCGACGTCGTCGCGCTCGAGCAGCTCCACCGTGCGGTCACGTCGACGGACGGCCTCACCCTCGCCGAGCACGGCTTCGCCGAGGAGGTTGAGATTGAGCCGGTCGCCACCCTTGCGCAGCTTCTTGATCGCGCTGCCGAGCTTGGCCGGCCTGGCGTCGATGACCAGGTGTCCGACGAGCCGCCGCAGCGTGCGTCGCGCCTGGCCGACGACGAGGCCAGGCATGAGGAACGACACCAGCGCGCCGAGCTTGAGCAGGAAACGCTGCTGGAAGGGAAGGAACTTCGGGGTGTGGCGGGCGAGGGTGCGGAGATTGCGCGCGGCGACCTGGGAATCCTCGGGTCGCACGACTCGATCGACGAAGCCGACGGTGAAGTCGAGGCCGTCAGGATCCTGCAGGAGGTGGGCGAGCCTCTCTGCGGCGGGGTCGGAACGGCGGTCGGAGACGCGCGCGGGATCGATCCAGGCCCGGACGAGTTCGACGCTTCGCTCGGCAAGTGGGAGATCGGTCATGACACGCTCAAGGTTAGTGGCTCGACTGGGCGAGTATGCCGGGACCTGACCATGGCTATCGCGCGACCGAATGTCGGCACCACCGTGATCCCACCCTCCGGAGTACTCGTGCCTGAACACTAGCCGTTGGGCGGCCGACGCGGCACCGGTCGACACGCCTCCTCGTCAGGTCAGACGCGGGCCGCAGACAGCTCGGCGTCAGGCGTCTCTGATCGGTCCTCGCGGCCGACCCGGTGAGCTGGCCACCACAGCCGAGGTCCGAGCAACGCCGCGGCCGCCGGGACGACGAGCGTGCGAACGATGAACGTGTCGAGCAGGAGCCCCATGCCGACGGTGAATCCCAGCTGGGCGAGGCTCGTGATGCTGCCGAACATCATGGCGAACATGCTCGCCGCGAAGATGAGGCCGGCGGCGGTGATCACGCGGCCGGTGGCCGATACGGCCCGGGCGATGCCGAGGCGGGATCCGTCCGGCGATTCCTCACGCACGCGTTTCATCAGCAGCATGTTGTAGTCCGCCCCGACCGCCACCAGCAGGACGAACGCGTTGACAGGCACCCACCAGTCGAGTGGCTGGTCGAGCAGGAACTGCCAGACGAGAACGCCCAGCCCGACCGCCGAGGCGTACGAGAGGACGACGGACGCCAGCAGGAGTCCGGCGACGACGATGCCGCGCAGCATGAGCAGGAGGATCAGGAACACGGTGGCCAGGGTCACGGCCGCCACCAGCGCGAAGTCGTCCAGCATGAACTTCTCGAGGTCGCCGTTGAACGCCGCGATGCCGGCCATGCTGACGCTGCTGTCGGCGAGACGCGTGCCGCGCAGGCCGTCGGCGGCTGCTTGCTCGATCTCGACACTCTGCGCGGAGCCGGCCGGTGAGAACGGATCGCTCTTGCCGATCACGATCATGCGGGCGTTCCGGCCGTCATCGGAGAGGAAGATGCCGGAGGTGGCCGCCAGCGCCGGGTCCTCGAAGGCCGACGGCGGCAGGTAGAAGCCTCCGACCGGCGGGTCCTTCGCGATTTTCGACGTCTTCTGCAGGTAGTTGGCCGCCTGTTCGAGGCCCTTCTGCAGCTCGGCCATCGATGCGGTGACCTCCTCGGTGCCCGCGGCGACCTTGCTGCTGCCGTCCGCGACCTTCCCCGCTCCGTCGGCCAGCTCACCGAGCTTCTGCTTGGCCAGCTTCTGGGCGTCGGCCAGCTTGTCGGCACCCTTCTCGGCCTGGTTCAGCCCCTTGTCGAGGCGAGACAGGCCGGTGTCGAGCTTGACCGCGCCGGTCGCGATCTCGCGGGCGGCGGCCGCGGCGTCACGGAGGCCGGGGAGGAGCTGGGTGCGTTGACCCTGGTAGATCTGCCCGATGGCGTCGCGGGCCTGATTGCAGGCTGGATCGAGTCCGCAGGTGGGGCTCGCCTGCAGCGCCGCATAGGCGAGCCCGAGGCCGTCGACGGCGGTCTTCGCCTGGCTGTGAGCCGTCTCCAGGCCGTCGGCGAGCAACCGGGCTCCGCGGCGCAGCTCGCCGGTGCCCTTTGAAGCGTCACCCGTACCGTCCGACAGTCGCTCGAGCCCTCGCTGGAGGTCGCGGGTGCCGCCGAGCAGCTGCCCGGTCCCGTCGACCGCCTGGCCAGCCCCGGAGGCGACCTGTCCGGCGCCGGAGCTCACCCCGTCGGCTCCCTCGACCAGCTTCTCGGCATCCTTCTCGCCCGACTCGAGGCCCTGCTCCGCATCCGCCAGCCGGTCGCCGATCGCGCCCATCTGACGCGCGATGGAAGCCTCGGTGATCGGCTTGCCGGCTCGGACGCGTGATGGACCGCACCGACTCAACGCCTCGGTTCCGCGCCACCGATGCGGCGGCCTGCTCGAGCGCAGCGAGGTCCCGGACGTTCCGCATGTCGCGGTCCGACTTGATCAGCACGAAGTCACCCAGGACCTCGTTGCGCGGGTAGTGGTCCGCGATCATCTCGAAGCCCACGTTGCTCTCGGTGTCCTCGGGTTGCACGGTGCGTTCGTCGAAGCTGCGGGTCAGCGACGGGTAGAAGGACGCGAGCACGACGAGTGGCACGAGCCCGGCGAGCAGGACGCGCCCGGGCCTGGTGACGACCATCGTGGAGATCCGCTTCCCACCCACCGCGATCCTTCACGGCTCGCGGGTCGAGGAAGCCTCGTCGACCCAGGATCGTGATGAGGGCCGGCAGCATGGTCATGCTGAGGGCCAGGGTCCCGACGATGCCCAAGGCGATCGCCGGCCCGGTCGTGCGGAAGAGGCCGACCTCCGCCACGATCATCGCGGCGTTGGCGAGGATGACGGTCAGCGCCGATCCGGCGATGACGACGCCGATCTTGGACGAGGCGATGCCGATCGCCGTGTCCGAGTCGTGTCCGTTGCGCCGTTCCTCCTGGTAGCGGCTGATCAGGAAGATGGCGTAGTCGGTCGCGGCTCCGAGCACCACCGCGGTGAGCACGGATGCCGTGAACGTGGACACGTCCAGCCCCAGGGTCCCCGCGACTGCGGCAAGGCCGCGGCCTGCGGCCAGTGAGAGGCCGATGAAGCCGAGCACCACGCCGGTCACCGCGACCGAGCGGTAGAGGAGCGTCAGGATGATCGTGATCATGGCGACGATGGCGATCGTGATGATGGCGAGGCTGGTCTCGGCCTCATGGGACATGTCGGCGATGGTGGTCGGGTAGCCGGTCACCGCCATGTCGAGCCCACCCGGCGGATCGTCGTGGACGAGCTCGCGAATCTCCTTGATCTGGCGGATCGCCGCGGGCGCGCCGGTGTCCCCGACGATCCCGACCTGGAAGTAGACGGCGTCACCGTCCTTGCTCACCAGGGAGTCGAACAGTCGTTGGTTGTCTGCGACGTCCTGGATGGAGGAGACGTAGTGGTCGTCGTCGAGCCGGGGGACCAGCCCCTTCACGTACTGACGGTCGACCTCGGTGAGACCACCCTCGCGCTCGGCGACGACGTAGAGGATGCTCTTGGTCTTCCCGTTGTCGAAGGCACGGTCCATGGCCTCGAAGGTCTGGACGGCTTCGGCGTCCTCGGGGATGAACGGCAGCGAGCTGTCGGCGACGACCTCTTCGAGCTGGGGCACGGCCACGTTGACGACACCGACGGCGAGGAAACAGGCGAGCAGTACCCAGCCCGCCCTGCGGATCGAGAGCTCCGCGATTCTCATGTCGGTCCCATCGGCCATACGGAGCTGTCTCGGCGACAACTCCGTTCCGTCCACGCTAGGGGGCGGCAGACGTCGCGGCATCGCGCCGAGGTAGGCACGCGCCTACGACCGGAGTATGACCCGGTGTACTCCCCGGGTGTGATGAGCCAGGTCACATATTTCGCCGCCCGTGGCCCGGCACCCCCGCCGGGGTGTCGAGGAACGCCGAGACGTGTCGCGCATCGCGTGAGACGATCCCTTCCATGGACGTTCGGCCGTTCGATGCACTGTTGCTCGTGTCGTTCGGAGGGCCGGAGCATCCCGAGGACGTCGTCCCGTTCCTGGAGAACGTCACCGCCGGACGGGGCATCCCGCGCGAGCGGCTCGAGCAGGTCGGCGAGCACTACTTCCTCTTCGGCGGCAAGTCGCCGATCAACGAGCTCAACCGCGAGCTCGTCGAGGCCATCCGCAAGGACTTCGCCGAGCACGGCATCGACCTCCCGGTCTACTGGGGCAACCGCAACTGGGGCCCGTACCTGCGCGACGCCGTGCGTCAGATGTCCGACGACGGTGTCACCAACGCGGCGTACTTCGTCACCAGCGCCTACTCGTCCTACTCCGGCTGCCGCCAGTACCGCGAGGACCTCTTCGACGCCCGCTCGGGATTCGACGTCGAGCTCACCCGCCTGCGCCTGTACTTCAACCATCCCGGCTTCGTGACGCCGTTCGTGGAAGCCACATCGGCCGCGCTCGCCGAGGCCCCCGCAGGCACTCACGTCGTCTTCGTCACCCACTCGGTGCCCGAGGCCATGAACGAGGCGAGTGGCGGGCCGGGTCAGCGTGCCTACCAGCGTCAGCACGACGAGGTCGCGTCACTGGTGGCCGAGGGCGCGGGAGCCGGGGATCGCTGGAGCCTGGTGTTCTGCTCGCGGTCGGGATCCCCGCATGTCCGGTGGCTCAGGCCGGACATCAACGAGCACTTGCACGACCTCGCCGCCGACGGCGTCACCTCGGTCGTCGTGGTGCCGATCGGCTTCGTCTCCGACCACATGGAGGTCATCTACGACCTCGACACCGAGGCCGCGACGACGGCGAAGAACCTCGGCCTGCGGTACGACCGGGTCGACACCCCCGGTGAGCACGAGGCGTTCGTCGCGATGGTCCGTGACCTGATCCGGGAGCGTGCAGCTGCCGAGCGTGGCGAGAACCCGGACCCCGTCACGGTCGGCACCGTTCCGCCCAACCCCTTCGTCTGCGCCCTCGACTGTTGCGTGAACCCGCGCACGCCGCTGCCCGCCGTCCCGTGAGTGAGGCCCTGCTCGCGGTGGCCCGCGACGTCGGACGCGAGGCTGCGGACTTCGTGCAGCGGACTCGTCCGGCCGGCCGCGTCGACGTGGCCGCCACCAAGTCGAGCCCGACCGACGACGTCACCGAGATCGATCGGGCGAGCGAGGAGCTGATCCGCAGGCGCATCCTGGATCTGCGTCCGGACGACGGGTTCGTCGGTGAGGAGGGCCGCGACGTCCAGGGCAACAGCGGCGTGGAGTGGATCGTCGACCCGATCGACGGCACCGTCAACTTCGTCTACGACATGCCCTGGTACGCCGTCTCGATCGCCGCGGCTGTCGATGGCGTCGTGGAGGCCGGATTCGTGATCAACGTCGTGCTGCGCGAGGAGTGGGCGGCCGTACGAGGCGAAGGATCGTGGCGGCTCGACGGTGACCGTCGGGACCGGCTGGTCGCCCCCGACCCGCCGACCCTCGGTCACCTGCTCGTCGGCACGGGCTTCCACTACACCCGAGAGATCCGCACCAGGCAGGCCGAGGCCATGAGTCGGCTGCTTCCCCAGGTGCGTGACATCCGCCGTACCGGCTCCGCTGCGCTCAACCTGTGCGAGGTCGCTGCAGGGCGTCTCGACGCGTACGTCGAGCAGGGACTCATGCCGTGGGATCGAGCCGCCGGCGGCCTCGTCGCGACCGAGGCCGGACTCGTCCTGAGCGGGCTGGACGGCGAACCGGACGAACGCCTCGTGATGGCGGCCCATCCAGCGATCTCCGAGGAATATTTCGCGCTCGTTCGCGCTTGTGGGTTCTGAGTGCAGCGCTGTGACCACCGTGTCGACAGACTCTTGACATCGTGTGGCACAATCGCGCCGGTTGATCCGCACACGAAGTGCATCTCACGGAGGGGTACATGGCTACCGACTACGACGCACCTCGAAAGACCGAGGACGAACAGTCCGAGGACTCCATCGAGGAACTCAAGGCGCGTCGTCACGAGAAGAGCTCGGGCAAGGTCGATGAGGACGAGACCGAAGCGGCCGAGAACTTCGAGCTGCCCGGAGCCGACCTCTCCCACGAGGAGCTGGCCGTCCAGGTCGTGCCCAAGAAGTCCGACGAGTTCACCTGCAGCTCATGCTTCCTTGTCCATCACCGCAGCCAGCTGGCGTCGGAGAAGAAGGGCGTTCTCATCTGCCGCGACTGTGCTGGTTGATTAGCCGCCCGTGGCCCGGCGTCCCCGCCGGGGCCGGCTGAGCTTCCTCTTCTTCACCTTCCGGGCCGGCTCCTCTGGGGCCGGTTCAATGGTCTTCAGGGACTTCATGCCTGGCGGCAGATCACCTGTCGACTTCACCCAGTAGGTGGCCGCGCTGCGGTGCACGAGAGCCTTCGTCAGCTCCACGATCGCGCCGCCCACCACGGCCCAGAGCACGACCTCGCGGATGTCGCTGTCGGGATGGTTCGTGTCCGACGGCGGCTTTCGCCTGGTGGCGGTCTGCCACGTGAACGATGAGAGCTTGCGCGCGAGCAGGCCCGAGCCGATGGTCGCGCCTCGGTCCATCAGCTTCCAGGCGCGCTTGCCGCCGGGCACGCCCTTCGGCGACTTGACGGGTTCAGACTTCTTCTTCTTGGCCACCCTCGACCTCTCCGTTCGTCGGTACCGCTGCCTGGGTCTCACCAGTCTGGCGCTCTCCAGTTTGACCTAGGGCCGCGGCGACTGCCTCCGGACGCCGGCTCGAGACCAGCCAGTACGGCGTCGGGTCGGATGGGTCCGCCACTTCGACCCGCAACCCGGCGTCGACGTAGGGACGCGTGCGCAGCCAGGCCCGTGCGTCGGCCTGAGGACCCAGCTGCTCGCGGAAGCCGCGTGTATCGAGGACCTCGACCTGCCCGATGTGGGCGTGCGGCAGGCGCGCCGGGCCCACGCGCAGCCCATCAGCGCCGGCCTCGATGACGACGGCGCCGTAGCTCCACACGAGGGAGCCGGCGACGACGGTCGCGAGCACTGCCGCGCCGATCGCGATCGGCCGGTTGGTGGCGACCAACATGATCCAGCCCCAGACCAGGCCGAAGCCGACGACCATGGTCCACCACGACAGGGGTGCGGTCAGTCGCTCCCGGTAGGTGGTCATGAACCCAGACTGCCCCATCTGGACGGTTCGGTGGACGCGGGTATCGTCGCGAGCATGGTCGAAGTGAGCATCACGCGCCTGGACGCGGGGCTCCCGTTGCCCACGTACGCCAAGCCCGGCGACGCGGGTGCCGACCTCCTCACGACGGTCGACGTCACGCTCGCACCGGGCGAACGCGCGCTGGTGCCCACCGGCATCGCGATCGCGCTGCCGCCGGGGTACGCGGCGTTCGTCCACCCGCGCTCGGGCCTCGCCCTGAAGCACGGCCTGTCGGTCGTCAACACGCCAGGCACCATCGACTCCGGCTACCGGGGCGAGATCGCCGTGCTGCTGGTCAACCACGACCTCCACGAGTCCATCTCCATCTCGCGTGGCGACCGCATCGCCCAGCTCGTCGTGCAGCAGGTCGAACAGGCCGCGTTCGTCGAGGTCGACCAGTTGCCCGATTCCGAGCGCGGGGCGGGCGGCTACGGATCCACCGGTGGCCATGCGGCCACCGAGCGCGTCCACGAGGGAGCCTGATGCGCAACAAGCGCCAGAAGGATGTCGAGCCGTCAAGAGACGATGCCGAGGTCGAGACCGTCGAACCGTCCGTGCGGGCGAACGGGCCGTGGGACTCCTCAGAGAAGGACGTCGGCGACGACTCGGCCTACCTCGACTTCGGGTCGCTGCTGATCCGCGGACGTCCGGGATTCAACCTGCAGATGCCGGCCGACGACGACCAGGGCACCATCGGTTCGGTCGTGCTGGTCACCGAGACCTCCGGCCTCGAGCTGAGGGCCTTCGCCGACGCCCGCTCGGGCGGGCTGTGGGACGCCGTGCGTTCGGATCTGGAGGAAGAGGTCGAGCGGCTCGAAGGCGAGGCCGAGCGGGTCGATGGACCGTTCGGCACCGAGCTGCACGTCAAGGTCCCGGTCACCACGCCCGAGGGCGAGGAAGCGGTCCAGCCCACGCGCATCATCGGCATCGAGGGTCCGAGGTGGATGCTGCGAGCGACGGTCCTCGGTCAAGAGGCGCTCGAACCCGATGACGACAGCCTGCTGATGAAGGCGCTGCACGACGTCGTGGTGGTCCGGGGCGACGAGCCACGGGCGCCACGCGACGCCCTGCTGATCTCGATCAAGGAGGACCTCGAGCCCGTCTCGGGTGCTGACGACGGCTCGGACTAGTCACCCTCGGACCGCCTGCACCGTAGCGCTCGACGGCGGCCACGTCTCCCACGCGTGACCCCCGTCACCGACCTACACTGAAGACATGACCGGACTTTTCACCCGCACGCTGGAACGGCTCTCACCAGAGCATCAAGAAGCGGGGGAGCTCAAGGAGGACGCTGCCAAGGCCGGCTGTCCCCTGATCACCGCGCAGGCCGATCGCTGCATGGCCACCGTGCATGGAACGCTGCGGGCGGTCACGCTCCGACCGGTCGACGGCATCACGGCCCTGGAGGCCGAGCTGTACGACGGATCGGACTCCGTCACCCTGATCTGGCTCGGTCGGCGCACCATCGAGGGCGTCGAGGCGGGACGTCGGCTCACGGCCCACGGCCGCATCGGACGCCGGCGTGAGGAGCGTGTGCTCTACAACCCCGCCTACGAGCTCGAGGCATGACGGACGCCTCCCACGAGCCCGGCGGGAATGCCGGGCCACGGGCGGCATATGACACCGTCGAACAGCTCGTTCGTACCAAGCTCTCCGAGGCACTCGGAGGCCGCCGCGGGATCGTCGAGAGCGCCGTCCCCACCGTGCTCTTCACGGTCATGTTCGTCAGCACCCATGAGCTGCGGCTCTCGCTGATCGTCAGCATCACCGCGACGGTGCTCCTGCTCGTCGTCCGGATCGTGCAGCGCAGCACCATCCAGTTCGTGCTCAACGCGCTCATCGGCATCGGCATCGCGGCCCTGTTCGCCTCGCGGTCGGGGGAGGCGCGTGACGTCTTCCTTCCCGGCATCCTCTACAACGGGGTCTACGCGACGGTGTTCGTGTTCTCGATCCTCATCGGCTGGCCGCTCGTCGGGTTCATGATCGGCAGCATCACCGGCGACCCCACCGAGTGGCACGACGACCGCAGCATGGTGCGGTTGTGCGCACAGCTCACGTGGCTGTTCGCGGCGCCGTGCATCATTCGCGTCCTCGTGCAGTACCCGCTCTACGCCGGCGACCACATCGCGTTGCTGGGCACGGCCAAGGTCATCCTGGGCTGGCCGATGCAGATCGCGTCGTTCGCGGCGATGGCGTGGTTGCTGAGCCGCAACCGCACGCCACTCGAGCCGGAGACAGAGCCCAAGGCCGAGGAGCTCTAGGACGCCTTCTTCGGCGACAGGATCTCGCTGATCTGATCCTCGGCGTCGTCGGAGGTGACGAACAACAGCTCGTCTCCCGACTCCAGCGAACGGTCGCTGTCGGGCGTCTGGATGGTGTTGTCGCGCAGGATGGCCACCAGCACGACGTCGTCCGGGAACGGCACCTCGCTGACGCGGTGGCCGACGAACGGGGAGTCGGACGGCATCGTGAGCTCGACCAGGTTGGTGTTGCTCTGCCGGAACGTGAAGAGCCGCACCAGGTCGCCCACCGAGACGGCCTCCTCGACGAGTGCAGACATCAGGCGCGGCGTCGACACCGACACATCGACACCCCACGACTCGCCGAACAGCCACTCGTTGCTCGGGTGGTTGACGCGGCCCACCGTGCGAGGCACGGAGAACTCGGTCTTGGCCAGCAGGGAGATGACGAGATTGGCCTTGTCGTCGCCGGTTGATGCGATGACGACGTCGCACGTCTCGAGCTGAGCCTCCTCGAGCGACGACAGCTCGCACGCGTCGGCCAGCAGCCACAGGGCGTCCGGCACCAGATCGGAGCGGATCGCGGCGGGCGTCTTGTCGATGAGCAGGATCTCGTGCCCGTTCTCGATGAGCTCGATCGCGACACTGCGTCCGACGGCTCCGGCTCCGGCGATGGCGACCCGCATCACTCCACCTCCGGTCCGGCGTCCAGGGCGGCGTGGGCGTCGTCGGCCTCGTCCTCACGCATGAAGATGTTCAGGACGTCACCTTCCTGGATGACGGTGTCGCTGTGCGCGACGTGTCCGGCACCGAGACGGGTGAGGTAGGCGACGCGCACCTCGGCGTGACTCTCGAGATCGGCGACCTCGTGCCCGATCCAGGCGGCCGGGGCGTCCATGTTCTCGAGCCGCAGTTCGCCGGACGGGTCGCGCCAGGCAGGCTCGGAGCCGGCGGGCAGCAGGCGCCGGAGCACCTGGTCGGAGGTCCACGTCACCGTGGCGACCGTGGGGACGCCGAGCCGCTCGTAGACCTCTGCGCGGCCCGGGTCGTAGATGCGGGCGACGATGTTCGTGACGCCGAACTGCTCGCGGGCCACCCGCGCCGAGATGATGTTGGAGTTGTCGCCGCTGGAGACGGCCGCGAACCCGTCGGCCTTCTCGATGCCGGCCTCCTCGAGGACGCCCCGGTCGAAGCCCATGCCGGTGACGGTGATGCCGCTGAAGCTCGGTCCGAGCCGGCGGAAGGCGTCCGGATTCTGGTCGATGACAGCGGTGGTGTGGCCCCGCTGCTCGAGGCTGCGCGTGAGGGAGGCGCCGACGCGCCCGCACCCCATGATCACGATGTGCACCCACGAGACGCTACACCGCACCCGGCGTCACCGTCGCCGTGTGCCGGCACGGGTCTACGATCATCGCCGTGGGCATCGTCGACGTCGCCAAACGTGCTGTGGTCGGTCGCAAGCTCCGCAGTACCCAGCTGGGGGAGACGCTGCTCCCCAAACGCATTGCGCTGCCGGTGTTCGCGAGCGACCCGTTGTCGAGTGTCGCCTACTCTCCGGACGAGATCTTCTTGACACTGTCACTGGCTGGCGTGGGCGCCTACGCCTACTCGTGGAAGATCGGGATCTTCATCGCCTTCGTCCTGCTGGTGGTCGTGGCGTCATATCGCCAGAACGTTCAGGCCTACCAGAGCGGTGGTGGAGACTACGAGGTCGCGACGACCAACCTCGGCTCGACGGCAGGCCTGGGTGTCGCGAGCGCCCTCGGCGTCGACTACGTCCTGACTGTGGCCGTGTCGATCGCCTCCGCGTCCCAGTACGCGGCGAGTGTCGTTCCCGCGGCCCGTGGACATGAGGTGCTGGTGGCCGTCGTCGCAATCGTCTTCCTCACCGCCATGAATCTCCGCGGGGTTCGCGAGTCAGGTACGGCATTCGCGATTCCGACCTACATCTTCATGGTGTCGATGCTCGGCATGGCCGGTTGGGGATTCGCTCGCGAATATCTCGGTTCGGGACTTCCGGACGCGCCGACTGCCGATCTGACGATCCTTCCCGAGGAGCCGTTCACGGCCGGGCTCACCGGCCTGGCGTTCGCATTCCTGCTGCTGCGCGCCTTCGCATCAGGATGCGCGACACTCACCGGTGTCGAGGCGATCGCGAACGGGGTGCCGGCCTTTCGCAAGCCCAAGGGCCGTAACGCGGCGTCGACGCTGTTGATCCTCGGCGCCGTGGCCACGACGCTCGCGCTCTCGATCGTCACGCTGGCCAACATCGTTGACGTCCGCGTTGCGGAGGATCCTGCGGTTCAGCTCCTCAAGGCTGACGGCACGCCGGTGGGGCCCGACTACCACCAGGACCCCATCGTGGGTCAGCTCGCGAGGGTCATCTTCGATCACTTCTCGCTGGGATTCTTCTTGGTGACTCTGTCGACCGGTCTGATCCTGCTCCTGGCCGCCAACACCGCTTTCAACGGTTTCCCGGTGCTCGGCTCCATCCTGGCTCGCGACGGCTATCTCCCGCGCCAGCTCGACACCCGCGGCGACCGTCTCGCATTCAGCAATGGCATCGTCCTCCTCGCGCTCTTCTCCATCGTCCTCGTCGTGGCCTTCGACGCCGAGGTCACTCGCCTGATCCAGCTGTACATCGTGGGTGTCTTCGTGTCTTTCACCCTGAGCCAGTCCGGCATGGTGCGACATTGGACGCGGCTGCTCGCGGTGACCGAGGATCGATCCGAGCGCCGCGCCATGCACCGAAGTCGGGCGATCAATGCGTTCGGAACGTTCGTGACCGGCACCGTTCTCGTGGTGGTCCTCATCACGAAGTTCGCGCAGGGAGCGTGGATCGCGATCACGGCGATGGTCGTGCTGTTCCTGCTGATGCGGACGATCCGTCGCCACTACGACATGGTCAGCGAGGAGCTGGCGATCGACGAGTCCGACGACATGCTGCCGTCGCGTGTGCACGCGATCGTTCTGGTCGGCAGGGTGCACAAGCCCACGATGCGGGCGATCGCCTACGCGAGGGCGTCCCGCCCGAACACCCTCGAGGCGCTCTCGGTCGAGTTCGACGCCGGCGACTCGGTCCCGCTCCGCAAGCAGTGGGACGAGCTCGGGATTCCCGTTCCGCTGAAGATCATCAACTCGCCCTACCGCGAGCTGGTTCGCACGGTGGTCAGGTACGTGAAGGACGTGCGCAAGAGCAGCCCTCGCGATGTCGTCACCGTCTACATCCCGGAGTACGTCGTGGGTCGCTGGTGGGAACAGCTCCTGCACAACCAGACCGCGCTACGCCTCAAGGGCCGGCTGCTCTTCATGCCGGGGGTGATGGTCACCAGCGTGCCGTACCAGCTGCGCTCCGCGGGGGCCGTGAAGATGCGGCGGAGCCGTTCGGCACCTGGCGACGTGCGTCGAGGCGTGCGAAGTCCAGAGTGATGGATCGCATCGCCCGACGAGTGGCGCAAATCCGACCGCGAGTGGCGCAATCCGTCACATCCGGGCGATGAGCGACGAATCTGCGCCACTCGGCGAGGGGGCTCGCGCGGACGAGCTGCCCGTCGTCGACGTGGGCCCCGTCGCCCACGGGGGCCACTGCGTGGCGCGGCTCGACGGCCAGGTGGTGTTCGTCCGGCACACCCTGCCCGGTGAACGCGTGCGCATCCGCATCACCGAGCGCAGCAAGCGCTTCCTGCGGGCCGACGCGGTCGAGGTGCTCGATGCCGCGCCCGACCGGGTGCCGGCGCCGTGCCGCTACGCGGGTGACTGCGGTGGCTGCGACTTCCAGCACGTGTCGCCGGAAGGCCAGCGCCGGCTGCTCACGTCGGTCGTGCGTGAGCAGCTCGAGCGGCTGGCCGGCTTGAGCTGGGACGGCGAGGTCGAGGCCGTCGAGCCGGTCGACCTCGGCTGGCGAACCCGGGTGGCCTTCGCCGTGGACGAGTCCGGGCGGGCCGGCCTGCGTCGGCATCGATCGCACGACGTGGTGCCGATCGACGAGTGCCTGATCGCACACCCGGGCCTGCCGCGCGTGCTCGACCGCGCCTGGGACTCCGAGTCGGTCGAGGCGATCGTCTCTTCCACCGGGGAACGGCTCCTGGTCACCGACGCCACCATTCCCGACGACGTGGAGCGCGCGGTCGACGGCGTCGTCGCGGTCGACGGCACGGTGCGAGGTGGTCGGGGGGCTCTCACCGAGCAGGTGCACGACACCGCGATGCGTGTCTCTGGGTCAGGGTTCTGGCAGGTGCACCCCGCCGCGGCAGGCACGCTGGTCGACGCCGTGCTGGCGGCTGCGGAGGTGCGTTCCGGAGAGACCGTGGTCGACCTCTACGCCGGAGTGGGCCTCTTCACGTCCTTCCTCGCCGACGCCGTGGGGGAGACGGGCACCGTGGTGAGCGTGGAGTCCGACCACAGTGCGGCACGCGATGCCCGCCGCAACCTGCACGACCGGCCCCAGGTGCGGCTCATCAACTCGACGGTCGAGCGTGCTCTGGAGTCAGGACCCTTCGGGTCGGCCGACGTCGTGGTGCTCGACCCGCCCCGCACCGGAGCCAAGCGCGTGGTCGAGGGCATCGCCGCCCTCACGCCTCGCCGCGTCGTCTATGTGGCCTGCGATCCGGCGGCCCTCGCTCGCGACCTCGCCACGTTCTCCGATCTCGGATATCGGCTGGACGGGCTTCGGGCTTTTGCGCTCTTCCCGATGACGCACCACGTCGAGTGTGTCGCGACCCTCGTGCCTTCCTGAGTGCTCCACCATGATGGCCATGGGATTCGCTGATGCGAGTGTGTGCCTGAACTGTGGCCACCGGATCGAGCAGGTCAACCGGTGCACGAACTGCGGGCTGGACCTGGCGACGCACGAGATCCAGCAGGCCTGGCAGGCGCTGTTGGTCGCCGACCAGTGGGTGGAGCGCGCGAAGACCGTGCAGGGCTTCGGCGCCACCGCAGCTCCGCCAGCGACGTCGAGTACTCCGACGGAGCAGGCACCGAAGCACCCACCCACGGGGGAACAGCCGAAACCTCGTCGGTCGATCTCCACGGGGTCCGTCCTGCTCGGGCTTGGAGCGCTCGGCATCCTTGTCGCCGGCAGCATCTTCATCTCCATCACCTGGGGATCGCTCGGCCTGCTCGGTCGTGCGCTCGTGCTGCTGGCCGTCACCGTCCTGATCGGCGGCCTGGGCTCGTTCGTCACCCGGCGTGGCTTGCGGGCCTCTGCCGAGGCGGTGTGGTCGGTGTTCTTCGGATTGCTGACCCTCGACTGGTTCGCCGCCCGGAATCAGGGGCTCGCCGGCCTCGACTCCTGGCCGTTCGGGGTGTCGGCCACCGTCTGGGCCGTCGTGGTGATCGCCGCCTCGCTTCTGGTGGTTCCGACGGGACGCAGACGCCTGGGCAAGGAGCTCCTTGCTCCGTCGATTGTCGCCGGCGTCGCGGCCTGGTTCGCGGCCGGGAGCCTGGCCGCCGAGCTGTCCGACGAGACTTCTGGCGACACCGAGTTCTGGCCCGCGGTGCTGGCGGTGGCGGTGGCGACGGTCGCAGGGCTGGTGCTCCGTCGGGCTTCCGTGCGAATCGGTTCCTGGGTCTCCTTCGCCGGCGCGGCCTTCTTCGGGTTGTTCGCGGTCGGATTCGCGATCGCCGAAGCGGTCGAACATCCTTCACTGACCGATCTGGTCCTCGACGTACACGGGCTTCCCCTCCTGCTGGTGGTGGTGGCGACGATCGGCATCGGCGTACTCGTCGAGCCGGCCCGGTTGGCTGCATCCGCAGCGGCGCTGGCCGGTGTCGCGACCCTGATCTTGTTGCCCGTCAACGACGCATGGCCCGAACGCGGGGCATTCGTCGTGGGCGCGGGCCTGCTGGCCGCCGCCGCGTGGGTGTTCGCCGGGGCCGGACGCTGGTTCCAGGGCGCCCGCGTGACCGTCGTGCTGGGTGGCTGCGTCCTCGCGCTCGCCACGACGCCGTGGTTCGGGAGGCTGTTGGTGGTCGTCGCCGAGGGTGCGACGGCGTCCCGGACCGACGACCTCACGACCCCGCTCGCGCCCGGCCCGGGATACGAGAGCGGCGCTTGGTGGGTGATGGCCATCGTGACGGTCGGTCTGTCGGCCGTGATCCTCGGTGCCCGGCGGTGGCCGGAGACCGACGACGTGCGTGCCCATCTTCCGGCTGTCGCGACGTGCTTCGCGGTCATCGGGGCATGGGCTGTGCTGGCGACCTTCGACCCTGCGGCAGTCGTTCTCGGAGGCTCGCTCGTCGCCGGCGGCGCTCTCCTCGCCCTGGTCCTGCCCGGCTCGATGTCGTGGCGATGGGTCGGACCCGCCGTCGTGGCTCTGGCGCCACTCGCAACGATGTCCTCGTGGCCGGCAGCGGTCATCATCTGGCCGGTCGTCGGGCTGGTCCTCGCCGTGGTGGCCGTCCGGACCCACGACGTCGCCCTCCGCTTTGCCTCGGCCTTGGCCGCCGTCGGCTGGGGACTTGGAGCTGTCGCTCCCGCGCTCGAGCTCATCGACGGCGACGACCGTTGGACTGCGCTCGCCCTCGTGGTCGCAGCACTGGTCGGCCTGGCGGTCTCACTGTTCGCGGTCCGTGACGACCTCACCCATTTCGGCGTCGAGGTCTCCTCCGCATCGCTCGGCGGCCTCGGGCTGGCGCTCGGCAGCGCCGCGTCGACGCTCGGCTACGCCTCGTTCCTGTGGACCGTCGCCGGGGCGGGCGCGGTCGTCCTCGGGCTGACCTCATCACGGCGCACCTGGTACCGATGGGTCGGTTCGGGTCTGTTGGGCGTTGCCTACGTACTGCGGCTCGCCGCAAGCGAGGTCGACGTCGTCGAGGCGTACACACTGCCCTTCGCCGCGTTCCTCCTCGCCGTCGGCTTGTGGGCCATGCGCGACGAGAACGGGCCAGGGTCCGTACAAGCGCTGCTGTCCGGCGTTGCGCTGGCGCTGCTGCCGAGCCTGCCGCAAGCTCTCGACGAGCCCACCGGTCTGCGGGCGCTGCTGCTCGGCATCGGTGCAGCCATCGCCCTGGCCGTCGGCACCTGGCGTCGTTGGCAGGTGCCGTTCGTCGCCGGGGCGTTCGTCTTGGCACTACTCCTGCTGGCCAACGTCGGACCGCCGGCGCTCGCGCTTCCACGCTGGGTCCTCATCGCGTCGGCCAGCGCGCTGCTCCTGGCGGCCGGAATCACGTGGGATGACCGGGTCCGCGACGGCCGCGCGGCGATCCGCTACGTCGGATCGATGCGGTGACTCTCTGTTGCGGTGCTTGTATCAACATGACCATCGCGACACAGTGATGACATGCCCGAGTTCAGGACCGTCCGGGAGCTCCGACGCGAGGCGCTGGGGCAGGACACACTGCTGTTCTGCCTGGCGTTCAGCATCGGCGCGGCGGTGTACGCGGTCGTCCGCGCCATCGTCGACGGGCTCGCCGACTACTGGTCGATCGGCCTGTCCGACGGCCTGCTGCTCAGCGGCCTGATCGGTGGCGAGCTGTTCCTGCTCTGGAACAACGGCTACCGCCAGGGCGTGCGCGGCCACAGCATCGGCAAGCACCGCTGCGGCATCGCCGTCGTCGATCGTGGTGACGGCGCCCCGTCCGGCGCCGCTCGGGGCCTGCTGCGTGGCGTGATCATGGTGTTGCTGCTCGACCTCGCCGCCGCCGCGATCCCCATCGGCCTGCCCACCGTGCTGCGCAGCGCGACGCCGGAGAGCTGGCACATCGGCGCCACCGCCTACATCGCGCTCGCCGTGATCCTCGTGCCGCTCCTGCTGCCCACCGATCGCGGTCTGGCCGACTGGCTGCTGCGCACGAAGGTCGTGCGGGCCACGGGTGCGGACGCGACGACCCGGCCGAGCCGCCGCCGCGCCCTCGTGGCGCTCGACGTGGCCGGTGTTCTGGGTGTTGCCGCCGTCGCCAGCACGTACGTGGCGTTCTACTGGCCGTTGATCTGGCAGTTCCCCGAGCTCTCCTGACCCAGCGGCTGACACCGCAGCCATGGCACTCCTCTCAACGTCATGTATCTTGATATCAAGAGACTTTGCAGCCTCCCGGTTAGGGCGACCTGAGATGGCGCCGAGTGACCCCCGTGGGCAGGATGGCCCTGAGAGCCGAAGGAGAGAATCATGAGCGTCGACAGCTTCCACGCCAAGGACACCCTCGAGGTCGGCGAGGAGTCGTACGAGATCTACCGGCTCGACCAGGTGAGTGGCGACGGGCTCGACGTCGACACGCTTCCGTTCAGCCTGAAGGTGCTGCTCGAGGGCTTGCTGCGCACCGAGGACGGCGAGAACATCACCAAGGACGACATCGAGGCCCTGGCCGGCTGGGATGCCGACGCCGACCCGAGCGTCGAGATCCAGTTCACGCCGGCGCGCGTCATCATGCAGGACTTCACCGGTGTGCCCTGCGTCGCCGACCTCGCCTCGATGCGCGAGGCGATGGCCGACCTCGGCGGCGACGCCACCAAGATCAACCCGCTCGCGCCGGCCGAGCTGGTCATCGACCACTCCGTCATCGCCGACGTCTTCGGCACCCCGGAGGCCTTCGAGCGAAACGTCGAGATCGAGTATGAGCGCAACCGCGAGCGCTACCAGTTCCTGCGCTGGGGCCAGGGCGCGTTCGACGACTTCAAGGTGGTCCCCCCGGGAACCGGCATCGTGCACCAGGTCAACATCGAGCACCTGGCCCGCGTCGTGTTCACCCGCGATGAAGACGGCGCGACCGTCGCCTACCCCGACTCCTGCGTCGGCACCGACTCCCACACCACGATGGTCAACGGGCTCGGCGTCGTCGGCTGGGGCGTGGGCGGCATCGAGGCCGAGGCAGCGATGCTCGGCCAGCCGATCAGCATGCTGATCCCGCGCGTCGTCGGCTTCAAGCTCAGTGGTGAGCTGCCCGAGGGCGCCACGGCCACCGACCTCGTGCTCACGATCACCGAGATGCTGCGCAAGCACGGCGTGGTGGGCAAGTTCGTCGAGTTCTACGGCGACGGCGTCGGCGCAGTGCCGCTCGCCAACCGCGCCACGATCGGCAACATGAGCCCGGAGTACGGCTCCACCATCGCGGTCTTCCCGCTCGACGAGGAAACCACCAAGTACATGAAGTTCACCGGCCGGAGCGACGAGCAGATCGCGCTGGTCGAGGCCTACGCCAAGGCCCAGGGCATGTGGCACGACGCCGAGAAGGAGCCTCGCTTCTCCGAGAAGCTCGAGCTCGACCTTGGCGAGGTCGTCCCCTCCATCGCCGGTCCGAAGCGTCCGCAGGACCGCGTGTCTCTGACCGACGCGAAGGAGTCCTTCCGCGGAGCCCTCGCCGACTACGTCGACAACGACGACGAGCAAGAGATCGGGGATTACGACTCGGCGGTGGAGGACTCCTTCCCGGCGTCGGACCCGCCCAGCAGCTCGGAGGACAACGGCAAGAACGGGCACAAGCCCCGCCTGACCACGGCTCCCGCCGACGGCAAGCGTCCCAGCAATCCCCAGCGCGTCACGCTCGACGACGGCACCGAGTACGACCTCGACCACGGCGCCGTCGCCATCGCGGCCATCACCTCGTGCACCAACACGTCCAACCCGACGGTCATGATCGGCGCCGCCCTGCTGGCCAAGAACGCGGTCGAGAAGGGCCTCACCCGCAAGCCGTGGGTCAAGACGACCCTTGCGCCCGGCTCGAAGGTCGTGTCCGACTACTACGAGAAGTCCGGCCTGACGCCGTACCTCGACAAGCTCGGGTTCAACCTCGTCGGCTACGGCTGCACCACGTGCATCGGCAACTCCGGGCCGCTGATCCCCGAGGTCGGCGAAGCCGTCAACGCCGGCGACCTCGCTGTCGTCTCGGTGCTCTCGGGCAACCGCAACTTCGAGGGACGCATCAACCCCGACATCAAGATGAACTACCTCGCCTCGCCGCCACTGGTCGTGGCGTATGCCCTCGCCGGGTCGATGGACGTCGACCTGCTGGAGGACCCGCTCGGGCAGGACGCCGACGGCAACGACGTCTACATGAAGGACATCTGGCCGTCGCCGAAGGAGGTCGAGGACGTCATCGCCTCGTCGATGGACCCCGAGACGTTCACCAAGGAGTACGCGGACGTCTTCTCCGGCACCGAGCAGTGGAAGAACCTCGAGACGCCGGAGGGCGACACGTTCGCCTGGGTCGACGACTCCACCTACGTGCGCAAGCCGCCGTACTTCGACGGCATGGAGCGCGAGCCCTCGCCGGTCGAGGACGTCTCCGGCGCGCGAGTGCTGCTGAAGCTGGGCGACTCCGTCACCACCGACCACATCTCCCCGGCCGGTGCCATCAAGAAGGACAGTCCTGCCGGGAAGTACCTGGCCGAGCACGGCGTGGAGTCGCGCGACTTCAACTCCTACGGCTCACGCCGCGGCAACCACGAGGTCATGATCCGCGGGACGTTCGCCAACATCCGGCTGCGGAACCAGATGGCTCCCGACACCGAGGGCGGGTTCACCCGCGACCTGATCGGTGACGGCGAGGTGACCACGGTCTACGAGGCGTCGGAGAAGTACATCGCCGAGGGTGTGCCGCTCGTCGTGCTCGCCGGCAAGGAGTACGGCTCCGGCTCGTCGCGCGACTGGGCGGCCAAGGGCACGGCCCTGCTCGGCGTCAAGATCGTGATCGCGGAGTCGTACGAGCGCATCCACCGCTCGAACCTCATCGGCATGGGCGTGCTGCCCCTGCAGTACCCGGAGGGCGAGAACGCCGAGTCGCTGGGCCTGAGCGGTGAAGAGACCTTCGAGGTCACCGGCATCACCGCGATGAACGACGGCGACACCCCGCGGACGGTGAAGGTCAAGGCCGACGACGTCGAGTTCGACGCCGTGGTCCGGATCGACACCCCCGGCGAGGCGAGCTACTACCGGCACGGCGGCATCATGCAGTACGTGCTGCGCAGCCTGCTCTGACTGAGTCGACCCACCCATACGCTGAATTCGCGAATGGGTGAATCGCCCGATGCGGCGCCATACCGGCGATTCCTAGCGTGAGAGACCTCCCCACCACCTGGAGGTCATCATGTCCACGGAGCACATCGAGACGCTGATCATCGGAGCCGGCCATGCCGGCCTTGCCACCGCCTACCAGCTGCAGCGCAGCGGTCGTTCCTGCCTCGTGGTCGATGCGAACGATCGCGTCGGCGACCACTGGCGGCGCCAGTGGGACACCCTGCGGCTGTACAGCCCGGCCAAGTACGACGCGTTGCCCGGTCTGCCCTGTCCCGGCCCGGCCTGGTCGTTCCCCAGCAAGGACGACGTCGCGGAGTACCTCGAGTCGTACGTCGCGACGTTCGACCTGCCGGTCCGACTGCGCACCCGCGTCGACCGCCTCGCCAAGCACGGTGACGGATACATCGCCACCTGCGGCGAGGACACGATCCTGGCCGACAACGTCGTCGTCGCCACGGGGACGTTCGGCGGGACGCCGTCGATCCCCGACTTCGCCGACGAGCTCGACCCGATGATCATGCAGCTGCACTCGAGCGAGTACCGCCGGCCGGCCCAGCTCCGCGACGGATCGGTCCTCGTGGTCGGCGGGTCACACTCGGGCACCGACGTGGCCTTCGAAGTCGCGGCGCATCACCCGACGATCCTGAGCGGCCGTGATCCGGGGCAGATCCCGGCGCGGTTGGACTCACCGACGTACAGAGTCGTCTTTCCCATCGTGGTGTTCGTCTTCAAGCACGTGCTGAGCCGGAAGACGCCGATGGGCCGCAAGGAGATGGGCCACTTCCGGGCCCACGGCGGGCCGATGCTCCGGGTCAAGCGGTCCGATCTGCTCGATCGCGGGGTCGAGCGGGTGCACGAGCGCGTCGTTGGCGTGCAGGACGGCCTACCGGTCCTCGATGGCGGTCGCGTCGTCGATGTGGCGAATGTCGTCTGGTGCACCGGCTTCCGCCAGGTGTTCACCTGGATCGATCTGCCAGTCTTCGGTGCGGACGGCTGGCCCGAGGAGACGTTCGGCGTCGTCGACTCCAGCCCGGGTCTCTACTTCTGCGGGATCGGGTTCCAGTCCTCTGCCGCATCCATGCTCGTCGCCGGCAAGGCCAAGGACTCGGCCCACGTCGCACACCACATCATGGAGCGCACCGCATCCCGCGGGAAGGCGGCCATCAGCGCCGTCTGAGCCCGTGTCCGAGGCGTAATCTTCGGTTCAGGAGGTTGCGGTGGACATCGTCGACGAGCTCATCCAGGGGCGCGAGGCCTTCGAACGGAACGAATGGCGCGCCGCTCACGACCGACTGTCGACACCGGACCTGACCGCACTCGAGCCCTCGGACCTGCACGCCCTGTGGACAGCGGCGTACCTCGTCGGCGACTGGGAGACCTGTGTCAGCGCGTTGCAGCAGGCGTTCCAGGTGCACCTCGACGCCGGCGAGCAGCTGGCTGCGGCGCGGGACGCCTTGTGGCTGACCTTCGTGCTCAACAACTCCGGCAACGCCTCCGGGGGCGGCGGTTGGCGAGAGCGGGCTGCTCGCCTGCTGGAGTCCGAACCGGACGACGTCGCCGAGCAGGGATTCCTGCGGATGCACCGGATGTTCCAGCAGGTCTTCAGTGGCCATGTGCCGGAGGGACTCGCCCTGGCCGAGGAGGTCACCGAGTCAGGCCGCCGTCACCACGAGCCCGACCTCATCGCCATCGGCCTGGTCTGCCAAGGCCGGATGTTGATGTACCTCGGCCAGGTGTCGGAAGGGCTCGCCTTGCTGGATGAGGCGATGGCCGGGGTGGCGGCGGGAGAGGTGTCGCCGATCATGGCCGGGATGACCTACTGCTCGATGATCGACGCCTGCCTGGAGATCGAGGACGTGCGCCGCATGTCCGACTGGACGCGACTGCTCACGCGGTGGTGTGAGCAGCAGCCGGAGATGGTCTCCTACACCGGTCAATCGGCCGTTCACCGTGCCCAGATCATGCGCGTGCAGGGCGCCTGGTCCGACGCCCTCGAAGAGCTCGACCTAGCCCAGGCCCGCTACGAGCTCCAGGGCCTCGGCTCGGCGCTCGGCCAGGTCCAGTACGAGCGCGGTGAGGTGCTCAGGCTGCAGGGAGATCTCGACGCGACAGCCGCCGCGTACGACGCTGCAGCCGATCTGGGACACGACCCCCAGCCGGGCCAGGTCCTGCTCTGGCTGGCCCTCGGACGGGTCGACGCCGCGGTCGCGACCGTGCGCCGCCTGCTCGAAGAGACGCCCGATCCGGTGCACCGGAGCCGGCTACTGTCCGCCGCTGTCGAGGTGCTGATCGCAGGGGGCGATCTCGACGGCGCCTCCACGGCAGCCGACGAGCTCGAACAGATGGCCACCAGCTTCGGGTCGGCCGCGTTGTCGGCATCGGCGGCGAATGCACGGGGCTGTGTCGCCCTCGCCCGGTCCGATCCGGCAGCCGCGCTACCTCAGCTCCGGCTGGCGTGGCGACGGTGGCTCGGCCTCGGTGCTCGGTACCACGCGGCGTGGTCGCGAACCCGCATCGGACAGGCCTTTCGAGCCATGGGCGACGAGGACTCGGCTCGTGCCGAGCTCGTCGTAGCCGGCCGGACGTTCGACGAGCTCGGCGCCGGCCCGGCACGCGACGAGGTCGAGCGCCTGCTCGGCGGAGGACGCCCGGACGGCCTGACCCCGCGGGAGCTCGAAGTGCTGCGACTGGTCGCGGCCGGCCGCACCAACCCGCAGATCGCGGCAGAGCTGTTCCTCAGCGAGAAGACGGTTGCCCGGCACCTCAGCAACATCTTCGGCAAGACGAACGTGACGTCGCGAACCGCCGCGGCCGCCTACGCGTACCAGCACCAGCTGGCTTGACCGGGGAGGGTCAGCGGCGGCCGGGGATGAGGATCCACAGGACGATGTAGACCACGAACATGGGTCCCGGCAGCAGTCCGGCCAGGACGAAGCCAACCCGAACACCGGTCGTGCTCCAGCCGTAGCGTTCGGCGATGCCGGCGCAGACGCCACCGATCATGCGGTTGTCGGACCTCGTCAACGTTGTCATGGATCCACCTTGCCACCGAGCGCCCAACCGACACATCGGTGAAAGCCCTGAGCGAACCCCCGTGCGTAGGCTGACGGAGTGACCATCCATTCCGAGCACCCGTTCGTGCCGCCCGAGGGCGATCGCGACCCGCTCCGGCGCCTGCGCGGGCAGCTGCCGGCACCGGTGACGGTGTGGGCGGCCGGTACCGGCCGTGAACGACGTGGTCTCACCGTCTCCTCCGTACTGGTGGCCGCGGGCGACCCGGCCCACGTACTGGGTCTCGTCGACGAAGAAGCGGACCTGTGGGCAGAGCCGCCGACCACGCTCGTCGTGAACGTGCTCGGACCGGGTCACGCTTATCTCGCCGAGGCATTCGCCGGTACGGTGCCCGCGCCCGGCGGACCGTTCACGCAGGGGGAGTGGAGCGACTCCGAATGGGGTCCGGTACTCGCCGACGCCGCGGCCTGGCTGGGCGTTCGGCTGGTCCCTGAACCGCCTCGTCACGTCGGTTGGGGGCTGCTGCTCGAAGGCGTCGTCGAGCACGTCGAGACGACCTCCACCGAGGTGCTCACGCACGTTCGAGGCCGGTATCTCGGGGGGTCTTGACCCGACCTCCGACCTCGTCAGCAGGCTCATTCCCAGTCGTTAGACTGGCCGAATGGCCGTGCTTGACACCCTCGCCGGACCTGCCGACCTCCGGCAGCTCTCCGAGGAGGAGCTCACCCAGCTCGCGGAGGAGATCCGCGAGCTGCTGATCTGCACGGTGGCGGCCAACGGCGGGCACCTCGGCCCCAACCTCGGCGTCGTCGAGCTGGGCATGGCCATCCATCGCGTCTTCGACTCCCCGCGCGACCGCATCGTCTGGGACACCGGCCACCAGTCATACGTGCACAAGATGCTCACCGGCCGCGCCGGTGAGTTCTCCACGTTGCGTCAGGAGGGCGGCCTCTCCGGGTACCCGAGCCAGGGCGAGTCCGAGCACGACTGGGTCGAGAACTCGCACGCGTCCACGAGCCTGTCGTACGCCGACGGCATGGCGAAGGCCAACCAGATCCTCGGCAAGGACGACCACGTCGTGGCTGTCATCGGCGACGGCGCCCTCACCGGCGGCATGGCCTGGGAGGCGCTCAACAACATCGCCGCCGGCCAGGACCGTCGCCTCGTGGTCGTGGTGAACGACAACGGCCGCTCCTACACCCCGACCGTTGGCGGGCTGGCGAACCGGCTGACCGACATTCGCACCAACCCGAAGTACGAGCCGGCGCTCAACGCCATCAAGGATCGGCTCAACCGCACCCGTGGTGTCGGCCCGGTCACGTACGACGCCCTGCACGCCATCAAGAAGGGCATCAAGGACGCGCTCGCACCGCAGGGGATGTTCGAGGATCTCGGCCTCAAGTACATCGGCCCGGTCGACGGACACGACCGGCCGACGGTCGAGCACGCGCTCACCCAGGCCCGCAAGTTCGGCGGTCCCGTCCTCGTCCACGTGCTCACCACCAAGGGCCAGGGTTACGACATCGCGGTCGCCAACGAGAACGACCAGATGCACCAGGCGCCGCCGTTCGACCGTGAGACCGGCGACGCCACCGCCGTCGCACCGGCCGGCTGGACGTCCGTGTTCCGCGACGAGATCGTGCGCATCGCCGACGAGCGTCCCGACGTCGTGGCCATCACCGCCGCGATGCTCTACCCGGTCGGTCTCGACGCGCTCGCCGACAAGTTCCCCGACCGCGTGTTCGACGTCGGCATCGCCGAGCAGCACGCCGTCACGAGCGCCGCCGGCATGGCGATGGCAGGGCTCCACCCTGTGGTCGCCGTCTACGCCACGTTCCTCAACCGCGCGTTCGACCAGGTGCTCCTCGACGTCGCCCTGCACAAGTGCGGCGTCACGTTCGTGCTCGACCGTGCCGGGGTCACTGGCGACGACGGCCCCAGCCACAACGGCATGTGGGACATGTCGCTGCTGCAGGTCGTGCCGCGGCTGCGGCTGGCGGCACCTCGCGACGGTGCCCAGCTGCGTGAGCTCCTGCGTGAGGCCGTCGCCGTCGACGACGCACCCACGGTCGTGCGATTCGCCAAGGGCGCCGTCGGTCCAGACGTTCCAGCGATGGAACGCCTCGGCGTCGCCGACGTGCTCGCCCACGACGACGCTCCCGACGTCTTCGTGCTGGCCGTCGGTTCACTGGCCGGAGTCGCCCTCGAGGCGGCCGACATCGCCCGAAAGTCCGGCCTGGGTGTCACGGTCGTCGACCCGCGCTGGGTCAAGCCGTTCGACCCCGCGATCGTCGAGCTTGCGGCCCGGCACCGGCTGGTGGTCACCGTCGAGGACAACGGACGTCAAGGTGGCGTCGGGGCATCGTTCACGCAGGCGCTCCGCGACGCGGGGGCGCAGGTGCCGGTGCGAGTCCACGGTGTCGAGCAGGAGTTCCTCGACCACGCCAAGCGTGACGTCATCCTGGCCCGCCTGGGGCTCACTCCCGACGCGATCGCCGCCGACATCGAGGCGTCGTTCCCGCGGAATAAGCCGGACGCCTGAGGCGCTGACGATGAAGTGGCCCAACAAGCGTGACGACGAGGAACCTACTCCGTCCCAGCGACCCGTTCTCATCCACGCGCTCGACGGCTTCCTGACCGCCGGCGCCGCACCCCGTCTCGCCGCGACGCAGCTGCGCACCGGCCAGGGCGAGGTCGTGCGTCGATTCGACCTCGACGAGCTCTACGACTACCGGGCCCGCCGGCCGTTCATCACGTTCCAGTCCGAGCACTACCAGGACTACGAGGACCCGACGCTCGACATCGTGCTGGAGCACGACGAGGCCGGAACCCCGTACCTGTTGCTCGCCGGCCCCGAGCCCGACTTCCGCTGGGAGTCGTTCATCGACGGCGTCGGCGAGGTCGTCGAGGAGTTCAACGTCCCGCTCACCCTCGGCCTCGGTGCCGTTCCCATGGGCGTCCCGCACACCCGTCCGGCCATGATCACCGCGCACGGCTCGCGACCCGAGCTCGTCGACCGCAAGAACCTCTGGTCGGCCGAGGTCCGGGTGCCGTCGTCGGTGCAGGCGCTGCTGGAGTACCGGTTCGCCCAGCGGGGTCTGGACGCGGCCGGATACGTCGTGCACGTGCCGCACTACCTCGCGCAGGTCGACTACCCGACCGCTGCCGTGGCGTTGCTCGACGCCGTCGTCGACCGTCTCGGCCTCCAGCTCGACTACGAGAACCTGCGGGCCTCTCAAGGAGAGGCGCTTGCCGAGATCGAGCAGCAGATCGCCGAGCAGGACGGCGAGGACGTCCTGTCCGGCCTCGAGGAGCAGTACGACGCCTTCACCCGCGGCGCAGCCCAGTCACTGCTCGCAGAGGACGAGTCGATCCCCAGCGGCGAGGAGCTGGCCAACCAGTTCGAGAAGTATCTCGCCCGCCAGCGCAAGAACGACGACCGCTGACCCCGCGCTCCCTCGATAAGGTGTGGCCGTGCCTGCGACCCTGACCGAGCTCATCGACCTGCTGGACCTCGAGAAGCTCGACGACGGCTTGTTCCGTGGTCGGCAGCTGGAGAACACCGGCTTCGTCCGCGTGTTCGGCGGGCAGGTGGCCGCACAGGCGCTCGTGGCGGCGCAGCTCACCGTGCCGGAAGAGCGGCACGTCCACTCCCTGCACAGCTACTTCCTGCTCGGCGGCGACCTGAGCATCCCGATCATCTACGACGTCGAGAACGTCCGCGACGGCGGATCGTTCACCACGCGGCGGGTCGCGGCGCGGCAGCACGGCGAGATCATCTACTACCTCACCGCTTCGTTCCAGAAGGTCGAGGACGGGTTCGACCACCAGGACGAGATCCCCCACGTCCCGTCACCTGATGAGAGCACGCCGCTGACCGACGTCATCCGCGCCGTCAACCCCGAGGCGGCCGACTGGTGGATCAAGGAGTGGTCGGCGATCGACGCCCGGCTCGTCACCGGCGGCGACGACTCGGCGACGCAACGACTGTGGTTCCGGTTCGCGGGCACGCTGCCAGACGACCGCCGGCTGCGCAACGCCGTGCTCACCTACTTCTCCGACCTCACGCTGCTCGGTCCCACGCTCCTCCCGCACGGCCGGGTGGTCAGCTCACCCGACATGCAGGTGGCCTCGCTCGACCACACGATCTGGTTCCACCGGCCGGCGGAGGCCAACCAGTGGTTCCTCTACGACCAGCACTCGCCGTCGGCTTCGCGCGGGCGCGGCCTTGCCATCGGCCGGGTGTTCAGCGAGGACGGCGACATGGTCGCGACCATCGCCCAGGAGGGCCTCATCCGCCAGGTTGACCCC
Source organism: uncultured Actinomycetota bacterium (assembly GCA_963839625.1). GTDB lineage: Bacteria > Actinomycetota > Actinomycetes > Propionibacteriales > Nocardioidaceae > Aeromicrobium. Next base: position 138,047 of record CAWIWE010000033.1, on the reverse strand, counting down.
GCCGACTGAGCTGGTCAGGGCTTCGTCGGGAGGGTCAGCTCCGAGGGGTACTGCGCCGACGTGTGCACCTTCATCAGCGTCAGCATCTTCGGCGCGAGCAGAGCCGACGGCAGCAGGTGTGGGATGTCGAACGCCTGCACGGCAAGCCTCAGCTTGTGCCCGGGCTGGATCGTCGCCGCGGTGGGGAACACCTCGACGTCGATCGGGGCGACCTCGTTCTTGGCCAGTCGCTTCTGGTCGGCTCGGGTGAACGGGTGGTACGGCTGGATGATCTTGCCGTCGAGGTAGCGGGTGCGCGACTCGTCGAGCTTGCGGTGTGACAGGACCTGCCAGCCACCGGTCAGCCGGCTCACCGTGCCGTCCGGTGCGACGTCCTCCACCGCGACCGACAGCATGCCGTCCCCACTGTTGCTTGACGTGAAGAGACGGGCGTTGATCTGTCCCTGGATGCTGACGGGGGATGTGGCCGGCTCGGTCTCGAAGACGACGCCGAGCTTGTCGTTCACCTTGTTGTTCCGCAGGCAAGGATTCTTGGGATAGAGCTGGTGGATGACACCTGCGGTCCACTGGTTCATCGAGCGGGTGCACAGCCCGGCGATCGGGACGGGCAGCACGTTCGACACGCCGTCCTGCGTCGCTCCGGTCGTGAGCTTCGCCGGCTTGGCGTTCGTGGCTGAGCCGGAAAGGCGGAAGCTGGTGGCCTGCTGGTCGGTCATCCATTCCGTCGACGTCCGCCAGGTGTCAGGCCCCTGGTCGAAGTACGTGAGGTTCGGGATGTCCGAGTCGAGTGCCGGGTCGGGCACGTCCTTCAGCCAGTGGTCGAACCAGCGCAGCTGGAGCTCGCCGAGATCTCCGTAGCCGGCTTCGGCTATCTCCTTGCCGGAGGAGCCCTGGAGGTGGTCCCACGGTCCGAAGATCATCTTGGCCGGGACGCCCCGCTTTCGGAGATTCTCGAACAGCAGTGGCGTTCCGCGCTGGAACAGGTCGTACTCGCCGCCGATGAAGAACGCCGGCACGTCGACCTGGTCGATGACGTTGATGACCGACCGCTCCTTGTAGAACGGGCCGTCGTAGTTCGGGTCGCCGCCGAGGGCCGCCTTGATGAGCAAGGGCGACGTGAAGGTGCCGGCCGCCGTCAGGTGGTCCACGAGTACGCCGATCGCCGTCCGCGGCTCGGTGTGCAAGAACGCCGGAGGCATGAGACCGGTGAAGGTGACGAGGCCGAGCCACAGGGGGATGAAGCCGACGTCGAGCTGACCACCGGAGGCGACGATGTCGCGGTAGACGTCAGCGCCGGGCACCTGGGGGAAGATCGCCTTGAGGCCGGTCGGCTTGGCCGAGGCCGCCCAGAGCTGGCTGATGCCCATGTACGAGGGACCCGACATCCCGGTGGACCCATTGCTCCACGGCTGGGAGTGGGCCCACTCCATGACCTCGCCGCCGTCCTGGTTCTCGCGGGCGCCGAACGCATTCCACTTGCCCCGGGACGAGCCGGTGCCGCGAGCGTCGACCGTGACCATCACGTAGCCCCGCTTGACCAGGAAGCTCGGGTCGGTTCCGGCGAGCCCGCCACCGCCGGTGGCGAGGAAGGTCTTGTTGTAGGCCGTGATGGTCACCACGACCGGGAGCGGTGTGGCGATCGCCGTGCCCGACGCGTCCGCGGGCCGCTCGACGTCCGCACGAAGCACGATGCCGTCGGACATCGGGATCTTGACGTCCTTCTGGGTCACCGTGTCGGGGTAGTCCTCCGGGCGCGGCGCCCACCCGCTCGCCAGCTCCGTGGTGGGACTGGCCTGTGTCGGCGTGCCCACCGCCGTGGGTGCGGGACCCACCAACGTCAGGCTCGTCATGACGAGAGCGGCACCGAGCAGGCGCGCGAAAGTCGATCGTGTGGACATCGGGGGTTCCTCCGGGAAGGTGTAACGAGAAGTTACACCACCAGTTACGCGGGGCTCGCGCAGGCGTTACGCGGGCGCGATGCGACCGACGAGGTGCGTGCCCGGCTTGCGAGCGCTCGTGACACCCAGCGTGATGACGTCACCGTCCGCACGATGGCCGAACACGACCGTGCTCGGCAGGAAGATCGGCTTCTTGAACTCGACGTCGATGGTGAAGGCGTCGGGCAGCCTGTTCTGCAGCGCCCCGAGTGCTCGCGCCTTGGTCCACATGCCGTGGGCGATGTTGCGCGGGAATCCGAACGCCTTCGCCGTGATCGGGTACAGGTGGATGGGGTTGCGGTCGCCCGACACGGCGCCGTAGCGACGGCCGAGATCGCCCGGGAGCTTCCAGTGCACGACGCCCTCGGGAGCCTCGACACTGGCCAGTGGCGACGAGCTGGTCTCCTCACCGCCCTCGCGTCCTCGCGAGAACAGCGTGGTGACCTCCTCCCACACGACGTCACCGTCGATGCTGGCGGACGTGATCAGGTCGAGCAGGCGTCCCTTGGGATGCGGACGGAGGTCGGCTGCCGTCACCGAGATGTCGAAGGTCTCGTCGATCCTGATCGGACGGTGCTGCGTGATGCGGTTGCGCAGGTGCACCAGCCCCACCGGCGCGAACGGGAACGCGGTGTCGGTCATCAGCGTCATGTGCAGCGCGAAGGCCGCCATGTGCGGGTACGTGGACGGCAACGTGTCGGCGCGATCGAACTCGCAGACCTCGTTGTAGGTCTCCAGGTGCTTCGGGTCGGTGCCGACGCCACGTCGCTCCAGCACCAGGTCGGGCACGGTGCTGCTCGCGTGCTTGATGCCGGGAAGCCCGCCGATGACGGGGATCGCCGGCAGCACGGCCTTGAGCATCAGTGGTGCCGTGGAGGGCGCCTTGTCGAACGACCGGGTCGTCATCTCAGGCTCCCAGCAGGCTCTGACCGCAGACGCGGACGATGTTGCCGGAGACGGCCGACGAGCCGGGGTTGGCGTACCAGGCGATGGCCTCGGCGACGTCGATCGGCTGGCCGCCCTGCGACATCGAGTTCATCCGGCGTCCCGCCTCGCGGATGCCGAGGGGGATGGTCTTGACCATGTCGGTCTCGATGAACCCGGGAGCGATCGCGTTGGCCGTGATGCCGTCCTTGGCGACGCGCTTGCTGAGTGTCGTGATCCAGCCGATGACGGCGGCCTTGGCCGAGCCGTAGTTCGTCTGGCCGTTGTTGCCGGCGATGCCGGCGATCGACGAGATGCCGATGATGCGGCCGCCCTCGCGGATCAGGCCCTGGTCGAGCAGCTCGTCGGTGATGCGCTGAGGCGCACCAACACTGATGTCGACGACGAGGGCGAAGTTCTCCGGCTTCATGTTGCGCAGCCGCTTGTCGCGGGTGATGCCCGCGTTGTGAACGATGATGTCGACTCCGCCGTGGTGCTGCTTGAAATACGCCGCGATCTCCTTGGGTGCGTCGTCAGCGGTGATGTCCAGGGTGATCGCGCCACCACCGAGCTCGTCCATGAGCGCCTTCAGCTCGGCCTCCATCGGCGGCACGTCGAGCCCGACCACGGTGGCACCGTCGCGGTGCAGAGCGCGGATGTCGGCAGCGCCGAGCCCGCGCGACGCACCGGTGACGAGGGCGACCTTGCCCTCCAGTGGCTTGCTCGGGTCGGCCACGGCGTTGGCGTCCTTGAGGTCGGTGAGGCCGATGCGGATGACCTGGCCGGAGACGTAGGCCGACTTGGGGGAGAGCAGGAACTCCAGCGTCGAGCCGATGGCTGCTTCGCTGCCCTTGGCCACGTAGACGAGGTTGACCGAGCTGCCGTTTCCGACCTCTTTGGCCAGCGAGCGGCTGAAGCCCTCCAGGGCGCGCTGGGCGATGGCCGCACCCTCGGACTCGGCCTCGTCGGGAAGCGCGCCGATGACGACGACGCGCCCGCACGCCTCGAGCTGGCGCAGCACGGGGGAGAAGAACTCCTGGAGCGACACCAGGCCCTGGGTCGAGTCGATGCTCGACGCGTCGAACACCAGACCCTTGTATTTCTTGGAGTCGGCGCGGACACCGGTGGCCTCGATCCGGCTGGCCTTGAGAGCCGCAGTGACGGCCTTGGCGATCGGCGTCTGGGTGGCCGCTCCGGTCAGGACGGTGCCCGTCACCAGGGGGCCGCCCTCGTAGCGCTCGAGGTACGGCGGGTTGGGCAGCCCGAGGTTCTTGACCAGGAACTTGCCGATCGGGTTGTGGGCCAGGTCCTGGTATCGATCCGTCATGACCGGGTGTGTCCTATCTCTCGCATACCATCGGTATCTGAATGTGTCGTGGAACTGTAACCTCGTGTGACAGTACGAGTCCACACGGAGTGGCGCGACCCACACGTGCGTGACATCGTCGCAGACCCAGACATACGCGAGCATCACAGGAGTACTCATGGCCAGCCCGACCCCGACACCGAGTGGCAAGGTGCGACCGGTGGCCGTCATCGGCGGCAACCGCATCCCGTTCGCTCGGTCGAACACCGTCTACTCCAACGCGTCCAACCAGGACATGCTCACCGCGGCCCTCGACGGCCTGGTGCAGCGTTACGGGCTCGAGGGTGAGCGTGCCGGCGAGTTCGTCGCGGGCGCCGTGCTCAAGCACAGCCGCGACTTCAACCTGGCCCGCGAGACGGTGCTCGGCTCACGACTGTCGGCCGAGACGCCCGCCGCCGACATCCAGCAGGCCTGCGACACCGGCATCCAGGCCACGATTCAGGTCGCCAACAAGATCGCTCTCGGCAAGATCGAGTTCGGCATCGCCGGCGGTGCCGACACCACGTCGGACGCGCCGCTGGCCGTCGGCGACAAGCTGCGCAAGATCCTGCTCCAGGCCAACGCCGCGAAGGACAACAAGGGCCGGCTGTCCGCGATCGCCAAGATCCGCCCCGGCCACCTCATTCCCGACCAGCCGCGCAACGCCGAGCCGCGCACCGGCCTGTCGATGGGCGACAGCCAGGCCATCACCACCAAGGAGTGGGGCATCACGCGTGAGGCCCAGGACGAGCTGGCGGTGGCGTCGCACCAGAACCTGGCCGCGTCGTACGACGACGGCTGGCAGGCAGACCTCGTGACGCCGTACCTGGGTGTCGAGCGTGACAACAACCTGCGTCCGGACTCGTCGATGGAGAAGCTGTCCAAGCTCAAGCCCGTCTTCGGCAAGGGTGACGACGCCACGATGACGGCGGCCAACTCGACGCCCTTGTCCGACGGGGCCTCCACCGTGCTGCTCGCCTCCGACGAGGAGGCCGAGCGTCGCGGATGGACGCCGCTGGCGCACATCGTCGACTACGAGACCGCTGCAGTCGACTACGTGAGCGGCGTCGAGGGGCTGCTGATGGCCCCGGCCTATGCCGTGCCGCGGATGCTCGCGCGTCAGGGCCTGTCGCTGCAGGACTTCGACTTCTACGAGATCCACGAGGCGTTCGCCGGTCAGGTGCTCACCACGCTCGCTGCCTGGGAGGATCCGGCCTTCTGCAAGGAGAAGCTGGGCCTCGACGAGCCACTCGGCGCGATCGACCGCAGCAAGCTCAACGTCAAGGGCTCATCGCTGGCGACCGCGCACCCGTTCGCGGCCACCGGCGGACGCATCGTCGCCAACCTCGCCAAGCTGCTGCACGAGAAGGGCTCGGGCCGCGGCCTGATCTCCATCTGCGCGGCCGGCGGCCAGGGCGTCGTCGCGATCCTCGAGGCCTGACCCGCACGGTCAGGGGACGGGTGCGGGGCCGCGCGCCATGGCGCTGGCGGCCTGGGCCACGTAGTCCTTGACCTCCTCGAACGGCACCGGGTCGACCCGGGGACGTCCGGGATCGAGGGCGCGCACCGCCAACCGAAGCGTCGCGAGGTTCAGCACACCCAGCGCCTGGGTGTAGAAGATGTTGGCCACCAGGTCCGGGTTCGGCACGTTGAACACACCCTGCTCAGTGCCGTCCTCGAGCACGCTGACGACGTGTGCCATGCATGCCGTCATGGCGCGGCCGAGCCGGAACATCACCGGCTCGCTGACCTCGTCCATCAGCTCGTCGCCGCGGCGCCGGAGCAGGGCCTGGGCACAGTCGACGAAGGCCGGGTGCTGCTCGCCGTAGTCGAGGAACGCGTGGATGATCGCGACCAGCCGCTCCGACGGGTCGTCCGACGCCTCTGCGGCCTTGGTCAGCTCGGCGTCGACCTCGTCGAGATACACGACCAAGGCCATCGCGAAGAGCTCCTCCTTGCCGGAGAAGTGCCGGTAGATGATCGCCCGGTTGATGCCGACCGCCTGGGCGATGTCCTCGATCTGCGCGTCGCGAACGCCGCGTTCGTCGAACAGCCGGCGGGTCGCAGCGAGGATCTCCTGCCTGCGCGCCGCCCGTCGATCAGTGGTGGGCATGCGACCCAGCGTAGGCCTGGTCCACGGGGCGGTTCTGTCGGGTACCCCACGTATTCTGGGTCGACATGAGACCGGTGTCCGAGCTGCAGCGCCAAGTGGCGCCCTTCGAGGTCGTCTCCGACTACGAACCGGCGGGCGACCAGCCGGCGGCCATCGCCGAGCTCGACCAGCGCATGAGCGGCGGCGTCCAGGACGTCGTGCTCATGGGTGCAACCGGCACCGGCAAGACGGCCACCACCGCCTGGCTGGCCGAGCGCCTGCAGCGTCCGATGCTGGTGATGCTGCCCAACAAGACCCTCGCGGCCCAGTTCGCCAACGAGCTGCGCGAGCTGATGCCCAACAACGCGGTCGAGTACTTCGTCTCCTACTACGACTACTACCAACCCGAGGCGTACGTCCCGCAGTCCGACACGTACATCGAGAAGGACTCCTCGGTGAACGACGAGGTCGAGCGGCTACGGCACTCCGCCACCTGGTCGTTGCTCACCCGCCGCGACGTCATCGTCGTCGCGAGCGTGTCCTGCATCTACGGCCTGGGCTCGGCCCAGGAGTACCTCGACCGCATGCTCAGCTTCCGCGTCGGCGAGCAGATGTCGCGCGACCACCTGCTGCGCACCCTCGTCCAGGGTCAGTACGTCCGCAACGACGTCACGTCCACGCGTGGCACGTTCCGGGTGAAGGGCGACACCGTCGAGATCTTCCCCGTCTACCAGGAGCTGGCGGTGCGCATCGAGTTCTTCGGCGACGAGATCGAGCGGCTCATGACCCTCCACCCGCTCACCGGCGAGGTGCTGAGCGAAGACACCGAGCTCCATGTCGGAGCGGCCACGCACTACGCCGCCGGAGCGGCCACGATGGCGCGTGCCATCGAGACGATCCAGGTCGAGCTCGAGGAACGGCTGGCCGAGCTCGAGGGTGAGGGCAAGCTGCTCGAGGCTCAGCGACTGCGCATGCGCACGACCTACGACCTCGAGATGATGCAGCAGATCGGCACCTGCGCCGGCATCGAGAACTACTCACGCCACATGGACGGTCGCGCGGCCGGCTCGGCGCCCAACTGCCTGCTCGACTACTTCCCCGAGGACTTCGTGCTCGTGATCGACGAGTCGCACGTCACCGTCCCCCAGATCGGGGCGATGTACGAAGGCGACATGTCGCGCAAGCGCACGCTCGTCGAGCACGGTTTCCGGCTGCCGAGCGCCATGGACAACCGGCCGCTCACGTGGGGCGAGTTCCTCGAACGCATCGGTCAGACCGTCTACCTCTCGGCCACGCCCGGACCGTACGAGATGGAGAAGGTCGACGGCGACGTCATCGAGCAGATCATCCGGCCCACCGGTCTGATCGACCCCGAAGTCATCGTCAAGCCCACGAAGGGGCAGATCGACGACCTCATCGAGCAGATCAAGGGTCGCACCGAGAGCAACGAGCGCGTGCTCGTCACCACGCTCACCAAGAAGATGGCCGAAGACCTCACCGACTACCTGCTCGAGGCAGGCATTCGAACCCGCTACCTGCACAGCGAGGTCGACACCCTCAGACGCATCGAGCTGCTGCGCGAGCTCCGGATGGGTGAGTACGACGTCCTCGTCGGCATCAACCTGCTGCGCGAGGGCCTCGACCTCCCCGAGGTGAGCCTCGTGGCGATCCTCGACGCCGACAAGGAGGGCTTCCTGCGTTCGGGGCGGTCGCTCATCCAGACCATCGGCCGCGCGGCACGCAACGTGTCGGGGCAGGTCATCATGTACGCCGACCGCGTCACCGACTCCATGGAGTCGGCGATCGACGAGACCAACCGGCGGCGCGAGAAGCAGGTCGCCTACAACCTCGAGCACGGCCTCGACCCCACCCCGCTGCGCAAGAAGATCGGCGACATCACCGACCTCCTGGCCCGCGAGGACGCCGACACGTCGAGGCTGCTCGCCGCCACCGGCGACCGCCGACGCAAGGGAGCACCCGTCCCGCTCGGCCAGCACACCGCCGAGCTCGCCGATCTCCCGTCGGGCGACCTGGCCGATCTCATCGACCAGATGAGCGAGCAGATGCATGCGGCCGCGGCCGAGCTCCAGTTCGAAGTCGCAGCGCGACTGCGCGACGAGATCCGCGACCTCAAGAAGGAGCTGCGCGGCATGTTGGAGGCGGGTGTCTGAGGTGACCCCCGCCACCGCCCTGCAGCACTACCTGCAGGAAGCACGCGAGGCGCTCGTCTGGAAGCTCGACGGGCTCGGTGAGAGCGAGGTCCGCCGCCCGATGACCCCCACCGGCACGAACCTCCTCGGCCTCGTCAAGCACACCGCCACGGTCGAGTCCGGCTACCTGGGCGCCACCTTCGGCCGGCCGTTCCCCGAGCCGACGCCGTGGATCGAGGAGGGTGCAGAGCCGAACGCCGACATGTTCGCCACGGCGGAGGAGTCCACCGACGACATCGTGGGCTTCTACCGCCGCGTCTGGGCTCACAGCGACACCACGCTCACGGAGCTGCCGCTCGACACCGAGGGAGAGGTGCCGTGGTGGCGCCCGGAGAAGCGCGTGGTCACGCTGCACCGCATCGCCGTCCACGTCATCGCCGAGACGCACCGCCACGCCGGCCACGCCGACATCGTGCGGGAGTCGATCGACGACGCCGCCGGCTTGCGGGCCGACAACAGCAACCTCCCCGACGGCTTCGACTGGACCGTCTACCGAGCCCGGCTCGACGCCATCGCGCGCTCGTTCGACGCCTGAGCGACCGACTCCCGGCCGGTCGTGGCCGGCACCCGCGGCGTGCTGCTCGTCGTGGACCTGACAGGATGGATCGTGGAGGGGAGTATTCCTTCGCCGCGGTGTCGTCATCACGTCGACCATCATCGGACGACCGGTGCTGCGGGCCACTCGTGCTGAATCGCGGAGCGGCGGAAGAGACCTCCGGCGTTGTCGACGACCGGAGGATTCCCGCATGGACGTTTCACAGACCGAATGGCTCATCACCGTCGGGGTCACGATTGCGGTCCTACTGTTCGACGTCGCCATCGTTGCGAGGAATCCCCACGAGCCATCCGCGAAGGAGTGCTTGGCCTACCTGTCCGTCTACGTCGGGCTGGCCATCGCCTTCGGCATCTGGGTCACGCTGTACCACAACGATCCGAGCGCGGACAACGGCGACTACGGACTGCAGTTCTTTGCCGGCTGGCTCACCGAGTACAGCCTCTCGGTCGACAACCTGTTCATCTTCATCATCATCATGGCCAGCTTCAACGTGCCCAGGAAGTACCAGCAGGAAGCGTTGATGGTCGGCATCGTGCTGGCGCTGATCTTCCGCGGCATCTTCATCGCGCTGGGCGCGGTGGCCATCAACCAGTTCTCGTGGGTCTTCTACGTGTTCGGAGCGTTCCTCGTCTATACGGCCTGGACGCTCGCCAAGGACACCGAGCACGACGACGACGCCGAGAACGTCGTCGTGCGCTTCGCGCAGACCTACCTGAACACGACCGACCAGTGGCGCGGGCTGAAGCTCTACATCAAGAAGGACGCGAAGCGGCTGATGACGCCGATGTTCCTCGTCATCCTGGCGCTCGGCACCACTGACCTGATCTTCGCGCTCGACTCGATCCCGGCGATCTACGGGCTCACCCAAGAGCCGTATCTGGTGTTCACCGCGAACGTGTTCGCCCTCATGGGTCTGCGGCAGCTGTACTTCCTCCTCGGCGACCTGATGAAGCGACTCGTCTTCCTGTCGCAGGGACTCGCCTTCATCTTGTTCTTCATCGGCGTCAAGCTCGTGCTGCACGCGCTGCACGAGAACGAGGTGCCGTTCATCAACGGCGGCGAGCACGTGAACGTGCCGGAGATCCCCACCTTGCTCAGCCTCGGAGTCATCATCGTGACTCTGGCGATCACGGCCGTGGCAAGTCTCTACACGACGAGAAACGTCAAGCCCGACGACCAGGGCGCGTCCTCCTAGACGATGTCGTCGGCGTTGTCGATCTTGACGTCCTCGCCCTGGGCGCGCCGGTACAGGTAGACCGGCACCGCGAGGATGAGCCCGACCAACAGCAGCAGCCCGGCCACCTGGTACTGCTCACCGGCGCGTCCGGAGAGCGGCGTCACGAGGTAGAGACACGCGACCGCGCCGAGCACGGCGACCACGGTGTTGGTGCGGAAGTGGTCGTGGTCGACGGGATCGTTGCGCAGGACCAGCACGGCGACGTTGACGACCGCGAACACGCCGAGCAGCAGGAGTGCCGTCGTGCCACCGAGCACCGCGACCGCGTCCTCGCTGGCGTTCGACACGTAGGCGATGAGGCCGAAGGACAGCACCGTCGTGAACAAGATCGACACCCAGGGCGTCCTGGTCGTCGGGTGCACCTTGGAGAGCGAGCGCGGGATGACACCCTGCTTGCCCATGCCGTAGAGCAGCCGGCTCGCCATCATCATGTTGATCAGCGCGGAGTTGGCCACGGCGACCATGGAGATGAACGGGAAGATGTCCTTGATCGGGATGTCCGGCGCGCCGCGTTCGACCACCAGCGTGAGTGGCGTGTCGCTCGCGGCCAGCTCGCCGACCGGCACCAGGGCGACGGCGCAGATCGAGACGAGCACGTAGATCAAGCCGGTGACGCCGAGGCCGGTGAGCATCATCTTTGGGAAGATGCCCGGGGGATCGGTGCACTCCTCGGCCATGTTGACCGAGTCCTCGAACCCGACCATCGCGAAGAACGCCAGTGACGTCGCCGTGGTGACCGCGAGGAACACGTTCTTGTCGTCCGGGGTGTCGAAGGCGACGACGCGGGAGAAGTCGGCGTCTCCGCCGGCGATCACCACGAAGCCGACCACGATCACGAGCAGCAGGCCGGTGAGCTCGATGAGCGTGAGCACCACGTTCGCCTTGACGCTCTCGCCGACGCCGCGCAGGTTGATCGCCATCACCAGCGCCATGAAGCCGATCGCGATCAGCATGATCCCGGTGTTCGAGACCTCCCAGCCGAGCCCCAGCGCCAGGTTGGACGCGAAGGCACGGGACGCCGTCGACGCCGACGTGATGCCTGAGCACATCACCGCGAACGCGACGATGAACGTGAAGAAGTGCACTGCGAACGCCTTGTGGACGTACAGCGCCGCGCCGGCGGCCTGCGGGTACTTCGTCACGAGCTCGAGGTAGGAGAACGCCGTCAGCAGTGCCACGAAGAACGCGACGAGGAACGGCAGCCAGGCGGCGCCACCGACCTCGGCAGCCACCTGCCCGGTGAGGGCGTAGACGCCGGTGCCGAGGATGTCGCCGACGATGAACAGCAGGAGGAGCTTCGGCCCCATGACCCGCCGGAGCTCGGTGGACTGACCGCTGTCGGCGGTTTCGGTGCTCATGTCGCCCCCTCGATGCCCGTGGCAGGGTGACACGGCGCAGGACTCACCTTGCAGTGAGAGGCGTCCGGCCGCAAGAGCCCGTGTATTTTCAAGGCGTGACGGTGGACGTGCGAGGACTCGTGGGTGGGTGGATCGGCCGTGTCGCCGTCCGCCGGATCCGCCGGAAGGGCATCGACCTCTCCCGCGTCGCGTTCATCCCCGAGCCCACCAAGGTGCCGCTGCTCCGGATCGGCACCGATCCGATACCCCGCATCGCCGAGCTGCGGAGCAGCGGACCGCTGTACCGCCTGCCGGTGCCGTTCGTCGACTTCCGGGTCTGGCTCCTCACCGGGTACGACGAGTCGCGCACCGTGCTCACCGACCGCGACAGCTACAGCAACGACATCCGCCATCTCTTCACCGGCGACGGCCCTGCCACGTCAGACGACATCGGCGGACTCGGCTTCACTGATCCGCCGCAACACACGCAGCTGCGCAAGATCGTCACGCCGGAGTTCACGATGCGCCGGCTCGCCCGTCTGGTGCCGATCATCGAGGACATCGTCGACATCCAGCTCGACGAGATGGAGGTCATGGGCTCACCGGCCGACCTCGCCAAGCAGGTCGCGTTCCCGGTGCCGTTCCAGACGATCTGCGCGTTGCTCGGACTCGACTACGAGGATCGCGATGCCTTCGCGAAGCTCGGCAGCGCCCGGTTCGACGCCGCCCTCGGTGGTGCAGCGGCTTTCGGCGCGGTGTCGGAACAGCGGGAGTTCCTGTTCGACGCGGTGGCCCGTCAGCGCCTCGCACCCGGCCCCGGACTGCTCGGCCAGATCATCCGCGAGCAGGGCGACACGATCTCGGACTTCGATCTCGCCGGCCTGGCCGACGGCATCTTCACCGGCGGGTACGAGACAACCGCCGGGATGATCGCACTCGGCACGATCGTCCTGCTGCGTGACCCGGAGCATGCGGCGCTGGTGCGTGACGGGTCGCCGGAGCAGGTCAGTGTCGTCGTCGACGAGCTGCTGCGCTATCTCTCGGTCGTGCAGCTGGCGTTCCCGCGGTTCGCCAAGGAGGACATGGAGCTCTTCGGCCAGCGCATCCGGAAGGGCGACGTGCTGCTCGCCTCGCTGTCCGGCGCCAACCGCGACGCCGCGGCCGCCGGCGCGGATCCGGAGGGATTCGATCCGTTCCGCGTCCCCTCAAACGCTCACCTCGCGTTCGGGCACGGCATCCATCGCTGCATCGGTGCCGAGCTGGCCAAGATCGAGCTGCGCATCGCGCTGCCACGCCTGCTCCGCCGCTTCCCGGATCTTGCCCTCGCCAAGCCCGAGGAAGAGCTGAACTTCCGCCGGCTGAGCATCGTCTACGGCGTCGACGAGCTGCCCGTCCGCTTCTGAGCGTCAGCGCAGGAGGATGTGGTTCGCGCCCATCTTGGTGAGCAGCTCCTGGTGGTCCCGGTACCAGTCGACGGTCCGGCGCACGCCTTCGGTGAAGTCGATCTGAGGCCGGAACCCGAGCTCGAACAGCTTCGTGGAGTCGAGGAACTGATCGGGGATCTCGATGAAGTTGTCGGCCTTCGGAATCGTCTGGGAGACGGCGTCCGATCCCACGATCGAGCGGATCTCCTCGATCACCTGGACCACACTTCTGATGTTCCCGTTCTCCTCGATTTCCTCGCCCGGGGTGTGGGAACCCACGTTGTAAGCGCTGTAGCCGTACGTCACCCGCCCGCGTGGGGGCATCGGGTCGACGTAGTGCTTGTCGAGGTTCTCGGCGAGGAACATGTAGGCGCCCACGAGATCGTCGACGTAGACGTACTCGCGCAGCACGTCGGCGTTGCCGAGGTTGATCACCGGTGCTTCGCCGCGGAGCATCCTCAAGGCGGTGCGGGGGATGAGGCGGGTGAAGTTCAGGTCGCCCGGGCCGTAGATGTTGCAGCTGCGCACGACGATGACCGGCAGCTTGTACTGGAATCCGTACGTCTGGGTCATCAGGTCGGCGCAGGCCTTCGAGGCGCTGTAGACGTCCATGCCGCGCAAGGCGTAACCCTCGCGGTAGGGCAGCGGTTCCGGATCGTCCTCATCGGCGTGGTCGCCGTAGGACTTGTCGGTCGAGGCGATGAGCACGCGCGGGATGTTGTTGACCCGGGCCGCTTCGAGCAGGTTCAGGGTCGGGGCGATGTTGTTCTGGAACGTGCTCATCGGCGCGTTGGCGGCGTCACTGACGATCGCCGACGCGGCCAGGTGGAAGATCGTGTCGATCTGATGGCGGTTGCAGATCCTCTGCACCTGCAGGAAGTCCGTCATGTCGGAGACTTCGATGTCAGGGCGCAGCTCGCCGGGCAAGAGCTCGGCCGTCGGCAGGGGCCGTTGATGCCGGACGGTCACCACGACCACGGCACCGCGCTCCATCAGCGCGGACGCGAGGTTGGAAGCGGCGAAGCCGTCTCCACCCGTGATCAACACGCGCTTGCCGTACCAGAAGTCGTTCATCACGCTGCTTTCTCTTTGAGTCGACGAACACGAACTGCGACACCTTGAGCGTTGTCGACGTGGACAACGCCCAGTGAAACTACCAGTTTCGAGCCCGCCGTTTGCGAGGTCAGGACACTACGTTGCGCGAGTGACGTGCTGGTCGGCGCCTACCAGCCGCGAGCGAGCCATTCGGGGATCGAGTCCCGTTCAGCACCGAGGGTCGAGTCGTTGCCGTGGCCCGGGTAGAACCAGGTGTCGTCCGGGAACCGGTCGAAGAGCTTGGTCTGCAGATCGCTCATCAGACTCGTGAAGTCCTCCGGGTTGTCGGTCCGCCCGGGACCGCCGGGGAACAGGGAGTCACCCGTGAACAGGTGGACGACGCCGTCGGGGTCGTCGTAGGCGAGGGCGATCGAGCCGGGGGTGTGGCCGACGAGGCCGATGACCTCGAGCTCGCACGAGCCGACGCGCACACGGGCGCCGTCAGCGACCGGGTTCGTGGTGGGAACGGGAATCTCCTCGGCGTCGATCTCGCTCGCGACGGTCTCGGCACCGGTGGCGTCGACGACCGCGGACAGGGCCTGCCAGTGGTCGGGATGCCGGTGGGTGGTGACGACCCGCGCCAGACCGGCGTCACCGACGATCGGGAGCAGGGTGTCCGGCTCGTCGGCGGCGTCGATCAGCGCCTGCTCGCCGGTGAGCGCGCAGCGCAGGAGGTAGGCGTTGTTCGACATCGGGCCGACCGCGACCTTGGTGATGACGAGGTCGCCGGCCTCGCGGGTGTCGGCGGTGCCGCCGACGGTGACTTCTCCGGTGTAGCTCATGGCCGCGAGCATAGGACGGCCGCATGAGAGCCGCCGGAAAGATTCTGTCGGTATGCGTCGATACGATGGGAGCGTGACAGACCGTCTCGTGATTCGCGGCGCCCGCGAGCACAATCTCAAGGACGTCTCGATCGACCTTCCGCGCGACTCACTGATCGTTTTCACCGGCCTCTCCGGCTCGGGCAAGTCCTCGCTCGCGTTCGACACGATCTTCGCCGAGGGGCAGCGGAGGTACGTCGAGTCGTTGTCGGCGTACGCGCGCCAGTTCCTCGGCCAGATGGACAAGCCCGACGTCGACTTCATCGAGGGCCTGTCGCCGGCCGTCTCGATCGACCAGAAGTCCACGTCGCGCAACCCGCGGTCGACCGTCGGCACCATCACCGAGGTCTACGACTACCTGCGCCTGCTCTACGCCCGTGCGGGCCGGCCGCACTGCCCCGAGTGCGGTGAGCCGATCGCCAAGCAGACGCCGCAGCAGATCGTCGACCGCATCCTCGCGCTGGAGCCCGACTCCCGGTTCCAGGTGCTGGCACCGGTCATCCGCGGCCGCAAGGGCGAGTACGGCGAGCTGTTCCGCCAGCTGCAGTCCCAGGGGTTCAGCCGTGCCCTGGTCGACGGCAAGCAGCACAACCTCGCCGACGAGCCTCCCAAGCTGGCCAAGCAGAAGAAGCACACCATCGACGTCGTCGTCGACCGCCTTCAGGTCAAGGCATCGATGAAGCAGCGCCTCACCGAGTCGGTCGAGACGGCGCTCAACCTGGCCGACGGCCTGGTCATCGCGGACTTCGTCGACCTTCCCGACGACGACGTCCAGCGCACGCGGCGGTTCTCCGAGAAGCTCGCCTGCCCCAACGACCACCCGCTCGCCGTCGACGAGCTCGAGCCGCGCTCGTTCTCGTTCAATGCACCGTTCGGCGCCTGCCCCGAGTGCCATGGCATCGGCACCCGCATGGAGGTCGACCCCGAGCTGGTCGTTCCGGACGACTCGAAGTCGATCAACGAGGGCGCCATCAATCCATGGTCGTCGGCCCATGTCTCGGAGTACTTCTCGCGGCTCATCGGCGCGCTCGGCGAGGAGCTCGGCTTCAGCACCGATGCACCATACGGATCGCTGCCGGAGGAAGTGCGCGAGACGCTGATGCGCGGCCACCCCACCAAGGTGCACGTGCGCTACAAGAACCGCTACGGCCGCGAACGCTCGTACTACACGATGTTCGAGGGCGCGATCTCCTACCTCGAGCGGCGTCACGCCGAGACGGAGTCCGACACCAGCCGCGAGCGGCTCGAGGGCTACATGCGCGAGGTCCCCTGCCCGGTCTGCGACGGCACCCGCCTCAAGCCGGTCATCCGGGCGGTGCTCGTCAACAGTGCCGAGCACGGGCCCAAGAACATCGCCGAGGTCTCGGCGCTGTCGATCCGGGAGGCCGCCGAGTACCTGTCGTCGCTGGAGATGACCGACCGCGAGCGCCAGATCGGCGAGCGGGTGCTCAAGGAGATCCATGAGCGGCTCCGCTTCCTGCTCGACGTCGGGCTCGACTACCTCAGCCTCGACCGCGCCGCCGGGTCACTCTCCGGCGGCGAGGCGCAGCGCATCCGGCTCGCCACCCAGATCGGCGCCGGCCTGGTCGGCGTGCTCTACGTGCTCGACGAGCCGTCCATCGGCCTGCACCAGCGCGACAACCACCGGCTCATCGAGACGCTCGTACGTCTGCGCGACCTCGGCAACACCCTGATCGTCGTCGAGCACGACGAGGACACCATCCGCACCAGCGACTGGGTCGTCGACATCGGCCCGGGTGCGGGCGAGCACGGCGGTCAGGTCATCGTGTCCGGAACGGTCGACGACCTGTTGAAGAGCAAGGACTCGCTCACCGGTCAGTACCTGTCCGGACGCGAGTCCATCCCGGTGCCGGAGATCCGGCGCCCGCGCACCAAGGGCCGCGAGGTCACCGTCCACGGCGCGCGCGAGCACAACCTGCAAGACATCGACGTCACGTTCCCGCTGGGACAGTTCATCGCCATCACGGGTGTGTCCGGCTCGGGCAAGTCGACCCTGGTGAACGACATCCTCTACATGTCGCTGGCCCGCCAGATCTACGGCGCCCGCGCCATCCCGGGCCGGCACCGCAGCATCAGCGGCGCCGACGAGGTCGACAAGGTCATCCATGTCGACCAGTCCCCGATCGGTCGCACGCCTCGCTCCAACCCGGCCACCTACACCGGCGTCTGGGACCACGTCCGCAAGCTGTTCGCGCAGACGCCAGAGGCCAAGATGCGCGGGTACCAGCAAGGACGCTTCTCGTTCAACGTCAAGGGCGGACGCTGCGAGGCGTGCGCCGGCGACGGCACGATCAAGATCGAGATGAACTTCCTGCCCGACGTCTACGTGCCGTGCGAGGTCTGCCACGGGGCGCGGTACAACCGCGAGACACTCGAGGTGCACTACAAGGGCAAGACGGTCGCCGACGTCCTCGACATGTCGATCGAGGAGGCCGTCGGGTTCTTCGAGGCCATCCCGGCGATCTCCCGGCACATGAACACGCTCGTCGACGTCGGCCTCGGCTACGTGCGGCTGGGCCAGCCGGCTCCCACGTTGTCCGGCGGCGAGGCGCAGCGCGTCAAGCTGTCCTCCGAGCTGCAGAAGCGCTCCACCGGCCGCACCGTCTATGTGCTCGACGAGCCCACCACGGGCCTGCACTTCGAGGACATCCGCAAGCTGCTCGGCGTGCTCGGCCGGCTCGTCGACGCCGGCAACACGGTCATCGTCATCGAGCACAACCTCGACGTCATCAAGACGGCCGACTGGGTCATCGACCTTGGCCCTGAGGGTGGCAGCGGCGGCGGACTCGTCATCGCCGAGGGCACGCCCGAGGACGTCGCACAGAACGCCGAGAGCTACACGGGGACCTTCCTCGCCCCCATACTGAAGGAACCCGATGCTGTTCGGAGTCGTTGAACGGGTACCGAGCTGATCTGACGAAGGAGCCGTCATGACCGAGTTGACCGACCAGACCACACGACGCGCCGTTCTGGGAGGTGTCGCGGCCGTCGGCGCCGGGGCAGTCCTCGCAGCCTGCGGGAGCGACGAGCCCGCGGACTCAGGTGGCGGAGGTGACACCAGCTCTGGCGGCGACAGTGGGGGCAGCGACGCACCTGCCGGCGGCGGGATCGGCACCACCGCAGACGTCCCGGTCGGCGGCGGCACGGTCTTCCAGAAGGAGAAGGTCGTCGTCACCCAGCCCACGGAGGGCGACTTCAAGGCGTTCACGGCGGTCTGCACGCATCAGGGCTGCACGGTCGGCTCGGTCAAGGGCGACACCATCCAGTGCAACTGTCACGGCAGCCAGTACTCCGCCGAGGATGGCTCGGTGAAGAAGGGTCCGGCCGCGAAGGCTCTTGCCGCCAAGAAGGTCACCGTCGAGGGCGACCAGCTCATCGTCTCCTGACGTGGTCTCGATGCACCCCGCTCGCTGGCGCTCGCGGGGCACTCGACCACCGGTGGTTGAGTAGCGCCGAGGAACGAGGCGCGTATCGAAACCACGTCCGACGGCGCACGTAGGCTGGTGGGGTGGCAGATCCCGCGACCTACCGGCCGGCTCCGGGGGAGATCCCGGCCGGGCCCGGGGTCTACCGGTTCCGCGATGACGCCGGTCGCGTCATCTACGTGGGCAAGGCGAAGTCCTTGCGCGCGCGCCTGAACTCGTACTTCCAGGACATCGCGGGCCTGCACGCCCGCACCCAGCAGATGGTCCTCACGGCGTCGGGGGTCGACTGGACGGTCGTCGACACCGAGGTCGAGGCTCTCCAGCTCGAGTACACCTGGATCAAGGAGTTCGACCCGCGCTTCAACATCAAGTACCGCGACGACAAGTCGTATCCCTGGCTCGCCGTCACGGTGTCCGAGGAGTTCCCGCGCGTCATGGTCATGCGTGGCGCCCAGCGCAAGGGCGTGCGCTACTTCGGCCCATACGGGCACGCCTGGGCGATCCGCGACACCGTCGACACCTTGCTCCGCGTGTTCCCGATGCGGTCGTGCAGTGCCGGCGTCTTCCGGCGGGCCAAGGCCGTCGGCCGGCCCTGCCTGCTCGGTGACATCGGCAAGTGCGCCGCGCCGTGCGTCGGCCGGGTGAGCGCGGAAGAGCATCGTGCGATCGTCAACGACTTCATGTCGTTCATGGGCGGGCAGACCACCGCCTTCACCCGCCGCATCCAGAAGCGCATGCGCGAGGCGTCCGAGGCGCAGGAGTACGAGCTCGCCGCCCGGCTTCGCGACGACCTCGCGGCACTCAACCGGGTGCTCGAGAAGCAGACGGTGGTGCTCGGCGACGGCACCGACGCCGATGTGTTCGGGTTCGAGATCGACCCACTCGAGGTCGCTGTGCAGATCTTTACCGTGCGAGGCGGGCGCATCCGAGGCCAGCGGGGATGGGTGGCCGACCGTGCCGACGACACCGACGTGCCCGAGCTGGTGCAGCGCGCGCTGGTCACGCTCTACGGCGAGTCGGCGTCCGAAGCCGTCCCGCGCCAGGTGCTCGTGCCCGAGCTCCCTGCTGACGCCGACGTCGTCACCGAGCTGCTCTCCGAGCTGCGCGACGGCCCGGTCACCATCCGGGTCCCGCGCCGCGGCGACAAGAAGCGCCTCATCGAGACGGTGGAGCAGAACGCCCACCAGTCGATGGCCCGGCACAAGCTGAAACGCGCCGGCGACCTCACCGCACGCAGCCAGGCGCTGGAGGAGATCCAGGATGTCCTGAGCCTGCCGACCGCCCCGTTGCGGATCGAGTGCTACGACGTCTCCAACCTCCAGGGCACCGAGATCGTCGCGTCGATGGTCGTGTTCGAGGACGGCCTGCCGCGCAAGTCCGAGTACCGGCGCTTCACGATCCGGCACGAGGGTCAGAGCGACGTCGCCGCCATGCACGAGGTCATCACCCGCAGGCTCGAACGACTGCTCAAGGCTCGCGCCGAGGGTGCGGACGAACAGGGCATCGACCCCGAGACGGGCAAGCCCAAGAAGTTCGCTTACGCGCCGTCGCTGATCGTCGTCGACGGCGGCCCACCGCAGGTCGCGGCCGCCCAAGCCGCGATGCAGCAGCTCGGCATCACCGACATCGCCTTGTGCGGGTTGGCCAAGCGGCTCGAAGAGGTGTGGGTGCCCGATGACGACGACCCGGTCATCATGCCGAGGACGAGCGAGGGGCTGTACCTGCTCCAGCGGGTGCGCGACGAGGCCCACCGGTTCGCGATCGCTCACCACCGGCAGCGTCGCGCCAAGGCGATGACCGGCAGCGCCCTCGACGACGTGCCCGGGCTCGGCCCCACCCGCCGCCGGGCCCTGCTCAAGAAGTTCGGCTCGGTCAAGAAGCTTCGTGCCGCGAGCGCGGAGGAGATCGCGAACGTGCCCGGCATCGGCCCGGCTACGGCAGAATCCATCGTGGCGGCACTGTCGAGCGACACACCGGCGCCAGCCGTCGACATGGCGACCGGCGAGATCCTGGAGGACCGATGACCACCCAGCTCTCCAAGCTCGTGCTGGTCACCGGCATGACCGGGGCCGGCAAGGGCAGCGCGGCCAAGGGCCTGGAGAAGCTCGGCTACTACGTCATCGACAACCTCCCGGCCGACGTCCTGGTCGAGACGGTCGAGACCGTCGAGCGTTCCGGCGTCACCGAGCAGATGGCGGTCGTCGTCGATGCACGGTCCGGCCCCTTCTTCGACCGTCTCGTCGACGTGCTCGAGGAGCTGCGCGATCGCGGCACGGCGACCCAGATCCTGTTCCTCGAGGCGGCCGACGAGGTCCTGGTCCGCCGTCAAGAGGCGGCCCGGCGTCCGCACCCGCTCAGCCGCGAGGGCCGGCTCATGGACGGCTTCCACCGCGAGCGCGAGCTGCTCACCCGGCTCCGCGGCCGGGCCGACATCGTCGTCGACACCACCAACCTCAACGTGCACCAGCTCGGCCAGCGCATCCAGGCCGCCTTCGAGGACGCCGACAGCAAGGGTCTGCGGGCATCCGTCGTGTCGTTCGGGTTCAAGTACGGCATCCCCATCGACGCCGACATGGTGGCCGACATGCGGTTCCTTCCCAACCCGTTCTGGATCGACGAGCTGCGTCCGCTCACGGGTCTCGACGAGGCGGTGCGCGACTACGTGCGCAAGCAGCCGCGGTCCGAGGAGTTCCTCGATCGCTATGAGGGCCTGGTCGCTCTGCTCACCGACGGCTTCCTGCACGAGGACAAGCACTTCCTCACCATCGCCATCGGCTGCACCGGCGGCCGCCACCGCAGTGTCGCGATGGCCGAGGCGTTCGCCGATCGGCTGCGGGCCCACGACGTCCGCACCCTCGTCGTCCACAGAGACCTCGGACGCGAATGAGAGTCGTCGCGCTCGGCGGCGGACACGGACTGGCGGCAAGCCTGTCGGCCCTGCGGTTGCTCGAGACGGATCTCACCGGCGTCGTCACGGTGGCCGACAACGGCGGCTCGTCCGGACGCCTGCGCGACGAGCTCGGCGTGCTGCCGCCCGGCGACCTCCGTATGGCCCTCGCCGCACTCTGCGCCGACGACGAGTGGGGCCGGCAGTGGGCCGGCATCCTGCAGCACCGGTTCGACGGCGACGGTCCGCTGCGCGACCACGCGGTCGGCAACCTGCTGATCGCTGCCATCTGGGACATCCTCGGCGACCACGTGGACGGCCTCGACCTCGTCGGCGCACTGCTCGGCGCCCGCGGCCGGGTGCTGCCGATGGCGGCGGTCCCGCTCGACATCGAGGCCGACGTCCACCTGCGGTCAGCACCCGACCGGCTGTCCCT
The DNA here is from genome assembly GCA_963839625.1 of uncultured Actinomycetota bacterium. GTDB lineage: Bacteria > Actinomycetota > Actinomycetes > Propionibacteriales > Nocardioidaceae > Aeromicrobium. Next base: position 116,300 of record CAWIWE010000033.1, on the reverse strand, counting down.
GGTGCGCGGCCAGGTGCAGGTCGCGAGCGTCGACGGCCAGGTCGTCAGCGTCCGGCTCGACCCCACCGACCCGCCGGCCTGCCCCGAAGCGGTCCAGGCCGTGCAGGACGCCGACTGGGTCGTCATCGGCCCGGGATCCTGGTTCACCAGCGTCATGCCCACCCTGCTCGTCCCCGGGCTGCGCGACGCCCTCGTCAGCACCAGCGCCCGTCGCATCCTGGTGCTGAACCTCACGGCGCAAGAGGGTGAGACCGAAGGCCTGTCGCCCACCGACCATCTCGAGGTGCTGTCGGCCCACGCGCCCGACCTCGGTGTCGACGTGGTCGTCGCGGACACCTCGCTGTCCGATGATCGGGGCAGCCTGGCCACCGTTGCCCGCGAGCTCGGAGCACGGCTCGTCACGGCCGACGTCGCCAGCGGCCCGGGCTCGGACCAGCACGATCCGCACCGACTTGCCGAGGCTTTCCACGCGGTCTTGGAACGCGGAATAGAGTGACAGTGTTCACCACGACCGTCGAGGAGTTCACCACATGGCCATGACGGCCCAGGTCAAGTCCGAGCTCTCCAGCACGGCCATCACCAAGTCCTGCTGCCGCAAGGCCGAGGTGTCCTCGATCCTCCGATTCGCCGGCGGACTCCACATCGTCGCCGGCCGCCTCGTCATCGAGGCCGAGCTCGACACCGGCGCCGCGGCTCGCCGCCTGCGCACCGACATCTCCGAGGTCTACGGACACGACAGCGAGGTCGTCGTCATGCAGGGCAGCGGCCTGCGCAAGGGCACCCACTACATCGTCCGGGTGGCTCGCGACGGTGAGGCACTGGCCCGCCAGACGGGCCTCGTCGACTCCGGCGGACGCCCCGTGCGCGGTCTGCCTCCCCAGGTCGTCTCCGGTGCGTCCTGCGACGCCGTGGCCGCGTGGCGCGGCACGTTCCTCGCCCACGGCTCGCTCACCGAGCCCGGACGGTCGTCGTCGCTCGAGGTCAGTTGCCCTGGTCCGGAGGCCGCACTCGCTCTGGTCGGCGCCGCCCGCCGACTCGGCATCAGCGCCAAGGCCCGCGAGGTGCGTGGCGTCGACCGAGTCGTCATCCGTGACGGCGAGGCCATCGGCGCACTCCTCACCCGGCTCGGCGCACACGAGTCGCTGCTGGCGTGGGAAGAGCGCCGCATGCGTCGCGAGGTGCGCGCCACGGCCAACCGGCTGGCGAACTTCGACGACGCCAATATGCGCCGCTCCGCGCGTGCCGCGGTGGCCGCCGGAGCGCGAGCCCAGCGGGCCCTCGAGATCCTCGGCGACGACGTGCCCGACCACCTCAAGATGGCCGGCACGCTCCGGGTCGAGCACCGGCAGGCCAGCCTCGAAGAGCTCGGTCAGCTGCACGACCCGCCACTCACCAAGGACGCCATCGCCGGCCGCATCCGTCGCCTGCTCGCCATGGCCGACAAGCACGCCGAGGAGCTCGGCGTCCCCGACACCGAGGCCGGCCTCGGCGAGGCAGCGCTGCCCGAGGCCTGACCCCTGCCTGGAGCGGCACAGTCGTTAGGCTGGACCCAAAGACCCTCGACTGCAGGAGCATCCCCGCCGTGACCGTTCGCGTAGGCATCAATGGCTTTGGCCGCATCGGCCGCAACTTCTACCGCGCGGCCCGGGTCGCCGGCGCCGACATCGAGGTCGTTGCCGTCAACGACCTCACCGACAACGAGACGCTCGCGCACCTGCTCAAGTACGACTCGATCCTGGGCCGGCTCGACGGCGACGTCAGCCACACCGGCGACTCGATCACGGTCGGCGACGACAAGATCACGGCCTTCGAGGAGCGCGACCCGGCCAAGCTCGACTGGGCGTCCGTGGGCGCCGACGTGGTCATCGAGTCGACCGGCTTCTTCACCGATGCCACGAAGGCGAAGGCACACGTCGACGGCGGCGCCAAGAAGGTCATCATCTCCGCCCCCGCGAAGAACGAGGACGTCACCGTCGTGATGGGCGTCAACCACGACCAGTACGACCCCGCGGCGCACACGGTCATCTCCAACGCGTCCTGCACCACCAACTGCCTGGCCCCGTTGGCCAAGGTCCTGAACGACGGCCTCGGCATCGAGAAGGGCCTGATGACGACCATCCACGCCTACACGCAGGACCAGAACCTGCAGGACGCCCCGCACTCGGACCTGCGTCGCGCCCGCGCGGCAGCGATCAACCTGGTGCCGACGTCCACCGGAGCCGCCAAGGCCATCGGCATCGTGCTGCCGGAGCTGAAGGGCAAGCTCGACGGCTATGCGATCCGTGTGCCCGTGCCGACCGGGTCCGCCACCGATCTCACGGTGAACGTCTCGCGCGAGACGAGCGTCGACGAGGTCAACGACCTCTTCAAGGCGGCCGCTGACGGACCGCTGGGCCGGTACCTCAGCTACTCCGTCGCTCCCATCGTCTCCTCCGACATCGTCACCGACCCGGCCTCGTGCATCTACGACTCACCGCTCACGAAGGTCATCGGCGACCAGGTGAAGGTGGTCGGCTGGTACGACAACGAGTGGGGCTACTCCAACCGGCTGGTCGACCTCGTCAACCACGTCGGCGCCTCGCTCTGACTTCGACGGACTGACACTGCCCGTGAAGACCATCGACGACCTGGGTGAGCTGCGCGGACGCCGCGTCCTGGTCCGGAGCGACCTGAACGTGCCGCTCGAGGGCACTGCACCGAATATTGGCATCACCGACGACGGGCGCGTTCGGGCCAGCGTCCCGACCATCCGCCGGCTCGCCGATGCGGGAGCCCGCGTTCTCGTCACCGCCCACCTCGGCCGCCCGGACGGCACCCACGACCCGGCGTTCTCGCTCAAGCCGGTCGCGGAACGGCTCGCGGAGCTGCTCGGGTCACCCGTCCTGTTCGCCAACGACACCGTCGGCGCGGAAGCGCAGCACATCGCAGCCGCACTGGGTGACGGTGATGTGGCCGTTCTCGAGAACGTTCGATTCAACGTGGGCGAGACGAGCAAGGACGACGATGAGCGCGGAGCGTTCGCCGACCAGCTGGCCGCCCTCGCCGACGTCTTCGTGTCCGATGGGTTCGGTGCGGTGCACCGCAAGCACGCAAGCGTCTACGACGTCGCCTCACGGCTCCCTGCTGCCGCGGGTGGCCTGGTCGAGGCCGAGATCGGCGTGCTCGAGCGACTCACCTCGAGCCCCGAGCGGCCGTACGTCGTGGTGCTCGGCGGGTCGAAGGTCTCCGACAAGCTGGGCGTCATCGACAGCCTCATCGAGAAGGCCGACAGCCTGCTCATCGGTGGCGGCATGGTGTTCACGTTCCTGGCCGCACAGGGCCACGAGGTCGGCTCGTCGCTGCTCGAGGACGATCAGCTCGACGCCGTCAGGGGCTACATCGAGCAGGCCGCCGAGAAGGGCGTCGACCTCGTGCTGCCGACCGACATCATCGTCGCGCCGGAGTTCCCATCCGATGACACTGCTGATTCGCCTCCCACCACCGTGGCCGCCGACGCGATGCCGGCGGACCAGATGGGTCTCGACATCGGTCCCGACTCCGCCGAGGCCTTCGCCGGCGTCATCCGGTCCGCGCACACCGTGTTCTGGAACGGCCCGATGGGCGTCTTCGAGATGGACGCATTCGCGGCCGGAACCAAGGCTGTGGCCCAGGCCCTCACGGAGATCGACGGGCTCTCAGTCGTCGGCGGCGGTGACTCGGCCGCCGCGGTGCGCCAGCTCGGCTTCACCGACGACCAGTTCGGGCACATCTCCACCGGAGGTGGCGCCAGCCTCGAGTACCTCGAGGGCAAGACCCTGCCCGGACTCGCAATTCTGGAGGAAACATGACTCGCACACCGCTCATGGCGGGCAACTGGAAGTCCAACCTCAACCACCAGGAGGCTGTCGTCCTGGTGCAGAAGCTGGCCTGGACGCTGCAGGACAAGAAGCATGACCCTGAGAAGGCCGAGGTCGCGGTCATCCCGCCGTACACCGACATCCGGGGTGTGCAGACGCTCGTCGACGGCGACCGTCTCACGATCCGATACGGCGCGCAGGACGTCTCCGAGCACGACGGTGGCGCGTACACCGGCGAGATCTCGGCCGGGATGCTGGCCAAGCTCGGCTGTTCCTACGTCGTCGTCGGGCACTCCGAACGGCGCGAGTACCACGGCGAGACCGACGCCCTCGTGAACACCAAGGCGGTCCGCACGCTGGCCGCGGACATGACGCCCATCGTGTGCGTGGGCGAGGGCCTCGAGATCCGTCAGGCCGGCGACCACGTCGCGTACACCCTCGCCCAGATCGACGGCTCGCTGTCCGGACTCAGCGCCGAGCAGGTCGCCGGGCTCGTGGTCGCGTACGAGCCGGTGTGGGCCATCGGCACCGGTGAGGTGGCCACACCCGAGGACGCCCAGGAAGTCTGCGCGGCAATTCGTGCACGAGTATCCGAGACCTTCTCGCCCGAAACCGCAGATGCTTTGCGTATCCTTTACGGCGGATCGGTCAAGGCGGCGAACATTGCCGCGATCATGGCGCAGCCCGACGTGGATGGCGCTCTGGTCGGCGGTGCAAGCCTCCAGGCGGAGGAGTTTGCCGCCATCGCCCGGTTCTACGACATGCCGAACCTCGGCTCATGACCCCGACGAGCACGACGAAAGGCGAGAAGTGATTCTTCTCTTCTCCATTGTCCTCACGATCGCCAGCCTGCTGATGATCGTCCTGATCCTGATGCACAAGGGCCGCGGCGGCGGGCTGTCCGACATGTTCGGCGGCGGCGTCTCGAGCTCGCTGGGCGGCTCGTCCGTGGCCGAGCGCAACCTCGACCGAATCACGGTCGGCATCGCCGTCGTCTGGGTCGTGAGCATCGTCGCGCTCGGTCTGCTGCTGAAGGTGAGCAACTGACATGGCCGCGGGTGCGATCCGGGGCAGCCGCATCGGCGCCGGCCCCATGGGTGAGGCCGAGCGCGGAGAGGCGGCACCGCGTCAGCAGGTGACGTACTTCTGCGTCAACGATCACGTGACCGAGCTGCAGTTCTCGGTCGAGGCCGAGGTCCCGGAGGCCTGGGACTGCCCGCGGTGCGGCATGCCGGCGAGCATCGACGAGGACGACCGTCCGACCGCCCCCAAGATCGAGCCGTACAAGACCCACCTCGCCTACGTGAAGGAACGACGCAGCGAGAAAGAGGCAGCCGAGATCCTCACCGAGGCCATCGAGACGCTGCGCAGCAAGCGCAAGTCCGGCGAGATCATCTTCTAGAGGGCGTCCCGGCCCGACGACCCCGCCGCCCGCTGAAGACTCAGCTCAGGGGTCGACTTCGGGGTCGACCCACGGCCTGCCGGTGCTGGGCTTGTTCTTGCTGGTCCCGGTGTACGTGCCGTCGTTCAGCACGATCCATCCGTCCCAGGCATCGTCAGGATTGTCGGCGGCCAGGCGGAACACGCCCGCCTGCCCGGTCGCGGGCGCGGTCACGAACTTGTGTTTCGAGCCGCCAAAGTCGACGGTCCCGACTGCGACGTCATCGGCGACACTCACCGTGCCGACGACCGTGCCGTCCTGGGTCAGCTCGGCGGTGCCGTTCTCGATCGGTACCGGATCGAATCTGAGCGATGCGGTCTCGTCCTGGCAGACGAATCCGGCCAGACGGTCATTCCGCGTGACCAGCCCGATGTTGGCAGTCGACGCGTCGACCGGGCCGACGAACGTGACTCCGTCGGATGCCGCCGGAATGGTGATCGTCGGTTTCGGCTCGGGGTCGCTGCATCCCGCGAGCATGAACCCGGCTGCCGCCACCATGACCAGAACTCGACCCCACCGTCGTCGCTCCACTGTGTTCTCCTCGGCGCTCGCCCGACAGGCGGATCCTAGCCACCTTTTGGGGTCAGACCACGGTGCTGGCCGCGTCCTCGTCGAGGAACCACAGGGTCCGTTGCAAGCCACGTGCGCCTCGTGCTGGTGTCTCGTCGACGGAGCCGTCCTTCGCGAGCGCCCTGGCGACGGCGTCGGCCTTCTCCTGACCGGACACCAGGAACCAGACCGACTCGCTGTGGTTGAGGGCGGGGAACGTCATCGAGATGCGCACCGGCGGCGGCTTGGGGGAGTCGAACAGCTCGACGCAGTCGCGGTCGGCCTCGTGCACCTGGGGGTGGTGGGGGAACAGCGAGGCGACGTGGCCGTCGGGGCCCATGCCGAGCAGCACCACGTCGAACGGCTCGTCCGGGAGCGTCGCGGCGTACCGGTCGGCCGTCTCAGCGGCGCTCAGGGAGCAGTCGTTGCCGGCGACGCTGTGGATCCGGGTGGCGCCCACCCGGTCGAGGAAGGCGTCGCGGGCCTGCTGGTCGTTGCGGTCGGCATGTCCCTCGGGCACGAAGCGCTCGTCGCCGAACCAGAAGTCGACGTCCGACCAGTCGGCGGAGTCCGCGTCGATCCGCTCGTAGGCGGCCGCGGCGATCGTTCCACCCGTCAGCACGATGCGTGGAGTGTGCCCTTGGGCCTGCAGGCCGGCCACGAGCGTGGTGAGCCGCTCGGCGATCGCCTGGGCCAGAGCCTCCCCGTCTGGCAGGACCTCGATGCTCATGCGAGTAGATGCTTGATAGTGGCGGCATAGATGTTGTCGGCGTCGAGCCGGCGCAGGTCCTCGGCCAGGAGCTCGGCCAGGGTGCGGCGGCCCAACGGCACCTCCCGTGGTGCGGTGCCCGGAACACTGAAGTGGCAGGACGTGGGGTCGATCCGCTCGATCCTGACGTCGCCCTCGGCCATGTGCAGCACGACCTCGGAGATCTGGTCCTTGTCACCGCGGCGGCTGGTGATCGGTACGTGGAGGCGGCTCTCCAGCCAGGCGATCAGGAGCGTCGCCACCGGGTTGCCGGGGCTGAACTCCACCGAGCCGCCGGTGACCTTGCCGGTCGACTGGTCGAGCGCCGCCGCCAGCAGGGCCCGCCACGGGGTGCAACGGGTCCACGAGAGATCGGTGTCGCCCGGCGTGTAGTGGCGAGCGGTCGCCTTGAGGGCGCGGACCGGCGACGGGCCGCTCTCCGCGTCGGTGAGGCGTCGCTGCGCCAGCTGCCCGATCGCGTCGGCTGACGGGTCCGACGGCGCATTCCGCGGCCACCAGGCGACGACGGGGGAGTCGGACAGCAACAGGGGCAGCACCACCGAGTCGGCGTGCTTCACGAGTGGGCCTGACAGCCGGAGCAGCAGCGACTCCCCGGCGGAGTTCTCGCCGATGCGGATCCGTGCGTCGACGCGCGGTGAACCGCGGCCGTCACCGAGCACGATGCCGATGATGCGGGCCGGGTGCTCGCGCGACAGGACGGCCGCCGTGCGCAGCGCTTCGCCGACGGTCTCGTCATCGGTGACCACGAGCAACGTCAGCACCATGTCCATGGCCGGACTGCCGGCGGCGATCCTGGCCGTGACCATGGCACGCGCGATGTCGGACGACGTGGTGCGTTCCAGCCTGGTCTCCACTAGGGCCGCCTCCAGACGCGTCCGTCGCGGGCGATCATCGCGTCGGCGGACTCCGGGCCCCACGTGCCGGACGTGTAGGTGTCGATGCTCGTCTGACGCGACCAGTGCTCGATGACCGGGTCGAGGATCTCCCAGGCGAGCTCGACCTCCTCGTGCTGCGGGAACAGCGGCGGATCGCCGAGGAGGACGTCGAGGATGAGTCGTTCGTAGGCTTCGGGACTGCTCTCGACGAAGGCACCGCCGTAGGCGAAGTCCATCAGCACGTCACGGATCTCCATGGTGGTGCCGGGCACCTTGGCACCGAACCGCAGCGTGACGCCCTCGTCGGGCTGGATGCGCATGACGAGCGCGTTCTTGCCGAGCTCCTCGACGTCGTGCTTGGCGAACGGCTGGTGAGGCGCCGGCTTGAACACCACAGCCACCTCGGTGACGCGGCGGCCGAGCCGCTTGCCCGTGCGCAGGTAGAACGGCACGCCGGCCCAGCGGCGGGTGGCGATGTCGATGCGGAGGGCGGCGTAGGTCTCGGTGATGGAGCTCTTCGGGATGCCCTGCTCCTCGAGGTAGCCGACGACCTTCTCGCCCCCGGCCCAGCCGGCGACGTACTGGGCATGGGCGGTGTGGAAGTCGAGGCGTGGCGCCGGCCGGGCGTTGGCCAGGATCTTCTGCTTCTCCATGCGCAGGCTCGACGCCTTGAACGAGACCGGCTCTTCCATGGCGATCAGGGCCATCAGCTGCAGCAGGTGGTTCTGGATGACGTCGCGGGCCGCCCCGATGCCGTCGTAGTAGCCGGCCCGGGTGCCGATGCCGATGTCCTCGGCCATGGTGATCTGCACGTGGTCGACGTAGTTGCCGTTCCAGATGGGCTCGAACATCCCGTTCGCGAACCGGAACGCCAGGATGTTCTGCACCGTCTCCTTGCCCAGGTAGTGATCGATGCGGAACACGTTCTCGGCCGGGAACACGTCGCCGACGATCTTGTTGAGCTCGCGGGCCGACGCCAGGTCGTGGCCGAACGGCTTTTCGATGACGACCCGGCGCCATCCCTCATCGGCGTCGGCAAGGCCGTGCTCCTTGAGCTGCGAGACCACCACGGGGAACAACGCCGGCGGGATGGAGAGGTAGAACGCGTGGTTGCCGTTGGTGCCCTGCTTCTCGTCGAGCTCGCGCATCGTGTCGGCCAGCCGCTTCCAGGCGGCGTCGTCGTCGAACTCGCCCGGCACGAACCGGATGCCGGCGGCCAGCTGGTTCCAGACGGTGTCGCGCCACGGCGTGCGGGCGCCGTCCTGGGCCGCCTTCTTGATGATGTCGGCGAACTCCTGGTGGCCGAAGTCGTGCCGGGCGAACCCCACGAGCGCGAAGCCGGGCGGCAGCAGACCGCGGTTGGCGAGGTCGTAGACGGCCGGGATGAGCTTCTTGCGGGCCAGGTCGCCGGTGACGCCGAACAGAATCAGGCTGCACGGACCGGCAATGCGGGGAAGGCGGCGATCCTGGGGGTCGCGCAGCGGGTTGGTCGAGGTGGCCGTCATCCGAGCAGCTCGCGCAGCGTCGGGAGTGCCGCCGCGACGTCGGACAGGTGCAGTCGCAGCACCGGACGGCCGTGCTCGCGCAGCACTTGCGCGTCGCCGGCAGCCTGGGAGGCGATGAACTCCCCGAACGTGAACTCGCGTCCCGGAACCGGGAGGTCGGCGGCCGGGTCGGAGGTGAGCTGAAGGTAGACGCCGGTGCCCGGTCCGCCCTTGTGGTACTGCCCGGTGGAGTGCAGGAACCTCGGGCCCCACCCAAACGTGACTGGACGACCGGTGCGCCTGGCCAGCGGCTCGCGGAGGCCGGCGTAGTCGGGCAGGCCGATGCGGTCGAGATAGGCCTGGACGGAGACGTAGCCGTGGTACAGGTCGAGCTCGGCGAGCAGATCGTCGACAGCCGCCCCGAGGTCGGTGGCGTTCGTGCCGAAGGCGGCGATCCCGTCCGACTCGATGTCGGGCTGCGCGGCGTCGATACCACGGTCGAGCATGTCGCGGGCGGCCTGCTTCGCGCTCTCGACGTCGGGCTGGTCGAACGGGTTGATGCCGATGACGTGCCCGGCCACCGCCACCGCCGTCTCCCAGACGAGTATCTGGGCACCGAGTCCGCCGCGGAGGCCGGCGGACCAGCCGGACTGAGCCTCGGGCGCGTCCTCGCCGCCCAGGGCGACCAGGATGGTGTCGGCCGTGCTGGGGTTGAAGTTGACGGCATTCTCGAACGGCACGACGACGGGCAGGATGCCGCGGTGCAACTTGCCGGTGGACTCCGCCACGAGCTGCTCGATCCAGTCGCCGAGGCCGTGACGGGTCTGGTCGGCGAGAACGAGCTTGTCGACACCGTGCCGGTTGGCGATGCCCAGGGCAACGCCGAGCCGGAGCGCCGGGTTGTCGCCGCTGTCGGCGGCGACGTCAGGCTGCACGGCCTCGGCATCGTCCAGCAGCTCGTCGATCGGGGCGCCGGCCAGGCCGCTCGGTACGAGACCGAAAGCGGTGAGCGCCGAGTACCGACCACCGACGTTCGGATCGGCGCGGAAGACCCGGTAGCCCGCCGCGGTGGATTCCTGGTCGAGTGGTGACTCCGGATCGGTGACGACGACGATGTGGTCGGCCGGATCGAGGCCGGCGTCGGTGAAGGCCTGCTCGTAGGCGCGCTTCAGGCTGTCGGTCTCGACCGTGCCGCCGGACTTGCTGGACACCACGACGACGCTGCGCTCCAGCCGATCGGCGAGCGCGCGTCGGACCATGTCGGGCTGGGATGAGTCGAGGACGGTCAGCTCGACGTTCGCGGCCGCGCAGATGACCTCGGGTGCGAGGGAGGAACCCCCCATGCCGCACAGCACGGCGTGGTCGAGCCCGCGTCCGGCGAGCTCGTCGCGGAGCTCGGTGATCTCGCCGACGAGAGATCGTGACGTCGTGGCCAGCGTCGTCCAAGCCAGACGCTTCTTCGCCTCGGACTCGGCATCCTCACCCCACAGCGTCGGGTCCTGGTCGGCGATCCGGGAGGCCACCTGGTCGTCGACGGCGCGGTGCAACGCCTGCTCGTACTCGTGCTCACTGGGAACGGCGAGGGTGACCTCGAACGGCGTTGAGGCCATGGATCAGGCCTTGTCGAGCTCGTTCGAGACGGTGTCGAGCAGCTCGGCCCAGGACGTGTCGAACTTGTCGACCCCCTCCGTCTCGAGGGCCTCGACGACGTCGTCGTAGCTGACACCGTCACGCTCGAGCGCGGCGATCACGTCGCGGGCGTCGTCGTACGTGCCGTGCACGGTGTCGCCCCGGACCTCGCCGTGGTCGGCGAAGGCGTCCATCGTCTTCTCGGGCATGGTGTTGACGGTGTTGTCGACCACCAGCTCGGTGACGTACATGGTGTCCGGGTAGGCGGGGTCCTTGACACCGGTGGATGCCCAGAGCGGACGCTGGGTGTTGGCGCCCTTCGCGGCCAGCTCCTGGAATCGCGGCGAGCCGGCCACCTTCTCGTACTGCTCGAAGGCGAGGCGCGCATTGGCGATGGCGGCCTTGCCGCGCAACGGGTGGTCGTCACCGAGGCGCTTGTCGACCTCGGAGTCGACCCGGCTGACGAAGAACGACGCCACGGACCGGATGTCCGAGAGGTCGTGCCCGTGCTCGTCGGCCTGCTCGAGCCCGGCCAGGTAGGCGTCCATGACGGCCCGGTAGCGGTCGAGCGAGAAGATCAGCGTGACGTTGACGCTGATGCCCTTGGCGATGGTCGCGGTGATCGCCGGCAGTCCTTCCTCGGTGGCCGGGATCTTGATGAACAGGTTCGGGCGGTCGACCCGGCGCCACAGCTTCTCGGCCAGCTCGATCGTGTAGTCGGCGTCGCGGGCCGCGCCGGGATCGACCTCGATGGAGACGCGTCCGTCCTGACCGTCGGTGGCGTCGTACACGTCGCGGAGGACGTCGCACGCGCTCTGGACGTCGGTGGTGGTGATCTCGAAGACCGCCTTGTCGACGTCCGCCCCGGACTGCTTGAGCTCGGCGACCTGTTCGGCGTACTGCTCACCATCGGAGAGCGCTGAAGCAAAGATCGTGGGGTTGGTGGTGACACCGACCACGCCGGAGGACTCGACGAGCTCGGCGAGGTCACCGGAGACGATCCGCTCCCGAGAGAGGTCGTCCAGCCAGATGGACACCCCGGCATCGCTGAGGGCTTGCAGTCGTTCGTTCATGGTGACTCCTTGCTCGGGCTGTGCGTGGTCATTGGGGTGCGTCCTCGTTGTCGCCCGGGCCGACGGGCCCGGCCGGACGCGCGTGAAACCCGACGGGTTCAGCGGACGAGGCGGACGCGATCGACTCGTGTGCGGCGGTGACCACGGCACTCGCGGTGATGCCGAACTTCTCGTACAGCGTCGCGTAGTCGGCCGAGGCGCCGAAGTGCTCCAGGCTCACGGTGCGGCCGGCATCGCCGACGACGTCGCGCCAGCCGAACGCCACGCCGGCCTCCACCGAGACGCGCGCTCGCACCGACGGGGGGATGACGGTGTTGCGGTAGGCGACGTCCTGCAGCTCGAACCACTCGCGGCACGGCATCGACACGACCCGGGCTTGCACGCCGTCGGCGGCCAACGTCTCACGGGCCTCGACGGCCAGCTGGACCTCCGACCCGGTCGCGACGAGCACGACGTCGGGCTCTCCGTCTGTGTCGAGCAGGGTGTACGCGCCGCGGGCCACGCCCTCGGCATCGGCGAAGCCATGTGATCCGCGTGCGAAGGTCGGCACGTTCTGCCGGCTGAGCGCGAGCGCGACCGGACGGTTGGTGATGCCGAGCAGGGTGCGCCAGGCAGCCACCGTCTCGTTGGCGTCGGCCGGCCTGACGACATCCAGCCCGGGGATGGCACGGAGGGCGGCGAGGTGCTCGACGGGCTGGTGGGTGGGCCCGTCCTCGCCGAGCCCGATCGAGTCGTGCGTCCACACGTAGACGACGGGCAGCTCCTGCAGCGCGGCGAGCCGGACCGAGGGCCGCATGTAGTCGCTGAACACCAGGAACGTGCCGCCGTACGGACGGGTCGGTCCGTGCAGCGCGATGCCGTTGAGGACGGCGCCCATCGCGTGCTCACGGATGCCGAAGTGCATGACGCGGCCGTACCAGTCGCCCTGGAACTCCTTGGTGGAGCGATCCGGCGGGATGAAAGAAGGCTGGCCATCAGGAGTGGTGTTGTTCGAGCCGGCGAGGTCGGCGGACCCGCCCCACAGCTCGGGCAGCGCGGGTGACGCGGCAGTCAGAAACTCGCCGGACGCCTTGCGGGTGGCCACGCCCTTCTGGTTGGCGGGGTAGTCGGGCACGTCCTTGTCCCAGCCGTCCGGGAGGGCGCGGGACGTCATTCGGTCGAGCAGCGCCTTGCCCTCGGGGTTGCCGGAGGCCCAGGCGTCGAGCTGCTGCTGCCACTCCGCGTGGGCGGAGCCCCCGCGCTCGCGGGCCTGGCGAGTGTGGGTGAGAACGTCGTCGGCGACGACGAACGACTCCTCGGGGTCGAAGCCGAGCTCCTTCTTGGTGGCCTCGATCTCGTCGGCGCCGAGCGCCGAGCCGTGTGAGGCGCCGGTGTTCTGCGCGTTGGGGGCGGGCCAGGCGATGATCGTGCGCAGCACGATGAGGCTCGGACGATCGGTGACCTCACGGGCCGCGGCGTAGGCGTCGTTGAGGGCGACGACGTCCTCGTCGTAGCCGGTGCCGCCGTTCGTCCAGTCGACCGTCTGCACGTGCCAGCCGTAGGCCTCGTAGCGCAGCGCGACGTCCTCGCTGAACGCGACGTCGGTGTCGTCCTCGATGGAGATCTGGTTGGAGTCGTAGAGCACCGTGAGGTTGCCGAGCCGCTGGTGGCCGGCGAGCGACGACGCCTCGGACGCCACGCCCTCCTGCATGTCGCCGTCAGATGCGAAGACGTACACGTGGTGGTCGAAGACGCTCTCGCCCGGTGCGGCGTCCGGGTCGAGCAGCCCGCGCTCGCGTCGAGCCGCCATCGCCATGCCGACGGCGTTGCCGACGCCCTGACCGAGCGGCCCGGTGGTGACCTCGACGCCCGGCGTGTGGTGGTGCTCGGGGTGGCCGGGCGTCTGGCTGCCCCAGGTGCGCAGACTCTTGAGGTCGTCGAGCGTCATCGGGTAGCCGGCGAGGAAGAGCTGGATGTACTGCGTCAGGCTCGAGTGCCCGCACGACAGGACGAAGCGGTCGCGACCGGGCCACGACGGATCGGCGGGGTCGTGCCGCATGACCCGCTGGTACAGCAGGTAGGCAGCAGGCGCGAGGCTCATGGCGGTGCCGGGGTGACCGTTGCCGGCCTTCTCCACCGCGTCCGCGGCCAGCAAGCGGACGGTGTCGACAGCGGTGTCGTCAAGCTTCGTCCAGTCCAGTGCGGGGGTATCCGTGCTCACTCGAAGGACTCCTGATCTCTCGGTCGCGATGGCTCCTCGACGACTTTCCAGCCGTCGCTTCGACCCTACTAGCGTGGCATTAGACTCGCCTGCGTGAGTGCACTCGATACGCCGGTGGCGCATGACGCCATCCAGCCGACTCGCACCCACGTTTCCGGCGTCGTCGGCGCCTACGTGGCGTTGATGAAGCCGCGCATCATCGAGCTGCTCCTGCTCACCACCGTGCCGGTCATGTTCCTCGCCGCACGCGACGTCCCGCCGCTGTGGCTCGTGGTCGCCACCGTCGTCGGCGGCACTTTGTCCGCCGGCAGCGCCAACGCACTCAACTGCGTCCTCGACGCCGACATCGACACCAAGATGCGTCGCACGTCGCGCCGGCCGCTGCCGCGGCACCGGGTCTCCACCCGGGCGGCGCTGGTGTTCGGCCTCGTGCTCGGCGTCGTCTCCACCGTGTGGCTCGGACTGCTCGTCAACTGGCTCTCGGCCGCCCTCGCCCTCGCCGCGAACGTCTTCTATGTCATCGGCTACACGATGATCCTCAAGCGGCGCACCACCCAGAACATCGTCTGGGGCGGTGCGGCCGGGTGCTTCCCGGCGCTCATCGGCTGGACCGCCGTCACCAACGAGCTCGCCTGGACCCCGGTCGTCCTGTTCCTCGTGGTCTTCTTCTGGACGCCACCGCACTTCTGGGCGCTCGCGATGCGCTACCGCGACGACTACGCGGCGGCCGGCGTGCCGATGCTGCCGTCCGTGGCCACGTCACGCGAGGTGGCGCAGCAGATCATCACCTACTCCTGGGTCATGGTCATCACGTCCATCGTGCTGTGGCCGGTCGCCGTCACCGGGTGGTTCTACCCGGGTGTGGCGATCACCCTCGGCATCGTGTTCCTCGTCGAGGCCTACGACCTCCGCGCCCGGTCGCGCGACAGCGAGGAGCTGGCGGTCATCAAGCCGATGCGGCTGTTCCACCTCTCCAACGCCTACCTGGCGCTGCTCTTCGTCGCGGCGGCCGCCGATCCCTTCTTCCGGTGATCCCCGCGGACTGGGAGCCGTATCAGCGCGACGACGGCGAAGTGATCGGTTATCTCGCGGTGGAGGATGACGACCTCGTCGTGCCGGTCAACCTCGTCGGTCACCCGATCGGTGACGCCATGGATCGGCTCGAGGCCGAAGAGCTGCTCGAGGCCGCCGGGCTGTCCTACCTGGCGGAGCCGTGGGTTCTGCGCCACGACGACGGGACCGAGCAGCGGGTCGTGATCGTCGAGGTCGACGCCGACCATGTCGTGGTCACCGACGCCCAGTTCGCGCTGGTGGTCGGACGTCCGGCGGACATGGTCGATCGCGTCACCCTGTCGGTTCCGACCGACCGCCTCCGCCCCGCATGACCTATTCCCCGGGAAACCGCGCCCTGCCTCACCTGGCCGGTGTGCGGCAACCTGGATGCCGGGCGCGCTTTCCCGGGGGCCCCGAATGAACATGCCGGGCGACTGGTCGCTCGAAGCTGGAGTGACGATGAAGGTCCGTGAGGTCGGCCCCGACGACTGGGTGGTCTGGCGACTCCTCCGGCACCGCACGCTCATCGAGGACCGAGCGGCCTTCGCCGAGTCGGTGCAGCTGTGGACCGGCGACGAGGACGGCGAGGAGAGCTGGCGCGCCCGGCTGTCCGGTCCCGTCCGCAACTTCGTGGCCGAGCACGGAGCTGCCCCGGTGGGCACGATCTCGATGCGACCCGACGACGACGGCGAGGGTCAGCAGCTCACGTCGATGTGGGTGGTGCCATCGTCGCGGGGCCGGGGCGTGGGCCGCGCACTCATCGGCCGAGTGGTCGCCGAGGCTGCCGGGCGACCACTCTGGCTCCGCGTGATCGACGGCAACGAGACCGCGATTCGCCTCTATCAGCGCTGCGGATTCGTGCTCGACGACGCTGCCCCTGACGATGAGGGCTGCCGGGCGATGCGTCGTTCGCCGCCGGCTTGAGCGGCCAGCACCAGCCGGGTGCCGGTGGCCACCAGGATCGCGGCTCCCACGAGGTGGGCCGCCACGAGTGCGACCGGCAGGTCGGTGAAGTACTGCACGAATCCGATCGTGCCCTGCAGGAGCTCGACGACCAGGAGCAGCAGCGCCACACGTCCTGCGGCCGTGCCGCGCAGTGCGACCAGCGTGACGAGCGTCAGGCCCACGAGCACGTAAACGCCGGCGGCATGGACGTGACTCATGACTTGCGGGTCGAGGCCGTTGCGCGGCGAGTCTGCGTCACCGGCGTGCGGTCCGCTGCCCGTGACGATCGTGCCGAGGTAGACGACCACGAGCAGCACCGCGAACGTCAGTCGGGTGAGGGCGACCGCCCGGGCCGGGGCGGGCGTGCCGACCGATCCGCGCACCAGCACGACGAGGAGCACCGACCCGGCGATCAGACCCATCGACAGCAGCAGGTGAAGCGCCACGATCCAGGGATTCAGGTTGGTCAGCACGGTGATGCCACCGATGATGCCTTGGAACGGGATGCCCAGGGCCAGCACGACGGCGAGCCGGCGCGCGGGTCGTGATGATCCCGTGCAGCGCCACACCGCGACCAATGTGCCGACCGCGACGGCGACGAGCACGTAGGTGAACATCCGGTTGCCGAACTCGATGACCCCGTGCATGCCGAGTGCGCGATGTGGAACGAACGACTCAGCCGTGCAGCGAGGCCAGGTCGGGCAGCCGAGACCGGATCCGGTCAGGCGCACCAGGCCGCCGGTGAGCACGATCAGCGTGTTGGCGACGACGGACGCCCAGGCCCACCGCTCGACGGTGGCGTGATCGGGAGTCAGGAGTCCTGATTTCACTCCCATCTGAACGTTCTCGCAGTGAGGAGGCCGGCCCCCAGCGCCCAGACGAAGAGGACGACCACCGGGAGCAGTCCGGGTGAGCCGCCGTTGAACGCGTCGCGCAGGCCTTGCCCGAGAGCGCCCGACGGCAACAGCTCGAGGGCCTGGTGGGTGCTGCCCGGATAGCGCTCGAGCGGGACGATGAGCCCGCCACCGACCAGAAGCATGACGTAGACGAGGTTGGCGACAGCAAGCGTGGCTTCGGCGCGCATCGTGCCGGCGATGAGCAGACCCAGTGACCCGAATGCCGCCGTGCCGAGCAGGGCCAGCACGACGAGCCACCCGAAGGCGGCAGCGTCACCGCGCGGCTCCCAACCGACGAGTCGCGCCACCAGCATGAGCACGACCAGCTGCACGACCTCGATGATCAGGACGGCGCCGATCTTGCCGCCCATCAGTCCCCAGCGCGGCAGGGGAGTGGCGCCGAGCCGCTTGAGGACGCCGTAGCGACGCTCGAACCCGGTCGCGATCGCCAGGGATGTGAACGACGTGGACAGGACAGCGAGCGCCAGCACACCGGGCGTGATGATGTCGATCGGGCGGCCGGGTCCGAGGTCGACGATCTGGTCGGACCGCGTGCCCATCACCAGCAGCAGCAGCGGGATGACGAGGGTCAGGAGCAGCTGTTCGCCGTTGCGGGAGAGCAGGCGCAGCTCCATGACGGTCTGGGCTCGGACCATCCGTCCGGTCGAGGCGGCGCCGGGCCTGGGGGAGAGGTCGAGCGTGCTCATCCCAGTAGTCATCGCAGTGCCTTGCCTGTCAGCTCGAGAAAGCGATCCTCGAGGGTCTGCCGCTCGACGAGGACCGATTCCGCGAGGACGCCCTGGCCGGCGCACCATGCGGTGAGGGTGGCGAGCAGCTCGGGGTCGACATGACCGGCGATGACGTAGTGCCCGGTCTGCGTCTCGTCGACCTTGGTGTCGTGGGGGAGCGCGAGCATCAGCGCTTCGACGTCCAGGCCAGGGCGCGCCGTGAAGCGCACCGTGTTCTTCGCGCCGGACTCCGACAGCTCGGCGGGCGAGCCGGAGGCGATGACCTGGCCGGCGTCGACGATGTGGACGCGGTCGGAGAGCACCTCGGCCTCGTCCATGAAGTGCGTCGTGAGCACCGTGGTGACGCCTCCGGCGCGCATCTCGTCGATGAGGTCCCACGTGGCTCGACGGGCTTGCGGGTCGAGCCCGGCGGTGGGCTCGTCGAGGAACAGCAGCTGCGGGCGGCCGATGACGGCCATCGCGAGGCTGAGTCGCTGTTGCTGGCCACCGGACAGGTGCCGGTAGGGCGTTCGCCCGCACGAGCCGAGTCCGAGCCGTTCGACGAGCGCGTCGGCGTCGAGCGGATGGGCATGCAGGGACGCCATGTGGCGCAGCATCTCCCCGGCCCGCACGCCGGACCAGGCGCCGCCGGACTGCAGCATGACGCCGACCTGGGGCCGAAGGGCCCGGGCGTCGGCGATCGGGTCGAGGCCGAGCACCCGGACGGAGCCCTGATGGGGACGCCGGAATCCCTCACACGTCTCGATGGTCGTGGTCTTGCCGGCCCCGTTGGGGCCGAGGATCGCCGTGACCTGCCCCGGACTGACGGTGAGCGACAACCCGTCGACGGCGGCGACGCTCCCGTAACGCATCACGAGTTCGTGCACCTCGACGGCGGGTTGGCTCACCCGGTCAGTGTAGGGATGCCCGGCTGGTCAGCTCACCAGTAGTGGGCTCTTCCGCCCACGGCGCGACCCGAGGCGCCGAGGATCCAGAGAACGACGCCTATGACCAACAGGATGGCGCCGATCGTGTAGAGAATGGAGACGTTGAGCAGTGCGCCCAAGATCACCAGAATGACGCCGAGAATGATCACGATGTACTCCCTTTCCAAGTGCGACGACTCCATGTCGTCCGGAGCCAGCATGACCCGAATACCCGTTCGGTGCATCTCGACAGACGACGTGAAAGTCTGACGCCATGGATCTGCCCGTGATGCCTCCGTTGCAACCGATGCTGGCGAAGTCCGTGAAGGGTGTTCCGGCGGCCGACTCGGTCGACGGCGGGTTGTCGTACGAGCCGAAGTGGGACGGGTTCCGCGCGATCGTGTTTCGCGACGGCGACGAGGTCGTCGTCGCCAGCCGGTCCACCAAGGAGCTGAACCGATACTTCCCCGACGTGGTCACCGCGGTGAAGGAGAACCTGCCGGAGCGGTGCGTGCTCGACGGGGAGATCGTCATCGCGCTGGACGGCCGTCTCGACTTCGACGCGCTGAGCCAGCGCATCCATCCTGCGGAGTCACGGGTGAACATGCTCGCCGAGAAGACGCCGGCCAGCCTGGTGGCCTTCGACCTGATCGCCCTCGGTGACGAGTCGCTGCTCGACACGCCGTTCTCCGCGCGCCGCAAGCGGCTGGAGAAGGCGCTCGCCAAGGCGTCGGCTCCGGTCCACCTCACCCGGCACACGCTCGATGCGGCCGAGGCCGAGGAGTGGTTCGAGCAGTTCGAGGGGGCGGGACTGGACGGAGTCGTGGCCAAGCGCCTCGACGGGCCGTACGCGCCGAACGGACGCACGATGCTCAAGGTCAAGCACTCTCGCACGGCCGACGTCGTCGTGGCCGGCTACCGCCTGCACAAGACGTCGACGCCCGAGCGACCGCTGCTCGGTTCCATGCTCTTGGGTCTGTACGCCGACGACGGCCGGTTGCAGCACGTCGGCGTCTGCGCGTCGTTCTCCGAGGCGCGTCGGGCGGAGCTGCTCGAGGAGCTCGACCCGCTCAAGGTGGAGTTCGCCGATCATCCGTGGGGCGCGTGGCAGGACGAGGCCGCGCAAGCCAGCGGCCGCCTGCCCGGTGGGCAGAGCCGCTGGTCTGGCGGCAAGGACCTCTCGTTCGTCCCCTTGGCGCCCAAGCGTGTCGTCGAGGTGGGCTACGAGCACATGGAGGGCGACCGTTTCCGGCACACCGCCCAGTTCAAGCGATGGCGCGACGACCGCGAGCCGGAGTCGTGCGGCTACGCCCAGCTGGAGGAGGTCGTCGGCTACGACCTCTCCGACGTACTGACCTAGATCTGACGTCCGGCAAACGCAGCGATGCGGTCGTAGGGATCAGCATCATCGGGTGCTTCGACTTCAGGCTTGAACACCTGCCCGCGGTTCTCCGGTGTGAGCGCCTTGGACATGAAGGCGTAGCCGCGCTCGGCCACGTCAGGGGCGAGCGGGCGGTCCTGCCCGGTTGCGCGCACCAAGTCCCAGGTGTGGACGGCGAATTCCGCGATCTGCCAGTCGGCCGCCCCTTCCTCGACCTGATCTCCCTGCTGGTGCCACGCGTGCATCAGGTCGTCGGCGTCGGAGCGGAACTTCGCGGTCCATTCGGCGGTGACCGGCTCCGGCGGGGCCGTCCAGTCCGGGTCACCGCCCCGGACGGAATCGGTGAAGCGAACCGCATCCGCGACCACGTGTCCGATCAGGTGAGCCACATCCCAGTCCGGGCACGGCGTCGGGTCGGACAGCTGCTCGTGGCGGATGGCCGCGAGCACGTCACCGGTCTGGTCGAGTGCGCGCGACAACGTCGCGATCGAGTCGTACGGCCTGGACATCAGGGCCCCCCTTCTTGCGGACGTCTGCCTTCGGTCTCCACCTTTCCGCCACCTGGCCCTCTTGTCGAGCCATGCGGGACGGTGCTGAACCGACAGCTGGCATCGAGCTCTCACGCCTGCGATTCGAGGGGTCGCCATCAGAACGGACCATGCGGGCCTCATGCCAACGGATCAGGCCTCCGACCATTGTCGAGCGTAGGCTGACGGCGTCGGGGATGCTCGACCGGCAGGGAAGCCATCATGGACATGGCAAAACGAACCTCGCCTCGCGTCCTCCTCCTCGTGATCGGGCTGGTCATTGCCGCCTTGGTCGCCGCCGGCATCGGTTGGTACGTGACGAGACCGTCGGACCTGGCCAGCTTCTACTCTCAACAGCCGAAGTGGTCCGACTGCGAGAAGGCTGAATGCACCAGCGTCAAGGTTCCGATCGACTACGAGAACCCGAAGAACGGCACCGTGACCTTGCAGGTGAAGGTCTTTCCGGCGACGGGCAAGGACGGAAAGCGCTTGTTCATCAATCCGGGCGGCCCGGGTGGCTCAGTTATCGGTGGTTTCGACGAGTACATGGTGGAGGCACTCGGAAAGGAAGTACGCGAGCGCTACGACGTGGTCGCCGTCGACCCACGCGGTGTCGGGTCGAGCGAACCGGTCGACTGCCTGTCAGATGACGAGCTGACCCAGATCTACACCGACGACCAGACCCCGGACGATCAGGGCGAGCGCGACAAGCTCGACAAGCAGTGGAAGGAGTTCGGCTCCCAGTGTCGATCAGAATCCGGTGACCTAGCAGTACACATGACCACCGAGGAAACGGCTCGCGACTTCGACATCGTGCGGGATGCGCTGAAGGCGAAGACCTTCGACTGGTTCGGCTACTCCTACGGTGCGCGCCTCGGTGCGACGTATGCGACCTTGTTCCCGGACAGGGTAGGGAGGATGGTGCTGGACGGAGCCGAGGACCCGTCCATGGAATGGAGCGAAGCGGTCCTCGTCCAGAGCAAGGGCTTCGAGGTCGCGCTGCGCGCCTTCGTCGAAGACTGCGTCAAACAGACGTCTTGTCCGCTGGGCCGCCAACCCGATGCGGCGATCCGACAGGTCGTCTCGATGCTCGAATCGCTCGACACGCAGCCGATGAAGACCTCCGACACCGACCGCCCATTGACCGAGGGCCTCGCCTATTGGGGCCTCATCTACCCGTTGTACGACCAGGCATCCTGGCCTGATCTTGACAAGGCACTGGCCGCCGCGCTCGATGGAGACGGCACGCCGCTGCGCACCCTTGCGGATGACTACCTGTACCGCCTGGAGGATGGATCCTTTGGCGACAACATCATGGAGTCGTTCCCTGTCATCACCTGTCTCGATGCGGGGAGCAGAGACAACGCCAAGGCGGCTCCCAAGCTCGCAGAGCGATTCGCCAAGGCCAGCCCGGTCTTCGGCGAGGCATGGGCGTGGGGACTCGTGTGGTGCGCCGGCATCCCGGAGTCGGATCATCCGCAGATTGACATCGATGCGGGCGAATCTGCGCCCATCGTCGTGTTGGGCACCACTCGGGATCCAGCAACCCCATACGAGCAGTCGATCGCACTTGCCAAGCAGCTTGGTTCCGGCGTTTTCGTCACGCGAGAAGGCGACGGACACACCGCATACGACATGGGCAACGACTGCATCGACAAGCTCGTCGAGGCCTACCTGGCCAGCGGGACGGTTCCCAAGGACAAGACCGTCTGCAAGGAGTAGCAGCACCCCGCCGTCACGCGATGCTTCCGCTCGAACCGGAACGACACTTGCTCGACTCTGGAGGCACGAGGCATGGGTCGACCCCGAGCGCCTTCAGGCATCACCGAGATCGGCCTGAAGGCGCTGGAGTCGATCAGCCGCTCTGAGCGGTGTAGGTGCTCGCCACTCCGAGGTGAACCTGGGCACCGACCGGCAGTCCCAGCTTCTTGACGGACAAGATCACCTCGACGCCGATGATGGCGCTGTAACCGGACTTGGTGATCTGCTTGTTGATGTTGACCTGACCAAGTCCGAGGACGTTGATCCTGGTGTTCTTCTTGACGTTGAGCTTGATCGGCTTGCCGGCAACCCTGAGGTTCACGAACTCCATGCTCTGTTCCTCGAGGTGCGCGTTGCCGTTCTTGGAGACGTGCGACTTCACCTTGACGGCGTCCGCGGTGACCGCGCCGCCGAGCAGGTTGGCTCGCGCGATCTCGGTCTGGGCAAAGGCATCAGCCGAGCCGACGTTCGAGACACCGCTGACACCGCACTCGATCGCACCGACCTTCAGCAGTCCCTGCGGGACATCCACGTTCGCGGTGCTGTTGGTGAAGAGCTTGCCGCCGGTTCCGATCGACGGGATGCTCAGGTACGGCAGTGGCGGGACGTCCGCCGAGACGTCCGCCACCTTCACCTTGGCCGCGACGCCGTAGCAGAAGCCGCCGACCGGGATCGCGTTGGACGGCCCGCCGTTCAGGATGTTGATCCCGCTCGGGGCGAGCTTGATCGTCGAGCCGAGCTTGGCGCCGGCAAAGTCCTCGAGCAGGGTGACACGGAGCGCGTTGACCTTGGTCTCGATGCCAGAGCCGCTGGAGTTGGAGACCTGCTCGTTGATGACGATCTTGGCCAGGCCCGGGATCTCGACCGTGGTGTTGGGCGCGGTCGAGATGGGGTAGGAATTGCCGCCGATGGTCAGCGTGGCCAGCTTCGAGTCGGCCTCCTTGCTGAAGCCGGACGGCGTCGCCCGGGCGATGTTGGTGGTCTCGATGCCATCGACCTTGATCGCACCGTTCAGCAGGTTGATCCCGGCGACCTTCGCCTTGGACGTGATCTGGAGGCCATCGCTGCCGAACGGGGCGGCCACCTGCGACGTGCTGATAGCGCCGACCTCGATGATGCCCGGGACCCTGACCCTGGCGACACCGTTGCTGGACGAGGCGTTGAAGGCGGTGCCGCCGATGTTGGAGGCTCCGGTGAGGTCACTGTTGACCGTCTTGCCGATCAGGTTGGCCTGGGTGCCACCCGATTGTGCGAAGTAGGTCCAGATCGGCTGCTCAACCTCCTCCTGCGCCGAAGCAGGGGAAAGCGCGCCGGACATGGCGAGTACAGAAGTGAGCAGGCAGATGGCTGCGGCTGCGAGGGAACGTCGCATGACTAGTCCAAAAGGTTCGGGGGGAGTGAGGCACGTCGTGCTTCACCTATTGATGCTATTAACGCATCTACTCGCAGAAAGTTTCGGCTAAAAACGAATATTCCTGAGTGGTCAGGCGAACTTCTTCCTGGGTCTGGGGAACAATATGGTCGTGCCTGGGGTGCGAGACCGATATGTAGGCCTGTTCCGCGACAAGTGGCCGACCGAACGACTGCAGTACTTCAGCGATGCGGTCTTCGCGATCGCGATGACGCTCCTCGTGCTCGACATCGAGATCCCGGACGTCGATGAGGCGCGACTCGGTGACGCGCTTCGTGATGCGCAGCCTCAGATCTTTGCCTTCGTGCTGAGCTTCGCCGTCATCGCCGGGACGTGGGTGGCGCATCATCGTCGCTTCGAGATCGTGCGGACCGCGGACACCCGCCTGGTGCAGCTCAACCTGCTGCTGCTCCTGGTGGTGACTTTTCTGCCCTTCCCGACCGCGGTGCTGAGCGAGTACGGCAGCGAGACGCCTGCGGTTGTCCTCTACGCAGCCACGGTCGCCGCGCTCGGGTTGATCCAGCTCCTGACCTGGTCACACATGCGGCAAGCCGGTCTGTTGACCCCGGAGGTCGACGATGCGACGTATCGGTTCGGGCTGTGGGAGCACACCGTCAACCCGGTGGTGTTCCTCGCGTCCATCGTCGTGGCGCTTCTCGGCTTCCCGCTGGCCGCGATGCTGACCTGGCTGGCGATCCCGCCAGCGTCATGGCTCGTCCGTCGGACGGCAGATCGTGGCGCTCCTGCCGGCTGACTGAAGAGCCCGCCCGACGTTTTTCGCGATTCGCGTCCGGCCTCACGGGAACTGCGAGCATCATGCAACTACGTTCCCGGACGGAGACTCCCATGGATGATGCGCGACCTGATGCGCCGTCTCGTCTCAGGCGCGGTCGAGGACTACTGGCAGCCCTTGCCGTGCTCGTGGTGCTCGCGTTGGTCGCGACTCTGATCCTGATCGTTCGGGACGACGGAGACGACAGCGATGGGGTGTCGGCTCGGGGCGAGCTGTTCACGCTGGCCGCGACGTCGGGCACGGTCACTCGCGCAAGTAAGCCTTCCGGTGGTCTTGAGCTGAGCCTGAGTGCCGCCGGTACTCGTGTGTTGATGTTCTCCGATCGACCCGCTCGGACGAGCCGTGCGATCCCGCTGGACACCTTGGTGGGGCAGTGGGCGACGCTCGGCTTCAAGGACGATCCGCCGAATGCGGTGCTGGCCTTGTCCGAGGACTCATCCCAGGAGATGGCGGCGGTGGAGATCTCGGCCCCCCGGCGAAAGGGTGGGACGGTCACGTTCACGCTGGCTCCGCTTCGAGGGGGAGCCGACGAGCAGGGCATCTTCGACCGGCTCCGTCAGGGCACTGCGGGAGAAAAGGAAGTCCGGCTCGGGCCGCACTTCGTCTTCATCGACCCGAGCGGCCCGGACGCGCCTGCGTCCAGCGACGGTAGCGCCCAGTACGGATGCGGGACCACCGGCGATATCGAGTTCTCGGTCTTCTTCAATGTGCCCGACGGCGAGGTCATCCAGTACCAGGCGCTCTCACGTAAAGATGCGCCGGACCTCTACGCGGTCGTCGGCGACCAGTACGGCGACACTGGGGATGCAGGAACCTTCGCCGTGCCGGGCATCGGTGCCCTCAAGCCGGGTAGCGGCAACCACCCAGGAAGCTTCCCGGAGGACGGGTTCCGAGCACGGGTGTGCGCGAAGGGGATGCCGCCGACCAAGGCAGCGGATCCCGCAGCGGTGGCCGATGGACCGGGCGGCTGCGTGATCGGCGAGCTCCGCGCTTCGGGGGTCCCGTTCGACCACGCCGGTTGGCTCACCGCGGACGGACGTGAGCTGAACGTCGCCGACTACCAGGAGCTGCACAAGCGGATCGGAGCGCAGTTCGGCGGCGACGGGGACAAGACCTTCGCCTTGCCGGACTACCAGCTCCCGAAGGTCGAACATCCCGACGCTGACGCCGCCCAGCCGAAGACACGCATCTGCGTCCACGGGGAGACGTGGACCCCGGCCAGCGGTGAGCGTGACTTGTCGCAACCGACCGTTTCGGACTGCGCGCTCGGAGCGATACGACTCTTCGCGGGTGGCGACCTCCCACAGGGCTACTGGCCGCCGCAGGGGCAGGTCCTCGGGCAAAACGCCCTCCCGCAACTGTTCGCCGCCATCGGGAACCTCTACAGCCAGACCACCTTCGGGCTCCCGGACGTCGACGACCCGAAGGATGGCCTTCGGTGGGGGATGTGCGCCGTGGGCTATTTCCCGTCCGAGTGGGACAACGGTGACCGTTTGCCTCCTGGGGGCCTGAACCCCCGTCCACTCACGACCGGCCCGGTGAATTACCGGCCTTGTGGGCCATACGGCAGTGGTTCGGACAAGAACCTGGACATCGGCTTCCCACGTGCGGCGTTCGTCGACAATGACTTTTTTCCTCAGGACGGTAGTTACTGGGATGAGCCCGCGGTCCTGGCAGATGAGCGAAACCGTCCCGCTCAGCCCATCTCCTTCCAGGTCATCCCGTACACCGGCGACTGCCCTGAAAGGCAACCTGTTCTGTTGAAGCGGGACAGCCCTGTCTACAACGTGTCCTTCGAGCTCACCCTCACACCGACCGAGAGCGGCGGGCTGACCGGCACCTACAAGGGGACGGACGAGGATTCTCAGGTCACGTGGTGGTTGGTCTTTGACGAGGGAAGTGACTCGAAAGGAAAGATCACCGCCCTCACGATCGCTACGAACTCCTTGTCGGCGCCCGTCACCAAGACTCGTGACGTCCCGTTCGAGTTCTCCATCGGGTACAAGGACCTGATCAGCGGGGTGGGCCAGGGCTGAGCGCTGCCCACGAACACGAATTCACGACGCATGCCTGCAACGAAGGAGACCAGTATGAGCACCGAGCAGAATCATGACCAGACCGCCTCCGTGGG
Organism: uncultured Actinomycetota bacterium; assembly: GCA_963839625.1. GTDB lineage: Bacteria > Actinomycetota > Actinomycetes > Propionibacteriales > Nocardioidaceae > Aeromicrobium. Next base: position 89,892 of record CAWIWE010000033.1, on the reverse strand, counting down.
GGCGGGCAAGAACTCGCACGTGCGGCTGTTGCTGGCGATCGCGCTGGTCGCCGCAGTGGCGGTCGCGGGAGTCGTCATGGGGGCCGTCGCACTCGGACGAGAGCCCACCGCCTCGGCGGCGCAGGACTCCACCTCGACGAGTACCACCCACCGGGACTTCATGTTCCAGGTCATCGGATACAAGACCGAGAACCAAGGGGGTCAGACGATGAACATGTTCTTCCACTACCGCTACGACAACGGCATCGCCACCAAGGACATCCCCAACTACATCGACCTCCGCAAGGATGCGATCGCGTTCATCGACGGAGTCGACGCCAAGGCGAATCCGTACTGGGAAACCTTGACCCTCGAGCTGTGCACGCAGTTGAAGGACAAGTATCCCGTCGAAGGGATCTCCTGCCAGCTGCAGATCTATCCCGATGATCGCCCAGGGCTGCCGTACGAGCCGGGCTACCACACCAGCATCACGACCTTGGGCAACATCGACCCCCTTGCCATTCCGGGGCCGCCCGCCGAGCCGTTGGATCGTCCCGTCTCGTAACACCGAATTTCGCGATTCGTGTCCGGCGTCACCCCGGCCGGGGGCATCATGCAAACACGTTCCCGGACGGAGACTCCCATGGTTGATTCAACGGCCGTCACTTCAACTCGTCTCGTGCGAGCGTCGATGTCTGTGGTGCTCGCGGTGGTGTTCGGCCTCCTGGCCGGCTGCGGTGGTGACGACGCCGGTGGCACGAAGGAGACCCAGAAGGGTCAGCTCGAAGCGTTGGACCAGCTGCCGAAGTTCATCCAGGACGACTTCCGTGCCGGCGACAAGAACAGCGATGGCCGCATCCAGGACACCGAGCTGGAGGCGATGATCGAAGAGGACTTCAAGGCGGTCGATTCCGACGGGGACGGCGAGATCACGGGAGCCGAGATCACCGAAGGGGCCAGCAAGGACGTCGATGTGGAGGCCAGCCTCGCCGGGCTCGACCTCGACAAGGACGGCCGGGTGCCGCTCGAGGAGTATGCGGAGCACGTCGAACGCGACTTCATGAAAGAGATGGACACCAACAAGGACGGGCATCTCGATCCGCCCGAAGTGGCGGCGTTCTACGAGGGCCAGTACCGAAGTGAGGGCTCGAAGTGACGACGCCGGGCCGTATCGCCACCATGGTCGCTGCGGTGGCCGCTGCCGTCTTGTTCACACCCGCCGCGGCGTCGGCGGGTGAGATCGACAACGACGGTGACGTGGACATGTTCGTCTTCTTCAACTGTGGTGTCGGATGCGGGGGCTACCCCTCGATCAAGGCGGGCGGCTCGGTCGCGGTCAAGGGAGATGGCGCCGCCCACGCGGGTTTCCCCGTCAATGCCGCCGATCGCAAGAGTCCATGGAAGTGCGAATACAGCACCAACTGGGTTCCGGTGAACGCCGATGGCGAGGTGGGCGTCACGTACGAGTCGCCCAAGAAGGACGCAGATACCGGCAACGTGGTCCCTGGCACCGAACAGTTCATCTGGGTTTCCAAGAGCGGGTACGACCAGGACTTCCGCGTCGCCCATGATGTCCAGACGATGGGTGGGGACGGAAGCTACTGCTGGGGAGGTCGCTGGTGAATCCGACTGTTCGTGCTCAACTGACACGCCGAGGCCGCTTCGGGGCGGCCGTTGTTGCCGCGCTGATCATCGTCGGCCTGTCTCCCATGCGGCATCGGCCGGCCAGGTCGACAACGAGGGTGAAGAAGGTGTTCTCGTCCAGTTCTCCTGTGGCGTCGCCTGTGGGAGCTGGGTCGGCGTCAACGGAGGGGAGTCGATCGTGCTGCCGAACGTGGACGGCCAAGTCCAAGGGGGTGTCGCCGTGAATCCCGACAGCAACGACACGCCCTGGATCTGCGAGGTCGGCGATCCAGTCCCCTTGACTGCCGACGAGCATCTGAGCCTCGTCTTCGGCTGGGGAACGAAGGACACCGGTGGCGAAGATGCCGCCGAAAAGGCCACCTTCACCTGGGCATCCGAGGGGGACGGCCCCAAGATCGACGTCACTCACGGCGCCGAGGAACGGGGCGGCGATGGGACATGGTGCTGGCCGGGCGGGCCTGAATAGGTTCGGACGCGCTGTGGGCCAACGAACAACGAAAACCGAAATTCTGCCACGGTGTGCCATTGCGTGGTGCCACCATCAGATCGACACGTTGGGGCCTATCCCGGAGGTACCGATGCCCGCTCCTCACCATTCCCATGGAAGGTCGATTCGACGCGCGGCCGCCCTCGCGCCACTCCTGCTGGTGGTGGCCTTCGCGGTCTCGTCGTGCGGTGATGACTCTCAGGGGGAGTCGAAGGCTGATCTGGAGGCACAGCTGGCCAAGCTGCCCCAGCACATCGAAAAGGACTTCCGCGCAGGCGACACGAACAACGACCTCCGCCTTCAGGACACCGAGCTGGAAGTGATGATCAAGGAGGACTTCGACTCCTTTGACGTCGTGAAGGACGGCGAGATCAACGAGGCTGACATCCGCAAGGAAGATGAGAAGAACGGTGCCGACGTGAAGGGCGAGGAGACCAAGCTGGACGTCGAGGCCAGCCTGGCGTTCATCGACCTCAACAAGGACGGACGCGTCCCGCTCGAGGAGTACACGGAGCACGTCGACAGCCATTTCCATCAGCACACGGACACGAACAAGGACGGTCACATCGACCCAGCGGAGTCAGTCGCCTTCTACCAGCGGATGCACGGGGAGGAGAAGGCCGAATGAGGAAGCACGCCCGCTCCATCCTGGTCGCCGTGGTCGCGACCACCGTCGTCGCGCTCACTCCAGCCGCGGCCGGAGCATTCGAGATCGACAACGCGACGCCCTGGTCCAAGCCTGGGGGAAAGTTCGGGGACGGCGCCGGTCTGTACGTGTGGTTCTCGTGCGGGCACGGTTGCGGGAGCTACTTCGATATCCCGGAAGGACAGTCGGTCAACACCGGGGGCCAGAGCGGCACGGTTCAGGCATGCTCCGATGCCGGTGACATCACCGAGAGCCTGTACCACCGTGAGTCTGGTGACCCCACCCACGTGGATGCCAACGGCGGTGCGCGCATCAAGTTCGGAAGCGATGGTGACCGCGCCAAGTTCAACTGGGGCATCTACGACGCCGACGACAACCTGGTGAAGACGGTCAATCACGCTTCGAGGAAGGTCGACACCCCCGGCTGGGTGTACCACTACTGCTGGGAGGGAAGCGCGTGATGCCGAGCGCTCACGGTTCGACGTGTTCCGCTGGGAGGTCTGACGGGCGCGACGATGCACTGGCTGGGTCCGCCGTGATCGGCCGGCGTTGGTACTCGAAGCAGCTCACGACATGAACAGCACGTTGCGCCGACTCCTCGTCATCGGCGTCGTGGTCACCGCCATCGTCCTCACACCTGCCGTGGCGACGGCGTGCCGGATCACCAATGCTTCTCTCTGGGGTGATTACAGCACCACGATCTACATCTGGTTCGACTGCGGCCATGGCTGTGGGAGCTATCACAAGATCGAACCGGGCAAGTACGTCAACCACAAGGACGCGACCGGCTATGTCCAAGCGTGCACTCCGCGGAGTGCAGCAACGTTCGTCGCAGGTCCCGACGACAACATGCTCCATCGAGAGAACGGCAGCGTCCACGTGGACTCCGGAGGCGAAGTGAGATTCAAGCTGCAAACCCGAACGTTTGGTGGCGGTGTTTACGAGGCCGCCGTCCATTGGGACGTGTATCTCGCCGACAACGATCTCTACAAGTCAGTGGATCACCTCCTCGAATACGCCGAAGGGACGGACAGCGCGCCCTATTGCTGGTCCGGCACCGCATAGGTCTCGCCGGGAATCGATCCACGAACGGCAGGGCATGTATGCCCTGCCCGGAACGAGAAGGCCATGAGCGTCGACCAGAACCATGACCATGCCGCGTCCGTGGGGGCGAGCGGGAGCTCGCAGGTGCGGGTGTTGTCGGCGATCGCTCTGGTTGCCGCAGTGGCGATCGCGGGCGTCGTCCTGGTGGCCGTCGCACTCGGACGAGACTCCAGCGTCGCTGCGCAGGAGTCGACCTCGACCAGTACGACCCACCGTTACTTCATGTTCCAGGTCATCGCCCGGGCTGAGTCTCCTGATCTCGCGTCGAGAGCTCGGCTGACGATCCGGCGGAATTCGGGCGAAGCGTCCCCTAGACCACGTTTCCAGTGGTGTCCGCGCGGCTCTTGCTGGGCTGAACCCGCTTCGGCTCGCCTGGCATCTTCGGGTACTCCGGGGGGTAGGGCATGTCGGTGAGGCCGTTCTCGAGGTCGCGCTTCCACCAGTCGAGCAGCGGTTCCAGCGAGTGCTGCACGACGTCGATGGCCGCATGGGCATCGCCCACCGACTCCAGCCGAGCCGGCACCGTGTGGAGGTTGAACTCGTTCGGGTCGTCGAGGTCGGCCAGCTCGTCCCAGGTGACCGGCGTCGAGACCGGCCCACCCTCCTTGGGGCGCAGGCTGTAGGCAGAGGCGATGGTGCGGTCGCGGCAGTTCTGGTTGACGTCGACGAAGATCTTGTCGCCGCGCTCCTCCTTCCACCACGCGACGGTGACATCGTCGGTTCGTCGCTCCAGCTCGCGGGCGAACGCGATGGCGGCGTGGCGGACGTCGGTGAACGTCCACTTCGGCTCGATGCGGATGTAGACGTGCACGCCGTTCTTGCCGCTCGTCTTCGGGAAGCCGGCGATGCCGACCTCGTCGAGCAGCTCCTTGACCGCGCCACCGACACGCACGGCGTCGACGAACGACGTGGTGCCGTGCGGGTCGAGGTCGATGCGGAGCTCGTCGGGCCGGTCGACGTCGGCGGAGCGGACCGGCCAGGGATGGAAGGTGATCGCGCCCATCTGGGCGGCCCAGGCGACGGCCGCGACGTGGTCGGGGCAGAGCTGGTCGGCTCGCCGGCCGGACGGGAAGTGGACGCGCACGGACTTGGCCCATTCGGGCATGCCGCGCATGAGGCGCTTCTGGTAGAACGCGTCGCCCTGCGGCCCGCGCCCGTGGGTGGCGTCGCGCGCGGTGAGCTTCATCCCGGGCAGCACGCCCTTGGGCCACCGTTCCAGCGAGACCGGCCGGTCGCGCAACGCCCGGACGATGCCGTCGGCGACCGCGACGTAGTACTCCACGACCTGCAGCTTCGTGACGTCGCCGCCGAGCGCAGAAGCGGGGAAGATGACGCGGTCGGGGCTCGAAACGCGCACCGCACGCCCACCGGCGTCGACCTCGACCGCTGCTGTCTTCGACGCCATGCGCCCAGCCTAGGCGTATGCGCAGGCCAGGAGGCCTCCTCGACGGCGGGTTAGGCTCACCTTCGTTGATTGTATGGAAGCAATAACGGCACACTGGTGTTGTGAAAAACATGCGCGCAGAAACGGGAACTGCGGAGGCGTCGTCGATCGTCGACGACGCACCCACCCGTGAGCGCGTGGCCACCACCATCATGGAGAACGGTCCGTCGACGGCTGCTGCGCTGGCCGAGCGCCTGGGCCTGACTCCAGCGGCGGTCCGCCGCCACCTCGACCAGCTGCTCGCCGACGGCGTGCTCGAGGCACGTGAGCCGCGGATGCGTGGGCCGCGAGGGCGCGGCCGTCCGGCCAAGGTCTTCGTCATCACCGACACCGGGCGCGACCACTTCGGCCACGCCTACGACGTGATCGCCACCGACGCGCTGCGCTTCCTCCAGGAGACCGGGGGAGACGACGCCGTGTCGGCCTTCGCCCGTCAGCGCCTGGCTGTCTTCGAGGAGCGGGTCCGTCCGCTCATCGATGCTGCCGCGCCGGAGGATCGGGCCAGCGTCCTCGCCGAGGCGCTCACCGGCGACGGCTATGCCGCGTCGGTCGGGAGCACGGCGTCCGGCGAGCAGATCTGCCAGCACCACTGCCCGGTCGCCCACGTGGCCGGCGAGTTCCCCCATTTGTGCGAGGCCGAGACCGAGATGTTCTCGCGCCTCCTCGGTACCCATGTCCAGCGTCTGGCCACCATCGCCAACGGCGACGGCATCTGCACCACGCACCTGCCACACCAGACACCCACGAAGCCCGCTGCAGAGAGGTTGCCCTCATGACGACCACGTCCGAGACGCCCACCCCCAACGCCGTCGAAGAGGCGAATCCCGGCCTCAAGGACGTCGGACGCTACGCGTTCGGCTGGTCCGACTCCGACGATGCCGGTGCGACCGCGGTCCGCGGGCTGAACGAGGACGTCGTCCGCAACATCTCCAAGCTCAAGGACGAGCCGGAGTGGATGCTCGACCTGCGGCTCAAGGGTCTGCGCCTCTTCCGCCGCAAGCCGATGCCCACCTGGGGCGCCGACCTCGACGCGATCGACTTCGAGAACATCAAGTACTTCGTGCGCTCCAGCGAGAAGCAGGCCACCAGCTGGGAAGAGCTGCCCGAGGACATCAAGAACACCTACGACAAGCTCGGCATCCCCGAGGCCGAGAAGCAGCGTCTCGTTGCCGGCGTCGCCGCGCAGTACGAGTCGGAGGTCGTCTACCACTCGATCCGTGAGGACCTGGAGGAGCAGGGCGTGCTCTTCCTCGACACCGACACCGCGCTCCGCGAGCACCCGGAGATCTTCAAGGAGTACTTCACGACCGTCATCCCGGTCGGCGACAACAAGTTCTCCGCGCTCAACTCCGCGGTGTGGTCCGGCGGGTCGTTCATCTACGTGCCCCCGGGCGTCCACGTCGACATCCCGCTGCAGGCCTACTTCCGCATCAACACCGAGAACATGGGCCAGTTCGAGCGGACGCTGATCATCGCCGACGAGGGCTCCTACGTGCACTACGTCGAGGGCTGCACGGCGCCGATCTACTCCAGCGACTCGCTGCACTCCGCGGTCGTGGAGATCGTCGTCAAGAAGAACGCCCGTGTGCGTTACACGACCATCCAGAACTGGTCGAACAACGTCTACAACCTCGTCACCAAGCGCGCCACCTGCGAGGAGGGCGCCACGATGGAGTGGGTCGACGGCAACATCGGCTCCAAGATCACGATGAAGTACCCGGCCGTCTACCTCATGGGCGAGCACTCCCGTGGCGAGACGCTGTCCGTCGCCTTCGCCGGCGAGGGTCAGCACCAGGACGCCGGCGCCAAGATGGTGCACTGCGCCCCGCACACGTCGAGCTCCATCCTGAGCAAGTCGGTCGCCCGTGGCGGCGGACGCACGTCGTACCGCGGCCTGCTGCAGGTGAACGACGGCGCCTACGGGTCCGCCAGCACCGTCAAGTGCGACGCACTGCTGGTCGACCAGATCAGCCGCTCCGACACCTACCCGTACGTCGACGTCCGCGAGGACGACGTCACCCTCGGCCACGAGGCCACGGTCTCCAAGCTCAGCGACGACCAGCTGTTCTACTTCATGTCCCGCGGCATGGAGGAGGACGAGGCCATGGCGATGATCGTCCGCGGCTTCATCGAGCCCATCGCCAAGGAGCTGCCGATGGAGTACGCCCTCGAGCTCAACCGCCTGATCGAGCTCCAGATGGAAGGCGCGGTCGGATGACGGCAACTGTCTCCGACGCGCTCGAGCTCGAGCACGTCGAATCACACCTGCACCCAGAAGGGTCCTTCGTGGTCGACGACCACGCCGTGCCCCTCGGCCTGGAGGAGATCTGGCGGTTCACGCCGCTCAAGCGACTCCGCGGGCTGCATGACGACACTGCGTTGGACGGCGACGACTTCACGGTCGAGGCCGACACAGCGCCGGGCGTCACCGCAGCGTCCGTCCCGGTCGCCGACTCCGCCCGCGGCGCGTCCGGCTATGTGCCGGTCGACCGCGTCTCGGCCCGCGCCTGGGAGGCCGCGACGTCGGTCTTCGAGGTCACCATCCCGAAGGACGCGATCGTCGACGAGCCCACCACGGTGCGGCTCAAGGGCGGGGGCCTCGAGCCCGCCGCCGCAGGCCACCTCCTCGTCCGCGCCGGCGCGTTCAGCAAGGCCGTCGTGATCGTCGACTACTCGGGTTCTGCCACCTTCGCCGAGAACATCGAGGTCGTGCTCGAGGACGGCGCCGAGCTCACCTTCGTCACGGTCCAGGACTGGGCCGACGATGCCGTGCACGTCGTCAACCAGCACGCCCGGGTCGGACGCGACGCCAAGCTCAAGCACGTCACGGTGACCCTCGGCGGTGACGTGGTGCGCGCCAGCACGTCGGCCAACTACATCGGCACCGGCGGCAGCGTCGAGATGTTCGGCGTCTACTTCGCCGACGCCGGCCAGCACATGGAGCACCGCCTGTTCGTCGACCACACCGCGCCGCACACGCGCAGCAACGTCGACTACAAGGGCGCGCTTCAGGGCCAGGACGCCCACACGGTCTGGATCGGCAACGTTCTGATCCGCAAGGTCGCCGAGGGCATCGACACGTTCGAGCAGAACGACAACCTCGTGCTCACCGATGGTGCCCACGCCGACTCGGTGCCCAACCTGGAGATCGAGACCGGCGAGATCGAGGGTGCGGGCCACGCCTCCACCACCGGCCGGTTCGACGACCAGCACCTGTTCTACCTCATGAGCCGCGGCATCGAGGAAGAGGAAGCGCGCCGACTCGTCGTGCACGGCTTCTTCAACGACATCATTCGTCGCATCGGCGTGCCTGACCTCCAGGAGCGCCTCGTCGCGGCCATCGAGGACGAGCTGGCCGAGCACGTCGGGAGACTGTGATGAGTCTCGATACCCCCCGCCCGTTCCTCGCGGAGCACTCGACCTCTGAGAAGGGGGCTGCGCCGCAATGACCTTCGTCCCTGCATCCCCGCTCGCGGAGGTCCCCGACGGCGGAGCCATCGCCGTCGAGATCGAGGGCGTCGAGCTCGCGCTGGTGCGCGACGGCGACGTCGTCTACGCGGTCGTCGACGAGTGCTCGCACGCCGCTATTCCGCTCTCCGAGGGCGAGGTCGAAGGCAACGAGATCGAGTGCTGGCTGCACGGCTCGCGGTTCGACCTCCGCACCGGCAAGCCCGTCAACCTCCCGGCCACGGAGCCGGTCCAGACCTATCCCACGACCATCGAAGGCGACACCGTTCTCGTCGACCTCCAACACTCTGACGCAGTCAACAGGAGCTGAACCCCATGACCACCCTGGACATCAAGAACCTGCACGTCTCGGTCAACACCGACGACGGAGAGATCGAGATCCTTCGCGGCGTCGACCTCACGGTCAACTCCGGCGAGGTGCACGCCATCATGGGCCCGAACGGCTCGGGCAAGTCCACGCTGGCCTACTCGATCGCCGGCCACCCGAAGTACAAGATCACCCAGGGCTCGGTGACGCTCGACGGCCAGGACCTGCTCGGCATGACCGTCGATGCCCGCGCCCGCGCCGGCCTGTTCCTCGCCATGCAGTACCCGGTCGAGGTGCCCGGTGTTTCGGTCGCGAACTTCCTGCGCACCGCCAAGACCGCGCTCGACGGCGAGGCCCCGAAGCTGCGCACCTGGGTCAAGGACGTCAACGCCGCGCTCGAAGGCGTCGACCTCGATCCGGCTTTCGCCCAGCGCAGCGTCAACGAGGGCTTCTCCGGCGGTGAGAAGAAGCGCCACGAGATCGCCCAGCTCGAGCTGCTCAACCCGAAGTTCGCCGTGCTCGACGAGACCGACTCCGGTCTCGACATCGACGCGCTGCGCGTGGTGGCCGACGGCGTCAACCGCTACACGTCCCAGGCCGACAAGGGTCTGCTGCTGATCACGCACTACACGCGCATCCTGCAGTACATCAAGCCCGACTTCGTGCACGTGTTCGTCGCCGGCCGGGTCGCCGAGCAGGGCGGCCGCGAGCTGGCCGACCAGCTCGAGGCCGAGGGCTACGACAAGTACGTCAAGGCAGCGGCAGCGGCCAAGGCCTAGGAACTCTCATGACCACGATGACGCCGAGCACGTACGACGTGACCAGGATCCGGGAGGACTTCCCGATCCTGGCCCGTCGGCTGGCCGGCGACCATCCGCTGGTCTACCTCGACAGCGCCAACACGTCGCAGAAGCCTACGGCCGTCATCGACGCACTCGACGAGCACTACCGCCAGCACAACGCCAACGTCGCGCGCGCCATGCACCAGCTGGGTGCCGAGGCCACCGGCGCGTTCGAGGAGGGACGCACCAAGGTCGCCTCGTTCATCGGCGCGAACCGGCGCGAAGAGGTCGTGTTCACCAAGAACGCCTCCGAGGCGCTCAACCTCGTGGCCCGCGTGCTCGGCGACGCCGGCACGGTCCGCGAAGGCACCGACGTCGTGATCTCCGAGATGGAGCACCACTCCAACATCGTTCCGTGGCAGCTGCTCACCGAGCGCACCGGCGCGACGCTGCGCTGGTTCGGCATCACCGACGAGGGCCGCCTCGACCTCGACCAGCTCGACGAGCTGGTCACCGAGCGCACGGCCGTCGTCTCGCTCACCTGGGTGTCGAACATGCTCGGCACCGTCAACCCGCTCGAGGCGATCATCGCCCGCGCCCACGAGGTCGGCGCACTGGTCGTCGTGGACGCGTCGCAGGCCGTGCCGCAGCTGCCTGTCGACGTCGCCGCGCTGGGAGCCGACTTCGTCGCCTTCACCGGTCACAAGATGGTCGGGCCCACCGGCATCGGCGTCCTGTGGGGGCGCCACGACCTGCTGGCCGAGCTCCCGCCGTTCCTCGGCGGTGGCGAGATGATCGAGACCGTCACGATGGAGCGATCCACGTACGCACCGCCGCCGTCACGCTTCGAGGCCGGAACGCCGCCGATCGCCCAGGCTGTCGGCCTCGGTGCCGCCGCCGACTATCTCAGCGCCATCGGGATGCAGAACGTCGCCGCGCACGAGCGGGAGATCACCGCATACGCGCTCGAGCGGCTGCAGGAGATCGACGGCCTCATCGTCGTCGGGCCCAAGGACGCCGTCGACCGCGGTGGCGCGGTCAGCTTCACCCTCGACGGTGTGCATCCGCACGACGTCGCCCAGCTGCTCGACTCTCGGGGGGTCGCTGTGCGAGCGGGTCATCACTGCGCCAAGCCGGCGCACCTGCGGTTCGGGGTGCAATCCACCACGCGGGCGTCGTTCTACCTGTACACGACGACGGCGGACATAGATGCGCTCGTCGAGGCGTTGCACCACACGAAGACCTATTTCGGTGCCTGATCATCGGGCTTGAGGGGAGGGACACATGGACGTTGACTCGTTGTACCAGGAGATCATCCTGGACCACTACAAGAAGCCGCACGGCAGCGGACTCCGCGAGCCGTTCGAGGCCGAGGTGCACCACGTGAACCCCACCTGCGGCGACGAGATCACTCTCCGTGTGCACCTGGACGGCGATGTGGTCGCCGATGTCTCGTACGCCGCCGAGGGGTGTTCCATCAGCCAGGCCTCGGCGTCTGTGCTCAACGACCTCGTCGTCGGACGAACCGTCGACGATGCGATGGGCCTGCTCGACGACTTCACCGAGCTCATGCAGGGTCGCGGCCAGGTGGAGCCCGACGAGGACCGTCTCGAGGACGGCGTCGCCTTCGCCGGCGTCGCGCAGTTCCCGGCCCGCATCAAGTGCGCCCTGCTGTCGTGGATGGCCTGGAAGGACGCCACCGCCCAAGCCCTCAACACACACGAGGAGAGAACCGATGCCTGACCACAGCGATCTTCCCCCCTTTGATCCTGATACTGCCGACCTCGCGACAACCGCCTCGCCGGGCGCCACGTCGAAGGATGACGTCTTCGAAGCGATGAAGGACGTCGTCGATCCCGAGCTGGGCATCAACGTCGTCGACCTCGGCCTCGTCTATGGCGTCGACGTCGACGAGCACAGCAACACCGTGCTGTCCATGACGCTCACGTCGGCGGCCTGCCCGCTCACCGACGTCATCGAGGACCAGACCCGCGCCGCGCTCGACGGCATCGTCAACGACTTCCGCATCGAGTGGGTCTGGATGCCCCCGTGGGGCCCCGACAAGATCACCGACGACGGCAAGGAGATGCTGCACGCCCTCGGGTTCAATGTTGGCTGAGGCTCACACGCACACGAGGCTGAGCGCGAACGGCTTGCCCTCCTCGAGCGCCTCGGCGGTGCGTACCGCCTTCTTCATCGGCAGCACGTAGGCGCGCTGCTCCATCGACGGGAACAGGGACGTGCGCCAGGTCGTGGCTCCCACGGTGACCTCGACCTTGATCGATCCGAAGCCTCCGGCGGACGATCCGCGGCGCTCCTCGATGTCGTCGCTCATGTCGTCGGGCACGGTGACGAACCACCAGGAGCTGTCGTCCTTCCACAGCCACAGCGATGCTGTGAAGTCGTATCGCGTCGCCGTCATGGCCGCCACGCTACGACGCGGCAGTGACAGGCTCGCGATTCTGAGCTCCGCGCCAGGCTGACCACGCGCAGGATCGCATCGATCACGAGCTTCGGATCCGCTTCCTCGACGGCGTGACCGGTGGTGACGACCACCTGCTCGGCGCGAGGGCTCAAGACGAGCCAACCCTCCTGCTCCTTGACGTTCTCACGCATGCCTCGCCGCTCAGACGGGAACTCAGCCGCGGCGATCTCCTCGTCCGAGTAGCGGTTTGAGATGACCTTGATGGGGATGTCGCCGATCTCCTTGCGATCCGCCCACGCGTCCTTCTCGACCTGCAGGTAGTCGCGCTTCTCGATGTTTTCCGGATGGTTCGGGTCCGTCTCCTCGACGATGGGAGCGGGAGGGTCCTTGAACGGCGGCGGCACTTCGACGAAGACCATGCCCGCGATGTCGTCCGGATGCGCGAAGGCGTATCCGGCCGTGATGTAGCCACCGCCCGACGTTCCGACCAGGACGTACGGGCCGGGGATCTTCGCGGCTTCGAGCAAGGCCTCGAGGTCGCCGACCAGCTCCTTGTAGCCCCGTGGACCGGGCGGCGGGTCGCTGTTGCCGAGGCCGGCACGGTCATAGACACACGTCCGGGTCACGGCGGCGATCTCCTCCTCGGCGAACGCGTAGGAGTCACTCGTGTCGCCGTCGCCACCTTCCATGACGACGGTGGGCGATCCGGACCCTGTGCACCGGACGTAGAGCCCGCGATCGCCATCGATCTTGACGACCTTGTCGAGCGTGGCCGATGCACCATCCTTGGACGCCGTGGTCTTCGCAGGCTTGTCATCGGCGCCACAAGCGGCCGGCGCAACGGAGAGCAGCAGTGCCGCGAAAACTGCGGCGGCCGTGCGTGTGGGAGAGCTCATGGACTCAGTGTGGCCCTGCCGGTCCCGTCGGCGCCTCAGTGGAAGCACCATGGTCAACTGCGTGCTGGCACGACGTGCATTTCGTTCGGGCGAGCAGGCCTCCGTACACTGGTTGCATGAGGTTTCCGCTGCTGCTGTAGGGCCCGGGCCGTCATGCCCGTTCACGCCCTACCCACTGGAAAGTCCTCATGCTCACCGTTCAGAACGTCGAGCTGCGCTTCGGCGCCCGGCTCCTGATGTCCGATGTGTCGTTCCGCGTCGCCGCGGGCGACAAGATCGGTCTCGTCGGGCGCAACGGCTCCGGCAAGACGACGCTCACCCGCATGCTCTCCGGCGACGGTCAACCCGCCGGCGGCAAGATCACGTCCACCGGCACCATCGGCTATCTGCCCCAGGACCCGCGCATCGGTGATGTCACCATCACCGCGCGTGATCGCATCCTGTCCGCGCGCGGACTCGACGACGCCCTGCGTCGGATGCGGGAAGCCGAGGAGCAGATGGGGTCGAGCGATCCCGAGGTCGCCGAGCTCGGCATGAAGCGATACGCCCGCGCGGACGCCGACTTCGGTGCCGGCGGGGGATACGCGGCCGAGTCGGAGGCGGCCACGATCGCGACCAGCCTGGGACTGCCGCAGCGCGTGCTCGACCAGCAGCTCAGCACGCTGTCCGGTGGCCAGCGGCGACGCATCGAGCTGGCCCGCATCCTGTTCTCCGGTGCCGACACGCTCCTGCTCGACGAGCCCACCAACCACCTCGACGCCGACTCCGTCGTCTGGCTGCGCGGGTTCCTCGCGAGCTACCGCGGCGGTCTCGTGGTCATCAGCCACGACGTCGACCTGATCGAGCAGACCGTCACCAAGGTGCTGCACCTCGACGCGAACCGCGCCGTGGTCGACGTCTACAACATGGGTTGGCGCTCGTACCTGATGCAGCGCGAGACGGACGAGCGCCGCCGACGCCGCGAACGGGCGAACACCATGAAGAAGGCCGAACAGCTCACCGACCAGGCCAACCGGATGCGCGCCAAGGCCACGAAGGCGACGGCAGCGCAAAGCATGCTCAAGCGGGCCGAGAAGATGATGGCCGGCCTGGAGGACGAGCGTGCGCAGGACAAGGTCGCGCGGATCAAGTTCCCGAAGCCGGCACCATGCGGTAAGACGCCCCTCACCGCGGCGGAGCTGTCCAAGTCCTACGGATCCCTGGAGATCTTCACCGACGTCGACCTCGCGATCGACCGGGGGAGCCGCGTCGTCGTGCTCGGCCTCAACGGTGCCGGCAAGACCACGCTGCTGCGCATCCTCAGCGGCACCGACGTTCCCGACACCGGCTCGGTCGTGCCCGGTCATGGGCTCAGGATCGGCTACTACGCCCAGGAGCACGAGACCCTCGACACGTCCCGCACGGTGCTGGAGAACATGCAGTCGGCCGCTCCGTCGCTCACGGACACCGAGGCGCGCAGCGTGCTCGGCTCGTTCCTCTTCAGCGGTGACGACACCGCCAAGCCGGCCGGCGTCCTCTCCGGCGGCGAGAAGACGAGGCTCGCACTGGCCAGCCTGATCGTCTCCAGCGCCAACGTCCTGTTGCTCGACGAGCCCACCAACAACCTGGATCCCGCGTCGCGCGCGGAGGTGCTGGCCGCGATCCGCACCTACGAGGGCGCGATCGTGCTCGTCAGCCACGACGAGGGCGCCGTCGCGGCCCTGGAGCCCGACCGCGTGCTCCTGCTGCCCGACGGCGACGAGGATCTGTGGGGCGACACCTACGCCGATCTCGTCAGCCTCGCCTGAACGGGACCGTGACGTCGGTCTCGGGACCTGTTGCCCGCTGCGCCGAAGGAGTAGGTTCCGGTTCAAACGGGGGACATGGACTCCTGGAGGCATCATGGGAACCACCGCTGTGGACGGATTCGGCGGCAACCTGCTCGACGATGGCGACGACGGCTACGACGACGCCCGCTCGATCTTCAACGCCATGATCGACCGCCGGCCGGCACTCATCGCGCAGTGCGAGTCGGTCTCGGACGTTCAGGCTGCACTCGCGCACGCGCAGGCGAACGGTCTGGAGATCGCGATCCGTTCCGGTGGCCACAGCGTCGCCGGCGCGAGCAGCGTGGACGGCGGGCTGGTCATCGACATGCGGCGCATGAACTCGGTCGAGGTCGATCCCGAGGCACGGACCGCCACGGTCGCCGGGGGTGCGACCTGGAGCGACTTCGACCGGGCCACCCAGGAACACGGACTGGCCACCACCGGTGGCCGCGTCTCGTCGACCGGAGTTGCCGGCCTGACGCTCGGTGGCGGGTCCGGCTGGCTCGAGCGTGAATGGGGGCTCGCCTGCGACAACCTGCTCGAGGTGGACATCGTCGCCGCCGACGGCCGTGTCGTGACGGCCAATGAGGACGAGAACAGCGAGCTGTTCTGGGCACTGCACGGTGGCAGTGGCAACTTCGGCATCGCGACCAGGCTCGTCTTCCAGCTGCACCCTCTCCCGGCGACCACGCTGGCCCTGTTGCTGTGGCCCTCCGATGCTGCGCCCGAGCTCGCGCGTACCTACCGCGCCCTGATGGAGGCGGGCGCCCCGACGCAGCTCGGCGGCGGAGTCGCGTACCTGACCGGACCACCGGAGCCGTTCGTTCCAGAGCACCTTCAGGGTCAGCGGTTGACCGGCGTGATCGGCGTCTACGCCGGGACCGAGGCCGAGCTGCGCGATGCGCTGGCACCGATCTACGCCATGAATCCCCAAGGCGGACTGACGGCCGAGATGCCGTACGCCGACATCCAGTGCGCCATCGACGACCCACCCGGGTTCCGCAACTACTGGTCGGCCTCACATCTCGCGTCGCTACCGGACGAAGCGCTCGACCTCTTCTGCGGTCAGGGTGAGGAGATGATCGTGCCCTCGCCGTCCCAGCACCTGCTGATCCCGTGGGGCGGCGCCGTCGCCGAGCAGGCGACGGACTGGCCGATGACGCACCGCGGTGCGACCTGGGTGACCCATCCCTTCGGGCTCTGGGACGACGTCGGCGACGACGAGCGCGGCAAGGCCTGGGTCAGACGCTCCGTGGCGGAGATGAAGCCGTACGACATCGGCTCGGTCTATCTCAACTTCGTCGCGGACGCGGCAGAGGACCAGGTCCGGGCCAGCTACGGCGAGGAGAACTACGGGCGGCTCTCGGCGGTGAAGTCCGAGTACGACCCCGACAACATCTTCCACCTGCACCACGCGATCAAGCCGATGGCTCCGGCCTAGCCTTTCGTTCCTTGTGCTCGATCCAGGCGAACCAGAACCAGCCCAACACGGCCAGGCCGCCGAAGAACCACCACTGCAAGGCATAGAAGAAGTGCGGGCCCTGACCGAGCTCCGGCCGGGGCTCCAGCTCGAGCGCCTCCACAGCCGGTGGATCCTGACTGCGCAGGTTCAGGTAGCCGTCGGCGAGGTCGTGCGGCACGTACGACGCCATGCCTTCGCTGGAGATGGCCCGGACCTGCCCGTTCCGGGGGCGCACGGCGTTGTCGTCGGCCGTGCTGTCCTGGCGTAGCCAGCCCAGGACGGTGACCTCGCCGGCCGGAGGTGCGGGCACGTCGGACGGTCGTTTGGTGTTGTTCTCCGTCTCCAGCCAGCCGCGGTTCACCAGGACCGCCGACCCGTCGGGCATCACCAGCGGCGTGACGACGTCCACGCCGGGAGCGCCGTCGCGGGTCGTGAACGTCACCGTCACCTGGTGCTCGACGTCGTAGGTGCCCGTCGCTCGGACTCGCGTCCATTCCGACTGCTCGTCCACCTCGTCGCCCGGGCCGAGGACCGTGGAAAGCTGTGCGGGATCGTCGGCCAGATGACGCTCGGCGATCTTGTTGTTGTCGAGCCGGTGCTCCAGTCGGTGCAGCTGCCAGAAGCCCAGTCGGATGCAGATTCCCGCCAGCACGATCACGAAGAGCGCAAAGCCGATCCAGCGTCGACTCAGCAGGAAGCTTCGCTGGTTCCTGGCCACGGGATGACGGTAGTTCTCGCGAGAACGTCGCTGCTCAGCAGGGGTGGATCGCACCGCCTAGGCTGGAGGTATGGATCTGGTGGATCAGCACGGGAGAGTGGCGACCGACTTGCGCGTCTCGCTCACCGACCGCTGCAACCTGCGCTGCCAGTACTGCATGCCCGCGGAGGGCCTCGACTGGATGCCCACTGAGGAGACGCTCACCGACGACGAGCTCATCCGCCTCATCGGCATCGGGGTGGAGCGGCTCGGTATCCAGGACGTGCGGTTCACCGGCGGCGAGCCGTTGCTGCGTCGCGGCCTCCCGGCCATCATCGCGGCCACCAAGGCGCTGCGCCCCACGCCGCGGACGGCGATCACGTCCAACGGGCTCGGCCTCAAGCGCACCGCACAGGCGCTCGCCGACGCCGGCCTCGACCGAGTCAACATCAGCCTCGACACCACGGACCCGGAGACGTTCGAGCGCATCACCCGTCGCGACCGCCTGTCCGACGTGATCGACGGCCTCGAGGCCGCATCCGCCGCCGGGCTCGACCCGGTCAAGGTCAATGCCGTGCTGCTGCGCGGATTCAACGACCAGGAGGCACCTGATCTTCTGCGTTGGTGCATGAAGCACGACTACGAGCTTCGGTTCATCGAGCAGATGCCCCTCGACGCCCAGCACGGCTGGCAGCGCGACGAGATGGTCACCGCCGAGGAGACGCTCAGCCGGCTCAGCGAGGAGTTCCGGCTCACCCCGCTCGACGGACGCGGATCGGCGCCGGCCGAGAAGTTCCAGGTCGACGACGGCCCGCACACCGTCGGCATCATCGGCTCGGTCACCCGCCCGTTCTGCGGCGACTGCAACCGGGTGCGGCTCACCGCCGACGGCCAGATCCGCAACTGCCTGTTCGCGCGCGAGGAGTCCGACCTGCGGGCGCCGTTGCGCGATGGTGCGACCGACGACGAGCTGGCCGAGCGCTGGATGGTTGCCATGGCGGCGAAGCTGCCCGGTCATGGCATCAACGACCCGTCGTTCCTCCAGCCCACGCGACCGATGTCGTCGATCGGCGGCTGACCGCTACTCGTCCAGCGGAAGCGTCTCGCGGTAGAACCCGCGCCGGTCGAGAAAGTCGCGCAGTGTCGGCTCGTGCTCGTCGCACGCGAGCCACGTCTTGCGCCGGTCGGGCGTGTGGATCTTCGGGTTGTTCCAGACGACGCGGTGCAGGGCGGCGTTCGAGCAGCCTCTCGAGGAGCAGATCAATTCTTCCGGTGCCGGCTCGGGAGCGGGATCAGTCACTGGCCGGGCCGGGCTCGAGCTTGCCGCGCGGTTCGGGCGACATGATGTTCGTCCCCCTGCCCTTGGTGCGCACCCCCGCGTTGGCGATGATCACCGACGTATAGGGCAGCACGAGCGCACCGACGAGGAGCACCCACGGCAGCCAACCGGCGCCCATCGTCTGCCACACCACGACCGCGCCGACGAAGCACAAGGTGCGGATGGCCATCGAGATGCCGTAGCGCAGCTCGCGCGAACCGAGGTCGTCGCTCTTGCCCGAGCTGGCGGACGTGATGGAGTACACCGGCTCGCCCTTGGGCTCCTTGCGGGTGTCTCGATCCATGCCTCCAGCCTACGCTCGGTGCAAATCGCCGCCCGTGGCCCGGCACCCCCGCCGGGACCCGTAGGCGGCATGATGGACGCATGAGCAACCGCACCTACCGCATCACCGAGGTCGTCGGCACGTCCCCAGACGGCATCACCGAAGCCGTCCAGAACGGCATCTCCCGGGCCGCCAACACGCTGCGACATCTCGACTGGTTCGAGGTCACCGACATCCGTGGGCAGATCGTCGACACCGACGTGTCGCACTACCAGGTCACGATGAAGCTGGGCTTCCGCCTCGAGGACGATGAATAGCTGGTGGTTTCGATACGCGCCTCGTTCCTCGGCGCTACTCAACCACCGGTGGTCGAGTGCCCCGCGAGGGACGAGCGGGGTGTATCGAGACCACGTCAGTCGGACGCGTCTGCCGCTTCGACCTCTTCGCGGGTGATGCCGAGCAGGTACACGATCGAGTCGAGGTACGGCATGTTCACCGACGTCTGGGCCTGGTCGCGCACCAGCGGCTTCGCGTTGAACGCCACGCCCAGCCCGGCGGCGGCGAGCATGTCGAGGTCGTTCGCGCCGTCGCCGATGGCCACGGTGTTCTTGATCGGGATGCGGGCCTCGGCCGCGAACCGGCGCAGCGCCTCGGCCTTGCCGGCACGGTCGATGATCGAGCCGACCAGTCGCCCGGTCAGACGCCCGTCCTTGATCTCCAGCTCGTTGGACGCCACGTAGTCGATGCCGAGCTCCTCGGCGATCGGCGCGATGATCTCGGTGAAACCGCCACTCACCAGCGCGAATCGGTAGCCCAGCCGCTTGAGCGTCCGGACCATCGTGCGAGCACCGGGGGTGTACTCCAGCGACTCCCGCACCTCCTCCAGCGCGGAGGCCTCGACCCCCTCGAGCAACGCGACCCTGGCCCTTAGCGACTCCTCGAAGTCGAGCTCGCCCCGCATGGCCTCCTCGGTGATCCGCTCGACCTCCGGGACACAGCCCGCGTGCACGGCCAGCATCTCGATGACCTCGCCCTGGATGAGCGTGGAGTCGACGTCCATCACCACGAGGCGCTGGGCGTGCCGCAGGATCCCGCGTTCCTCGACGGCGATGTCGATGCCGTGCTCGTAGGCCGCGGCCGCGAGGTCGGACTGCAGCACGTCGGGATCGGCGCCGGAGACCTCCAGGCGCAGCGCCGTGACCGGGTAGCGGGCCAGCCGCAGGATGCGGTCGATGTTGCCGCCGGCGTCGGTGATGCCCTGCGTGATGGCGGCCATCGCGGCCGGACGGAGCGGATGGCCGAGCAGCGTCACCTGTCCGCGTCCGACGCGCCGTGGCCGGTTGTCGCCGATGCCCTGCTCGAGCTCGACCTCGAGCCCGAACTCATCACCCACGGCGCGCATGGTGTGCTCGAACGTCGCGGCGTCGGCCGGAACGGTCACCAGCGCGCTGAGCACCAGCCGGCCCCGGACGATGAGCTGCTCGACGTCGATCACCTCGATCTCGAAGCCTGCGAGCTGCTCGAACAGGCGCGTCGAGACGCCACTCTGGTCGGCGCCGGTGAGGGTGACGAGGACGGTGGGATCGGTGAGATGGGGGGTCGGTACGTGCTCGGTCATCGCTCCAGAGGCTATCGCTCACCTCGCGGAGGCCCGCGATAGGTTGGACCGGACCGGAGGGATCGCGTGGAAGGGGAGGATGCATGTCGTCGGCTTTCGAGCTCACTCGGGTGAGCGTCGTCCGGCCCGGCAAGATTCTCCTCAACGACATCAGCTGGTCGGTCGAGGTCGGCGAGCGGTGGGTGGTCCTGGGCCCGAACGGCGCCGGCAAGAGCACGCTCATGCAGGTCGTCGGGGCCAACATGTTCCCGAGCTCCGGCACGGCTGACGTGCTGGGATTCCGTCTCGGCGAGGTCGACCTCTTCGACCTCCGCACCCGCATCGGCCACACCGGCACGTCCATCGCCGATCGCATCCCGCCGTACGAGACCGTCCGGGACGCCGTCATGTCGGCCGCCTACGCGGTGCTCGGCCGCTGGCAGGAGCAGTACGAGGACCTCGACGCCGTGCGCACCGACCAGATCATGGGCGAGCTCGGCATCACCGCCCTCGCCGACCGCACCTTCGGCACGCTGTCGGAGGGCGAACGCAAGCGCACCCTCATCGCCCGAGCCCTCATGACCGATCCCGAGCTGCTTCTGCTCGACGAGCCCGGCGCCGGGCTCGACCTGGGCGCGCGCGAGGACCTGCTCGCCAGCCTTGAGGTGCTGTCCGAGGCCGACGGTGCTCCGGTGCTGGTCATGGTGTCGCACCACGTCGAGGAGATCCCGCGCGGCTTCAGCCACGTGCTGATGCTGCGCGATGGACAGGTCGTCGCCCAAGGGCCGCTGGCCGAGACGCTGACCGCCGAGACCCTGGGCCGGACCTTCGGCATGCGGCTCGAGCTGACCGTGGATGATGGACGCTACGGCGCGCGTCGGGCAGCATACGGACACCGGGCTGATTAGTTGCCCGCGATGAGGGAGGTCGCATGATCGACTGGTTGGTTGATCACGCTTGGGTCACCTGGGTGGGGATCGCGGTCGTGCTGGCCGTCGTCGAGCTGATGAGCCTCGACCTCGTGCTGCTGATGTTCGCGCTGGGAGCGCTCGGCGCCGCCGTCGCTGCCGGGCTCGGCGGGCCGATCTGGCTGGCCCTGCTCGTCTTCGCCGCCGTGTCGACGGCACTGCTGTTCCTGGTCCGGCCGCCGCTGGTCGAGCGGCTTCACGCCGGTCCGACGCTGCAGACCGGGCACCAGAATCTCGTCGGCCGCGACGCTCTCGTGATCGAGCCGGTCGACTCGCGCTCCGGCCGGGTCAAGCTGGCCAGCGAGGTCTGGTCGGCCCGCACCGACGGTGGCGAGTCTTTCGACACCGGCGCCGAAGTTCACGTCATACGCATCGACGGGGCAACCGCCGTCGTCACAGGCAAGGAGTCCTGATGTCCGCCATCACCATCGTCCTCGTTCTGCTCGCGGTTCTCGCGGTCGCGGTCGTCTCGCTGACCGTCAAGATCGTCCCGCAGGCACGCGCGGGCATCGTCGAGCGCTTCGGCAAGTACCGCACCACCCTGCCGGCCGGGCTGAACATCGTCGTGCCGTTCGTCGACAAGGTGCGCTACATGATCGACCTGCGCGAACAGGTCGTGTCGTTCCCGCCGCAGCCGGTCATCACCGAGGACAACCTCACGGTCTCGATCGACACCGTCATCTACTTCCAGGTGACGGACGCGGTGTCGGCGACGTACGAGATCGCCGACTACATCCAGGCCATCGAGCAGCTCACGATGACGACCCTGCGAAACATCACCGGTGGCATGACGCTGGAGCACGCGCTCACCAGCCGCGACCAGATCAACTCCGGCCTGCGCGGTGAGCTCGACGGCGCCACCGGCAAGTGGGGCATCCGCGTCAACCGTGTCGAGCTCAAGGGCATCGACCCGCCGCCGTCGATCATCGACGCGATGGAGAAGCAGATGCGGGCCGAGCGCGACAAGCGCGCCGCCATCCTCACCGCCGAGGGCGAGCGTCAGTCGGCGATCCTGACCGCCGAGGGCGACAAGCAGGCGCAGATCCTGACGGCCGAGGGTGAGAAGCAGGCGCAGATCCTCACCGCACAGGGCGACCGCCAAGGTGCCATCCTTCGCGCCCAGGGCGAGGGGCAGGCCATCCTCACGGTGTTCCAGGCCATCCACGACGGCAATCCCGACCAGAAGCTCCTGTCCTACCAGTACCTGCAGATGCTCCCGAAGATCGCCGATGGCGAGAACGTCTCCACCTGGATCATCCCCGCGGAGATCACCCAGGCGATCGGGACGCTGGGCGGTACGTTCGGCAAGATCCCGACCGACGGCGGCGGCAGCAAGAAGCGGGTCGACCTCGACGAGCCGGTCGTGGCGGACGAGACCGAGGACGCGGACACCCAGGCGGCCGTCGAGCAGGCGCTCAAGGCCGCCAAGGACGCCGAGGGTCCCGGTGGTGGGTTCAAGGGACCGGGCGACGTCACGCTGCCGACCACAGGCACCCCGGCCGAAGAGCCCCCGACGGAGGAACCGCCGAGGGCCTAGACGTCAGTGCTGGTACGTGCCCTGGATGATGGCGCGGCCCAGCGACTTGAACGTGAGGTTGCCACCCACCTGACCCGGTGGCGTGTCTGAGTCGATGCCGAGAGAGGGCTCGCCCACGGCGTGGACCACGAAGAAGTAGCGGTGCACCTGATCGCCCTCGGGCGGGGCGGCGCCGCCGAAGTTCTTGTCGCCGAAGTCGTTGCGCGCATGGAAGGCGTCTCCGGGCAGGCTGCCGTCATCGGCTCCGGCCCCCGCGTCGAGCGACGTGACGTCGCCGGGAATGTCGATGGCGAGCCAGTGCCACCACCCGGACGGCGTGGGGGCGTCCGGGTCGAAGCAGGTGACGGCGAACGACTGGGTGCCTTCGGGTGCGCCGCTCCACGAGAGCTGCGGCGAGGTGTCGCCGAAGGCCTGGACCTGGTCGTCCTTGAGCGGCTGGCCGTCGGAGACGTCGTCACTGATCACACTGAACGAGGGCACCTCGGGCAGCAGGGGATAGGGGTCGGGTGTGACGGGTCGATCGAGGTTCATGCGGCCTACGCTAATGCGGTGGCCGAGATGACACACGTCGACGATCTCGACGACCCCCGACTCGGCGACTACGTGCGTCTGCGCGACGTCCAGCTCCGCTCGAAGCTCGAGTCCGAGCGTGGCATCTACCTCGCCGAGGGTGAGAAGGTCGTGCGTCGCGCCGTCGAGGCCGGCCATCGCCCGCGGTCGTTCCTCATGGCGCCGCGCTGGCTCGACGGGCTGGCCGACGTGCTCGATCGCTCGGACGCGCCGTGCTTCGTGCTGGACGAGTCACGGATCGAGACGCTGACCGGCTTCCACGTCCATCGCGGCGCGCTCGCTGCCCTCGAACGTCCTGAGCCCGTACCCGTCGCCGACGTCCTCGCCGATGCTCGCCGGGTCGTGGTGGTCGAGGACCTGGTCGACCACACCAACATCGGCGCGGTGTTCCGCAGCGTCGCGGCGCTCGGCTTCGATGCGGTGCTGCTCTCGCCGAGGTGTGCCGACCCGTTCTACCGCCGCTCGATCAAGGTCGCGATGGGCGCGGTCTTCCAGCTGCCGCACGCCCGCTTCGACGACTGGTACGACGCTCCGACACTGCTGCACGACGCCGGGTTCACGACGTACGCCATGACGCTCGCGCCCGATGCGGTGTCGCTGAACGACGTCCCGACCGACGTCGAGCGGCTGGCCGTCGTCGTCGGCGGCGAGGGTCACGGGCTCAGTGAACGCTGGCAGCGCGAGGCCGACGTGCGCGTCACCATCCCGATGGCCGACGGCATCGACTCGCTCAACGTCGCTGCGTCCGTCGCCATCGCCTGCTGGCAGCTGGCCCAAGCCTCGGTGGTTGAGTAGCGGCGAGGAACCGGCGCTGGGGGCACCTCCCACGAGCGCCAGCGAGTGGGGGAATCGAAACCACCCAGCCGGGCCTGTCAGCTCACGAGGTCTCGATATGCCGGGCGCCTTCGGCGCGCACACTCGACCTGGCCCACCGTTCGCTCGCAGAGCTCGCTCAGGTGGGCTCATCCGCGACGATGGGGGAGACCGGCCAGTCGGACGGATAGTGGTCGGCGAGCTCGTCGTGCTGCTTGTTGAGGGCCTTGCGCGCCCGCTCGGGCAGCCGGTCACCGAAGACGGTGCCGAACACGTGGTCGGTCTCGTGCTGGAGGCAGCGCGCCAGCAGCCCGGTGCCGGTGAACTCGACGGGCTTGCCGTTCTCGTCGACGCCGCTGACGTGCGCCTGATCCGGTCGCGAGCACTCGATGTACGCGCCGGGCAGCGACAGGCAGCCCTCGTCGGCCGCATCGAGCTGACGGTCCTTGCCCTCGGGGAGAGTCAGCACCGGGTTGCAGATCACGCCGGTGATGTGGACGTCGTCGGCGTCCGGGCAGTCGAACACGAAGACCTTGAGGTCGACGCCCACCTGGTTGGCAGCGAGGCCGACCCCGCTCGCCGCGCGCATGGTGGCCACCATGTCGCGAACGAGAGACTGGAGCTCGTCGTCGAACGCCGTGACGTCGGCGAGCTCACGATGCAACACGGCCGTGCCCCACCGGGTGATCGGGCGGACGGTGCCGCCGGGTGGCAAAGGGCGGGCCTGTGAGCCGGGCACCTCAAACTCCTCACGTGTGTCGCCGCCGTGTCGCGTGCGGGGGCCTAGGCTATCGAGCGACCGCTGGACGCAGACGCCCCGGTCAGGCAATGTGACGTCGAATACCATTGGTATGCGAAGTGCAACTCTGAGTTACACTTTCACACCGGTGGGCACTGTGTCATCGCCGCCTGGGCCCGGCATCCCGCCTGGGGTCCAACCGTTCTCAAGGAGCATTCGTGTCCAATCGCAGAGACCCCATGGGCATCGGCCTGGCGGTCCTCAACCGCATCGCCAGCTCGCCCGCCATCGATCGCCTCGGGCTGCGCAAGGCCGCCGAAAAGGCCGTCTACCGGGGTGCGAAGGGCGGCTTCCAGGCTGCCGGCGCCGCTGGCCGCACGTTCAAGCGCGTCAAGGGCTCAGGCCAGCCGACCCGACTCAGCGCTGCCCCCGACGCGGGCGTCTTCGACCTCGCGCCGACGGAGGACCAGGAGATGATCGTCGGCGTCGTCCGCGAGTTCTCCGAGGAGGTCCTGCGTCCGGGTGCCGCGACCGCCGAGGCCGCGAACGACACTCCCAAGGAAGTTCTCGCCCAGACCACCGAGTTCGGCCTCACCCTGCTCAACGTCCCGGAGGCCCTCGGTGGACTCTCCGAGGAGCGCTCGACCGTCACCGGCGTCCTCGTCGCCGAGGCGCTGGCCGAGGGCGACATGGGCCAGGCCGTCGCCTGCCTCGCGCCCGCCGCCGTCGCCACCGCCATCTCGCTGTGGGGCACGGACGAGCAGCAGCAGACCTACCTCCCCGACTTCACCGGTGACGACGTCCCGGCCGCAGCGCTCGCCGTGGCCGAGCCGCGTGCGCTGTTCGACGCCTTCGACCTCAAGACGACCGCCACGAAGACTGCTGACGGCTACACGCTGGAGGGCATCAAGTCCGGCGTCGTCCGCGGAACCGAGGCCGAGCTGTTCATCGTCGCGGCCGCGCTCGACGGTGAGCCGCGGCTGTTCCTGGTCGAGTCGAGCACCGACGGCATCAGCCTGGCCGCCGACCCGAGCATGGGTCTGCGCGCCGCCGGCCTCACCCGGCTCGCGCTTGACGATGTCACCGTCCCCGAGTCGTCGATGCTCGGCGACGCCGACGCCTACCGCGAGTGCATCCGCCTGTCACGTCTTGCCTGGGCCGCGCTCGCGCTCGGCACCGGCAAGGCCGTGCTCGACTACACGTCCGACTACGTCAAGACCCGCGAGGCGTTCGGCGAGCCGATCGCGCACCGCCAGTCGGTGGCCTTCATGGTCGCCAACATCGCGATCGAGCTCGAGGGCATGCGGCTGGTGACGCTGCGCGCCGCGTCCCGCGCCGAGCAGAACCTCGACTTCGGACGTGAGGTCGCCCTCGCGCGTCGCCTCGCCTCCGAGTACGGCATGAAGATCGGCACCGACGGCGTTCAGCTCCTCGGTGGCCACGGCTTCGTCAAGGAGCATCCGGTCGAACGGTGGTACCGCGACCTGCGAGCCGTCGGCCTCATGGAAGGAGCAGTCCTCGTCTGAGGGCGGACACCACGATGATCAATCTCGAGACCCCCAAGAAGTTCCGCCTGTTCGTGCAGCAGGCCAACCAGGTCGCTGACAACTTCCTGCGCAGCAACTCCCGCAAGTACGACCTCGCCGAGCACGAGTACCCCAAGGAGCTCGACCTCCTGGCGTCCCTCGTCGACGGCATGAGCGACTCCGGCCAGAGCCAGGGCGCCGGCGCGACCGGAGTCCGCCGTGACGAGGACGACGAGGACTCGGTCAAGAAGGGCAAGGTCAAGAACGGCACCAACATGTCGTCCGTGCTCTCGGTCATCGAGATGTGCTGGGGCGACGTCGGCCTGTTGCTCTCGATGCCCCGCCAGGGCCTCGGCAACTCGGCGATCGCCTCGGTTGCCACCGAGGAGCAGCTGGAGCGGTTCAAGGGCACCTGGGCAGCGATGGCCATCACCGAGCCGAGCTTCGGCTCTGACTCCGCCGCCATCGCCACCACAGCCGTCAAGGACGGCGACGAGTACGTGCTGAACGGCGAGAAGATCTTCGTCACGTCCGGAGAGCGCGCCGACTCTGTCGTCGTGTGGGCGACGCTCGACAAGAGCCTCGGCCGCGCGGCGATCAAGTCGTTCGTCGTACCGAAGTCCCTGCCGGGCATCCGGGTCGAGCGCCTCGAGCACAAGCTCGGCATCCGCTCGTCGGACACCGCGGTGATCGTCCTCGAGGACTGCCGCGTCCCGGCCGAGAACCTGCTCGGTGAAGCGGACGTCGATCCCAAGCAAGGTTTCGCGGGCGCGATGGCGACGTTCGACAACACCCGCCCGCTGGTGGCTGCGATGGCCGTCGGCTGCGCACGAGCATCGCTCGAGGCCATCCGTGAGCTGATCGAGGAGGCCGGTGTCGTCATCGACTACGACCGTCCGGTCTCGGTGCAGCCACACTCCGCCGCGACCTTCATCCAGATGGAAGCCGACTGGGAAGCGGCGCTGCTGCTCACCCTCGCCGCAGCGTGGATGGCCGACAACCGCGAGCCCAACTCGATGGAGGCGTCGATGGCGAAGGCCAAGGCCGGACGCATCGCGAATGACATCACGTTGCGCTGCGTCGAGCTCGCCGGAACCCTCGGCTACAGCGAGACCGAGATGTTGGAGAAATGGTCGAGGGACTCCAAGATTCTCGACATCTTCGAGGGCACGCAGCAGATCCAGCAGCTGATCGTGGCCCGGCGTCTGCTCAACCTGACATCGACCGAGCTTCGCTGAGAAATCAGCGAAAATTCACAGGTTGTCCGTTGTGCTGGATCCCCTCATGGCGCGCCCTTGCCGCCCCTAGGATGTCGCCATGACTCCCCGTGAGCGGAACGGAGACCGCGACGTCAACTACGAACTCGTGCGGTTCGTCCGTCGGACGCGCGCCTACGCGAATCAACATCTCGCGGAGATCCATCCCGAGCTGGACTACAACACCTTCGTGATCCTGCTCGCCGTTCATGACGCCCCGGACGGCGTGCGGGCCTCCGACCTGGTCGGCGACCTCTTCGTGCACAAATCGACGATCAGCCGTGCGGTGAGCACGCTGGAGCGGCTCGGGTTGCTCGACCGTGTCACCCACCCGGACGACGGCCGAGCCCAGCTGCTCTCGGTGCCGCACGAAGCGCGCGAGCGAATCGAGGCCTTTCGTTCGCGGAGCTACGGGTGGCTCGGCACCCTGGTCGCCGACTGGGCGCCCGACGAGCTCGCCACCTTCGCCAGCCAGCTCAGCCGCCTCAACGACGCGGCGGAGAAGAACTCGTAGCGTTCAGAGCGACAGCATCGTCTTGATGGCCGTCCGCTCGTCCATGGCCTGGTAGCCGTCGGCGACCTTGTCGAGCGGCAGCGTCTGGTCGAAGACCTTGCCGGGGGTCACCGTTCCGTCGAGGACGCTGGGCAGGAGCTCCTCGATGTAGGCGCGCGCGGGGGCGACTCCACCGGCCAGGCTGATGTTGCGGCCGAACATCGCCGGCACGTTGAGCTGCACGTCGTGCGGAACCCCGACATAGCCGACGCCCCCTCCGGGGCGAGTGCTCAGCATCGCCTGCTTCATGCTGTCGGCGGTCCCGACGCACTCGAGCACGTGGTCGGCCCCGAGGCCGTCGAAAATCTCACGCACCGCTGCCGCGCCTTCCTTGCCGCGCTCGGCGACGACCTCGTCGGCGCCGAACTCGCGGGCGATCCGCTGGCGATCCTCGTGGCGGGACATGGCCACGACCCGGGCCGCGCCGAGACGCTTCGCAGCGAGCACGGCGGACAGGCCGACGGCACCGTCGCCGACGACAGCCACGGTGCTGCCGCTCGTGACGCCCGCGCTCACGGCGGCATGGTGACCGGTGGGGTAGACGTCGGACAGCGTCAGGAGGTGGGGGATCAGGCTTGCGTCGGGCTCAGTCGGCGTTTTCACGAGCGTTCCGTCGGCGAGTGGCACCCGCACTCGCTCTCCCTGCCCGCCGTCCACCGGGTGTCCCTGCCGGTCGTCATATCCCCAGAAGCCGCCGTTGACGCACGACGTGTGCACACCCCGCTGGCACAGAGGACAGGTGTTGTCGGAGAAGGCGAACGGGGCGATGACGAAGTCGCCGGTCTCGACGGTCTGCACGGCCGATCCGGTCGCCTCGACGATCCCGACGAACTCGTGGCCGATCCGTCCGGGCCCGCTCACCTCGGGCAGTCCGCGGTACGGCCAGAGGTCCGAGCCGCAGATGCAGGCGGCCACGACGCGGACCAGGGCGTCTCCGTCCTCGAACAGCTGCGGGTCGTCGACGTCGTCGAGTCGGATGTCACGGGTCGCGTGGAGAACGGTGGCTCGCATGGGCCTTTTCTACCAGCGTCGACCTGACATGACAGGATCGGTGCATGAGTGAAAAGCCTGAAGTCGACTTCATCGAGGGCCCCGCGCCCACCGAGCTCCAGTCCACCGACCTGATCGAGGGTGATGGCCCGGAGGCCGTTCCCGGAGGTGTCGTCGACGTGCACTACGTCGGCGTCGAGTTCGACACGGGGGAGCAGTTCGACTCCTCCTGGGACCGCGGCCAGTCCGCGAACTTCCCGCTCCCGCAGCTGATCGCCGGATGGCAGCAGGGCATCCCGGGCATGAAGGTCGGCGGTCGACGCCAGCTCGTGTGCCCACCGGAGCTGGCCTACGGCCCGGCCGGCGGTGGGCACCGCCTGTCCGGCAAGACGCTCGTCTTCGTGATCGACCTGCTCGGCGTCGGCTGACCTACCGGGGGAGGCCGAGCTCGTCGGCCAGCAGGGCGTAACCCACGAACACCACGACGTCCAGCAGCGTGTGCGCGATGACGAGCGGCATCACGCGACCCGTTCTCTGGAACCAGTAGCCGAACACCAGGCCCATCGCGAAGTTCCCAGCGGCCTGACCGAAGCCCTGGTAGAGGTGGTAGGCGCCGCGCAGCGCGGCACTCGTCACGAGCACGATCCACGGCCCCCAGCGCAGCTCGCGCAGGCGCGTCATCAGGTAGCCGACGACCACGATCTCCTCGAGTGCGGCGTTCTCCAGCGCCGCGAGGATCAGCACCGGCACCGTCCACCAGTACGCCGTGTCGGGCACCGGGATGACCTGGGCGTTGACCCCGATCGCGCGACCGATCGCGTAGAGGCCGAGCCCGGGCAGTCCGATGCCGAGAGCGAGCAGCGCACCCCACATCACGTCGCGGGCCGGTCGGCTGCCGTCAAGGCCGAGCCGGCGCAGCGGGCCGGGCTGGTCGCGGTCGAGGCTCAACAGGTACAGGGCAAGCGCGACGGGGACCAGGGCGAACCCGATGCCGACCAGCTGGAGGGTGAGATCGAGCCACTGGCGGTCGCTCTGGGAGCGGTTGAGCGTGGCCGTGGCATCGCGCAGCGGCCCGCGGGTCAGCTGGGCGACGAGGCTGATGACGGCGTAGACCGCCGACTGGCCCAACGACAGCCCCAGGACGATCCAGACCTCCGCGTGCGTCCGGCGCCCGGTCGCGCCGGCGGGTGGGCTCGAGGGGGAGCTCACCACGTCAGAGATTGTTGGTGCTGAAGGTGTCGCACTGGGCGGGTTGGCCGCTCTGGTAGCCGGTCATGAACCAGCGCTGGCGCGACTCGCTCGACCCGTGCGTCCAGGTGTCCGGATTGACGCCGCCGCCGGACGACTGCTGGATGCGGTCGTCACCGACCGCTGCCGCCGCCGAGAGCGCCGAACGGACGTCGTCGTTGGTCAGCGGCTTGAGCAGGGTGTTGCCGTCCGCGTCCTTCGTGGTCGACGCGTGGTTGGCCCACACGCCGGCGAAGCAGTCCGCCATCAGCTCGATGCGCACGCCGCCGCTGGTCGGCCCGGTCTGCCCGTCCTGGGCCCGGGCGAGCAGTCCGAGGACGTTCTCGACATGGTGGCCGTACTCGTGCGCGACGACGTACTCCTGCGCGAGTGCGCCGTTGTCCGCACCGAAGCGTTCGGTGAGCAGGTCGAAGAAGCTGGCGTCGATGTAGATGCGCTCGTCGGACGGGCAGTAGAACGGGCCGGTCTGACTCGACGCCGTGCCGCACGCCGACTGCGTCGCACCGGTGAAGATGACCGTCTTGGCGGCGCGGTACTGGCGGTTGAGGTCGGCAGGCAGAGCATCGTTCCAGTAGTCCTGGACGCTGTTGACGGTGCCGATGATCCGGCACGTCACGTCACGGTTGGCGTCGGCGCCGGTCTTGCACTGCGAGAAGTCCTCTTCCGACTGCTGGCCGCCCGGTGAGACCTGGCCGGGGTCGAACGGGTTGTTCGACCCGGTGACGCCGCTCAGGTCGATGCCGAAGAAGGAGGCGATCAGCACCAGCACGAGGCTGCCGATGCCGCCGCCGATGAGGGCTCCACCGCGACCGCCGCCGGTGACCTGGCTGGTGTCGAGGCCGGCGCCCTCTTCGAAGCTCATGGCGAGATTCTACGCACGCGCGCGGTATCCGCTTGCTGTCGTTACGCTCCCGATGTGACCCCTGATGCCAGTACGAGCGGCCTGACGATCCCCCTCGGTGAAGGCGAGGGTGACGCCGCCAGATTGCGCGGGCTGCGCCGCATGAAGACGCTCGCCCTCTCGTTGCTGATGCTCGCAGCCCTGGTGTACCTGGTCACCCGCGACCGCGACGGGGTGCTCGGCTACGTCAACGCCGGAGCCGAGGCCGCGATGGTGGGAGCGATCGCCGACTGGTTCGCGGTCACGGCGATCTTCCGGCACCCGATGCGGCTGCCGATTCCGCACACGGCGATCATCCCGAAGCGCAAGGAGTCGCTCGGCGCGAGCCTGCAGGAGTTCGTCGCGGAGAACTTCCTGCGCGAGGACGTCGTGCGCGAGCGCATCATGACCACGAAGGTCGCGGCCCGGGCCGGCGGCTGGCTCGTCGACGGAGACCATGCCCAGCGCCTGGTCGACATCGGTGCCCGCGTCCTGTCCGACGGGCTCGGCCGGATCAAGGAGTCCGATGTCGCCGCGCTCGTCGAGGAGGCGATCATCCCGCGCATGCTCGACGAGGAGCTGAGCCCGATGGCCGGCCAGCTGCTCGGGGAGATCGTCCGCGACGGCGCTCACGTCGGTGCCGTCGATCTCGCGCTCACCGAGCTGCACCGGTGGTTGTCGGCCAACCAGGAGGAGGTCACCTCACTGGTCGGCCAGCGCGCACCCTGGTGGACGCCGATCTGGCTCGACGACCGTGTGTCGGTGCGCATCCACGCCGAGGTCGTCGAGTGGATCGGCGAGATCCGCGACACCCCGGACCATCAGGCCCGCGAAGCCCTCGACCGCTGGCTCACCCAGCTGGCCCACGACCTGGAGCACGACCCGGCCACGCAGGAACGCGCGGAGCGACTCAAGGTGCGCATGCTGACCCAGCCCAAGGTCGCCACGACGTCCATCGCCATCTGGGACGCGCTGAGGCGTGCCCTCGTCGGCTCGCTCGAGGACCAGGACGGCCTGGTGCGCCGGCGGGCCGTTGACGAGCTGCGGTCGCTCGGGTCGCGACTGATGGCCGACGAGGCGCTCGTCGACCGTGTCGACGGCGTGCTCGCCGACGTCGCCGCGTACGTCGTCGACCACTACGGGAATGACCTGGCGACGATCATCTCGGCGACGGTCAACCGGTGGGACGGCAAGGAGACTGCCGAGCGCATCGAGCTCCATGTCGGACGCGATCTTCAGTTCATCCGCATCAACGGAACGGTCGTCGGTGGCCTTGCGGGGCTCGTGATCCATGCCGTCTCGTCGATCCTCTGAACCGGTCCGGATGTGCACATCGTGTGGAAAAGGTGTGCACAAGTGGGCCCAGCTTGTGGGCTAATGGCACCACTCTGTGGACGACCGAAAAAATGTGCCTGATCTGCGAAAAAAGGTTGAGAAAACTCTTGTGCCCCCCCTTGCGAGGGGATACAAATAACCCACGCACTCCTTCGGGAGAGCGGGAAAGAATCCCAGATACGAATCCACGTTGAGAGCTTCGGCTCATGACACTGGCTGGTGATGCAGCTGGCGGATTCGTGATCAGGATTCTGGATGAGAGAGATCATCACACTCACTCAAAGCGAGGCCCCGGGAACTCATACTTCCCGGGGCCTCATCCATTTTGCCAGAGCGCCGAATGAGAGTCGATTTCGGGCCCTGAGAGGTACGACACCCCATTCGGAGCGGCTCGCTCACTTTGCTAGAGTTCCAGATTGCACCGACGCGCTCCCAGGAGCGCAAGTCCGGGTGGCGGAATTGGTAGACGCGCTAGCTTGAGGTGCTAGTGCCCGGTTACGGGCATGGGGGTTCAAGTCCCCCCTCGGACACGCATCGCCCTCACACTCTCGCCGGTGTGGGGGCTTTGTGTGTCTTTCGGCTCATGCTCTGGATCGGGGCGGCAACCCGTCCGCGCCACCGGTAGTCTGCCTGCATGTCTCCCGACGTCAACGCCGGTGAATCGCCGCAGGTCACCTCGCGGCGCGGATCCGTCGTGGCCGGGCGCTACCGGATCGATTCGCTGATCGCTGCCGGCGGCATGGGCGAGGTGTGGCGAGCGACCGACGAGGTGCTCGGCCGCGTCGTCAGCGTCAAGTTCCTGCACCCGCAGTTCGCCTCCGACGAGAGCTTCCTGGAGCGGATGCTGCGCGAGGCCCGGGCGGCCTCAGCCATCAACCACCCAGGCGTCGTGGCGGTCTACGACTTCGGCCGCATCGACCCCGAGGACGGTGTGCCGACGTCGTACATCGTCATGGAGCACGTCGACGGGCCGTCGCTGTCCCAGATGCTCACCGAGGGACCGCTCGGCGTCGACAAGTCGCTGATGATCCTCGAGGAGACCGCTTCGGCCCTCTATGCCGCGCACCGGGCCGGTGTCGTGCACCGTGACGTCAAGCCGGGCAACATCATCATGGCTCCCAGCGGGCACGTGAAGCTCACCGACTTCGGCATCGCCCGCTCGCAGGACACGTCGACGATCACCGACTCGGGTTCGATCACGGGCACGGCGACCTATCTCAGCCCGGAGCAGGCCTCCGGCGAGAAGGCCACCGAGGCATCCGACCTGTACTCCCTCGGCGTCGTCATCTACTCGTGCCTGACCGGCGGCCCGCCGTTCACGCGCGAGGGCCCGGTCGCGATCGCGCTGGCCCACCTCCAGGACCCGCCACCGCCTCTTCCCGAGGACATCCCCGCCGGGGTGTCCGATCTGGTGATGTCGCTGCTGGAGAAGCAGCCGAACGACCGGCCCGTCGACGCCGAGGCCGTCAGCGCGCAGGCCGCGCTCCTGCGAGGGCCCAACATGACCGGGCCGGTTCCGCCGGTGCCGACCGGTCCGACCACCACCGCCGTGGCAGGTGCGGCGACTGCGGTGTCCGAGCACACCCAGGTCGCGCCGCCCGTCCTGGAGGAGGAGCCGGAACCGGAGCCGGAGAAGCGCAGCCGGCGTGGGCTCTTCCTGATCCTCGCTGCGGTCGTCGCGGCGATCGCGCTGATCGCCGCCTACTTGGTCTTCGGCCGCGACGGCGGTGAGCCGGTCACCATGCCGTCGGTCGTGGGCATGAGCCAGTCCGAGGCCGAACAAGAGCTTGAGTCGCTGGGCCTCGAGGTAGACGTCGAGGTCGAGGACGTTCCCAAGGAGAAGGCCGACACCGTGGTCGGGCAGAGCGAGGAGGAGGGCGCGACGGTCGAGACCGGATCGACGGTGGCGCTGACGGTCGCGTCCGGTCTGGTGTCGCTGCCGGTCGACGAGATCATCGGGTCGAGCTACCGGGAGGCTCGGGCGATGCTGGAGGAGCTCGGCCTCACGGCTGATCGGATCACCCGGACGTCTGGGTCCCAGGCGGGCCTGGTGCTCGACATCCAGGAGACCTCGGACCGCGTCGAGGTCGGCAGCACGGTCACCCTGGTCGTGTCGATCGCGAAGAAGAAGGTCAAGCCGAGCCCGATCCCCACGCCCACGAAGACGCCCAAGCCCAAGCCGACGAAGACGAAGACTCCGCCGCCGCCCAACGATGATGACGATGGCGAGGAGCCGCCTCCATGCGTAGACGACCCCGACACGCCAGAGGATGAATGCCCCTAGTGGTCCAGGCTAAGTCGTCAGCGGGGCGGATCGACGCGACGTTCGCGCTGCTGGCCGGACACGACCAGGGAAATGATCAGCCCGAGGGCGCCGACAGCCATGAAGATGATTCCGGCTGTGTAGAGATCGACACCGCTGATGCGATCTTGGACGGCGAAGGACATCACGGCGCCGACAGCGATCAGGACGAGTGAACCACCGATATACATGCGATCAGAGTGGCACGGACGGCGCCTGGCCGCACAACAGGGGCCTCAAACGGGAAGCAGGCGGGTGATGAACTTGCTGAGCTGGTCG
This sequence comes from uncultured Actinomycetota bacterium, assembly GCA_963839625.1. GTDB lineage: Bacteria > Actinomycetota > Actinomycetes > Propionibacteriales > Nocardioidaceae > Aeromicrobium. Next base: position 54,549 of record CAWIWE010000033.1, on the reverse strand, counting down.
ACGTTGCAGCACTCGTGCATCTCGACCACCTCGGCATAGGTCGGCGCGATCGAGTCGCCCAGGCCCCAGCGCATGGAGTGCTCGGGATTCAGCCAGAAGATGCGTCGTGCGTGCCGGCCGATCGCGTGCAGGGCACCGAGGTTCGGGTCCTGGTTGTTGTTGCGGGCGTCGCCGAGGATCAGCACCGAGGTGCGCGGGCCGACGGCGTCCATGAACATCTGGGCGAAGTCGCCGAACGCCTCGCCGTAGTCGCTGCTGGTGTGCCACTTGGTGATGCGCGCGTCCTGGGCGATGCGTGGTCCGAGGTCGCCAGAGGTGTCCTTGACGATGTCGGTCACCTCGTCCATCGCGTTCACGAACGCGAAGACGCGGACCTTGCTGAACTGATCGCTCAGCGCCTGCACGAGCAGCATCGTGAAGCCGGAGAATCCGGCGACGGACCCGGACACGTCGCACATCAGCACGAGCTCCGGCCGCGCCGGATGCGGCTTGGCGAAAGCCGGCTTCAGCGGCACTCCACCGGTGCTCATCGAGCGGCGGAGCGTGCGGCGGACGTCGATGCGGCCCCGCTGGGCGCGGCGACGTCGAGCCGCGAGCCGGGTGGCGAGCTTGCGCGACAGCGGCCGGACCGTGGTGCGCAGCTCCTCGAGCTGCTGACGGTTCGCGCTGAGGAAGTCGATCCGGTCGCTGCCGGGGCGGACGGCGTGGCGGGTGACGACCTCGCGGCCGCGCTGCTCGGCGGTGCGACGGCGGGCCTCGGACGCCACCAGCGCGCGGAATCGGTCGATGTTGCGCCGGACCTCGTCGCGCTCCAGCCGGTCGGTCACCTGCGGGGTCGCGGACTGCAGACCCTGACCGGGGCCGCCTTGACTCTGGCCTCCGCCGCGGGCCTCGAGCGCCTGCATCAGCAGCGTCTGTGGGCGGAGCCGTTCGAGCGTCTGGTACGCCGACCAGCCACCGCTCGCGCCGCTGCCCTCGCCCACCTGGCCGAGCAGGTCGACGGCGATCTCGGCCACCTGCTCGAGCGCGCGCGAGTCGTCGTCCGCCAGGGCCATCGCGAGCAGGTCGCGCAGGTCGTCGATGCCGACGGCCTCGGTGTCGAGCACTGCCTGCGGGGTGCCGGTGCCGGCGGGGAAGTAGAGGTCGAACGTCATGTCGAAGACGTCGCGCTGGCCGCCGCGCCGCACCAAGGCCGAGGCGAGGCCCTCGCGCAGCAGCTCGCGCCGGTCGAGGCCGAGCACCTCCATGACCGCCGCGGCATCGACCGTCTCGCTCGTCCCCGCGGGAACGCCCTTGCTGCGCAGCGCGCCGACGAACTCGACCAGACGACCGGCGAGGTCGTCCGAGGCCTGCGCGGTCGTGCTCATGACGGCGCGAGGACCTCGTCGAGGTCGAGGCTGCTGCGGGCCTTCGCCACGTCGTCGGCGTGCTTGAGGATGACGCCGAGGCTGTCGCGGACGACGTCGTCGTCGAGGATGTCGGCGCCGAGGGCGAGCAGCGTGCGGGCCCAGTCGATCGTCTCCGCGATCGACGGCGCCTTGCGCAGCGGCAGGGCGCGCAGGGCGTTGACGACGCGGACGACAGACGCGACCAGCGTCTCGTCGAGCCCCGGCACCTGGAGGCGGACGATGCGCTCTTCCAGCTCCGGCTCGGGGAAGTCGATGTGCAGGAACAGGCAGCGGCGACGCAACGCCTCGGACAGCTCACGGGTGGCGTTGGACGTCAGCACCACGAACGGACGGGTGGTGGCGCTGATGGTGCCGAGCTCGGGCACCGTGATCTGGAAGTCGCCGAGAACCTCGAGCAGCAGACCCTCGATCTCGACGTCAGCCTTGTCGGTCTCGTCGATGAGCAGCACGGTGGGCCCGTCGTTGCGGATCGCGGTGAGCAGCGGGCGGGGGAGCAGGAACTCCTCGCTGAAGATGTCGTTGCGCGCCTCGTCCCACGTCTCGTCACGTCCGGCGGTGATGCGCAGCAGCTGCTTGGCGTGGTTCCACTCGTACAGCGCGCGCGCCTCGTCGACGCCCTCGTAGCACTGCAGCCGTACGAGCGATGCGTTGCAGGCGTCCGCCACGGCGCGGGAGAGCTCGGTCTTGCCGACACCGGCCGGGCCTTCGACGAGCAGCGGTTTGCCGAGCTCGCTGGCGAGGTAGACGGTCGTGGCGATCGCGTCCGAGGCCAAATAGCCCACGGCCGCCAGGCGCTCGGTGACGTCGTCGACCGAGGTGAAATCCATCGTGGCCATCTGCATCCTTCCGCCATGCTGACTACCATCGTCGCAGTGTCATTGTCTGGGAAACCCATCGAGATCGTGCGCGAGGTCCCGTTGTCGCAGCAGGAGGCGTTCTCGCGCCTCACCGACTGGCAGCGCCACGGCGACGTCGTCCCGCTCACGACGGTGCGCCTCACCGACACCGGCTTCGTCGCCCGTACCGCGATCGGCCGGTTCGGTTTCGACGACCCGATGGACGTCGTGGAGTGGGATCCGCCCCGGTTCTGCCGGTTGGAGAAGCGCGGCCGCGTGATCCGCGGATGGGCCGAGATCTCGGTCTGGCCGACGGCATCAGGATCGAAGGTGGTGTGGCGAGAGCTCGCCCACGTGACTGGTGTTCCGCGCATCTTCGCGGGCGCCGAGCGGGCCACGGGGACCGCTCTTTTCCGTCGCCTGTTGAACGGCCTGACCCGCACGTAGGATCGGCCGCATGGGGTACGCACCGGAGACCGAGACGCTCGAGATCTGCCGCGACCTGATCCGTATCGACACCACGAACTACGGCGACGACTCCGGTCCCGGCGAGCGCAAGGCCGCCGAGTACGTCGCAGGGTCGCTCGCCGAGGTCGGCATCGAGTCCGAGATGGTCGAGTCCGAGCCCGGACGCACCAGCCTGGTCGCGCGCTGGGGCAACCAGGATTCCGACAAGCCCGGTCTCCTCATCCACGGTCACCTCGACGTCGTGCCGGCACAGGCCGACGACTGGCAGGTCGACCCGTTCGCCGCCGAGATCGTCGACGGCTACCTGTTCGGACGCGGCGCGGTGGACATGAAGGACTTCGACGCGATGCTGCTGTCGACCGTCCGGGCGCGCCAGCGTGCCGGGGTGATCCCCGACCGCCCGATCACGCTGGTGTTCACCGCCGACGAGGAGGCCGGTGGCCGCAAGGGCGCGCACTGGCTGGTCGACCACCGTCCCGACCTGCTGGAGGGCTGCACCGAGGCGATCGGCGAGGTCGGCGGCTTCTCCACCGAGGTCGGCGGACAGCGGCTGTATCTCATCGAGTCCGGCGAGAAGGGCATCGCGTGGATGCGGCTGAAGGCTCGCGGAACGGCCGGGCACGGCTCGATGGCCAATGACGACAACGCCATCACGCATCTCGCGCACGCCCTGATCACCCTCGGCGACCACGAGTGGCCCAGCGCGCCAGGGCCATCCATGCAGCAGCTGCTCGACAAGGTTCGCGAGCTCACCGGTGCTGACGGCACGCCCGACGAGCTGCTGGAGCACTTCGGCAGCGCTGTCCGCATGATCGGCGCGGGACTCCGCAACACGACGAACCCGACGATGGTCGACGCCGGCTACAAGCACAACGTGGTGCCGGGCGAGGCAGTCGCGTACGTCGACGGCCGCTACCTGCCGGGTCACGCCGACACCTTCCACGACGAGGTGCGCACCATTGTGGGTGCCGGCATCGAGGTCGAGCCCTACATCACCGACACCGCGCTGGAGTTCGAGTTCACCGGCGACCTCGTCGACGCCATGACCGTTGCCCTGCACAGCCAGGACCCCGACGCGCACATCGCCCCGTTCCTGATGTCCGGCGGCACCGACGCCAAGGGCTGGAGCCGGTTCGGGATCACGTCCTACGGCTTCACGCCGCTGCGGCTGCCGGCCGACCTCGACTTCACCGCCCTGTTCCACGGCGTCGACGAGCGCGTGCCGGTCGACGCGCTGGAGTTCGGGTCGAAGGTCTTCGACGAGTTCCTCAACCTGATCTAGCGATCTCGGTGGTTGAGTAGCCCCGCGAGGGACGAGCGGGGCGTATCGAAACCACTCCTCACTCGAGCCCTCATCTCACGAGGTTTCGATACAACGGACGGGCTTCGCCCGTGACGCACTCAACCTGGCCGGACGCTCCTCGCTGCGCTCGTCGGCCCGTCTCAGAGTGTCGAACGCATGCGGATGATCTTGCGGCGCAGACGCACGGTGCGCTTGCCGTCCGGGTCCTTGCGGAGCCGGTCGAGCTCCCAGCCGTGGTACTCGGCCGCGTGAGTGAGCATGCGGCACACCGCGTTGCGTGACTGCTCGCGGGGGACGGCCAGGTTCCAGAACTCGTACTCGATCATTCACGACTCCCATCCGTTCGGCGACGACACATCGTCGAGGGCCTGGACGATCTCGTCGGGCAGCTCGACGTCCTCGGCGGCCAGGCTCTCACTCAGCTGGGCCGCGGTGCGGGCACCGACCAGCGCAGTCGCGACGCAGGGGCGTCCGAGCAGCCAGGCCAGCGCGACGTGCGACATGGTGACCTCGAGCCCGTCGGCGGCCCGCGCGACGGCCTCGATGACCCCGGCGCGGTCGTCGTCGAGGTAGGGCGCCACGAACGGCTCCCAGCCGGAGTCGGCGGCTCGCGAGTCGCCGGGGATGCCGCCGCGGTACTTGCCGGTGAGCACTCCGCGTCCCAGCGGCGAGTAGGCGAGCAGGCCCATGCCCAGGTGCTCGGCGGCAGGGACGACGCTCTCCTCGGGGTCGCGACACAGCAGTGAGTACTCGACCTGGTTGCTGATGAGCGGCACGGCATCGGGCCGGCCGGCGAGCCAGGTGTGAGCCATCGAAGCCTGCCAGCCGCGGAAGTTGGAGATGCCGACGTAGCGGGTTCGCCCGGTGGCGACCGCGTGCTCGAGCGCGGCCAGGGACTCCTCGACCGGTGTGTTCTCGTCCCATCGATGGATCTGCCAGAGGTCGAGGTGGTCCGTGCCGAGGTCGCGGAGGGATGTGTCGAGCTGATCGAGGAGGGCGCGTCGTGACGAGTCACGGACGACCTCGCCGTTGCGGCGGCCCAGTCCGGCCTTGCCGGCGAGGACGACCTGCTCGCGTGAGGTCGTCTTGGCGAGCAGGGTGCCGACCAGCTGCTCGCAGGCGCCGTCGCCGTAGACGGGCGCGGTGTCGATGAGCGTTCCGCCGGCGTCGAGGAACGTGGTGAGCTGCTCTTCGGCCTCGATCTCGTCGACGTCAGCGCCGAAGGACATCGTGCCAAGACCGAGGCGCGACACCCGAAGTCCGGAGTGGCCGACGCGACGCTCCTGCATGGTCGACAGGGTAGTCGGGAGGCAGAAGTCGGCCCGTTAGGCTCGCACGGTGGATTTCCCCTCCTCCGACATGCTCAGGCCGTGGTCCTCGGCGTCATCCAGGGCCTGACCGAGTTCCTTCCCATCTCCAGCAGCGCACACCTCGCGATCTTCCCGAAGTTCTTCGGCTGGGACGATCCGGGCGCGGCCTACACGGCGGTGATCCAGATCGGCACCGAGGTGGCCGTGGTGCTCTACTTCTGGCGCGACATCTGGACCATCGGCTCGGGCTGGGTGCGTGGCGTGTTCTCGAGCGCGGCGCGCGAGGAGCCGGAGTGGCGGCGCGGCTGGTTCATCATCATCGGCTCGATGCCGATCGTGCTGGTCGGGCTGGCTCTGGAGGACCTCATCGACCGCGAGTTCCGCAACCTCTGGGTGATCGGCACGACGTTGATCGTGCTGGGCATCGTGCTCGGCATCGCCGAGCGGGTGGGACGCAAGGTGAAGCCCATCGACGACCTCACCTGGCCGCACGCCGTGCTGTTCGGCCTCGCCCAGGCGGCAGCCGTCGTGCCCGGGGTCTCCCGCTCTGGAGCGACCATCTCGATGGGCCTGTTCCTCGGCTACGACCGCGAGGCCGCGACGCGATACGCCTTCCTGCTGGCCATCCCCGCCGTCGTCGGCGCCGGCGTCTACAAGCTCAAGGACATCCCTGGCGGCGAGAATGCGTACGGCACGACACCGACGATCGTCGGCACCGTGGTGGCGTTCGTCGTCGGGCTGGCCGTCATCCACTGGCTGCTCAAATACGTCAGCACCAGGTCGTACATGCCGTTCGTGGTGTACCGAATCGGTCTGGGCGGCCTGGTTCTCGTGCTCGTTGGCGCAGGCGTCATCGGCGCCGCCACCACCGTCAGCTAGAGCCAGCCGGACTTCTTGAAACGCGCGTAGACGTACGCGCACAGGCCACCGATGAGGCCGAGGACCAGGGGATAGCCGTACGTCCAGGTGAGCTCGGGCATGTGGTCGAAGTTCATGCCGTAGATGCCGGCGATCGCGGTGGGGATGGCGAACAGCGCGGCGCCCGCGGTGAGCTTCCGCATGTCGTCGTTCTGCTGGATGCTCAGCTGGGCCAGGTGGGCGCTGAGCGCGTTGTCGAGCAGCTTGTCGGTGTTGTCGATGCTTTCCGAAACCCGCGAGAGATGGTCGGTGATGTCGCGGAAGTACGGCTGGGCGTCCTCGGGCATCGCGCCGAGGGCGAACCGCTGCACCGGCTCGCGCAGCGGGACGACCGCGCGCCGGAACTCGAGGGTCTCGCGCTTGAGCCGGTAGATGCGCGAGGAGTCGCTGGTGCGCCCGACCGAGAACACCGACTCCTCGACCTCCTGCACGTCGATCTCGAGCTCCGCGGCGACGTCCTCGTACTCGTCGACCACGGAGTCGACGACGGCGTACAGCGCGGCGATGGCGCCGTGCTCGAGCTCGTGCTCGTCGCGCTCGGCCCGGCGGCGGACCTCGCGCAGGTCGTGTCCCTGCCCGTGCCGCACGGTAACGAGGTACCGCTGGCCGAGGAACGCGTTGATCTCGGCCGTCTCGATGTTGTCGTTCGTGTAGGTGACGGTCTTCACGGACATGAACAGGTGGTCGTCGTAGCGCTCGACCTTGGGTCGCTGGTGCGCCTCGACGGCATCCTCGACCGCGAGCGGATGCAGGCTGAGCGGCTCGGCGAGGGTCGAGAGCTCCTCGACGGAGGGCTCGTACAAGCCGATCCAGAGGAAGTCGTCCGTGTCCTCGAGGGCAGCGATCACCTCCGCAAGCGCATCGGGCTCGTGCGAGGTCTCCTCGCGGTGCCCCTTGCGGTAGATCGCGCAGTCGATGATCACGCCCGCCATTCTGCCCCGGCAGCGGGGGCTGTGACCGTCGACTGGCCACTCTGGTCCAACAGATACGCTCGATGACATGCGCAGCTGGTCGGGTCCGGACGTCCCGTCGATCGGCGGTTCGGCCCCCGAGCTGCACGTGCACGACACCCGCACCGGCGCCCTCGTCGAGAGCAGCCCGAAGGGTGCTGCCCGGCTGTACGTCTGCGGCATCACGCCGTACGACGCCACCCACCTCGGTCACGCGGCCACCTACCTGGCCTTCGACCTGCTGCAGCGCCAGTGGCTCGACCGGGGCATCGACGTCGACTACACCCAGAACGTCACCGACGTCGACGACCCGCTGCTGGAGCGGGCCAACGACACCGGCGAGGACTGGGCTGCCCTCGCCGAGCGCGAGACCCAGCTGTTCCGCGAGGACATGGAGGCGCTGGGCATGCTCGCGCCGCGGCACTACGTCGGCGCGGTGGAGTCCATTGAGCTCGTCGTCGATCTCGTCGAGCGGCTCGGCGACTCCGTGTACCCGGTCGACGGCGACCTGTACTTCGACGTGCACGCCGACCCGGGCTTCGGGCAGGTCTCGGGGCTCGACGACGACGCGATGATCGCGGTGTTCGGTGAGCGTGGAGGCGACCCCGACCGCCCGGGCAAGAAGCACCCGCTCGACTGCCTGCTCTGGAAGGCGGCGCGAGAGGGTGAGCCGTCCTGGGAGTCGCGGCTCGGACGTGGCCGGCCCGGGTGGCACATCGAGTGCGCCGCGATCGCCTTGGAGCACCTGGGCACCGATTTCGACGTGCAGGGCGGCGGCTCGGACCTGGTTTTCCCACACCACGAGATGTCGGCGTCCGAGGCCACCGTCGCGACGGGTGAGCCGTTTGCGCAGGCCTACGTCCACGCCGGGATGGTGGGCCTGGCCGGCGAGAAGATGTCGAAGTCGAAGGGCAACCTCGAGCTCGTCTCCCGGCTGCGCGACGCCGGCCACGACCCCATGGCGATCCGGCTGGCACTGCTGGCCCACCACTACCGCGCCGACTGGGAGTGGACGGATGCCGAGCTCACCACAGCCGAGCAGCGACTAGAGACGTGGCGCACCGCCGTGGCGCGTCCTGTGACCCCTTCCGGCGCTGATCTCGTCGATCGTCTGCGCGAGACGCTGGCCGACGACCTCGACGCCCCGGCCGCGCTCGCCGCTGTCGACGCCTGGGCGGTCGACGAGGGATCTGATGAGAGCGGCGGCGCAGCCGCGCGCCGGGCGATCGACGCCCTGCTCGGCGTCCGTTTCTAGCCCGGGTCGACGTTACGACGGCGCAGATAGCGCTCGAACTCTCGGGCGATGGCGTCGCCGCTGGCCTCGGGGAGCTCGCTGGTGTCACGCTCGCTCTCGAGCTCCTGGACGTACTCCGCGATGTCGGGATCGCCCTCGGTGAGCTCGTCGGCTCCGCGTTGCCAGGCCTCGCTGAGGTCCTCCAGCGCACCTTGCGGCAGCCCGACGCTGACGGCATCCTCCAGCGCGCCGAGCAGCGCGAGGGTGGCCTTGGGGCACGGCGGCTCGGCCAGGTAGTGCGGCACGGCGGCCCACAAAGACAGCGACGGGATGCCCTCCAGCGCCGCCGTCTCGCTCAGCACGGCGTTGATGCCGACCGGGCCGGAATACGTGGACGGTCGCAGCGACAGCCGCTCGGAGAGCGTCGGGTCGGACGACGACCCGCTGACCGGAACCGGCCGAGTGTGGGGTGTGTCGGCGAGCAGCGCGCCCAGCGTCACCAGCTCGGTGACGCCGGCCAGACGGGCCAGCCCCACCACGGTGGAGCAGAACGCCCGCCACCGGATGTTCGGCTCGGGGGCACGGAACAGCAGGACGTCGCGGTCCGCGCCGGGCGGGCGGGCCAGGTAGAGCGTCGGCGTGGGCCACACGATCAAGCGCGTGCCGTCCTCGTCGGGGTGGACGTGCGGCCGTTGCACCTGGAAGTCGTAGTACTCCTCGGGATCTAGCTCGACCAGCACCTCGGCGTCCCACGCCGTGACGAGATGGTCGAGCACCGAGGAGGCGGCGTCGCCGGCGTCGTTCCACCCCTCGAAGGCGGCGACCATCCAGGGATCACGCAGCGGGGGGATAGAGACTTCGTCCACGTCTTCAGCCTACGTGTGGAGTGTCTCGATCACTCGTTGTCCGATCGGTAGCCGAGATTCGGCGCGAGCCATCGCTCGGCGTCGGCCACGCTCATGCCCTTGCGGCGGGCATAGTCGGTGACCTGGTCGCGTCCGACCCGGCCCACGACCATGTACTGCGACTGCGGGTGCGAGAAGTACCAGCCGCTCACCGACGCCCCGGGCCACATGGCCATGGACTCGGTGAGCTCGATGCCGGTGTTCTCCTGGACGTCGAGGAGATCCCACAGGAGGGACTTCTCGGTGTGCTCCGGGCATGCAGGGTAGCCGGGGGCCGGACGGATGCCCTCGTACTTCTCGGCGATCAGCGACTCGTTGTCGAGCGACTCCTCGGGCTGGTAGCCCCACCACTCCTTGCGGATGCGCTCGTGCATCCGCTCGGCGAACGCCTCGGCCAGACGATCGGCCAGCGACTCGAGCAGGATGGCGCTGTAGTCGTCGAGCTCCTCCTTGAACTCGGTGATCTTCTCGGTGATGCCGATGCCGGAAGTGACGGCGAACGCGCCCACGTGGTCCGGCAGACCGGTCTCCTTGGGCGCGACGAAGTCGGCGAGGCTGCGGTGCGGCACGCCCTCGCGGTGCTCGGTCTGCTGACGCAGGTGGTGCAGTGTCGTGAGGACGTCGGAGCGCGAGTCGTCGGTGTACACCTCGATGTCGTCGTGCTCGACGACGTTGGCCGGGAACAGCCCGACCACGCCGCGCGCCGTGATCCACTTCTCCTCGATCAGGCGGTCGAGCATCGTCTGGGCGTCGTCCCACAGCTTGCGGGCGGCCTCGCCGCTCGACGGGTTGTTGAGGATGTCCGGGTACTTGCCCTTCATCTCCCACGAGTTGAAGAACGGCTGCCAGTCGATGTACTCGCGCAGCTCGGCCAGCGGGTAGTCGTCGAGCACCAGCGGCTTGCCGGGTTCGAGACCCTTCGGCTCTGGCGGCGTGTAGCCGTCCCACTCGATCGGCGTGCGATTGGCGCGCGCGTCCTCGATGGAAAGGATCTTGCGGGTGTCCTGGCGGGAAGCATGGCGCTCACGCAGGGAGTCGTAGTCCTCCTTGAGGTCGGCGAGCAGCTTCGGACGCGAGTCGTCGGAGAGCAGCTGCGAGACGACCGGCACCGAGCGCGACGCGTCCTTCACCCAGACCACGGGGGAGTGGTACTTCTCGTCCACCTTCACCGCGGTGTGGGCGCGTGACGTCGTGGCGCCGCCGATGAGCAGCGGGATCTCGAAGCCCTGACGCTCCATCTCGGAGGCCACGTTCACCATCTCGTCGAGCGAGGGCGTGATGAGTCCGGACAGGCCGATGAGGTCGGCACCTTCGGCGGTCGCGGTGTCGAGGATCTTCTGCGCGGGCACCATGACCCCGAGGTCGATGACGTCGTAGTTGTTGCACTGCAGCACGACGCCGACGATGTTCTTGCCGATGTCGTGGACGTCGCCCTTGACCGTGGCCATCACGACGAGGCCCTTCTTGGTCGCGGCGTCCTCGGGCTTCTTCTCCGCCTCGATGTAGGGGATGAGGTAGGCGACAGACTTCTTCATGACCCGGGCCGACTTCACGACCTGGGGGAGGAACATCTTGCCGGAGCCGAACAGGTCGCCGACGACGTTCATGCCGTCCATCAGCGGACCCTCGATGACCTCGATCGTGCGACCTCCGCGGGCCTCGATCTCGGCGCGGAGCTCCTCGGTGTCCTCGACCGCGTACTGGTCGATGCCCTTCACCAGCGCATGGGTGATGCGTTCGGTGACTGGCAGCGAACGCCACTCCTCGTCCTCGACCTCGGCCTTCTTGCCGTCGCCGGCGTAGTCGTTCGCGATCTCGAGCAGACGCTCGGTGCCGTCGTCGCGCCGGTTGAGCACGACGTCCTCGATGCGCTCGCGCAGCTCCGGCGGGATCTCGTCGTAGACGACGAGCGCACCGGCGTTGACGATTCCCATGTCGAGCCCCGCCTTGATGGCGTGGTACAGGAAGACCGCGTGGATGGCCTCGCGCACGGGGTTGTTGCCGCGGAACGAGAACGACACGTTGGAGATGCCGCCGGACACGTGGACGCCGGGCAGGTTCTCCTTGATCCACCGGGTGGCTTCGATGAAGTCGACGCCGTAGTTCTGGTGCTCCTCGATGCCCGTGGCGATGGCGAACACGTTGGGGTCGAAGATGATGTCCTCGGGCGGGAACCCGACCTCGTCGACGAGGATCCGGTACGCACGTTCGCAGATCTGCTTGCGGCGCTCGAGGTTGTCGGCCTGGCCGTCCTCGTCGAAGGCCATGACGACCGCCGCCGCGCCGTACTTGCGGCACAGCTGAGCCTGCTCACGGAACTTCTCCTCGCCCTCCTTCATGGAGATCGAGTTGACGATCGACTTGCCCTGGAGACATCGCAGTCCGGTCTCGATGACCTCCCACTTGGAAGAGTCGACCATCACCGGCACCTTGCAGATGTCGGGCTCGGAGGCGACCAGCTTGAGGAACCGGTCCATCGCGGCGACGCCGTCGATCATGCCCTCGTCCATGTTGACGTCGATGACCTGCGCGCCGTTCTCGACCTGCTGGCGGGCGACTGACAGGGCGGTGTCGTAGTCGCCGTCGCGGATGAGATTGCGGAACTTGGCCGACCCGGTGATGTTCGTGCGCTCGCCGACGTTGAGGAACAGTGAGTCCTCGGTGACGGAGAGCGGCTCGAGACCGGACAGCCGCAACGCCGGAGTGTGCTCCGACGGGACGCGGGGCGTCAGTCCCTCGACCGTCTTGGCGATGTGGGCGATGTGGTCGGGCGTGGTGCCGCAGCATCCGCCGACGAGGTTGACGAAGCCGCTGTCGGCGAACTCGCGGATGATCGCGGCGGTCTCGTCCGGCTCCTCGTCGTACTCGCCGAAGGCGTTCGGGAGCCCGGCGTTCGGGTAACAGCTGACGAAGCAGTCAGCGAGCCGCGAGATCTCCGCGATGTACGGCCGCATCTCCTTGGCGCCGAGGGCGCAGTTGAGGCCGACGAGCAGCGGGTTGGCGTGCCGGACGGAGTGCCAGAACGCCTCAGCGGTCTGCCCGGAGAGGGTGCGTCCCGATGCGTCGGTGATGGTGCCGGAGACGATGACCGGCCAGCGTCGTCCGTACTCCTCGAAGACCGTCTCGACCGCGAAGATCGCCGCACGGGCGTTCAGCGTGTCGAAGATGGTCTCGATGAAGACCAGGTCGGAGCCACCGTCCAGAAGCCCCCGCGTGGCGATCTTGTAGGCGTCGACGAGTTGTTCGTACGAGACGTTGCGTGCGCCCGGGTCGTTGACGTCCGGAGAGATGGACGCCGTGCGAGTCGTGGGGCCGAGCGCGCCGGCGACGTACCGCGGTCGGTCGGGGGTCTCGGCCGTCACGGCGTCACACGCGCTCCGAGCCAGCCGGGCCGACTCGTAGTTCAGCTCGTAGGCGAGGTCCGTCATCTCGTAGTCGCGCAAGGAGATGCCGTTGGCGTTGAACGTGTTGGTCTCGATGATGTCGGCGCCCGCCGCGAGGTACTCGCGGTGGATGGAAGCGATGATCTCGGGCTGGGTGAGGGTGAGGAGGTCGTTGTTGCCCTGGACGTCACAGGCCCACTCGGCGAACCGCTCGCCGCGGTAGCCGGCTTCGTCGGGCCGGTCGCGCTGGATCGCGGTGCCCATGGCGCCGTCGAGCACGATGATTCGCTCCCGCAGGATCGCGGTGAGCTCATCCGTCGCGTCGGGGCGCAGGTCGGTCGCGGTCGTGGTGGTCAACACTCGTCCTCAGGGTGATGGGTTCTCGACGATACGATGCGCAACCGCTTACACCGGGAAGGCATTCCACCGTCCGGACCAGTGTCTCACCCACCGATACGTCGGTCAGCGGCACCGCGACCTACGCTGGAGCCCATGGGTGACTTCGCTGCCGTTCTCTGGGACCTCGACGGAACTCTCATCGACAGCGAGCCGCTCTGGATGGCCGGTGAGCACGAGCTCGCCGAGTCGCATGGCTCCGTCTGGACGCAGGAGGACGGTCTTGCGCTCGTCGGGAACTCGCTCCTCGAGTCCGGTCACTACATCAAGAATCGACTTGGGTCAGAACTCGCGCCGGAGGAGATCGTCGACTTCCTCGTCGTCCGGCTGGCGGACGCCCTCAACCGGGAGATCCCGTGGCGGCCGGGTGCGGTGGAGCTCGTCACTGCCCTGGATGCCGCCAGCGTGCCGCAGGCGCTGGTCACCATGTCGTACTCGGCGATCGCGCGGCCGGTGGCCGCGGCGCTGCCGTTCGGAGCCGTGGTGACGGGCGACCAGGTGACGCACGGCAAGCCGCACCCGGAGCCCTACCTGCGGGCCGCCGAGCTGCTCGGCGTCGACGCGGCCGACTGTCTCGCGATCGAGGACTCCGGAACCGGCGCCACGTCCGCGAACGCGGCCGGGTGCCACGTGCTGGTGGTGCCGCACTTCGTGAACGTGCCGGACGCCCCGCGGCGCGCCCAGCGCACCAGCCTCGAGGACCTACGGGCCGACGGGCTCAGCGACTTGTTCTGATCTGGGCGAACTCCGCACAGATAGGTTTGGACGCGTGAGCGCGTCCGAGGCACGATCGCACCCGCCCGGCACCTGGCGGATCGGCCGGGTCGCGGGTGTCGACCTGCTGGCCAAGCCGTCCCTGCTGGTGATGGGCGTCATCCTCGTCGTGCTGTTCGCGCCGCGTTACGAGGACCAGACCCAGACCAATCCGTACGTCGTCGCGGCCGTGTTCGTGGTGGCGCTCTACGCATCGATCCTGCTGCACGAGATCGCCCACGTCCTGGCCGCCCAGGGGTTCGGCATGCACGTGCCGTCGGTGACGCTGCACCTGCTCGGTGGCGAGACGGCCATCGAGGGCGCGAGCCGGACGCCGTGGCAGGAGCTGGTGACGTCCATCGTCGGACCCATCGTCTCGCTGGCCATCGGCCTGGCCGCCGGTCAAGCCGCGGGCGGCATGGAACCCGGCGTCCTCCACGACGTCGTCTGGTCGGTCGGCTGGGTCAACATCCTCATCGCCGTGTTCAACATGCTCCCGGGCCTGCCGCTCGACGGCGGGCGCGTCTTCAAGGCGGTGGTGTGGCAGCTCACCGGGCACGAGTCGACCGGAACCCGGTTCGCCGCCTGGATCGGACGCGCCGCCGCCATCGGCCTCGTGATCGCGACGCTTCTCCTCACCGACTTCGAGGACGATCGCTGGACCTTCGACCTCATCATCGGCGCCATCGTGGCCTGGTTCCTCTGGGACGGCGCGGGACACGCGCTGAAGCAGTCCAAGCGGAGCGCTCGGCTCAACCGGCTCGCCGTTCGTTCCTTGGTCGAGCCCGGTGTCGCTCCTGACGGCGCGCCGCGACTGCCCGTCGACATCGCGGGCGAGGTGCTCGTCCGCGCCATGGCCGCGCGGCCGGCCGAGACGTATGCCGTGATCGAGCGTGACGGGTCCGTCGTCGGAGTGCTGCGCTCGGCCCGGGTCGACGAAGCCTGGCGGAGCGGCCGATGAGCGGCGCCGGCTCCGGACCTCTCGCCGAGGGGGAGTGGGTGCGGCTCAGCGACGCCAAGGGCCGCAAGCACAACATCCGGCTCGCCGCGGGCGAGGAGTTCTCCACCAAGAAGGGCCAGCTCCGGCACGACGACATCATCGGGCGTCCCGAGGGTGTGGTCCTGGAGTCGTCGCTCGGCGGCCAGTACCAGGTGTTCAGGCCGTTGCTCTCGGAGTACGTCGTCTCGATGCCACGCGGCGCCGCGATCGTCTACCCCAAGGACGCCGCGCACATCATCACGATGGCCGACATCTTCCCCGGAGCCCGGGTGGTCGAGGCAGGCGCCGGCTCGGGCAGCCTCACCGTCTACCTGCTGCGCGCCGTCGGCCCGGAGGGAAAGCTCGCCTCGTACGAGGTGCGCGAGGACTTCGCCGAGATCGCGCGCCGCAACGTCGAGCAGGTGGTCGGGCCCGACCACCCGGCGTGGTCACTCACCATCGGCGATGTCCGCGAGGTCGTTGCGGAGCAGGAGATCGACCGGCTCGTCCTCGACATGGTCGATCCGTGGACCTGCGTTCCGCTCGCCGGCGAGCGGCTGGTGCCGGGCGGCATCGTCTGCGCCTACGTGGCCACCACCACGCAGCTCTCGCTCTTCGTCGAGACCCTCCGGGCCGATGGCGGCTTCACCGAGCCCGTCGCCTGGGAGACGCTGCAGCGCGAATGGCACCTCGAGGGCCTGGCCGTGCGGCCCGACCACCGCATGGTGGGGCACACGGCGTTCATCGCCATGGCCCGCCGGATGGCTCCGGGGGAGCGCAGCCTGGAGAAGACGCGGCGCCCGGCACCGGGTGCGTACGGCCCCGACTACACCGGTCCGCGGCCTCCTGGCGTCGAAGACGGTGGGTCCGAGACCACCTGAAGCGTTATCGAATCGTCATGCACGCCACATTCAGAGGTCCTACTGTGTGACGTCCTAACAGGTAGGGTCGTTGTACGAGCAGGAGGTGGCAGATGAGTGAACAGGACCACACCCGTGGCGCCGGTGGCGCCGAGCACGAGCTCGCGTACCTGAGGGCTGAGGTCGAGCACTTGCGCCGCCGCCTGGGCAACGAAGGTTCCCTCGACTCACGCCTGTCCGACCTCGAGGCTCGGCTGTCGTCGACGACCTCCCAGAACGACCGTCTCACCGCAACGCTGCGTGAGGCCCGCGAGCAGATCGTCACGCTCAAGGAAGAGGTCGACCGGCTGGCCCAGCCGCCCACGGGCTTCGGCACGTTCCTGCAGCGCAACGACGACGACTCGGTCGACGTCTTCACCGGCGGTCGCAAGCTGCGCGTCAACGTCAGCCCCACCGTCGACAAGGACGAGCTGCGCAAGGGCCAGGAGGTCATCCTCAACGAGGCCATGAACGTCGTCGCCGCGCTGGAGTTCGAGACCACCGGTGAGGTCGTCATGCTCAAGGAGATGCTCGCCGACGGTGAGCGCGCCCTCGTGCTCGGCAACGCCGACGAGGAACGCATCGTCAAGCTCGCCGACTCACTGGTCGGCCTCAAGCTGCGGGCCGGCGACTCACTGCTGCTCGACGGCCGCGCCAACTACGTCTACGAGCGGGTGCCCAAGAGCGAGGTCGAGGAGCTCGTCCTCGAAGAGGTTCCCGACATCGACTACGAGAGCATCGGCGGACTCAAGGGCCAGATCGAGTCCATCCGCGACGCCGTCGAGCTGCCGTACCTGCACCCTGACGTGTTCATCGAGCACGAGCTCAAGCCGCCCAAGGGTGTGCTGCTCTACGGTCCTCCCGGCTGCGGCAAGACGATGATCGCCAAGGCGGTCGCGGCGTCGCTGGCCAAGAAGGTCTCGGAGAAGACCGGCGAAGAGGGTCGCAGCTACTTCCTCAACATCAAGGGCCCCGAGCTGCTCAACAAGTACGTCGGTGAGACCGAGCGGCACATCCGCCTGGTGTTCCAGCGAGCCCGTGAGAAGGCCAACGAGGGCACCCCGGTCATCGTGTTCTTCGACGAGATGGACTCGCTGTTCCGCACTCGCGGTTCGGGCGTCTCCTCCGACGTCGAGAACACCATCGTCCCGCAGCTGCTCAGCGAGATCGACGGCGTCGAAGGTCTCGAGAACGTGCTGGTCATCGGCGCGTCCAACCGCGAGGACATGATCGATCCCGCGATCCTGCGGCCGGGCCGCCTCGACGTGAAGATCAAGATCGAGCGCCCCGACGCCGAGGGCGCCCGCGACATCTTCAGCAAGTACCTCACCGTCACGCTCCCGCTGCACCCCGACGACCTCGCCGAGTTCGGCGGCGACGTCGAGGCGTGCGTCAACGGCATGATCCAGCGCACCGTCGAGCTGATGTACACCGAGTCCGAGGACAACCAGTTCCTCGAGGTCACCTACGCCAACGGCGACAAGGAGATCCTGTACTTCAAGGACTTCAACTCCGGCGCCATGATCCAGAACATCGTCGACCGCGCCAAGAAGATGGCCATCAAGGACTTCCTCGACACCGGCGCCAAGGGCCTGCGGGTGCAGCACATGCTCGCGGCCTGCCTCGATGAGTTCAAGGAGAACGAGGACCTCCCGAACACCACCAACCCCGACGACTGGGCGCGCATCTCCGGCAAGAAGGGCGAGCGCATCGTGTTCATCCGCACGCTCATCTCGGGCAAGGGCGGCAACGAGCCTGGTCGCTCCATCGACACCGTCGCCAACACCGGCCAGTACCTCTGACGCTCGGCATCACCCGCGCTAGGTCAGGCGCTTGCCGTCGTCGTCGAACTCGACGCCCTCGAAGTTCACCGGGCGAGAGGCGTTGGCCAGCGCGGTGACCATGGCCGTGCCCAGCGGCCCGGCTCGGTCGAAGACCTCGACCGTGCCGACGGCGATGCCGTCGCGCTCCACGCGGTCGGTCGCCGACAAGCCGATCTCGCGGCCGACGGGTGGCCGCGCGAGGGCAAGGGTGATGTCGGTGTTGATGAACTGCACGCCCTCGGTGCCCCAGTTCACGACCATGCTGGTCGCGTCGGCGACGCTCGCCACCGACTGGAACGGCGTCCCCTTCTCGCCGTCGACGACCGGCAGTCCGGCTTGCCAGGTCTGCTTGCGTGCGGCGTTCTGATGCTGGGGAAATGACTGCGACCACGGCTCACTGCTGGCGAAGAACGGAACACGTGGTTCCTCGCTCGGCGGCACCTGGTCTTCCGGCGGTGACTCCGGGTGGTCCTCCGGCGTCCAGACCTTTCCGGTCGGCGACTCCGTGGGCAGCAGGAAGGTGCAGCTGGCCCGAGCGACCCGTGCGCCGTCCTGGAGGAGGGTCGCGTCGATCAGGCAGATGCGCCGGCCCTCCCGGACGATCTCCGTCGTCACGGTGCACGGTGCCATCCTGGCCGGCTGAAACAGGTCGACGACGTAGCGGGACGGTTGGAGGTCGTCGCGGCCGAGCTCGGCCAGCCGCTGCTCGAGTGCCCGGGCCAGGGCGCCACTCACGGCGACGCCGTGCATCTGGTCGTGGCTCCACATGCTGCGGGCGATGGGCGTCGGGACGAGCTGGTCGTCCTCGAGGGTGAACATGGCCAAGGGCATGGGCACGACCCTACCGAAACTAGAACGTGTTTCAGTCTTGCGCTAATGTCCTGCCATGGTGCTGGAGAGATTCCGTCTCGACGACCGGGTCGCGGTCGTCACCGGAGCAGGCCGCGGAATCGGGGCCGCGAGTGCCCTCGCACTCGCCGAGGCCGGCGCCGACATCGTCCTCGCCGCCCGCACGGAGGACCAGCTGAACGAGGTCGCCGCGCAGGTGGAAGCCCTCGGACGCAAGGCGATGGTGGTGCCCGCCGACCTGAGGGACCTCGACCAGGTGGCCGCGCTCGCGCAGACCGCCGTCGACTCGCTCGGACGGCTCGACGTTCTGGTGAACAACGTCGGCGGCTGGATGCCGCGGGAGTTCGTCCAGACCGACGTCTCCTCCCTCGAGAAGGCCTTTCACTTCAACGTCTCGACCGCGCATGCCCTCACCGAAGCCGCACTGCCGCACCTGCTGGCCAGCGACGGCGCTGCCATCGTCAGCATCTCCTCGGTCATGGGCCGCGTCACCGGACGCGGCTACCTGGCGTACGGCACGGCCAAGGCGGCCCTCGCGCACTGGACCCGCCTCGCGGCCCGCGACCTCGCGCCCCGCGTCCGGGTGAACGCGATCGCCGTCGGATCGGTCGCCACGTCTGCTCTCGAGATCGTCACCGGCGACGAGGGTCTCACCGCGCAGATGGAGGCCGGCACCCCGCTGCGCCGCATCGGCGAGCCCGACGAGATCGCCGCCACCGTCCTGTTCCTTGCGAGCCCCGCCGGCGGCTACATCACCGGCAAGGTGGTCGAGGTCGACGGCGGCATCGACCAGCCCAATCTCGACATGGCCCTGCCTGACCTGGGAGAAGAGCTATGAGCATTCGCGTCGTCGCGTGGGGCACGGGCAACGTCGGCCGTCACGCGCTCGCCGGCATCGACGCCCGACCGGACCTCGAGCTCGTCGGGCTGTGGGTCTCCAACCCGGACAAGGTCGGGAAGGACGCCGGTCGTCTGGCCGGCCTCGACCGTGACCTCGGGATCCTCGCCACGAACGACGTGGATGAGGTGCTCGCCCTCAAGCCCGACTGCGTCGTCAACTGTGCGATGGCCGACGACCGGTTGTTCGAGGCGATCGCCGACCTCGAGCGCCTGCTCGAGGCCGGCATCAACGTCGTCTCCAGCGGCCCGGTGTTCCTCCAGTACCCCTCGGGCCCGGCAATCGGGATGTCCGAAGGCGTGCAGAAGGCGGCTCTTGCCGGCGGCGTCTCGCTCTTCGTCAACGGAATCGACCCCGGGTTCGCCAACGACTGGCTGCCCCTGTCGCTGACGGCCATCAGCGAGCGCATCGACCAGGTGCGCTGCCTGGAGATCCTGAACTACAACACCTACGACCAGGGCATGATCGTCTTCGACGTCATGGGGTTCGGCAAGCCGATGGACAACATCCCGATGCTGCTGGAGCCGGGCATCCTCACCATGGCCTGGGGCAGCGTCGTGCACCAGATCGCTGCTGGCCTGGGTGTCGAGCTCGACGAGGTCGAGGAGTCCTACGAGCGGCTTCCGGCGACCGAGACGTTCGACATCGACAGCGGCACCATCGAGGAGGGCACGGTCGCGGGCCTGCGCTTCGAGGTGCGCGGCATGGTCGGCGGCAAGGCGGTGGTCGTGCTCGAGCACGTCACGCGCGTCCACGACGACATCGGCCCCGACTGGCCGCAGCCTGCCGGTCAGGGCTGTTACCGCGTCGAGGTCAGGGGCGAGCCCAACTACACGCTCGACCTCCAGCTGCTCGGCACCGACGGCGACCACAACACCGCCGGCCTCAAGGCCACCGCGATGCGGCTCGTCAACGCGGTTCCCGCCGTCGTCGACGCGAAGCCCGGGCTGGTCACGGCACTCGACCTGCCGCTCGTCACCGGAAAGGGTCTGATCTCATGAGGACGCGCATCCTGGCCGTCATCGCCGCCGCCGCCGTCAGTCTCGTCCTCTCGGCGCCGGTTGCCGCAGAGGCCGCGACCGGCTGCTCGCAGGCCAACTCGCAGGCGGCCTCGCAGAAGTACCTCGACGCGCTGGTCGACCGCAACGCGGCCTGGTCGATCCCGTTCGCCCCGATCGTGCTGCGCACCGAGAACGGGCTGCCCACGGGCTTCACGGCGTTCGACCTGAAGCTGCAGCTCTACCTGCACATCCAGTACTCGGTCTTCACGTCGATCGAGAACCTCGTGTGGACCTGGCAGCCCGATGGCCGCGCCAACGTCATCAAGGCCGTCTACGACATCCCGGTCGGGCTGGGGGACCTGCCACTGGCCGGCTCGACGGTCGACGAGGACTTCACGCTGACGGCAGACTGCAAGATCAAGAAGATCGATGCGACGTTCACGATTGAACCGCCTGCCTAGCGCCTAGCGCAGCAGCAGGCGTACGGCGACGTCCATCGACCGGCCGACCTCTTCGGGTGGGGTGCGGCCGGTGACCCAGCCCATGAGGGCGGACAACCACACGTCGCCGATGACCCGGACGATCTGGGTGTCTTCCTCGGTGGGATCGCGGGGCTCGTCGGTGCCCTCGATCGCATGCGTGATCATCGCCGTCAGCTTCATCCCGACGTGATGGATCTCGTCGGCGACCGACGCGTCGGCGAACATGAACGCGCGCGTGAGCGCCTCGGTGAGCTGGGGCTGCTTCTGCAGCGCCGTCGTCGTGACTCCGAGCACGTGCATGACGCGTTCGTGCGCGGTGGAGCCGGGTACCTGACGGCTGCGCGACTGTGCCTCCGCACGGTCGAACTCACGTCCGAGGGCGGTCACCAGGAGATGGATCTTCGAGGGGAAGTACCGATAGAGCGTTCCGAGAGCGACGTCCGCGTTGTCGGCGACCTCACGCATCTGCACCGCGTCGAAGCCGCCCTCGTTCGCCAGGGCGATCGTGGCGTCGAGGATGCGGCGCCGTCGCTCGCGCTGTGCGTTGGAGCCGGGAGTCTCTGTCACGCTGGTCATCCGGCATCGCCTCCTGTCCGAGTTGCTGACGTTGGCCGCCTGGCCATCGCTATCATTATTGAAACACGTTCTAGATTCGGAGGCGAGCCATGCCGGTCGGGGTGAGTCGCGAGCATCTCGAGCTGGGCTCCACGTTGCGCGCCTGGGCCGCTGAGCAGAATGGGCCGGCCGCAGTGCGGGAGGCCGAGACCGACGCCGCCGCTGGATTCGCGAAAGCCTGGCAGTCCGTCGTCGAGATGGGGCTGACCGGCATCGGGATCAGCGAGACGCACGCCGGCGGTGGCGGTGACCTGCTCGACCAGATGGTTGCGGTGGAATCGGCAGCGCACGCCCTGATCCCGGGACCGGTGCTGGGGTCGACCGTCGTCGCTCAGATCGTTGCACATGCTTCGGGGCCCGAGGACGTGCTGGCCGGGCTCGCCGGTGGTGCCAGTGCTGCGGTTGCCCTGCAGGGAACGGTCACCATCGACGACAAAGGCGACGCCAGCGGTGATCTCGGCATCGTGATCGACGTCGTCGACGCTCGCTGGCTCCTCGTACCCGCAGCCGACGGATCCTGGGTGCTGCTCGATGCCGACGGCTGGACCGCCGAACCGGTTGCCGGTGTCGACCTGTCCAGGCGCGGTGGTCGCGTCCGCGTGTCAGCCGCAGCGGACCAGGTGACGAAGTTGCCGAACGTGGACACCTACGGCGTTCGCCGCGTCCTCGTCGCACTGGCGGCCGCGGAGGCCTCCGGCGTGGCGCAGTGGTGCCTCGACACCGCGGTGGCCCATGCCAAGGTGCGCGAGCAGTTCGGCGCGCCCATCGGATCGTTCCAGGCGGTCAAGCACCTGTGCGCCGAGATGCTGGAGACCACTGAGTCGGTGGCCGCCGTCGCCTGGGACGCCGGAGCAGCCGCGCGACCGGACGTGCCGACGGAAGAGGCGCAGTATGCGGCCGATGTCGCCGCAACCGTGGCACTCGACGGCGTCGTGTCCGTCGCCCAGCACTGCATCCAGGTGCTCGGCGGCATCGGATTCACCTTCGAGCACGACGCGCACCTCTACCTCCGTCGGGCCGTCGCACTTCGCGCCACGGTGGCCGCGATGACCGGCGGTGCGGAGCGGTCCGCGGCCCGGCTGGCCAGACGAGCTGCCAGCGGACAGCGCCGGGCCCTCGAGATCGACTTCGACGGTGCCGACGAGGAGACCCGCGAGACGACCCGCCAGGAGATCGACGCCATCCGCAAGCTTCCCGAGGGCGAGCAACGCGCTGCCCTCGCGCATGCCGGTTTCCTCATGCCGAACCTGCCGCGCCCACATGGCCTCGACGCAGGCCCGGTCGAGCAGCTGGTGGTCGACGAGGAGCTGGCTCGTGCCGGGCTCGAGCGACCGAACATCGCGATCGGTGCGTGGGCGGTGCCGACGATCGTGCTGCACGGCACCGACGACCAGCGCGAACGATTCGTCCTGCCGACACTCCTCGGTGACATCTTCTGGTGCCAGCTGTTCAGCGAACCGGGAGCGGGCTCCGACCTCGCGTCACTCAGCACTCGCGCCGTCCGCACCGACGGCGGCTGGAACCTGACCGGTCAGAAGGTGTGGACCTCGCGGGCCAGCGATGCGGAGTGGGCCATCTGCCTGGCGCGCACCAATCGGGATGCCGCGCCCCATCGCGGGATCACGTACTTCCTGGTCGACATGGCGTCGACCGGCATCGACGTGCGTCCGCTCCGGGAGATGACGGGCGACGCATTGTTCAACGAGGTCTTCCTCGACGAGGTGTTCGTCCCCGACGAGTGCGTCGTGGGCGAGGTCGACGACGGGTGGAAGCTCGCTCGCACCACGCTGGCGAACGAACGGGTGGCCATGGGGGCCAGGCTGGGGGCGAGCACGGAGCGCGCGCTCGAGCTCATGGCCGGGCGTGAGTCCGAGGTGGACGCGGCTCGGGTCGGACGTCAGGTGGCCCTCGGGACGGTGTGCCGCCTGCTCGCGGCACGGTCCACCCTCCGGTCGATCGCCGGGCGTGGCCCCGGCGCGGAGTCGAGCGTCGCGAAGCTGCTGGGCGTCCGCAACCGTCAGGAGGCATCCGACCTCGTGGTCGATCTGCTCGGCCCTGCCGCCCTGTTCGCGTCGGCCGACCGCAAGGCCACCGACGACGTCCACGAGATGTTGCTCGCTCGCTGCCTCTCGATCGCCGGCGGCACCACGCAGATCCTGCGCAACGTCGCCGCCGAACGCGTGCTCGGACTACCCCGCAGCTGATTCCCGTCAGTCAGGCGTGGCCACGGCGATGGCCTGGGAGATCTTTTCGCGCTGGGCGAGGAGCATGACCAGCGTTCCCGCGGTGAAGGCAGCCAGGACCCCATAGGCCACGCCGTTGGACGATGCGTCGGCGACGGCTGGGATGGCGATGGCGCCGGCGGTGTGGCCGAGGCCCCAGCCGAGGTTCACGATCCCGAACGCCAGACCTTGGTCGACGCCACTCGACTCCGCACCGTCGGACATCATCGCCATCGCGGGCGACCACAGCATGCCGATCCATGGGGCCGCGACCACGACCACGATGCCGAGGACGAGGGCGGAGTCCGGGAGCGAGATGACGACCGCCGCGACGATGCTCGCCGCCAGGCCGACCGCGCTCGGTGCGAGGCGTCCGCGACGGTCCGAGATCCGGCCTGCGACCGGTGCCACGATCGCCTCGAGCCCGGCCGCCACGAGGAAGACGGCGGCGATGGCGCCCGACCCGGCGCCGAGATCGTTCAGCTCGAGCGGGACCAGCACCTCGATCGCGCCGAAGAGCAGGCCTGGGACGAGGATCAGCACCATCCCGTATCGAACCGCGGTCGAGCCGACCGCGCGACCGAGCCCGCCGACGATCGTCTGTTCGCGGGGTGGCGCCTCGACGCTGAGCGTGAGCGCGATCAGGCCGAGGCCGATGAGGGAGACGGCTGCGAACATCGGCGCGCGCCCCACCACGTCAGCCGCGGCCCCGAGTGCGGGTCCGGCCAGGACGCCGGCGATCGCCGCTGCCATTGCCGTGCCGATCATCTCGCCGCGCCGGTCGCGCGGCGCCGCCCGTACCAGCCAGGCCAGCGCGCCGGCCCAGGAGAACGCGCCTCCGACGCCCTGGAGGAATCGGCTCGCGTCGAGCAGCACGATGTTCTGGCTCAGCGCGAATCCGATGCCGGTGATGCTCATCAGCGACAAGCCGACCAGCACCGTTCTCCGCGGGCCCACCCGAGCCGCCAGCAAACCTCCCGGTAGCGCTGCGATCAGCGTCCCCGCCGCGTACGAGCCGGAAAGGATGCCCGCCTCGCTCTTCGAGAGGGCGAACTCCTCGGAGAGACCGGGGAGCAGCGGGACCACTGCTGCGAAGAACATCGTGTCGACGAAGACGACCGCGGCCGACAGGAACAAGAGCCTTCGCATGTCGTCACTCTAGGGCTGGGGATGGACAGGTCGGCTAACGCTCCGGGAGGCTCGGGGTGGTCTGGGCCAGCCGGTTGATCCGGACGTCGAACGCCTCGGAGACGTGCCATTCCCGGGACAACATGACTGGCGTCCCGTCGCGGTCGTAGTCGATCTCCTCGATGTACAGGAGGGGCTTCCCGCGCCGCACCCCGAGCACCTTCGCCGTGCGGCTGGTGCTGGCGACGGCACGCAGGGTCGCTGTCGCGTGGTCGGCGGCGTGCCCCGACGAGCTCAGCAACCCGAACAGTGACGGGTGGAGATTCTGCAGGTCGAGGTCGTCTCGCAGCAGCCGTGCGGGGATGCGGTCGCGGGAGTAGATGACCGGCTGGTCGTCGGCCGTCCGCACGCGCTCCACTGCCAGGACCATGTCGCCCTGGCTGAGGTGCAAGGGGCTGTCGATCTTCGAGTACTGATCGAGAACTGCGTCGAGCACCCGCATCCCGGCAGCCGCACCAGCACTCTCGATCATCGCGAGGTAGCTCAGCGTCGAGTCGAGACCGTGAGGCATCCGCCGGCGCTCGGCGACGTAGCTGCCCGACCCGTGTCGGCGGGTGACGTAGCCGGCTTCGACCAGGCTGGTCACCGCCTCTCGCACCGTTGCCCGGGACACCCCGAATCGCTTCACCAGCTCGCCCTCGGTCGGCAGCTTGGTGCCCGGCGGCAGCTGGGAGCTGTTCATCTCCTCCAGCAGCTCGTCGCGCAACCGGTCGGCGAGCAGGCTCTTCCCGGGCATCTCAACAGCCTACGTGTGGGTGTCGTGCGAGGCATCGGCGTCAGAAGCCGTCTCCTCGAGGACTCGGCGAACCTGATCGGCGATGGACGGAGCCCCGGGCAGCTGGCCGTCGAAGATGGCGCTGCCGATCGTGTAGCCCCACGCACCGGCGTCGCTCACCGCGACGGCCCGGTTGATGCTGGCGATCGATCCCGCGACGATCACCGGGCCGCTCGATGCCTGGACCACCGCACGGATCAGCTCGAGCGTGTCGGCGTTCGGGTGGCGGTAGGCCAGCAGGTCGAGACCGCCGACGTGGTCGAGCCCGGTCAGTCGCTTCGCGTCGGCGGCGATGTCATCGATCGCGCCGAGCAGGACGCTGGGGTGGTCGACGACCGTGCCGGGGAACGGGCAGTACTTCACGTTGTCGGGAAGCAGTCCCGCCGCGTCCTCGCCATGGGTGCCACCGAGCACCCAGTCGACTCCGGCCTCCGCTGCCGTCTGCAGCGACGACAGCTCGGCCTCCTTGGTGGTAGAGACGACCTCGAGCATCACCTCGAAGCCGGAGTCGTGCGCGATCGAGGTGACCTCACGCTGTCGATCGAGGTCGGCCCCGACGTCCTTGAAGCCGATGTACTTCAAACCGGTGTCGGCCAACGTCGGGACGATCTCCGCCGCGTTGTCGACCGTCCGGTCGCCGTGCGTCAGCATGAACACGAAATGAGCCATGGTGCCTCCTTCATCTCTTTTCGGCGTCGGCGATGATCGACTGCGCCGCCTCGTCCGACCAGACCCCGAGCACATCGGCGAGATCGACGATCGAGATCCGCTCTCGCAGCAGATGGGAGTTCCTCAGCGCCCAGAACAGCAGGGCGTCGTCATAACCGGGGCCGAGATCCTCGGCGCGCGTGGGAAGGCCGCTCGCGTGGCTCACCTCGTCGAACTGCTCCGGCGTCGGCAGGGCCACGGTCTTCATGAAGGCGTCCCAGTCCGCGACCATCGCCTCGACGTCCGCCTGATGGTCGAGCAGCCAGCGACGTTTCGCGTCGTAGCCCGTCCAGCACTCCTCGACGGTCTTCGCGCCGAGCTCGGCGAAGGCGATTGCCCCCGCGTCACGGCTCGTGGACTCCTCGGGCACCCGGACCTGTGACCCGGTGGACCTGATCGTGCGATCGACGAGCTGCCAGACCCGCAGTGCGAGCCGGGTCGCGACGGTCACCTGCATGCCGTGCGGTGCGCCAGGTTCCTGCCGTTGGGTGAGCGCCATCTCCAGGAGGTGCGACACCGCGTGCTCGCTGCCCGATGCCGGCGCCGTCGAGCCGACGATGCCCATCGACAAGCCGCTTCCGGCCAGGAGCCGGGCCAGGTCGGCGAGTCCGGCCGGCTCCGCGTCGTGCGCGGCCCGGGCGAGCGACGGGAGTGCGGGGCTCGCGGCGAGCACCTGCTCGACGACCGCGGCATCGTAGGCGGGTCCGTGGCCCAGGCCTGCCGCGAGCTGCCACTCGGCGACCGCGTTCGGGACCGTGGACAGGTCGCCCACGCCGGCGAGGTTCAGCCGGGCGGGTGCCGCGGTCAGGATGTCGGAGTCGGCGATGAGCTTGTCGGGCCATCGCGAGACGACGGTGCGCTTCGCGCCGGCGATGACGAGGACGCTGCGGTCGGCGATGAACCCGTTGATGCTGCAGGCGGTCTGGACCGCGACGTGGCGGCTTCCGGTGCGTTGCGCGGTGACCTTTGCGATGTCGGTGAGCGTGCCCGCGCCCACCGAGACCAGCAGCCGGTCGTCGCCGACCTCGGCCACCGCGCGCTCGACGGTCT
This sequence comes from uncultured Actinomycetota bacterium, assembly GCA_963839625.1. Lineage (GTDB taxonomy): Bacteria > Actinomycetota > Actinomycetes > Propionibacteriales > Nocardioidaceae > Aeromicrobium. Next base: position 27,195 of record CAWIWE010000033.1, on the reverse strand, counting down.
CCTCGTCGGCGCGCACCGTGCCCGTGCCGAGCTGGACGACCAGGCAGTCGCCGAGCTGCTCGGCGAGGCGATCGACGACCGGACCGGCCGGCGTGCGGTACGGGCCGCCGTCGCTGATGATCACCGGCGCGCCCGACAGGCTTGAGCTGTCCTTGATCGCGTCGTCCAGCACCGAGGCGCCGATACGGACGTCCACGTCGGGCAGGTCGGCATGGCCCCGTTCGCGGAGCGTCGCGAGGATCGCGTTCGGTTCGGGGATGGTGTTCATGGGGCCAGCGCTGACTCGACGGCGTCGAAGGCGGCACGGTACCGGTCGTACGCCTCGGCGTAGCGCGGCTGCGCGTCCGGGTCGGGGTCGATGGTGCTCGTTTCCAGCTGAACAGCACACGATGCCGCCGGGAAGCTCGCGAACACCCCGGACCCGACGCCGGCCACCATCGCCGCACCGACGGCGGTTGCTTCCTCGGACAGGACGCGGCGTACTGGTCGGCCGAGCACGTCGGCCTTGATCGACGCCCACAGATCGTCCCGTGCACCTCCGCCGACGATCCGGACCTCGCCGTGACCGAGATTCAAGGCATCGAGCCGGTCGACGATGTCGCGCAACGCATAGGCGCACCCTTCGAGCACCGCGCGGGCGACGTGTGCCGACGTGTGGTTCATGGCCAGGCCGAGGAAGGCGCCACGCATCGAGTCGTTCCAGCGCGGCGCGGTCGAGCCGGACAGGGCGGGCAGGAACAGCACGCCGTCGCTGGCCGGTGGCGCTTCCCGCGCTCGCGTGAAGACGTCTCCCTGCGAGATGCCGAGCAGCCCCTCGGAGAGCCACAGGGTGCTGCCGCCGCTGACGAAGCCGGGATTCTCGATCAGCCACGTACCGGGGACCGCGTGGCCGTGGGTCTCCACCACGGCGAGCGGATCGCGGACCGGTTCGTCGGCGACCGTCGTCACCGGCTCAGCCGTGCCGGTGACGTCGACGATGACGCCGGGCTCGATGGCGCCGGCGCCAACCGACGCGGCGTGCTCATCGCCGGTGCCGACCACCACCGCGCACGTGGCCGGAAGCCCGAGCTCGGCGGCGACATCCGGCCGCAGTGTGCCGACCACGTCGATGGACGGCCGGACCTGCGGCAGCATGGCGGGATCGAGGCCGGCGGCCTCACACAGCTCGGAGTCGAAATCACCCTTGGCGACGTCGTACACCATCGTCGACGACGCGTTCGCGGCGTCCTGAGCCCATGCGCCGGTCAGATGATGCAGGAAGTACGACCCGACGGGGGCGAGCATGGCAGTGCGCTGCCAGACCTGAGGTTCGTTCTCGCGGATCCACATCATCTTCGGTGCGCAGTGCGACGCGTCGGCGACCAGTCCGGTGCGTTCTGCGAGGCGTTCCGCCCCCACTGCGGCGACCAGCTGGTCGCACTCGTCGGTGGCGCGCTTGTCCAGCCAGATGATGGCCGAGCGCAGGGGAGTGCCGTCGGCATCGCACGCGACGACTCCGTCGACCTGGCTGCCGAGGCCCATGGCTGAGACTTGATCCGCCTGGATGCCCTCGGTCGCCGTCCGCACGGCGTCGCGGAGAGCGGTGCCGTAGGAATCCGGGTCCTGGTCGGCCCAGCCGTCGTGCTCGTGCACCATGGTCAGCGGCGCCGAGCCGGAGGAGACGACGTCGCCGCCCTCGTCGACGATCACCGCCTTGATGCTCTGTGAGCCGACGTCGACTCCTAGGACGAGAGACACGTCTTCCCCTCACCTGGCGGTAGAGCGTTGGGTGGGACGGTCTGCGGGGAGGGTCGGGGGGTGATCCTCCCCGCAGATCCGGTCAGGGTGCGGGTGTCGGCGAATCGTCGCCCGCGATCTCGGTGACGGACGTTGATCCGTAGCCCTCTGTCTGGAGGTTCGCGCCGTGCTCGCCTCGAGTCATGGCGAACTCCTCCTCCGGCGACAACACCAGCTTGTGCCGGCCCCGGATCGCGAAGTAGGCGATGCCGAGCAGGAAGTAGACGAGCGTGCCGTACACGCCCGGCCGGTAGTCCGCGTTCAGGAACAGCGACACGAGCGCGACCAGGGCGATCAACCCGGCGATTGCAGCGCCCGGGACACCCCATGGGCTCCGGTACGGGCGGGCGATGTCCGGCAGGTTGCGGCGCAGCAGGATGAACGCCAGGCACTGCATGAAGTAGGAGATCACCGCACCGAACACCGCCATGTAGAGAAGCGCACCGACGATCTGACCCGCCAGCGCGCCCTCGGCCTTCCCGAGGAAGTAGATGAGCACCGCGAGGCCATAGCCGATCACCGCACCCGTGATGAGCGCGACGTGGGGCGTGTTCCTGGTCGGGTGGGTGATCGACAGCACCTGCGGGAAGTAGCCCGCTCGGGAGAGCGAGTACGTGTTGCGCCCGTAGGCGTAGATGATCGTGAAGAAGCTGGCGATCAAACCGGTCAACGCGATCAACCCGAGGACGGTCGCGCCAGTGCCTTCGCCGAACACGGCCTTGAACCCGTCGAACAACGGAGTGGCCGAGGTTCCGACCGCCGCCGCGCCACCGCCGACGCCCGTGTTCAGGAACAGGATGCCAACGGCGAACACCATCAGGGTCGTGAGGCCCCAGATGGTCGCGCGCGGGATGTCGCGCGCGGGATCGTGAGACTCCTCGGCGGCCAACGGCAGCTCCTCGATCGCGAGGTAGAACCAGATCGCGAACGGCAGGGCCGGGAAGATGCCCGCGACGCCGTGCGGCAGGAAGGTGCTTCCGCCCTCCTCGTCGGGCGGGATGTTGGTGAGATTGCTGGCATCGAAGGACCCGCTGACGAGCACGGACACGAAGTAGAACGCGAGCACACCGAGCGCCGCCAGGGTGATCACCACGGTGAAGCGCATGGTGATCTCGATGCCCATGATGTTGATGCCGACGAAGAGGACGTAGTACAGCAGCCACCAGAGGATGACGCTGTTCCAGGCCCCGTCGGCGCCAGTCAGGTCGACGACGATGTCGTGCGACAGGAAGCCCATCGCGCCCACGACGACCGCCGGCGTGATGACGTACTCCATGTTCTCGGCCAGGCCGGTGATGAAGCCGCCCCACGGCCCCATCGCGGACCGGGAGAAGGAGTACGCGCCACCGGTGTGCGGCATGGCGGGGGACATCTCGGCGATGCTGAAGCACAGGCCGTAATACATGATCGTGATGACCACACCGGCGATCAGCAGCCCGCCGAAGCCACCGGCGTCGATGCCGAGGTTCCAGCCGTAGAAGTCGCCGGAGATGACGGCACCAACGCCGAGCGCCCACAGCGACCAGAAGGCGGCGTGGCGCCGCAGTTGCCTTTTCTCGAAGTACCCTTCGCCGGCCTCTTGGTAAGTGACCGATCCGTACTCTCGTGAGTTGTCCGCCATCGCTCCTCCTGCTTTCCGCTGGGTCATTGCGAAGTTGTCAGACAACTTGAAGATAGCGCTGGGCGGGGTGCAGGTCAACGATCAGCGGCGGTGAGGCGGTCAGAGGGCCGCGCACGGAGCATGACCAGCGGGAGTTGCTCGCGGACTTCACCGTGCCGCACGAGCGCTCGCGTGACAGGCTGGGACGGTGAAGTGAGGCATTGTGGACATCTTGGTGACTGGCGCGACCGGATATGTCGGCGGCCGTCTGGTGCCGTTGCTCCTCGAGCGCGGACACGTCGTGCGGACGACCACGACCGACCCCGAACACGAGCAGCCGTGGTGGGGCGACCGCGTCGAGACGGTCGACATGGATGCGCTCCACCCCGGCCAGGTCGCTGCCGCCTGCGAGGGCATGGACGCGGTCTACTACCTGATCCACGGGATGGGTGGCGACGACTTCGCCGACACCGATCGTCGGGCCGCCAGCAATCTCGTGGACGGCGTGCGCGCTCACGACGTCGAGCGGGTCGTGTACCTATCCGGTCTGGTGCCAGAGGTCGCGGAGGATGAGCTCTCCGAGCACATCCGGTCCCGACTCGAGGTGGAGCAGATCCTCCGATCCGGGCCTGCGACCGTGGTCGTCCTGCGCGCCGCGGTGCTCCTCGGCAGCGGCTCCACGTCGTTCGAGATCATCAGGCAGGTCAGCGAACGGATGCCCGTGCACACCGTGCCGACGTGGATGGACTCCATGGTGCAGCCGATTGCGGTCGTCGATGTGCTGGAGGCGCTGCTCGGTGCGCTCGACTATGCCGGCCCGTCGCGCCACTTCGACGTTGGCGGCCCCGACCAGCTGCGGTACGCGGCCTTGCTCGACGCTTACACCACGCACGCAGGACTCGAGCGTCCGCAGATTGACGTGCCCTTCTTGCCGACTGCGCTCGTCGGCACGCTGGTCGGAAGTCTCACCGATGTTCCTCGTCCGACGGTTGAAGCGCTGGTCGAGAGCCTCCGCCATGGCATGGTCGCCGCGGACGACGACTTCCAGGAGATGCTGCTGCCCGGGGGTCACCAGCTCCTGGGGATCGAGGAGGCGCTCCGTCGGTCGCTTGCCCCGAGGGCGACGGGGCCCGAGGACGCTGACCCGATGGGCCCCTTGCCGCAGGACCCGGTCTGGGCCAGCGGGGGCGACGACCGACCCGCGGCGGCCAAGGTGATCGACGCGGCCAGGGACCTCTTGCCGGGCTCCTGAGCGGTCAGACCTTGCCCCGCAGGATTCGCCGGAAATAGGTGATCGGCAGCGCGTAGCGGTCGACCGCCCAGGTGACGCGCCGCGGTCGAACCAGATCAGGGAACGGCACGGAGGGCGTCTGGCGTCCGTCGCGGTCGACCTCGACGAGCATGAGACGGTGACGAGCGACCGTGATCGGCATGACGGTGTAGCCGTCGTAGTGCTGGAAGGACTCCTCGTCGCCCGTGGTGAGATTGTGCGCCAGGACGGCGACCTGCTTGCGGAGCGCCCCGCCCGACGGCCGGGTCGCGAGGTCGGCGACGTCGCCCAGTGCCCAGATCTCCGGGTGGCGGCGATGGCGCAAAGTGAGCGGCTCGACGTCCACCAGCCCGGCCGCCGTCGTACCGGCGAGACCGCTCTCGGCAATCCACCGAGGGGCTCGGTAGTGCGGGACGACGTGTGCGAACGCGAGGTCGTCGATCTCGTGCTCGCCAGAGGACGTGGCCACGGTGACGCGACGGTCGGCGAGTGCTGTCACCTCGGCCTCCCGCATGACCTGCACGCCGTACGACGCCAGCGTCCGTTCCAGCTCGTCATCGGCCTGGGGCACGCCGAGCGGGGTCTGCCTGGGCAGGACCAGCCGAACGTCGAGGTCCCGGAGCACACCGGCGCGCCGCCAGTGGTCGCACGCCATGAACAGCGGTTTGAGGGCGGTCGCCCCGCACGGGGCCGGCTCCGGCGGAACGGTGAAGAGCACCCGCCCGCTGGACAGAGCGCGGAGCGCGGGCCACACGAGCGGGGCGGTCTCGACCACGAACGTCGAACCCGCCCATCCGGCGGCGTAGGCATCCGCCAGGCCGGGAGTGGCGTCCCAGTGCTCCTCGAGGCCCGGGCACAGGACGAGCGTGGAGCAGCGGATTCGCCGCCCTTCCGCGGTCAGCACGCTCGGTCCGTCGGGGTCGACCGCCACGACGCGTTCCTGGATCCAGGTGCTTCCGTCCGGGACCACCTCGATCGCGGGTCGTTCCAGCGATGCCATGCTCGCCTGTCCGGCGCCCACGTAGTTGAGCAGTGGGCGATAGCGGTGGACGGACTCCGACTCCACCAGCGCAACGTCCTGCTTGCCGTCGCGGAGCAGCTTTGCCGCCAGCGAGATCCCGGCGTTGCCGCCCCCCACGATCAGCACCTCGTGGTCGCTCATGTCGTCTCCACGCCGTCGCCGGGTCTGATCTGTCGACCGTAACGGGCTTGCACTCGTCCTGCTCGTTGGAGGCGACGACAGTTCAGGAGGCGGCCGTCCGCCTGGCCCGGTGCCATTGCAGCCAGCGCTGGACCGCGCCGATCGTGTGCTGGCTGCGGATCGACGAGAAGACGTCGAAGGCATGCTGGGCCCCGGGAATCTCGGCGTAGGTCACCGTCGAGTCGGAGCGCTCCCGGAGGGCGGCGACGAAGGCTCGCGCTTCGTGCACCGGCGCCAGGGTGTCGTTGCGCCCGTGGATCACGAAGAAGTCGGGCGTGTGCTCGTCGACGTGAGCCAGCGGCGAGGCCTGGACGAACTCGTCGAGGTCGGTCTCGGGGTCCTTCTTGAACACCCATGGGCCCAGGAACCGGTCCCTCATGTCGACGGCCGTCTGGGTCTCCGTCAGGCCGGCGACGTCGTAGACGCCGTAGAAGGAGACGCAGGCGGAGATCGACGTGTCCGAGTCCTCGAAACCGGGCTGGTAGTCCTGCAGCCCTGGCGTGAGCGCAGCCAGAGCGGCCAGGTGACCTCCTGCGGATCCGCCGGTGATGGCGAGGTACGACGGGTCGCCGCCGTACTGCTCGATGTTCTCGTGGACCCAGGCGATGGCTCGCTTCACGTCGACGATCTGGGTGGGGAAGGAGTGCTTGGGGGCGAGCCGGTAGTTGGAGGAGATGCAGATCCAGCCCTGCTGGGCCATCCGGTTCATCAGCAGCAGCCCCTGTTGCTCCTTGGCGCCGATCGTCCAGGCGCCGCCGTGGATCTGGATCAGCACCGGCGCACCGCTCAGGTCCGTGTCGCGGGGTCGGTAGATGTCCAGCCGGGCCCGGCGCCCGCCCTCGGTGTACGAGACGTTGCGCAGCACCTCGACGTCGTGCTGACGGAAGCGGAACGGCCGGGCGATCGCTCCCCGGGGGATGGTCAGGTCGACCGGACCGGGAAGGTCCAGGTCGGTCAGGTAGTTCTTGCCGATGCTCTCGCGGAGCGCGTCGTCGAGCTCGGTGCCGAGGCGCCGCGCGCCGGCGATCGAGTACGCCAGCAGTCCGGCGGACGCGGCCGCCGCGACCAGTCCGGTGGTCGATGGGGCGGAGGTGCGCCGCCGCACGGTCAGCTCGGCCGCGGTGTCGAGCAGGGTCGCGCTCAGCAGGTGGGGAGCCAGCTCACCGACCGGCCAGCCGAGGGCGAAGGCCGGGATCCCGGCCCAGCGACCCGGAGGTGGACGGACCGCGTTCAGGGCCAGGAGTGCAAGCGCGATCTGGCGGCGGGCGAACCCCGATGACATCGGTGCCTCTCACGTTGCAGGATGGTTGGAGATAGAACACGTTCTAGAAAGGCTAGGATACGGGCCATGGATCGACTCAGCGGGCTCGACGCCAGCTTCCTGTACCTCGAGAGCGGTGCCCAGCTGATGCACGTCTGCGGACTGATCGTGGTCGACCCCGCCACCATTCCCGGCGGCTACGACTTCGACCAGTTCAAGCAGGAGCTGTCGAGGCGCGTCTCTGATGTCGCGATGTTCAACCGCAAGCTCAAGCTCGTGCCCGGGAAGATCGACTTCCCCGTGTGGGTGCTCGACGAGGAGTTCGACATCGAGCGGCACGTCCACCGCCTCGCTGTGCCGTCGCCCGGCGGTGAACGTGAGCTGTCCGAGGTGGCCGGGCACCTCGCCGGCATTCCCCTGGACCGCACACGACCGCTCTGGGAGATGTACGTGATCGAGGGGCTGGCCAGCGGCCAGATCGCGGTGTTCTCGAAGATGCACCACTCGTCGGTCGACGGGGTGTCGGGATCGAACATGATCTCCTACCTGTGCAGCCTCGAGGCCGATGCACCGCCGCTGGACACGGCGGACGACCCCAGCGCATCGTCGAGCCCGCGCGTTCCGTCCGACCTCGAGCTGGTCGGCCGCGGGGTGGTGTCGACCGTGACCAAGCCGTGGCAGCTGGCCAAGCTCGTGACGCCGACGGTTCGAACGATTGCGGATACCGTCAGCCGGGCTCGACAGGGCACGGCGATGGCTGCGCCGTTGACCGCCCCCCGTACGTCGTTCAACGGGACGATCACCGGTCACCGGTCCATCGCGTTCACCGACATCTCGCTGGACGACATCAAGTCGATCAAGAACGCCGTCCCCGGAGCCACCGTCAACGACGTGGTGCTGGCACTCAGTGGCGGTGCGCTCCGGCGCTATCTCCAGGATCGCGGCGAGCTGCCGGACTCGTCGCTGCTGGCCAGCGTCCCCGTGTCGGTGCACGGCGAGACCAAGAGGACCAGCGGACGTAACAAGGTGTCGACGATCTTCTGCAAGCTCGGTACCGACCTCGAAGACCCTCGCGAGCGGATCACCGCCATGGCTGAGGCGAACGCGCAGGCGAAGGAGCATCACAAGGCCGTCCCGGCCGACACCTTGCAGGAGTGGGCCGACTTCGCCGCCCCGCGCACCTTCGGCCTGGCGGTCCGCATGGTGTCCGACCTCCGGCTCGCCGAACGCGGACCGGTCATCCACAACCTGGTCATCTCGAACGTCCCCGGGCCGCCGGTCCCGCTCTACTTCATCGGCGCCCGGATCGACGCGCTCTACCCGCTCGGCCCGGTCTTCCACGGGGCCGGACTGAACATCACCGTGATGAGCAACAACGGCGAGATGCACATCGGCGCCATCGCGTGCCGCGAGCTGATGCCACGCGTGTGGGATCTGGCCGACCAGTTCCAGGCCGAGCTCAAGGCGATGAAGACCGCGGTGCTCGACGACGCTTGAGCTCGCTACTCCACTGTCTCCGGCGGACCGTCGAGGCGCCGGTATCGCATCAGCACCACTCCACCGGGATACGACGTCGGTGGCTCGGCCTGCTCGAACCGGGTGGCTGTCGTGCCGTCAGGGAAGAGCTTCTTGCCCTTCCCGAGCACCACCGGGTGCACCCACAGGTTCACCTGGTCCACCAGGCCCTCGCGGAACAAGGTCTGCAGCAGGTTCCCGCTGCCCCACGTGTGGATCTGCTCATGCCGCTCCCGCAGGTCGCGGACCTCGGTGGCCGCGTCGGTGATCTGGGTGCTGGCGTCCCACGACAGCTCTGGCGTGCCGCGTGACGCGACGTACTTGGGCACCCGGTTGAAAGCCTGTCCGATCTCGTCGGACTGGTTCGGCCAGTAGGGCCGGAAGATGTCGTACGTCGTGCGACCCAGCAGAAGCGCGTCGGACGCCTGGACGTCCGCGACCACCTGTGCGCCGGACTCCTCATCGCCGTACGGGCGCTCCCAGCCGGCGTACTCGTAGTCCCCGTCCTGCTCGGTGGGGCCACCGTTGGCCTGGATCACGCCGTCGAGCGTGAGGTTCATGTTGACGTGCAGCTCACCCATGGCGTCAGTCTAGGGACGATCGGCGCTCGGATCGATCAGCCGGCTTCGGCGGCTTCCTTCAGCCGGGCGAGGGTGGTCTGCATCCCGCGCCGGAGGTCGGCGTCCCGGTCCGCGCTGCCGGTCCACTTCTCGGTCAGCCAGTTCATCGCCTTCGGCAGCGGACGAACCGCCTGGTATGACTCGGTCACCCGCGTCCCATCCGCAGTCGGCTCCAGCCGATAGCGCCAGGTGTAGGAGCCGATGGCGAAACCCTGCCGGTTGAACGCGAACTCGCGGCCCGGCTCGGCCGCCGTCACCTCAGGCTTGTTGAACCAGGCCGGTCCGCGTCCGCCCTTGTTCCGGGCCTTGAAGCGCGCACCCACGGCCGGTCCGGTTGCTCCGTCGGTCCACTCGCAGTGGATGCATTCGGGGCTCCAGTCGCTCATCCGCGTGATGTCGGAGATCAAGTCGTACACGCGATCCGGTGGAGCGGCGATGTCGGCGACCACGGAGTCGCCACTCTTGCGTTCGGTCATCGGACCACCTTCGCCTTCGCGCCGTGGATGCGTTCCATGGTCGTGTGGGCCGCCTCGACAAGGGCCGGCACGAAGATCTGGTGCTCGAGGACGCACCCCGCGTGCCCGCATGCGGCCTCGTGCACCGTGGCGCCCGGGATCCGCGCAGCCAGCTCGCGCTGGCGATCCGGTGGAAGCACCTTGTCCTTGGTGGTGACCACGACCGCGGTCGGCACGTCGATGGACGACAGCCACGGGGTGGAGTGGTGGCGGCCGAGGGTCGCCACGGCTTGGCCGATCGCCCACGGGCTGCTCGAGCGGAACTGGTTCAGCGCCCAGCGAGCCGTGTCGGACGTGTCGGCATCAAGAGCTTCGGCCGCAGCCATGCTCGCCCGCCTGACCACGCGTGACCGCGACAGCGTTGCGGTCAGCCCCATCCCCAGCTCCATGCCGGCGTGGAAGACCCGTTCACGACCGTTGGTGCGGAAGTGGTCGGTGGTGGCGGCAAGGATGAGTCCGCCGACGACGTCAGGGTGCTGGCGCCACACTCGCTGCGCGATCACGGACCCCATCGAGTAGCCGGCGATGATGGGGCTGTCGAGGCCCAGCTCGTCGACGATGGCGGCCACGTCGTCGGCGCAGTCCGAGACCAGGAGCCGCTCGGAGGTGATGCCGCGACCGTGCCAGCGCTGGTCGAAGGTGATCACCCGGTAGTGCTCTGCCAGGCGCGGGATCGAGGGGAACCAGGTCAGCTGCCCGGTGCAGCCGACGGCATGCAGGAGGACGATGGCGGGCGCGTCGGGGGTGGGGCCGGGCACGTCAGTGAGCCAGGTCCGGCCGCGTCGGGGGAGCTCCAGCCAACGTCCTTCCGGCAGGTCCACCTCGGGAAGGTCAGGCAGGACCTGTCGAAGGGCCTGGAGAGACAGCTGGATCGGGTCCGGCACGAGGTTCTCCTTGGGTCGTCACCACGAGACTAGAACACGTTATAGTTTCCGTGGGGAAACACGCCACTCGAAGGGGAGATCTGCGTGGACTCGGTGCTCGACGAGGTGCGGTCCGTCATCGGCGACGTGCTCGACCGCGGCGACGGGTCGTGGCGCGCGCTCCACGAGGCTGGGCTGCTGTCACTGGCCGCCCCGACGGAGCACGGAGGCGAGGGCCTGGGCCTGGCCGAGATCTCCGTGCTGCTGCACGAGGTGGGCCGGCGAGCGGTGGACCTTCCGGTGTGGGAGACGCTGGCCTGCGGTCTGCTGCCGCTGGTCCGGTCGGGGTCGAAAGACCTCCAGGCTGACCTGGTCCCGAAGGTGCTCTCTGGCGACCTGATGCTCGCACCGGCGCTCGGTGAGCCCGGTGCAGCACTGCCGATCAACCCGGCCACGACGTATGACGGCGAGAGCATCACAGGCACGAAAGTTGGTGTGCCTGTCCTCGACGGGACGACTGTGCTGCTGGTGTCAGCAACAGCCACCGACGGCAGCACGACGGTTGCGCTCGTCGATCCAGCCGGCGCGGGTGTGAGCCGCGCCGACACCTGGACGTCCCGCGGGGCCACCGAGGCGACCTACACGTTCGCCTCTGCACCGGTGCTCGGCCTGCTCGATGCCGACGTGGTGCGCAGCCATGCCTTCGCAGGCCTGGCCGCTCTCGGTGCGGGCGTGGTCGAAGGTGCCCGCGACCTGACCGCGGGCTACATCCGGGACCGGCGCCAGTTCGGACGAGCGCTCGCGGAGTTCCAGGCGGTCGCCCAGCAGATCGCCGACGTGTACATCGCGTCCCGGACGTTCACGCTGACGGCGGGTGAGGTCGCCCGCCGCCTCGACGCCGGCGACCCGGTTGGCGACGACCTGGGCGTCGCGGCGTACTGGTTCGCCGACCGCGCCTCGAGCGTGATGCAGACCTGCCAGCACCTCCACGGCGGCATGGGAATCGACGAGACCTACCCGATGGGCCGCTACTTCGCGCGGGTCCGGGACATCACACGTCACCTGGGTGGCCCGGCCGCATTGGCCGACGTCCCGGTCACCGAGACCGCGGGCAAGAACGCCGAGCTGACCGCCGAGGAGCAAGCCTTCAAGCAGGAGGCACGGGTCTACCTCACCGGGCTGGTCAGCGACGACGACCACGACGAGATGCGCTCGGATCGCATGGGTCCGGCGTACCACCGGATCATCAAGCAGATGGGCGCGGACGGCTGGATGGGCGTCGGCTGGCCCAAGGAGTACGGCGGCCAGGGACGCGGTGTGATCGAGCAGCAGGTGTTCGTCAACGAGGCGGCTCGGGCAGACGTCCACCTGCCGTCGGTGACCCTGCAGACCGTTGGACCGACCCTGCAGACCTACGGCACCGAGAAGCAGAAGGACATGTTCCTCGCCGACATCGTGACCGGCGACGTGCACTTCGCCATCGGCTACAGCGAGCCCGAGGCCGGCACCGATCTGGCCTCGATGCGCACGAGCGCAGTACGGGACGGCGACCACTACGTCGTCAACGGCCAGAAGATGTGGACCACCGGAGGTCACGCGGCCGACTACGTCTGGCTGGCCGTGCGGACCAACCCCGATGCGCCGCCGCACCAGGGCATCTCGATCCTCATCGTCGACACCCGCGATCCCGGCTACTCCTCGACGCCCATCGTCACCAGCGACGGCTCCCACCACACGAACGCGACGTACTACAACGATGTGCGGGTGCCGGTCGACATGCTGGTCGGCGAGGAGAACCGCGGCTGGCAGCTGATCACCACCCAGCTCAACCACGAGCGGGTCATGCTCGGCCCGGCCGGTCGGATCGAGGGACTCCGCGACCGGGTGCACGAGTGGGCCCAAGATCGCGTCGGCCCGGACGGCACCCCGGTGCTGGAGATTCCGTGGGTCCGCGACACCCTGGCCCGCGCCACCGCGTCGTTCCGCGTGAACGAGCTGCTCAACTGGGCGGTGGCCCGAGGTGGGTCGTCCGACCGAGCGACGGTGGCCGACGCGTCGACGTCCAAGGTGCTCGCCAGCGACGAAGTGCAACGGCTGGGGCTGGCCCTGGCGGACGTCGTGACGACGTACGGCGACCCCGCCGATCCGGCGACCGGCCGGTTGGTCCGATATCTCGACCTGACCGCCAAGCGGAACCTGGTGCTCAGCTTCGGCGGCGGTGTCAACGAGGTGCAGCGTGAGCTGATCGCCATGTTCGGACTCGATCTTCCCCGGGTGCCGCGATGAGCGACGACATCCTGGCGCGTGCCGAGGAGATCAAGGCGCGCGGCTACACGTCGGCGCGACAGGGCAACGATCCCGTGAACGAGCCGATGATCCGGCACTGGGCCGAGGCGATGGGCGACGCCAATCCACGGTGGCAGCCCGGACCCGACTGCGAAGCGCCGCCGGCGATGGCCCAGGTGTGGACGATGCCCGGCCTCAATCCCGCGCGCCCACCGGGCGAGCCGTTGTGGGACACCATGGTCGTGCTCGACGGCGCGGGGTACACGTCGGTGCTCGGCACGAACTGCGACCAGACGTACGCACGGACCCTGCGACCGGGTGAACAGGTCCGCATCACGTCAAGGCTCGAGGAGGTCGTCGGACCGAAGAAGACCGCCGTCGGCGAGGGCTACTTCGTGACGACGGGCAACACCTGGCTCGTCGGCCCGGAGGATGCGCCCGAAGAGGTCGCGACCATGAAGTTCCGGGTGCTCAAGTTCAAGCCCGGCACCGGTCGCCCGACGGTCGACCGGTCGAAGACGGTGCGGCCGCTCGTCAATCGCGACTCGGCGTTCTTCTGGGAGGGCACGGCGAAGGGCGAGCTGCGGATCCAGAAGTGCAATGCCTGCGGCCTCCTGAGGCACCCGCCCGGTCCGGTGTGCCCGTCGTGCCATGCGATGGACCGCGGCTACGTCGTGGCGTCTGGTCAGGGCCGGGTTCACTCGTTCCTGGTCCACCACGCGCCCGTGGTCCCGGGCAAGCAGCTTCCCCTCACGGTGGCGGTCGTCGAGCTTGACGAGGGCGTCCGGATGATCGGCGAGGTCGGCAGCGACGTCGCGATCGGCGACGAGGTCGAGGTCTGGTTCGACCGCATCGACGACGAGGTAACCCTGGCCCAGTGGCGACCGGTCGGCGAAGCGCCGGCGGCTCAGGCCGAACCGGAGAAGCCGTCCGACATTCCGCTTTGGGAGCTGCCGCTCACCCCGACCCTCGTGGTCTCGACGGCACTTTCCACTCGCGACTTCCAGGACGTGCACCACGACCGCGACCTCGCGCAGGGGCACGGGAGCAAGGACATCTTCCTGAACATCCTCTCCACCACCGGCCTCGTGCATCGATACATCACCGACTGGGCCGGCCCGGAGACCCAGATCCTGTCGTGTGCCCTGTCCCTCGGCGCCCCGGCACACCCGTACGACACCCTCCGCTTCAGCGGGGACATCGTGTCCGAGAGCGACGGCGTGACCACGATCGACGTCGTCGGCCGCGTCTCGCTGGGCAACCACGTGAACGCCCGCCTCGAAGCGAGGCTGCCATGATTTTCACCCCAGAAAAGCGCCCGTTGCGCCGCCTAGGAACCGTGCCGTCGTCGAGGCGCTTTCCCGGGGACCCCGAATGAACAGCTTCAGTGGTGCGGCGTCGATCGCCGGGATCGGGGCGACCGAGTTCTCGAAGGAGTCTGGTCGTTCGGAGCTTCAGTTGTCGGCGGAGGCGACGCTCGCGGCGCTCGCGGACGCGGGGCTCGAGGCGTCCGACGTCGACGGCCTGACCACCTTCACGATGGACTCGACCGCCGAGATCGCGCTGGCCCGCGAGCTCGCCATGGGTGACCTGCGCTTCTTCAGCCGGATCAACTACGGCGGGGGCGCAGCGTGCGCCACGGTGCAGCAGGCGGCGATGGCCGTGGCGACCGGGATGGCCGACGTCGTGGTGGCCTACCGCGGCTTCAACGAGCGGTCCGTCTCCCGCTTCGGCCAGGTGCAGGGCGCGGCGGCCGCGCAGATGAACACCAACGGGCTCGACAACGCCTGGTCGTACCCGTACGGGCTGTCCACCCCGGCAGCGACCGTGGCCATGCAGGCCCGCCGCTACATGCACGAGTTCGGCGCCACCTCGGAGGACTTCGGCCGGGTCGCGGTGGCGGACCGGCGGCACGCGGCCACCAACCCGAACGCGTTCTTCTACGAGCGCCCGATCACGCTCGAGGACCACCAGAGCTCACGGATGATCGCCGACCCGCTGCGGCTGCTCGACTGCTGCCAGGAGAGCGACGGGGCGGTGGCGATCGTCGTCACGTCCACCGAGCGCGCGAAGGACCTCAAGGCCGGCGCGGTGCCGATCGTGGCGGCGGCCCAGGGCAGCGCCGCCGACCAGTTCGTGATGACGTCGTACTTCCGCGAGGACCTGGGAATCCCCGAGATCGGCGTCGTCGGTCGCGACCTGTGGCGGCAGTCCGACCTCGGACCGGACGACATCGACACCGCGATCCTCTATGACCACTTCACGCCGTACGTCCTGATGCAGCTGGAGGAGCTCGGCTTCTGCGGCCGCGGCGAGGCGAAGGACTTCATCGCCGGTGGAGCGATCGAGATCGACGGCAAGCTCCCGCTCAACACTCACGGTGGCCAGCTGGGCGAGGCCTACATCCATGGCATGAACGGCATCGCCGAGGCGGTGCGTCAGCTTCGGGGAACGTCGGTGAACCAGGTGACGGACGCTCAGCACGTCCTCGTCACGGCGGGCACAGGCGTGCCCACCTCCGGACTCATCCTCGGCCGCTGACGAACGGCGATCACTCATCGACATGATCGATGAGTCACCTCGAAGATTGGCATTGGACCCATGCGTCGAGCTGGGTCTGGAGCTGGAAATCGTGGGGCTGATCGAGGAGATCGGCTAGCCCAGCTGGGCCAGCACGCAGAGCCACCCGGTCTCTTCGCCCTCGACGGCTCGCTCCGTCCACTCCGACTGGAGTCCGATTCCGGCCAGGGCGGCGATGAACTCCGCCTCGGTCCGGAGCGCCCGGAAGTACTTCCGGCCGGACTCGCCGACCTCCCAGCCGGCACCTTCGCCCAGGGGGATGGAGACGAGGAATCGGCCGCTCGGGCGCAGGGCCCCGGCAACCTTTGCCAGCACGATGGGTAGATCGTCCGGCTCCACGTGCTGGAGAACGTGGAGCGCGACGACGGCATCGTAGGGACCGCCGAGGTCGTCGTTGATCACGTCCAGCTGGTCGGCCTGCTTGCCACGGGCACGCTGTCCCTCGATGAAGGCCTGGGTGATGTCGGTGCGGCGCAGCGTCATCCCGGCTTCCTCGAGAGCATCGGCGTCCCACCCGGGGCCGGAGCCGATCTCCAGCACATGGCCGCCCGGAACCGCCTCGGCCAGGCGTGTGAGCCCGCCGGCCAGGACGCCGGATCCAGCCGTCTCGCGGGCGTAGTCCTCGGCGATCAGCTCGTAGGACTCGACGGTGCGGGCGTTCGCAGAACCGCCCTCTTCGGGGTGTGGCTGGCGCTCCATGTCGACCGAGCCTACGTGCGGGCCGGGCCCTCGCCACGAGGCCGTCTTGTTCGTCCGCGACAAGATGAAGATGTGTCGTCGGTGCGAATGATCCGAGGCGTCGTGGTGGCTGCGGTGTCAGCCGGTGCCCTGGTGTCCTGCACCGAGCAGGTCGCCATGCCGGAGAAGAGCAACGAGCCGACCGTCACCAGATCGCCGTCCGCCGAGCCGACGCCCACGCCGTCCCCGACTGGACCGGCGATCAGCGACGGTCGGCCCCGCAACGCCCGTCTGACGATTCCGGAGATCGGCGTCGACGACCTGCGGGTCATCTCCTACCGAGGGTTCACCGACGACGGACGAGGAACCGTGATCCAGAACCGGGGTCGCGCCGCCAGTCCTCACGGTCCGGACGGGGGAGTCGGGCCAGGAGGGATCGGCAACTATCAGGTGACGGCGCACCGGCTGTCCTCCACCCAGGCGTTCCTCAAGCTGCCGCGTCTGCGCCGCGGCGATCGGATCGAGGTCGAGGCCGGTGACATCCGCTACGTCTACGAGGTGACGAAGACACGGAGGGTGTCGTTCCGCTCGCCGGCCTCGCTCGGGAAGCAGCGCGCCGAGGTGCCCGGGAAGCCGGCCGCAGTCGCAGACCGCGCCTACATCACGCTCTCGACGTGTGCTACTCCCGAGGACCATGCCGCCGGCAACTTCTGGTCCGACGAGTTCGGCAATCCAGAGCACCGCATCGACAAGATCGGCGAGCTCGTCGCCACCGAACCGCGATGAACCATTCGACGTCTTACCGGACCCGACGCACCAGGCAGTCGGACAGGGCTGGTCGGGCGTCGTCGCCGACGGTCGCCGTCACCACGATGCCGTCGGGCTCGTTCCAGGCGTTCAGCGAGAGAGTCTCGCCGGGAATGACGACCCCGGCGAACCTGGCGCTGTATCCACCGACGGTGGTGGCATCCCCGTCGAGCAGGAGGTCGATGACCTCGCGGAGCACGATGGCGTAGGTGCACAGCCCGTGCAGGATCGGCGCGTCGAAGCCGGCCGCCTTCGCGAACGCCGGGTCCGAGTGCAGCGGGTTGCGGTCGCCGCAGAGCCGATAGAGCAAGGCCTGCTGCGGTGTGACCGCGTACGTCGTCGAGGCGTCCGGTGCCCGGTGGGGCACGACGACGGGCGTGCTCTCGCCCCGGTCGCCACCCCAACCGCCTTCACCCTTGACGAAGATCGAGGAGCGGACGCGCCACAGCTCGGTGTCGTCCGGTCCTGTGGCCACACCCTCCTGCCAGATGACGGCGGCCTTGCCCTTGTCCCAGACGTCGGTGATGCGCGTTGTCAGGCTGGCCGAACCTTCCGATGGCAGCGGACCGCTGAGCCGGACCTCCTGGGAGCCGTGGACGACCTGTGACAGGTTGATGTCGCATCCGGGGAGGGCGAGGCTCGGTGGCCTGAGCGCGTGGAAGGTCGGGGCCACCACGGCGAAGCTGGGGAGCACCTGCAGGTCGTCCGTGTCGAGGGTCCACCGCAGGGTTTCGGGGGAGAGGTTGTCGCCCGGACGCGAGCCGGCGCCGACGGCGAGGTGGTAGAGCAGCACGTCGCTGCTCGTCCAGGAGAACTCCTGGGTGCCGACCTCGGCACCCATGGCGACGTCAGGATTGATCGGCATGGGCCCCATCCGATCGAGCAATGTCCTCCGCGGCGAGGTAGCCGAACGTGATGGCCGGCCCGATGGTGGCACCGGGGCCCGCATAGGTGTGACCCATGACGGCTGAGGAGCAGTTGCCAGCCGCGTACAGACCCTCGATCACGGATCCGTCCGGACGCAGAGCGCGAGCCCGTTCGTCGGTGACGATGCCGCCCTTGGTGCCGAGGTCGCCCGGGACGATCTTGACCGCGTAGAACGGACCCTTGTCGATGCTGTGCAGCGACGGGTTCGGTTCCACCTTCGGATCGGCGTAGTACTTGTCGTAGGCGCTCTCGCCGCGGTGGAAGTCCTCGTCGACACCGGACTCGGCGAACCCGTTGAAGCGGGTGACGGTCGCCTCCAGGGCGTCCGCCGATACCTCGATCTTGGCGGCGAGCTCGCCGAGCGTGTCGGCGCGACGCACCGTGCCGTACTTGTACCAGCGGCCGGGGAACGGCTGCCGGGGGGAGAGGCCGGCGAAGAGGTACCGGTTGCGGTAGCGCTGGTCGATGATCATCCACGCGGGGACGTGGGACACGCCGGTGGCTTCGCCGGCGTAGATCGCGTGGGTCGCCTCCACGTAGGGCAGCGCCTCGTTCATGAATCGCTGGCCTACGGAGTTCACGATGATCGAGCCGGGCAGGTTGCGCTCCGCGAGGCAGAACCACGGGCCACGGGGGAGCGGGATCGTGGGGCCCCACCAGGCGTCGTCCATCAGGTCGACTGCTGCGCCGACGGCGATGCCGGCCTCGATGCCGGCGCCGGTGTTGCTGGCGGCGGCCGTGCTCCACTCGGCCTCGGTGGGGCTGGGCAGGTACTTCTCCCGGAGGGCATCGTTCTTCTCGAAGCCGCCGGACCCGAGGATGACGCCGCGTCGGGCGCGGATGACGATCTCGGCTCCGTCACGCTCGGCGCGAACCCCCACCACCCGGCCGCCCTCGACGATCAGTCCGGTGAGGGGAGTCTCGTAGTGGACCGGGACATTGGCGTCCAGCAGGGCCTTGCGCAGGCTGATCGTGAGGGCATTGCCCATCGCGAACATCCGCCGTCCGCGGAGCGTGCTGACCATCTTGTTGAACAGCACCCGGAACATGGTCCGCGCGCCCCGGAGGGTGCGCAGGGGGCCGAGGCTGATCTTGCGGAAGTCGGCCTGGGTGACGATCAGGTTCGCCGGTGCCTTGGTGTACGCCGGGTGCAGCCGTTCCAGCTCGCCGCCGATGATCCGTCCGTCCATCGGCACCGGTTCCATCGTGCGTCCACGCGCGCGGCCACCCGGCTGCTCGGGCAGGTAGTCGGAGTACTCGGGAACCCACGCGAAGCGCACCGGCGTCTTCTCGAGCAGGAAGTCGATGACCTCGGGTCCGCGGTCGAGGAAGGTGTTCCGTCGCTCCTTGGGGACCACGTCGCCGACGATGGCCTCGAGGTAGCGCTTGGCCTCCTCGGAGTCGTTCGCGTCGACCTGGCCGGCGTCGCGAAGAGCCTTGTTGCCGGGGATCCACACGCCGCCACCGGACCGAGCCGTCGACCCGCCGAAGAAGGCGCTCTTCTCGATCAGGACGGTGTCGAAGCCGTGCTGTGCGGCAGCGAGCGCCGCGGTCATTCCGGCACCGCCAGCGCCCACGACGACGACGTCACACGTCTGTTCCATCGGACCTCCGCCAAGGCTGTGTACCGGGGCTGACTATCGCAAAACTGTAACAGGTTCTACCATGACTGAATGCTCTCCGACGACGTGCGAGAAGCCGTTGCCCAGACACTGGCGACCGCAGAGCGCGACCGGACGCCGGTCCCGCCCCTGCGCGAGACCTGGCCGGACATCGACGTCGTCGACTCCTACACGATCCAGCTGCTGAACATCCGCGACCGCCTCCAGGCGGGGGCGACCGTGCGCGGCCACAAGGTGGGACTCTCCTCGAAGGCGATGCAGGAGATGATGAATGTCGACGAGCCCGACTACGGGCACCTGCTCTCCGACATGGAGTGCTTCTCCGACACCCCGGTCAGCGTGGGCCGCTACTGCATGCCACGAGTGGAGGTCGAGGTCGGCTTCGTCCTCGGCCGGGCTCTACCCGGCGAGGGCTGCACCGAGGACGACGTCCTCGCCTGCACCGACCACGTCACCGCGGCCATCGAGCTGATCGACTCCCGCATCGACAACTGGAACATCAAGATCGCGGACACCATCGCTGACAACGCGTCCAGCGCGGGCTTCGTCCTCGGCGCGGCCAGGATCGACCCCGGCAGCGTCGACCTCACCACCATCGAGGCCACGTTGCTCTGCAACGGCGAGGAGGTGGCGGCCGGTCGCTCGGACGCCGTCCTCGGCAATCCAGTTACCGCGGTCGCCTGGCTCGCGCGCAAGGTGGCCTCCTTCGGGGTGACACTCGAGGCGGGTCACGTGATTCTGCCGGGCAGCGTCCACCGAGCCATCGACGCCCACGCAGGCGACGACTTCGAAGCTGTGTTCACCGACCTGGGCAGCGTTCGGCTGTCCTTCACCGAATAGGGAGATGTGATGACCCGCAAGGCAACCGCGGCCATCGTCGGACCCGGCAACATCGGCACCGACCTGTTGTACAAGCTGCTGCGCAGCGACGTGATCGAGCCGCGCTGGATGATCGGCGTCGACCCGACCTCGGACGGACTCGAGCTCGCCCGCCAGCGCGGTGTGGAGGCCTCGCACGAGGGTGTCGACTGGCTGCTCAAGCAGGACGAGCTGCCCGAGCTGATCTTCGAGGCCACGTCGGCGTACGTCCACCGCGAGTACGCGCCCCGTTATGCCGAGGCCGGCATCCGGGCGATCGACCTGACGCCGGCCGCCGTGGGTCCGGCCGTCATCCCGCCGGTCAACGGCGAGGAGCACCTGGGCGCCGAGAACGTCAACATGATCACCTGCGGCGGGCAGGCCACGATCCCGATGGTGAACGCGGTCTCGCGAGTGACCCCGGTGCCGTACGCCGAGATCGTCGCCTCCGTCTCCAGCGCGTCAGCCGGCCCCGGCACCCGCGCCAACATCGACGAGTTCACCCGCACGACCGCTTCCGGCGTGGAGACGATCGGGGGCGCTGAGCGCGGCAAGGCGATCATCATCCTCAACCCCGCCGATCCGCCGATGATCATGCGCGACACCATCTTCTGCGCCGTGGCCCCGGACGCCGACCGCGACGCCATCTCCGAGTCAGTGGTGAAGATGGTTGAGCAGGTTCAGGAGTACGTGCCGGGCTACCGGCTGCTCCAGGACGCCCAGTTCGACGACGCCTCCCCGGCGACGAACGACAAGACGAAGGTGAGCATCTTCGTCGAGGTCGAGGGTGCAGGCGACTACCTGCCGCCGTACGCCGGGAACCTCGACATCATGACCGCCGCTGCCGCACGAGTCGGCGAGTCGATCGCCGCGCACATGAAAGATGGGGAGATGCTCCGATGACTATTTCGACCACTACTGGCCTGCACGAGCTGCCCCGCACCTGGTCGCAGACCGACCCGGAGAGCGGCCTCGACCTCCGGCTGACCGACTCCAGCCTGCGCGACGGTTCGCACCACAAGCGGCACCAGTTCGTCGCCCAGGAGGTGCGCGACATCGTGGCTGCCCTCGACGCCGCGGGCATCCCGGTGATCGAGGTGAACCACGGCGACGGCCTCGGGGGATCGTCGTTCAACTACGGCTTCTCGAAGACGCCGGAGCAGGACCTGATCAAGGTGGCTGCGGAAACGGCGACGAACGCGCGCATCGCGTTCCTGATGCTCCCGGGGGTGGGCACCAAGGACGACATCCGCGCCGCCCAGGACAACGGTGGAGAGATCTGCCGGATCGCCACGCACTGCACGGAGGCCGACACGTCCGTGCAGCACTTCGGGCTGTGTCGTGAGCTTGGGCTGGAGACCGTCGGCTTCCTGATGATGGGCCACACCCAGTCGCCTGAGTTCCTCGCCAAGCAGGCGCGAATCATGGTCGACGCCGGCTGCCAGTGCGTGTACGTCGTCGACTCCGCCGGTGCGCTGATCATGGAGGCGGTCGGCGATCGGGTGTCTGCGATGGTCGCCGAGATCGGTGGCGAGGCGACGGTGGGCTTTCATGGTCACGAGAACCTCGGGCTCGGGGTCGCGAACACCGTGATGGCCGCCCGGGCCGGTGCCACCCAGATCGACGGTTCGGTGCGCAGGTTCGGAGCCGGCGCCGGAAACACCCCGCTCGAGGCGTTCGTCGGTGTGGCCGACAAGTTCGGCTGGAAGACCGGTGTGGACTTCCTGCAGATCGTTGACGCCGCCGAGGACGTCGTGCTCCCGGCGATGCCGGAGGAGTGTCACCTCGGACGGAATGCGCTGATGATCGGCTACGCCGGCGTCTACTCCTCGTTCCTCCGGCATGCCGACAACGCCGCCGCGCGCTACGACGTCTCCGCCGCGAAGATCCTGCTCGAGGCGGGGGAGCGCAAGCTGATCGGCGGCCAGGAGGACCAGCTCATCGACATCGCCCTCCAGCTGAAGGCGGCGGCCAGCTAAAAGCTTTCTGAGGGCGCCGAAACCGTCACACGCGTCGTCACACGCCGTCGGCGCAGGCTTCGGTCATGGACACACAACAGAGCACAACCGTCGAACTGATCGACATCCTCGATCACACCGCGCACCGCATTGTTGACGACGGAACCCGTACCAGATCCCGGACCCTGCAGGCGATGGCGGCGGCGACTCGGGACGTGCGTCCCGGCGCGGCCGCGGCACTCGTCGACTGGGACGGCTCGGAGATCGCCCGGCTTCGGGCATTCGGCATCGTGCACGGCGTGGTGCTTCGTGACCTTCCGGCAGACGCCCAACAGCACCTCTTGCATCAGCTGGTCGGTCCCTTGGCCCACGAGCTCGCGGCGTGACCGCAACTATGATGTCGTCGTGTTGCGCATCCGGCTGATCGGGCAACCGTCCCTCGAGCGCGCCGGCCGGCCGATCGCGGGTCCGCGGGGCCACAAGTCGTGGGCCGTTCTGGGCCGGTTGGCCCGGTCATCGGAGCCGGTATCCCGCCAGGTCCTCGTCGACGAGCTGTTCAGTGAGGCCGACGATCCCATGGGGGCACTTCGATGGACGCTGGCTGAGCTGCGCCGGAGCACCGGTCTGGCCGAGACGATCGGGGGCAACCCGGTCACCTTCGTGCCCGGGGATGAGTCGACGATTGATGTCGTCGAAGTGGCGGCGGGCGTGATCACCGACGCCATCCCCGCAGGGCGCTTCCTCGAAGGCATCGATGTCAAGGGATCGCCGGGATTCGAATCGTGGCTGCTGATCGAGCGCCAGCGGGTGGACGGCGAGATCCTGTCCGCGTTGCGGCAGGCGACGCTCCGCGCGCTGTCGGGCCGCCAGTTCGACCGGGCCGTCGCCCTGGCCAGCGCGATGCTCCGGCAAGCCCCGTTCGAAGAGGGCGCGCACGTCCTGTTGGTCAAGGCACTCGCGTCCTCTGGCGACGCAGACGCGGCCATCCGTCAAGCCGACGCCAGCGAGGCGATGCTGTTCGACGAGCTGGGTGTCGCGGCGAGTCCCGCGATCCGCGCGGCGGCTCGGCCTGCCATCGCCGCACCGATACCCGGGGTTTCGGTGCGTGCCTCGGCGGAGTCGCTGTGCGACGCGGGTCTCGCGGCACTCTCTGCCGGAGCGGCCGACGCGGGGATCGAGTGCCTGCGCGGGGCGTCGGCGGCAGCCGAGGAATCCGGGGACAAGGAGTTGCTCGGCAGGTGCCTGACGGAACTCGGCACGGCCCTCGTCCACGCTATCCGCGGCTACGACGACGAGGGTGCGGTCATCCTCGCTACCGCCGTTGACCTGGCGACCACGGCGGGAGCGGAGCAGATCGCTGCCAAGGCCCTCTCGGAACTGGCGTACGTCGACGTGCTGGCCGGACGACGAGCGAGCGCGGCTGAGTATCTCCACACGGCCGGCGAGCTGTCGACTGACGATTCAGCCATCTCCGCCGCCCTCGCCGGATTCGACGCCATGAACCTCAACGACTGGGGCCGGCTCGAGGCGAGCGCGGAACGATTCGCCACGGCCGTGGAACTGAGCCGCAGCGCCGGTGCCGTTCGCCGCGAGGCGTGGTGTCTCGGTCTGGGAGCACGCACTCTCTTCCTTCTCGGGCGCATGGATGAAGCGATCGAGTGGACCAGTCGCTCTCGCGAGCTGGCCGACCGCGAACGATGGACGGCGTTCCGTCCGTGGCCCGATGCCTGGCTGGCCCACGTCCGCCTCGCCAACGGCGAGGACCCCCGCGTGGTGCGCGAAGCCGCCGAGGGGACCTTCGCCCTCGCGCGTCAGCTCCAGGACCCGTGCTGGGAAGGCCTGGCCGCGAAGACCATCGGCCTCACGCACCTGGCCGAGAGTGAGCACGCAACCGCCCTGGAGTGGATGACGAACGCGGGTACCCTCTGCCGACGCGTCACGGATTCCTACCTCTGGGTCGAGGTGGATGCCTTCCTCGCCGAGGCGCAGGCCGCCCTGGACTTCGGCGACGTCGATCGCGCGGAGGCGGTGGCGCGGCGAGCTGTCGAGATTGCCGCCAAGGGGAGCATGGACGACCTCATGGGCCGTGCCCTGCGCCTGCTCGACTCAGCTGCCTGACGGGACCGGGAGGGGGCGAGATGTTCGCCCTCCAGCTGAAGGCGGCGAAGGCGTAGAACCTTCGGTCAGAGCACCTGAGCTCGTAGGCGCTCGAGCCGAGCGGCCGAGCTCAGGTGGCCGCCACTGACCGCCAGCTCGAGCGCCTGGTCGACGAGCGTCCCTGCCTCGTCGTCGCCACGACGGACGGCGAGCTCGCACTGGGCCAATCTCGCTTCATACAGCGTCAGTCCCCATCCCGCCGCAAGAGCTTCATCGACGTGGCGCGACACCGCCTCCAAGTCGCCTCGAACGAGCGTCGCCAGCGCCATCCGTGAGCATGCCCAGGAACGGAACGGCACCAAGTGCTCGCTGATCGCCAGGCACTCTTGATACGCGCTGGTCGCCGCGTCTGGATCATCGAGGGCGTGGTGGCACAGGCCGAGCCCGCTCAAGGTCGCGGCGGTCCAGCCGCGGTGGTTGATCCGGCGCGCGAGAGCGACACCTTCCTGTGCTGCTTCGAGCCCTTCCCCTGGTCGACCGCACGCCACCAAGGTCTCGGCGTGATGCCAGAGAACCATGGCTTCACCCTCTGCATAGCCGAGGTTGCGAGCGAGGTCGAGCGCTGCACTGGTCTGGGTGAGCCCCTCTTCCGGCCGTGCTGCGAAGACCAGTCCGTGTCCGCGGGTGGAGCGTGGGGTGACGACCCGGAGGAGGTCGCCGCTGTCGGTGAACAGTCTCGCGACGCGGTCGAACTCCTCGATCCCGGCGGTGATGTCACCGCCGACGAAGGTGGCCATCGCCCTGGCGTCGAGGATGTCGGCCATGCCGGCTGCATCGCCGGCCGATGTGAAGAGGACCAGCGCTTCGTCGAGTCGCTCTTCAGCCTGCTCGTCGCCCGGGAGGTTCATGTCGACCAGGCCCCGGATGTAGAGGGCACGCGCCCGGGCGCCGGGATCATCGCCGGCCTCCGTGAGTGCGAGGTCGGCCAGCTCCTCGGCGTGCAGCAGATCCTCGGCCCCGAGGGTCAGCAGCGCCAGACGGGTCAGCAGCCGCGACCGGGCCGGCCGGGATGTGGTGAGCGCAAGGGCGGCGCGCAGGTCCTCGCGTGCGGGTCCGGGGTGGCCCTGACGGGCCCGAGTCTCGCCTCGTACCTCCAGGAGGTGCGCCTGTGTCTCTCCGTCGGGCTCGAGGGCCAGCCCCTCCTCGGCGAGCTGTTGCGCCTCGCTGTTCGCGAAGAGGTCGAGCCGTGATCGCGCCGCATCGGAATAGGCTTCCGCCGCGGCCGCCTTGTCGCCGGCGCCGGCGAGGTGCCTGGCGCGTTCGTCGAGGGGGCCATCGGTGTTCTCCAGCGCGTTGGCGACCTGCTGGTGGAGCCGGGCGCGCTCGACCGCGGGCAGCCGATCGCGGATGGTCTCGCCGACCAGGTCATGGTCGACCCGGAAGCCCTCGGTGTCGTGGCGGACGAGATGGTGGCGCGCAAGGTCGCGCACCGCCTTCGACGCCTCGTCTGCGGGAATTCCGGTCACCTCGGTGAGCAGGCGGAGCGGCGCGGGGCGGCCGAGGAGCGCGAGCGACGCGGCCAGCTCGCGGCCCTCGGGCCGTTGGCGTTCGAACTGTCGCCAGATCGCGGAGCGCTGTCCGGCGTGGGCCACCTCGCGGACCCGAGCGGAAGCGGGCTCCGCGATGACGTCCCATCCACCGGCCGCGTTCACTCGCAGCAAGCCTTCGCCTTCGAGCTCGCGTGCCACCTGAACGACGGCGAACGGCGAGCCGTCGGTGTGCTCGGCCAACGCCGAGGCCACCGAGGGGGATGCGACCAGACCCTGGAGGGACTCGGCGTCGATGGGGCCGAGCGGTACCTCGATCGGCCCGCTCTCCGTGAGGTCGGCCAGGAACCTCGCAACGCTGGACTCGTCGTCGACCTCCTCGGGACGGTAGGCCAGCACCAGGCCGACATCCGCCGGGCGGCCGACCAGCACGGCGAGCGCCTGCAGGCTGCTGGAGTCCGCCCACTGCAGGTCGTCGACCATCACGAGCGACGGCGCGGTCGATTCGAGCAGTCGGACCGCGCCGCGCAGGATGAGAGCACGGCGTGACTGCGGGTCGACGGGTGGAGCGGCCACGTCCATGTCGGGCAGGACATCGGTCAGGGCCGCCGATGTCGCGGCATCCAAGGCCTGTCCGATGTTGATCGCGGCCGCCGAGGCCGATCGCAGGAGCGACCGTGCCAAGCTCCATGGCTCCTCGCGTTCCGGCAGCAGGCACCGCGCCGCCAGCGTCGTGCGGACGCTGCGGGCGTCGATGGCCTCGAGAAGGCGGGACTTGCCGCCGCCCGATCGCGCCGACACCACGGCGACCCGGCCCTCTCGGCTCGCGTCCAGCAGCTCCTCGAGCTCCCGATCACGACCGACGAGCGGGGGCCCGGACGCCGGCGACGGAGATGATGAGGCAGGGGTGGGGGTCCGCAGGGTGCCGTGCAGGAGTTGCTCATAGAGCCCTGTCGCCTCCGCTGAGGGATCGATGCCCAGCTCGTCGGCGAGCATCCGCTGGAGGTCGAGGTACGCGGACACGGCGGCCGCCTGGTCGCCGGTCGCGGCGTGGGCACGGATCAGCAGGATGCGGGACGCCTCACGCAACGGTTGACGGGCGACTGCATCAGCCGCCATGGCAACCGCTTCTCGCGGCCGGCTCGTCGACAACATCGCGGCCGCAGCGACCTCCAGAGCGTCTTGGTGGAGACGCTCGAGCCGATCGCGGTGGG
>CAWIWE010000032.1:0-24158 GCA_963839625.1 uncultured Actinomycetota bacterium | reverse complement strand
GTTGCCGGTCTCAAGATGGACAGATCGCTGCGTCAACCTAGAGCGGTTACAGGGCCTGACGGCGGCCGCGTCGTGGAGTCAGGTGGGTTCACCGAACTCGTGGAGGCAGGGGGCTCTTCACGCGACTTGCTCAGCGGCAGCTGCTCGTGACCTGAGGTCGCAGACGGCCCGGCACGAGCGGACCAGACGACACATCCGAAGGCATCACCTCACTCTCTGACAGACTGTGCAGCACAAGACAGCACGGTGCGGTACAGGTTGCTCAGCCTCTTCATCGGGTTCGGGGCTCGACTCCCTGATGGCGCACGGAACTTGCCCAATGCCGGTGGGGGCGCACGTCAGGAGCAGGTGACGGTGACAGGACATGATGCGGACGAGTCCGACACGGGCATCGTGGCGGCGCCCATCAACCTCGTGCACACCAAGAGCAGGAACTACGCGGGCGTCCAGCGGCAGATCCTGGACGCGATCACGCGGCACCTGTCCCTCGGGGAGTTCTCGACCACCATCGGCGAGCGGGCGCCGGGCAGCCTCAACTTCTCGCTGTTCATCCTTCAGCCGTCCGACGTGGTGATGTCGCACGGCGTCGCCGACAAGAACTACTTCCTGCGCAAGGACGACGACGGCGAACACATCAGCAACCGGCTGTCGCACCTGCTCGTGCCGGGCGAATGGCTCAAGCGCCGGCTGCTGGCGGCGAAGAAGCTGGACGTCGGCCCGGAACGCATCCACGTCGTCGGCTGGCCGCGGCTCGACGTCCTGCTGGCGGCACAGCAGGAGATGCCGGTGGTGCCGCGTCCAACCGGCACACGCCCGAAGGTGCTGTGGGCGCCGACGCATGACTACGCACGACGCGGGAAGAACAGGGACTCCAACTCCAGCTATCCCGAGCTGCTGGAATTCGTGCCGATGTTCGAGGAGCACTTCGACTTCGAGGTGTCGTTGCACCCGCGCAATCGCCAGGACAAGCGGCCGACCACCTACGGCATCCTGGACTGCGACTACGTCATCTCTGACTTCGGGACGATGGTGTACGAGGCATGGGCGTTGGGCAAACCGGTGATCTTCCCGCACTGGCTGATCGGCGACCGGATCAAGCGCCATCTCGGCAAGTCGGCCGAGGCGTTCATCTTCCACGAGCGACTTGGGCTGCACGCCGACAGCCCACAGCAGATCGTCGACTTCGTGATGGACGGCGCGGGCATCGATGCGCGCACCTCCGACTTCCTCGACGACTATCTCGCGCCCGACTATGCCGGGCGGAGCGGTGAGCGGGTCGCCGCGCTGCTGCAGTCGCTGTCAGCACCCGCGAACAGCGAGAGCGGCAGAACGGTCACCTAGGCGGCGCGTCGACCTCGAGCTTGGTGACGAAGGGTGACGTCGCGGCGCGCAGCAGGGCGCCGTAGCCGAGGCTGAAGGAGAGCTCGTCGCCGACGGAGACGTCGTGGTCCCCCACGTCGAGCACGAGGTGGTCGCTGCTCATCCCCAGCACGATGATGCCCGGCGGCGGAGCGAGACCGTCGGGATCCGTGTCCTGTCGGCCGAGGGCGACGATGGCCTGACGGACGAGCTCGCCGTCGTGGCGAGCCGGTGGCGTGCCGAAGGCCGCCTGAGCGGTGTCACCCCACGGGAGCGCGGGCTTGGTCTTCACCTCGATCACCTCGGCGAACAGGGTGAACGCATCGGTGCGGAGGCCGGCGAGCACGCGGCGGTGCAGTGGCTCGGTGCCGAGCAGGATGGCCTCGCCGAGGCGCAGGTCGTTGATGTGGCCGGCATCGGCTGTGCTCAGGGCCCAGTCGAGATTCGCGGAGTTCCCACCCGAGATGATCGCGAGTCCGCGGTCGCAGCTGGTCTCCACCTTCTCGACGAGCTGTGAGAGCTCGTCCATCTTGAGCTGGTCGGGTGCGACGCCGCTCTGGCAGGCCAGGTTGGTGCCCAACCCGGCGAGCTCGACGCCGGGCGTCTTGACGACCAGGCGGCACAGATCGACGACGTCGGCAACGGGCACGCCCTCGCGCAGGTCACCCAGCTCCACCATCACGACCACGCTGTGGGTCGTGCCTTGGCTCAGCGCCGCAGCGGCCAGGCTGTCGATGACCGCGGCTTCGGTGTTCAGGCTGACGTCGGCGTCACGCACCACCAGCGCGGCCTGGCTCACCATCGGTGAGCGGATCAGGGTGGTCGTGGTGGGGACGTCTTCTGCGCGGAGCCGGGCCAGGTTCTCCACCCGCGAGTCACCCAGGCCGGTGGCGCCACCGCTGAGCATCGCGTTGGCCACGCCGGGTGAGCCCAGCGAAGCCTTCGTGATGCCGGTGACGCCGATCCCCAGCGGCTCCAGCTGCGTGACGAGGGTGCGGGTGTTGTGCGCGATGGCCTCGAGATCGATCTCGAGACGCGGCGCGCTCATCGTCGAGCGGTAGCGCGGCAGGCGAGGGCCGGGAACGACGTGAGCACCATGTCGACCAGCTGGTCGATGGGACGGGTGAGCGGGTCGGTGGCCGGCAGCCCGAGATCGCGTTCGAGCGCGGCGATGGCCGTGCCGATCTCGGAGTCCGTCAGGTTCTCGTGGTTGACGGTGATGCCGATGACCGTCGTGTCGATGAACGACTCGATCAGCTTCACCTCGCTCGCCGCGGTGGGCATGGCGACCATCGGGAAGTCGCCGAGCATGTCGCGTCCGGGCGCGTGCTGCACGATGACACCGGCAGGTCGGCTGCCGCGCAGGATGTGGGCCGACGTCATGTAGGCCGGGTGGCTGAGCGCACCCTGGCCCTCGACGATGATGATGTCCGGGTCCTCGCCCTCGAAGGCGGCCACGACCTGGTTCTCCACCTCACCGGAGCAGAACTGCGGAACGAGCGCGTCGAGCGCCACTCCGTACTTGCCGCCCTGGATGAGCGTCGTCTGCCCGGTGCCGACCATGACGGCTCGGATGCCTCGGGCGTTGAGGGCCTGGACGAGCAGCGTGGCCGTGGTGCGCTTGCCGATGGCGCCATCGGTGCCGAGCACGGCGACACGGGGGCAGGTCACGTCGAAGATGCGGCCGGAGAACAGGTGCAGGTCGCGCTTCTCCTTGGGTCGCCGGACGTCGGTGATCGTCACTCCGGCCAGCAGGCTCGCGGCCACGAACTCGGGATCGTCGTTGAGGAACTCATGGAGGCCGTTGATGATGTGCATGCCGCGGGCGATGCCGTCGAGCAGGACCTCTCGCTGGTCCGCGGACAGCAGGCCGTCGGCCGGCGCCACGCCGCAGATGAGGTAGTCGGGGACGCTTCCCGCGTGCGCGATGGCCTCGGCCAGGTTGGTCAGGACAGGAATGCCGTTGGCGCTGCCGTCGAGGAACATCCCGGCGTCGACGCCGGCCCGGAGGCTGTCGATGACGCTGAGGATCGTGTACTTCTCGGAGTGGCGCACCAGGCCGTTGGCCGTCTTGCCGTCCTGCTCGCCGAACTGGCCCTCGCAGTAGACGATCGCCGACGTGCCGACCGGAATCGTGACGGCCTGATCGAACGTCGGCTCAGGACCGGAGGCAGGCAGGGGCGCGTCGGGAAGCAGGGCAGTCAAGAGGTCTCCTCTGAAGATCTTCAGAGGAGGCGAAAAGGAGTGTGGGCGGGGCATGAAGCCGCCGCAGTCACGAGAAGTCTTCCCTGATCACCGGCGAGTTTGCCGATGCCCTCAGTCTACCCGACGAGATCGACTGCCTTGACCAACGTCTGGTACACGCCGTACGCCAGCGGGATGCTGACGACCAGCCAGGCCACGACGAGCAGCGGCGACGTTTGGTGCGACTCGTCCTCGACGATCGGCGCGTCTGCCGTCTCGGCCAGCTGGGCCTCCACATGCTCCGGCTCGTGGAACCGGTCCTCGACCGGCCGGATCAACAGGTTGCACACCAATCCGACGATGAGCAGACCGACCATCGTCAGCAGGGCCGGCTTGTAGTCATCTGCCACCAGGTTGCCCGGCTCGCCCTGGGCGTCGAGGAACCCGTTGATGATCAGCGGACCCGCCACGCCCGCCGCAGACCACGCGGTGAGCAGACGTCCGTGGATGGCACCGACCTGGTACGTGCCGAACAGGTCGCGCAAGTACGCGGGCACCGTGGCGAAGCCGCCGCCGTAGAAGCTGATGATGATGCCGGCGAGCACGACGAACAGGGCCACGGTGCTCGAGCCGCCGAGCGCCAGCGTGAGGTAGAGCAGGATGCCGAGCCCCAGGTAGAAGATGTACATGTTCTTGCGGCCCACCAGGTCGGACGTGGAGCTCCAGACAAACCGGCCGAGCATGTTGCAGAGCGAGAGCACGCCGACGAAACCTGCGGCCGACGCTGCCGCGACGCTGGACTTGCCGTCCTCGCGGAAGAAGTCCTGGATCATCGGGGCCGCCTGCTCGAGGATTCCGATGCCGGCGGTGACGTTGCAGAACAGCACGATCCAGAGCAGCCAGAACTGCGGCGTGTGCACGGAAGTCTTGGCCGAGACGCTCTCGGTGGTGACGAGGGGCTTCTCCCGCACCTTGGCCGGGTCGAACCCCTTCGGCCGCCACCCTTCCGGCGGCACACGAACGAGCCAGGCGCCGAACATCATCACGATGATGTAGACGATGCCGAGCGTGAGGAAGAGCTTGGCGACGGCCGAGCCGGCCGCTGCACCGGTCGCGCTGTCGTAGGAAGCGTCGAACGTGCCGAGCAGCTTCTGCGAGAGCGGGCTCGCGATCATCGCGCCGCCACCGAAGCCCATGATCGCCATACCGGTGGCGAGGCCGGGCCGGTCGGGGAACCACTTGATGAGGGTCGACACCGGCGAGATGTAGCCGATGCCCAGTCCGATGCCGCCGATGAACCCGTAGCCCAGGTAGACCAGCCAGAGCTGTGACGTGGCGATGCCGATGGCGCCGACCCAGAAGCCCACGGCCCAGCAGAGCGCGGCAGTGGCCATGGCACGGCGCGGGCCGCCACTGTCGACCCAGGTGCCGAACACGGCCGCCGACACCCCGAGCATCACGATCGCGATCGAGAAGATGATGCCGATCGCCGTCAGGCTGGTGTCGAAGTGCTGGACGAGGGCCGTCTTGTAGACGCTGGTGGCGTAGGCCTGGCCGATACACAAGTGGACGGCCAGTGCGGCCGGCGGAATGAGCCAGCGGTTGAATCCCGGGCCGGCAACGGTGCGCTCGCGGTCGAGTACGGCGATCGTCATGAGTCCCCCTTGGTCATGTGAACCGGTTTCACCCTAGAACGCCGTGCAATGGTTTGCACGGTGGCGGCCGCGCGCCTCGCCTCCCCGTTCGACCGCCCGTGCGCCGGTAGGGTTTGAGCGTGAGCGCAACGCCCAGCCGGATCTTCCTGTCCCGAATCGCGGGACAGGCGGTCTTCGACCCGGCCGGCGACCAGGTGGGCAAGCTCCGCGACGTCATCGTCGCCCTGAGGCCAGACGCCAGACGTCCGCGCGTCGTCGGGCTCGTCGTCGAAGTGCTCGGACGCCGCCGGGTGTTCCTGCCCATCACCCGCGTCACGTCGCTCGACACCGGTCAGGTCATCACCACGGGCGTGCTCAACGTCCGCAAGTTCGAGAAGCGCCAGGCCGAGACCCTCGCCATCCACGAGCTCTTCGACCGCACGGTCAGCCTTCCGGACGGTCGCCGCGGCACGGTCTTCGACCTCTCCATGGAGCAGGACCCACGCCGCGACTGGCATCTCTCGCAGGTCGCGGTGCACGAGAGCGGCAAGCGGCTACGGCGCCGTGGCCCCACCCACGTGCTCGAGTGGGCCGACGTCACCGGGCTCACCACCGAGGAAGCCGGCCAGGGTGCCACGCACCTGCTCGCCACGATGCACGAGATGCGGCCTGCCGACCTCGCCAACGCGCTGATGGACCTGCCGGCGAAGCGTCGCACCGAGGTGGCGGCCGAGCTCGGCGACGACCGGCTCGCCGACGTCCTCGAAGAGCTCCCCGACGCCATCCAGGTCGAGATCCTCGGAGTGCTCGACCCGGAGCGGGCCGCCGACGTGCTCGAGGAGATGGATCCCGACGACGCAGCCGACCTCCTCGGCGAGCTACCGCAGCCCACGAGCGATGAGCTGCTGCAGCTGATGGAGCCCGAGGACGCCGACGACGTCCGCCGCCTGCTCGTCTACGAGGACCGCACCGCCGGCGGCATGATGACCACCGAGCCGGTCATCCTCCCGCCCGACGCCACGCTCGCCGAAGCCCTGGCCCGCGTGCGCGAGCCGGAGCTCGGGCCGGCCCTCGCCTCGATGGTCTACGTGTGCCGGCCGCCGATCGAGACGCCCACCGGACGCTTCCTCGGCGTCGTGTACTTCCAGGCCCTGCTGCGCGAACCGCCCTCGACCCTCGTCGGCGCGCTGGCCGACAACGACATCGAGTGGCCGCATCCGGCCGCCACCCTGGAGCACGTGGCCAGCCTGCTCGCCTCCTACGACCTCGTGGCGCTGCCGGTGGTCGACGAGAACGCCCACTTGCTCGGTGTGGTCACCATCGACGACGTCCTCGACCACCTGCTGCCTGAGGGCTGGCGCGAGCGCGGCGACGACGAGGCGCGGGAGGTGTCCGCCCGTGGCTGACCGCACCCGAACCCGTCTCGACCAGCCCAGCAGCCGCCGCCGGTCGTTCCGCCCACGCTCCGACGGCGACCGCCTGGGCCGGTTCTCCGAACGGTTCGCCCGTTTCATGGGCACCGCCACGTTCCTGGCGTGGATGACGGTCGTGGTCGTCGTGTGGGTGCTCTGGAACGCATCCTGGGGTCCCGACCGCCCCCGCTGGGACGAGTACCCGTTCATCTTCCTGACGCTGATCCTTTCGCTGCAGGCGTCGTATGCCGCACCGCTCATCCTGCTCGCGCAGAACCGCCAGGAGGCGCGCGACCGCGTGCAGCAGGAGCAGGACCGCGACGCCAACGCCCAGTCGCACGCCGACATGGAGTTCCTCGCGCGCGAGGTCGCGAGCCTGCGCCTGGGTATCGGCGAGGTCGCGACCCGCGACTTCCTCCGCGGCGAGCTGCGGCCCTTGCTCGAGTCGCTCGAGCAGTCCGAAGCGGCCGCCGATCCGGAGGACTGAACCCTCCGTTACATCGGCATCGCTTCGAACACCTGGATGCTCGGGACGATCGGGTGGGACAAGGCGATCTTCTCGGCCTCGTCGATGTCCTGGGCATTGATCAGCGTGTAGCCGGTCACGCCATTGGCGCTCGGCGAGATCTCCGTGGTGTCGGAGGCCGAGACCTCGCGGCCTTGCCCGAACGGGTTGCCGACGTCGACGACCTTCTCGCCGAGCGAGGTGAACCACTCCGTCCAGGCGGCCGTGCTTTCCTCGGTCGGTGCCTGGTCACGGGTTCCGCGGTAGAGCAGTACGAACTTCTTCATGATCATCAATCCTTGTCGTGAGGGTGTTGCGGTTGAGTTCGGGGGCGTCGAGCCGCTACATCGGCATCGCTTCGTACACCTGGATGCTGGTGACGACCGGGCACTGGAGCGCGATCTTCTCGGCGTCCTCGATGTCCTGGGCGTTGATCAGGGTGTAGCCGGTGACGGCACCGGCGTCCTGCGGGAGGTCCGCCGTGCCGTCCTTGGTGATCTCGCGGCCGGGCCCGAAGGGATTGCCGCTGTCGACGATCTTGTCGCCGAGGAACGCGAACCACTCGCTCCAGGCATCCATCGTCTCTTGGGTGGGCGCCTCGTCCCAGGCGCCGCGGTAGAGCAGCATGAACTTCTTCATCATCAATCCTTGTCGTCGGTTTCATCTCGGGTGAGGTACGTGCCGTAGTTCGCCAGGGACTCGTCCTTGCTGCCCCAGTAGGCGTGGAACTGCGCCAGCCAGGCCTGGAGACCTTGCATGGCACTGCGATCGAGGGTGAGGAACGTCGTCCGGCCGGTCTTCTTGCGCGTCACGAGCCCGGCGTTCTCGAGGACCTTGACGTGCTTGTGGATCGCCGGCAGAGACAGGTCTCGCATGTCGGCGAGCTGGCTGATCGCGCACGGCTGGAGGCCGAGCACGTAGACCATCTCCCGTCGGTGCTTGTTGGCCAGGGCCTCCAGCACGTCATCGAGATCTTGAGGAATCATTCCTGTCCCATCAACGCCTTCATTGTTAACTTCTGAGTTAACTGTATCACGATTCGCCACCGCGATGTGGCAATTCAGCCGCCCCGTACGATGGGCCCCATGCCTGCCATCACCGAGGAACAGGTCCGTGAGGCGCTAGCGAGCGTCAACGACCCGGAGATCAAGCGACCGATCACCGAGCTCGGCATGGTCGAGGCGGTCACGATCGATGACGCCACGGTCACGGTGCGGCTGCTGCTCACCGTCGCCGGCTGCCCGCTCAAGGACACGCTGAACCGCGACATCACCGCCGCTGTGGCGACGGTCGCCCCTGACCACCAGACGGTCGTCGACATGGGCGTCATGTCCGACGACCAGCGCAAGGGCATGCAGAAGATGCTCCGCGGCGACCGGGTCGAGCGCGAGATCCCGTTCGCCCAGCCCGGCTCGCTCACCAAGGTCTTCGCCATCGCGTCCGGCAAGGGCGGCGTCGGCAAGTCGTCCGTCACCGTGAACCTCGCCCTCGCGATGGCCGAGCGCGACCTGAAGGTCGGCATCATCGACGCCGACATCTACGGCCACTCCATCCCCGACATGCTCGGCGTCGGCGACCTGCGCCCCACCCAGGTCGAGGACATGATCATGCCGGTGCCGGTCAAGGGCATCCAGGTCATCAGCATCGGGATGCTCAAGCCCCGCAAGGACCAGGTCGTCGCCTGGCGCGGGCCCATGCTCGACCGCGCCCTGGTGCAGATGCTCAGCGACGTCTACTGGGGCGACCTCGACGTCCTGCTGCTCGACCTCCCGCCCGGCACGGGCGACATCGCCATCAGCCTCGGCCAACACCTGCCCAACGCCGAGGTCCTGGTCGTCACCACACCGCAGCCCGCGGCGGCCACGGTGGCCGAGCGGGCCGCGACGATGGCATCGATGATGCACCAGCGCGTCATCGGCATCGTGGAGAACATGTCCTACCTCGACACGCCGTCCGGCGACCGCATGGAGATCTTCGGCTCCGGCGGCGGTGCCACGGTGGCGGAGACGCTCAGTGCGCGGTTCGGCTACGAGGTCCCCGTCATCGGACAGATCCCCCTCGACGAGAAGCTGCGCGTGGGCGGCGACACCGGCGAGCCCATCGTCATCAGCGACCCCGACTCCGAGTCCGCCAAGGTGCTGCGGGGGGTGGCCGACCGGATCTCCGGACGCTCCCGTGGCCTCGCCGGCCTGCAGCTCGGACTCTCGCCCGCCGACCAGTAGGAACGCGCACTGTGTTCGGCATGGGCTGGCCCGAGATCGTGATGATCGGCATGGTCGGCGTCATCGTGTTCGGGCCGGACAAGCTGCCGGACCTCGCCAAGCAGGCCGGCCGATTCCTCCGCACCGTGCGCCGCATGGCCGAGAACGCGAAGAACGACCTCGGCCGCGAGATCGGTGAGGACTTCTCCGGCCTGCAGCTGCGCGACCTCGACCCGCGCGAGGTCGTCCGCAAGAACTTCCTCGACGCGGGCGACGACCCCTCCCCCACGAGCACGTCCCGCGAGCTGCGTCCGGACGAGCGTCCGCCGTTCGACCCGGACGCCACCTGAGCTGATGCTGCGGGTCAGGCCGGCGAGATCCAGGTGGTCATGCGGCTGAGGCCGTCGCCGATGCGCTCGACCGGGTCGGGCTGGGCCGAGCCCCGCGGGAGGTCGGCGATGGCGAGACCCAGCCGGTCGTCGCCCAGCTCGGTGACCACGGTGTAGATGACGCCGTCGGCGTGCCACGTGACGACGCGGGGACGACCGTCTCGCACCCACACATGGCGCTCGGCCAGCACCCGGCGGTCGAACTCCTCGACAGCCACTGGGTCGAGAGCACCGTGTTGCTCGTAGAGGTTGAGGGTGTCGACACCGTCGCTGTAGACCAGCGCGACCGTCTCCTGGCCGTTGCGGTACGTCCCGGCGACCCGCTCCAGATTGCCGCCGAGGCGGGCATGGCAGGGCCAGCCGTACTCGTCGAGCTCGGCCATCGCCGCGACGGTCATGGAGCTCGACGCGCGATGCCCGGCACCGGTGAACTCGGCGGCGAAACGGTCGAACGGCGGTTCCACCTCGTCGGCGGCAGGTCGGGCCGGGCCGATGAGGTAGGCGACGGCCACGACCGCCATCGAGGCGCCGAGCAGCACCACACCCATGCCGAAGAGCGGCCACCACGCCTGCCTCGACGAAGACTGTGCCGACGTCGATCCAGGCAAGGTGCTCAGCGAGGCGACGAGGTCCGGCGGCGGTTCGGGATGCCCGACGCCGCCCATGCGCGACTTGAGCAGACGTTGCTGGCGGACGGCTTGACGGCACTGCTCGCAGTTCTCGAGGTGTGACTCGGCCGCGCGCGTGGAACTGGGCGATAGCTGCCTGTCCACGAACGCTGCGACATCGTCACCAAGGTGTGCCACTCAGACTCCGATCGGCCCCAGGAATCTCGTGCGACCACGCCCGGGTGCCCGGTGGGCGAGCGCGTCGCGCAGCTGCGTTCGGCCGCGGTGGATGCGCGATCGCACGGTGCCCAGCTTGATGCCGAGGACGGAGGAGATCTCCTCGTACGAGAGACCCTCGACGTCGCAGAGCACGACCGCGACCCGGAACTCCTCCGGCAGGGAGGCGAGGGCCCCCTCGATGTCCGGGTCGAACGCGGCGTCGTGAACGGCCGACTCGGGGA
Organism: uncultured Actinomycetota bacterium; assembly: GCA_963839625.1. Lineage (GTDB taxonomy): Bacteria > Actinomycetota > Actinomycetes > Propionibacteriales > Nocardioidaceae > Aeromicrobium. Next base: position 13,405 of record CAWIWE010000032.1, on the reverse strand, counting down.
CGATCTCGCCGCCGAGCAGGCGGTCCTCGGCCCCGTCGGCGAACGCGTCCATGCGCACCCGCGAGGAGCGGCGGACGCGGTCGAGGAAGAGGTTGGTGGTGATCCGGTGGATCCAGCCGTTGAAGTTGCCCGGCTCGTACGTGTCGAGCGAGCGGAAGACGCGGATGAACACGTCCTGGGTGAGGTCCTCGGCGTCCTGGCGGTTGCCGGTGAGACGGTACGCGAGCCGGTAGACCCTGGCGGAGTGCTCCGCCACGATGTCGTCCCACTCGGTGCTAGCCGTGGTGTCCACGTCGTCTGCCTTCATGAGCATGATCGTCGACCTTCTCCCTGAGAGAACGCCCAGAGGATGCTGACCGTTCCCCAGCATATTCCAGCCCGACAATCCGGTCCCGCGCTGAACGGCTCGGCACCCGCACTTCACGCTCCGCCGTCACTATGCTGAGCGAGAGCATTTCGAGAAGGAGTCCACCATCACCAGTGCAGCGAGCCTCGAGTACGTCGAAGGCTATGTGAGCGAGGACGACCACCTCGCCGCCGGCCGTCGCCGTGCTGAGGAGGTCGGCATCTCCCCCATCGGGGCTGGTGGCGGCGCCGCACTGCGATTCCTGGCGTCGGTCATCGACGCCAAGGCGGTGGCGGAGATCGGCACTGGCACGGGCGTCTCCGGACTCTGGTTGCTGCGCGGCATGGCCACGGACGGCGTGCTCACCAGCGTCGACCTCGAGGCCGAGCACCAGCGGCTCGCCCGCGAGACGTTCACCGAGGCCGGAATTCCCCCACAGCGGTTCCGGCTCATCACCGGCTCGGCGCTCGACGTCATGCCCCGGCTCACCGACCAGGGCTACGACCTCGTGTTCCTCGACGGCGACAAGGTGGAGTACAGCGAGTACCTCGACCAGGCCCTGCGTCTCGTGCGCACGGGCGGCCTGATCGTGTTCGACAACGCCCTGTGGCACGACCGGGTCGCCGACAAGAAGCGGCGCGACCCCGAGACACTCGCGGTGCGAGAGCTGCTGCAGCGGGTCGTGAACGACGAGCAGCTCCGTCCGGTGCTGTTGCCCGTGGGCGACGGCATGCTCGCGGCCCAGCTCGTCGAGTAGCCCCTACTGCTCGAAGGTGGGCGACGAGCGGAACCCGGACGGGCCGCGGACGACGGCCACGATCTCGCAGGGCTCGATGAGGATCGGCGCACTGCCGATGATGGTGCTGCCGGTCGACTCGGCGGCCTTGGGCTCGAAGTCGGACTGGAAGGCATCGCGTGCCTCGGCGTTGGCGAAGACGTAGCTGCCCTCGAACCACTCCCCCGGGCGGGCCCGCCACGACTTGAAGCGCAGTCCGTCGAGGCCGGCGAACCGGGCGAACGAGACGTCCTCGACGTACTTGCGCAGCGCGTCGAGCGCTTCAGGAGGGGCGTCGGCGAGGGACCAACGCACGGTCAGGCCGTACACGGTCGGCGCTCAGACAGCCTTGAGGGCATCGCCCAGCGTCGCGGCCTCCTCGTTGTTCAGCTCGACCACGAGGCGGCCTCCGCCCTCGAGTGGGACGCGCATGACGATGCACCGTCCTTCTTTGGTGACCTCCATCGGTCCGTCTCCGGTCCGAGGCTTCATGGCCGCCATGAGTTCCCCTCTCGTCTGTACATGAGCGCTCTCTGCGCGGGAGACGTCCCACCGGCCCGGCGGGACGCGCACCACCCATTATCGCCCATCGTCGAAAAGGAGGAACGGCAGGTTCAGGCGAGCTGTCGCCCTTCGGCCTCCCAGGCCACGACCTCGGCACGAGCGCGCTTCTCAGCCACCTCGCTGGCGGTGAGTGCGTCGCGCAGGTGGGCGAGATCGTCCTGGACCTGCTCGAGCGACGCCTCGAGCTCCGAGGAGCGCTCCTGCTCGTCCGCCAAGGAGTGGCCGAGCTCATCGCGTCGACGTTCCGCCAGCCGGATCTGCGTCTCGAGCCGGATGATCCTGGCCCGCGCCTCCGAGATGCGGGAGGCCATCAAGTCGGCGAACGCGATCTGGTCCGCAGAACGGGCGAGAGCGTCCGTCCGGTTGGCGTTCGCGAGGTTGGCGCGGTCGAACGCCCACAGGCGCCGCACCTTGACCACCACGCTCTCGAGGAGCAGAGCAGCGATGATGCCGGCCACGACGGCGTAGACAGCGCCCGCCGTGAGGGCGATCGTGGTGCCGACGACGACGGCCGCGGCCACCGCGCCGGCGGCGCTCACCAGCAGCCATGCAGCGACGTAGGACCGGCTCGATCGAGGCGCGCGACGCACCGGGGCGGATGCTGACTCGGCAGGGGTTCGGGTCGACATTCGGACAGCGTACGGGCTGCCGGCAGCGCGTCCACGGTGCCGCGCCGAGCGGCACCGGCTAGTGCTCGGAGCTGCGGAACGCACACCCGGCGAGATGGTCGTTCACCATGCCGGTGGCCTGCATCAGGGCGTACGCGGTGGTGGGCCCGACGAACCGGAAGCCGCGTCGCTTGAGCTCCTTGGCCATGGCGACCGACTCCGCCGTGGTGGCCGGGACGTCCCCCAGACGCCTCGGCGCCTGATGGTCATCGGGCGCATACGACCACAGCAGGTCGGAGAACGACGTGTCCAAGTCGATCAGGGTCCGGGCGTTGCTGATCGTGGCATCGATCTTCAGCCGGTTGCGCACGATGCCGGCGTCCGCGAGCAGTCGCTCGACGTCAGCCGGCCCGTAGGCGGCCACGACCTCGGGGTCGAACCCGTCGAACGCGGAGCGGAAGCCTTCGCGCTTGCGCAGGATGATCGCCCACGACAGGCCGGACTGGAACGCCTCCAGGCTCATCCGCTCGTAGAGGGCGACGTCGCCGCGCAGCTCGTGGCCCCACTCGTGGTCGTGGTAGTCGAGCATCGCCGGGTCGGCGCCCCACGGGCAGCGCCGCAGCCCGTCGGCGCCGGTCACAGAGTCGTCGCTGTCGCTCACGCGTCGATCGTGCCACCGCGGAGATGACTTAGGGTGGTCGGCCATGAGCTGCCGGATGTCGGAACTGATCATTCAATGCGACAACCCCGTGGCACTGGCTGAGTTCTGGTGCGCGGTCCTGGACTACGTGGAGCTCGGCCGGGAAGAACCGGAGGACGGCATCGAGATCGGCCCGGCCTCGGGCTTCGGCGGTGCCACTCCCACGATGGTCTTCAGCGGCGGCGCGGCGCCGTCATCCGAGCACCTCCGCCTGCACTTCGACGTCAACCCGGTGGATCGCGAGCAAGACGCCGAGCTGGAGCGACTGATGTCGCTCGGCGCCCGGCCTGCCGACGTCGGCCAGACGGGCAACGAGCCCTGGCACGTCCTCCAGGACCCGGAGGGCAACGAGTTCTGCCTGCTGCGCCAGCAGTTACCGGAGCTGTGACGCCGCGACAGTCGTGAGACGGCGGCAATCATGTGCTGTTCACGGCTGCTGGGTGCGCTCGTTACGATGACCTCTCCCGCTCGTGGAGGTCCCGTGCCCCATCCTCGTCTGCGCGTCCGCGCGCTCGTCGATGCGCCCACGTTCCAGTGGTTCATCATCGGCGTGATCGTGGTCAACGCGATCGTCCTCGGGATGGAGACCTCTCCGAGGCTCATCGACGCCTTCCCGTGGCTGTCGACGCTGGGATGGATCACGGTGGCGATCTTCGTCGTGGAGATCACGCTGCGCATCTATGCCCACGGCCGCGACTTCTTCCGCGACCCGTGGAGCCTGTTCGACCTGGTCGTCGTCGTCGTCGCGCTCATCCCGGCATCCGGGACGCTCAGCGTGCTTCGAGTGCTCCGAGTGCTCCGTGTGCTGCGCCTGCTGTCGGCCGTGCGGTCGATGCGCCGTGTGGTGGCTGCGCTGGCCGCGACGATCCCCGGGATGATCTCGATCGGTGCGCTGCTCGTGATGCTCATCTACGTCGCCGGCGTGATGAGCACGCAGATGTTCTCCGCCACCGACCCCGAGAACTTCGGAAACCTGCCGAAGTCCCTGCTCTCGATGTTCCAGGTGATGACCGGCGACGACTGGGCCAAGGTCATCCGGCCGGTCACCGACGAGCACCCGGCGGCGTGGGGGTTCTTCATCACGTACATCCTCATCTCCACCTACATCGTGCTGAACCTGTTCATCGCCGTCGCCGTCGAGGCGCTGGAGAAGCAGCACGAGGAGGACGACAACGAGGTGATCGAGGAGGTCGAGCAGGCCGAGTCCGACGTGCTCGCGGCGATCAGGTCGCTGCAGTCCGAAGTCGCCGACCTGCGCACGGAGATCTCCCAAGGTCGACAAAATCCCGAATGACGTCCGAGCCGGGCGCTAGCGTGACCGCGTGGTCGCGGCGTTGACCAGCCGCCGCCCGAGCACTCCGCATCAGCAGCTCCGCATGCCGGACGCCCCCGACCCGGAATCCCTGGAGCGCGTCTACGCGCCCAGTCCCCAAGGCCTCAACAGCGACCTCCGCCACGCCTCGGGGATGTGGGACTACGAGTCCGGCGAGAGCCGCGACACGATGTGGGTCCGCGACGCGTCCGGCGGGCCTCTCGACCACCTCCGGCTCGCGTACCTCGCCGACCAGTACGCGCCCCGGTCCTTCTACTTCGGCGCGGGGCCGGGGCCCTCGGCGACCATCACCATGTCGGTGTACTTCCACGCGACCGCGGACGAGATCGCCGCTGTCGGCGACGACTTCATCCTGAACGAGGCCACGGGCACGCGCGGCGAGCACTCGACGTCCGGGCAGCAGGCCAACCTCTGGAGACGCGACGGCACTTTGCTGGTCACGTCCGAGCAGCTGTGCTGGTACCGCTGACGGTCAGCCTCAGCCGGCGGCGATCTCGTCGAAGTACTCCACGGCCTCGTCGACGTCGTCGGTGACGATGAGGCGCTCGACGTCGGGCTGGTTGACCTTGCCGTCGGCGAGCATCGTGGTGCGCACCCAGTCGAGCAGGCCGCGCCAGTACTCCGTGCCGAACAGCACGATGGGGAACGAGGTGATCTTCTGGGTCTGGGCGAGCGTCAGCGCCTCGAACAGCTCGTCCATCGTGCCGAAGCCCCCGGGCATGACGACGTATCCCTGCGAGTACTTGACGAACATCGTCTTGCGCACGAAGAAGTATCGGAAGTTGATGCCGAGGTCGACCCAGTCGTTGAGCCCCTGCTCGTGCGGCAGCTCGATGCCGAGCCCGACGGACACGCCGCCGCACTCGCTGGCGCCCCGATTGGCGGCCTCCATCGCGCCCGGCCCACCGCCGGTGATGACGCCGTAGCCACGAGCGCACAGCTTCTCCGCGATGATCCGGGTCTTCTCGTACATCGGGTCGTCCGACGTGATGCGGGCCGAGCCGAAGATGGCGACGGCCGGGCCGAGCTCGGCCAGGGCACCGAAGCCCTCGACGAACTCGGCCTGGATGCGCAGCACCCGCCAGGGGTCGGTGTGCACCCACTCCCCCTGGCCGCGGGAGTCGAGCAGGCGCTGGTCGGTGGTGCTGCTCTGCATATGGCGTCCGCGCAGGCGGACCGGTCCCTTGTGCGACTCCTCGGGCGGGTCGGTCATGTCGTCAGCCACGTGGTCAGTGCCTCCTCGACGCGGATCAGGTGGTCGACGGGCACGTGCTCGTCGGCCTTGTGGGCGAACATCGGGTCGCCCGGTCCGAAGTTGACGGCGGGGATGCCGAGCTGGGTGAACTGCGCGACGTCGGTCCAGCCGTACTTGGGCTTCACCGTGACCCCGATCGCCTCAACGAACGCGGCCGCCGCCGGGTGATCGAGTCCGGGCAGCGCTCCCGGCGCCGTGTCGGTGAGGACGATCTCGAACCCGTCGAACAGCTCCTGCACGTGAGCCAGAGCCTGCTGCTCGTCGACGTCGGGCGCGAACCGGTAGTTGACGCTGACCCGGGCCTCGTCCGGCACGACGTTGCCGGCGACTCCCCCGCTGATGCCCACGGCGTTCATGCCCTCGCGGTAGAGGAGTCCGTCGAGCTCGACCTCACGCGCGGTGTAGGTCGTGAGCCGATTGAGGATCTCGGCGGCGGCGTGCACGGCGTTGCGGCCCTTCCACGATCGCGCCGAGTGCGCCCGCTCACCGCGGGTGATGACGTCGACCCGCAAGCGTGCCCTGGCAGCCCGCCTCGACGATCGCGTCGGTCGGCTCCATGAGGATCGCGAAGTCGGCCGCCAGCAGCTCGGGGCGCTCGCGGGCCACTCGGCCCAGGCCGTTGAACTCGTGCTCGATCTCCTCGGCCTCGTAGAACACGAAGGTGACGTCACGCGTCGGTTCCGGCACGTGCGCAGCCAGGCGCAGCGCGATGGCCACGCCACCCTTCATGTCGCAGGAGCCGAGGCCCCAGAGCACCTCGCCGTCGAGGCGAGACGGGAGGTTGGCGTTGGCCGGCACCGTGTCAAGATGCCCGGCGATCACCACGCGCTCGGGACGGCCGAGTGACGTGCGGGCGACCAGCGTGTGTCCGTCGCGGACGACCTCGAGGTGAGGCAACGCGGCGAGAGCGACCTCGACCGCGTCGCAGATCTCCTGCTCGGCCAGACTCTCCGACGCGATGTCGACCAAGTCGGCTGTCAACGCGACGACGTCACGCGACAGGTCGATCATGGCCATGCTTCACTCTCCCACGGAGGACCTGTGCCCATGACCGACATCCACACCATGGCCCTGCTCACCGACGCCTTCGGACGCGTCCGCGAGCTGGTTCAGAGACTGACCGACGACCTCGAGGACCCGGTCGCCACGTTCCGCGTCGACAGCGAGGCGAACACGCCGGCCTGGCTCCTGTGGCACCTCACCCGGGTCCAGGACGATCATGTCGCCGAGCTCGCCGGCGTCGAGCAGGCGTGGACGTCGTGGCGCGAGCGGTTCGACCTTCCGCTGCCTCCCGACGACACCGGGTTCGGCCACGGCCCCGAGGAGGTGGCCTCCGTGCGAGCCGATGCCGCCCTGCTCGACGGCTACCACGCCGACGTGCATGCCCTCACGCTCAGGTACGTCGAGCAGCTCACCCAGGACGAGCTCGACCGGGTCGTCGACACACGGTGGGATCCACCCGTGACGGCATCCGCCCGGTTGGTCAGCGTGCTCGGCGACTGCTGGCAGCACCTCGGACAAGCGGCCTACGTGATCGGCGTCGCCCGCCGCGCGGACTAGTCGCTCGCGAACAGGCAGAACTCGTTGCCCTCGGGGTCGGCCATGATCGTCCAGCGGATCTCGTCGTCCGGGAGCCGGAGCACGGTGGCGCCGGCGGCCTCGAGGTCGCCCACCTCGACACCGTCGTCGAGAGCGACGTCCCAGTGCACGCGGTTCTTGACCGTCTTGGGCTCGGGCACCGGGACGAAGTCCAGCCCTTCAAATGGCACACCGGGGATGTCGGTGATCCAGTGCCAGTTGTTCTTCTCCTTCGAGCCGAGCGTGCCGCCGATCACCCGCTGCCACCACGCGGCCATCGCGCGCGGGTCGGCGCAGTCGATGATGACGGCCTTGAGCCGGTAGTCGGGCACGTCGTCGACCACGAACACGCAGAACTCGTTGTCCTCTGGGTCGGCGAAGACGGTCCACGGGAATTGACCGGGCTCGCTGAGCCGCTTCAATCCGTCGAACTCGTCAAGCGACCCCGCCGCGACGTCGAGGTGGACGCGGTTCTTGACCTCGTGCGGCTCGGGCACCACGTTCGGCCACACCGTGTGCTGCGGGGTGGGCCCGACCAGCTTGAACTCGTCGGGGTCGTCGTCGAACCCGGTGAGCTCGAGCCCAAGCGTCCTGGCCCAGAACTCCGAGGCGGGACGGGGGTGGTTGACGTCGATGCAGAGGTCTTTGTAGGTCACGAGAGCCATGGCTGCCAGCCTAGGTACGAGTCCCGACATCCCGCCATGTGGTGACCGATACCGTGGAGGGATGGAGCAGTCCCATCCCGGAGCACACGCCTGGGGCGTCGCGACCCTCGCTGACGGCGCGCCCGAGAGCGGCCGTGTTCTCGACGTCTGGTACCCGGAACCACGCCTCGGCGCCGCGCCGGAACGCGCGCACGAGCCCGAGGAGCTCACCCCTCTGTCGGGCCACGATCGGGTGCGCGACGTCCGCACGGTCGTCGTGCACACGGTGATCGACGACCTCCAGCAGCCCCCGGGAGACGCCTACGACGTCTACCTGCGCTTGCACCTGCTCTCGCACCGACTCGTGCGCCCGCACGGGCAGAACCTGGACGGGATCTTCGGGCTCCTCACCAACGTCGTCTGGACGTCCATCGGTCCGTGCTCGGTGCGCGGCTTCGAGCACACCCGGGCTCGGGCCCGGGCCGCCGGCCGCACGATCAACGTCACGAGCATCGACAAGTTCCCGCGCATGACCGACTATGTCGTGCCCAGCGGTGTGCGCATCGGCGACGCCGACCGGGTGCGCCTCGGCGCGCACCTCGCTGAGGGCACCACCGTCATGCACGAGGGCTTCGTCAACTTCAACGCCGGCACGATGGGCAAGGCGATGGTCGAGGGCCGCATCTCCGCCGGCGTCACGATCGGCGACGGCTCCGACGTGGGCGGCGGGGCGTCCATCATGGGCACGCTGTCCGGCGGCGGCACCTCCGTGATCAGTGTCGGCGCGAACAGCCTCGTCGGTGCCAACGCCGGTATCGGCATCTCGCTCGGCAACGACTGCGTCGTGGCGGCCGGCACCTATGTCACGGCCGGCAGCAAGGTCCGGATGCCGGACGGCACCGTGGTCAAGGCGGCGCAGCTGTCGGGCCAGGACGGCATCCTGTTCCTCACCAACACCGAGACCGGCGTGCTCGAGGCCAGGCCGCGCGGCGATCGCAGCGGCATCGAGCTCAACACCGACCTGCACGCCAACTGACGCCGTCACCATGAGGTTGCGCTGGGTCCTCCTCGCCGGGCTGGTCGTGGCCGCGGTTCTCGTCGCCACCGTCGTGCGCGACCGCGAACCCGTGCGCAGTGAGTACTGCGTGGCCGAGGTGGGCGAGACGCGAGCGCAGATCGACATCGAACAAGCCCGCTGGACGACGCTCATGTCCGCGATCTCCCAGCGCCGGGGGCTGCCGCCGCGCGCCACGACGATCGCCATCGCCACCGCATTCCAGGAGTCGAAGATCCACAACATCGACTACGGCGACCGTGACTCGGTCGGCCTGTTCCAGCAGCGACCGTCCCAGGGCTGGGGCACGCGCGAGCAGATTCTCAACCCTCGGCACTCGATCCGCCGGTTCTACAACGGCCTGGAGAAGGTCAAGGGGTACGAGAACATGTCCATCACCGACGCGGCCCAGCGCGTGCAGCGATCGGCCTTCCCCGGCGCCTACGCCCAGCACGAGGACTACGCGCGTGCCCTCGCTTCGTCCCTGCGGGGCTACAGCCCGGCCGCGTTCAGCTGCCGGATGAACCCCGCCGGCGGCGGCAGTGCCGACGCGATCGCCGACGACGTCACGTCCGCCTTCGGCGACATCCCGGTCGAGGTCGGGGAACGCACCATTCGCATCCCGCTGACCGGCCCCGCGCCCGACGTCCGGGCCCGCGGCTGGGGCCTCGCGCACTACGCGGTGGGCAACGCGTCGCGGCTCAAGATCTCCTCGGTTGCGTTCGACGGTCATGCCTGGACCGCCGAGGACTCCCCTGACGGCTGGGTCGTCGACACGCGCGCCGCGGAGTCGGGCGCCCGCGACGTCGTCGTGATCCGCGTCGACTAACCGCGCGTGAGGCGAGCGGCGGCCGCCGCGATGCGCTCGTCCGTGGCGGTGATCGCGAACCGGACGTGCTGGTGGCCGAGCGGGCCGTAGAAGTCGCCCGGCGCCGCGAGGATGCCGAGCTCGGCCAGCCAGTCGATGGTGTCGCGGCAGGGTTCGCCGCGGGTGGCCCACAGGAAGAGCGCACCCTGGGAGTGCTCGATCGTGAATCCCGCCGACTCCAGAGCGGTGCGCAGCGTGGTGCGTCGAGCTGCGTACACGGTGCGTTGCCGGTCGACGTGTTCGTCGTCGGCCAGAGCGGCGATCATGGCCGCCTGCACCGGTGCCGGAACCATGAACCCGAGGTGCTTGCGCACGGCCAGCAGCTCGGAGACCACCGCAGGGTCTCCGGTGACGAAGGCGCCGCGGTACCCGGCCATGTTCGAACGCTTGGACAGCGAGTGCACGGCCAGCACGCCCTCGAGCGACCCACCGTTGATGTCCGGATGCAGCACCGACGCCGGCTCGCCCTCCCACGCGTACTCCAGGTAGCACTCGTCGGACACGAGCAGGGTGCCGCGCTCCCGCGACCAGGCGATCATCTTGCGCAGGTGGTCGGCGCCGAGGATGCGGCCGTGCGGGTTCGCCGGCGAGTTGATGTAGGCGATGGCGGGGCGCACGGGCCCGAGCTTCACGGTCGAGTCAGCCGCCATCACCTGGCAGCCGGCGTAGTGCGCACCCACGTCGTACGTCGGGTAGGCGATCTCCGGGACGATGACCAGGTCGCTCGGCCCCAGCCCCAGCTGGGTCGGCAGGTTGGCGATGAGCTCCTTCGAGCCGATCGTGGCCAGCACGTGGTCGGCGGTGAGCCCGGTGATGCCGAAGCGGCGCTCCAGCCAGTCGACGGCTGCCTGCCGCAGTGCGACCGGGCCGAGCACCGTGGGGTAGCCCGGGGCGTCAGCGGCGTCGACGAGGGCCTTCTGGACGACGTCGGGGGTGGAATCGACGGGCGTCCCGATCGAGAGGTCGACGAGCCCGTCGGGATGGGCGGCCGCCCGCGACTTCGCCTCGGCGATCGTGTCCCAGGGAAACTCCGGGAACCGGGCCGAAACTTTGCTGGTCATAGGCCGCCCGCGCCCGGCATCCGAACCAGGCTCGGTCATTCCTGGTTCTGGGGCGGAAGGGCAGCGATGATCGGGTGGTCGGCATCGATGACACCCGTCTTGGCGGCACCACCCGGCGAACCGATCTCGTCGAAGAAGTGCACGTTCGCGTCGTAGTACTCCTTCCACTCCGCGGGAGTGTCGTCTTCGTAGAAGATCGCCTCGACCGGGCACACCGGCTCGCAGGCGCCGCAGTCGACGCACTCGTCAGGGTGGATGTAGAGCATGCGCTTGCCCTCGTAGATGCAATCGACGGGGCATTCGTCCACACAGGCGAGGTCCTTGAGGTCCACGCACGGTTGGGCGATCACGTAGGTCACAACTGCTCCTTCTTCTCGGGCTCTCACAAGTATCCCGGCTCGACCAACCGGGCCGTGCATCAGGTCCACGTCATGGACAGGTTGGACGTGACAGGCTCGGGTCATGACGATCGGCCGCGAGGAGACCGGCAAGCGCGTGGTCGTGCGGTACGTCGTCGCCGGACGCGGTCCGAGCGGCGGCCCGGCCATGACCGATGCGCTGGGACGCCTGGTCGAGGTCGACGACGTCGAGGCCTCGATCGAGCGTCGCGACGGCAGCCTGGCCCGGGTGCCGTTGGCCGATGTCGTCACCTGGAAGGTCGTTCCGGACCGGCCTCGTCGCACCAGGCCGGCGTCGTTGTTCAGCGTCGACGAGGTGTCGCGCATCACGTCGCGTGGGTGGCCGGCCGTGGTCAGCGAGCCGCTCGGGGAGTGGGAGCTGCGGGCGTCCAGCGGATTCACCGGGCGGGCGAACTCGGTGGCCGTGCACGGCGACCCCGGCATGGCGTTCGAGGATGCACTGGACGCCGTCATCGGGTTCTACCAGTCCCATGGCACGACTCCCAGGGCCCAGGTGGACATCGGCTCCGTCCACGAACCCGGCTTCCTGGACGCCGGCTGGTCGCCCAGCGCCGGCGAGCGTCCCGGCGCGATCGTTCAGGTCGCCGACCTCCACGGCGAGTACGTTGCCGACCCGGAAGCCCACGTGGCCTCCACGGCCGACGAGGACTGGCTCGGCCTCTATCCGCGGGCCGAAGATCCCGAGGTGGCCCGCGCGGTGCTCGAGGGGCCACGGACCGTCGGATTCGTGTCGATCGGCAACCCGGTGGTGGCGATCGGACGCGTCGTCGTGACCGGCGAGTGGGCCGGCGTGGCGGCCGTCGAGGTCGTCCCCGAGCGTCGCCGCGAGGGGCTCGCACGCCGCATCGTCGACACCTCCCTCGCCTGGGCCACCGAACGCGGGGCGGACAAGGCGTACCTGCAGACGATGCGCGAGAACACCGCGGCCCTCGCGCTGTACGAGCCGTACGGATTCACCGACCACCACGAGTACCGGTATCTGGAGCCGTGAGGGCTAGTCCGGCTTCTTCCCGCAGATGACGTGATCGGCCGCCTGGTAGACGGCGGTGTCCTTCTCGCGCTTCACGACCGCACCGCCGCGCATGAACGTGCGGGTCACGTCGACGTCGAAGCCCTGGATGGGAGGCTGCGGCACGCAGCGCTTGGAGTCGTCGTACTGCTTGCCCGGCTTTCGGAGGTTGCGCTTCCCCGACAGACCCGCCTTGATGTCCCAGACCTTCGTGCTCCACAGCTGGACGTGCATCTCGCCCTTGCGGCCGGGCGTGCTGCGGTTGACCCACGCGTTGATGAGGACGCCGTACTTCGTGGAGTTCTTGAATCGCAGGTCGAGGCTGCCGTAGTAGAGCGTGGCCTCGCGCCCCATCGGGTAGCGGTCGAGGTAGAACGCGTGCGGGTGATGCTCCACGTCGTCCATCCCGGCGAAGAACGCCGCGTTGTAGGTGGTCGTGGCCACCTGGGAGACACCGCCGCCGAGCTCCTCGCGGAACACCCCGCCGCTGATGATGGTGCCCTTCGTGAACCCGTTCGCGCTGGTGCGCTCGCCAACCGTGTCGTTCATGCTGAACGTCTCACCCGGCTCGAGGATCGTGCCGTCGATGAGCTCGGCGGCCCGGCCCTGGTTGATGTTGCGGTACTCCGCGTACGGGAAGAACGTCGTGAACGAGCTGACCTTCTCGGTGATCTTGAGCTTCTTCGCATCGTCGGTCGTGAACTCGGGGTCGACGACCTTGGCCTCGATCTCGACGCTGCGTGCGTCCCCGGTCTCGGTGATGGCCGGGAGCAGCTTCTCCGCCATCTCCTCCGGCTGGAGTCCGACACCCTCCTTGCCGGGGACCACGACGGCCTTGCCCTTCTTGATCTTCACGGTTGCGTCGACGGCCTTCTTGCCGATGCCGGTGGTGGAGTTGGTGAGTGGCTTGGCCAGCTTCTCCGGATCGATCTCGGGCTGGAGCTTGTCGTCCTTCACGAGGACGACGAGCGCCGGTGCATAGGCGCTGACCGGCAGGTTCACCTTCTTCTCGCCCACGCGGATGACGATGGGGCCGCTGACGGCCGGTTCGGCGATCGACGTCATGGCCTCCTCCAGACCGTTGGCGTTCACCGCCGGGTCGACCACGGCGGTCGGCACGTCGATCGGACCGCGGGCCACGAGGTAACCGTGGATGACGGCCCGGGCCGCATCGGCCTTGCGGACGACCAG
>CAWIWE010000031.1:0-31226 GCA_963839625.1 uncultured Actinomycetota bacterium | reverse complement strand
CCCTGGAGCGCGTCTACGCGCCGAGTCCTCAGGGACTCAACAGCGACCTCCGCCACGCCTCGGGGATGTGGGACTACGAGTCCGGCGAGACCCGCGACACGATGTGGGTCCGCGACGCTTCCGGCGGTTCTCTCGACCACCTCCGGCTCGCGTACCTCGCCGACCAATACGCACCCCGGTCCTTCTACTTCGGCGGGGGGCCGGGTTCCTCGGCGACCATCACCATGTCGGTGTACTTCCACGCGACCGCCGACGAGATCGCCGCCGTGGGCGACGACTTCATCCTGAACGAGGCCACGGGCACACGCGGCGAGCACTCGACGTCGGGGCAGCAGGCCAACCTCTGGAGACGCGACGGCACCCTGCTGGTCACGTCCGAGCAGCTGTGCTGGTACCGCTGACGGTCGACGTCAGCCGGTGGCGATCTCGTCGAAGTACTCCACGGCCTCGTCGACGTCATCGGTGACGATGAGGCGTTCCACGTCGGGCTGGTTCACCTTGCCATCGGCGAGCATCGTGGTGCGCACCCAGTCGAGCAGGCCGCGCCAGTACTCCGTGCCGAACAGCACGATGGGGAACGAGGTGACCTTTGGGTCTGGGCGAGCGTCAGCGCCTCGAACAGCTCGTCCATGGTGCCGAAGCCGCCGGGCATCACGACGTAGCCCTGTGAGTACTTGACGAACATGGTCTTGCGCACGAAGAAGTAGCGGAAGTTGATGCCGAGGTCGACCAAGTCGTTGAGCCCCTGCTCGTGCGGCAGCTCGATCCCGAGCCCGACTGAGACGCCGCCGCACTCGTTGGCCCCTCGGTTGGCGGCCTCCATCACGCCCGGCCCCCCGCCGGTGATGATGCCGTAGCCGCGAGCGCACAGCTTCTCCGCGATGATCCGGGTCTTCTCGTACATCGGGTCGTCCGGCGTGATGCGTGCGGAGCCGAAGACGGCGACCGCCGGGCCGAGCTCGGCCAGGGCTCCGAAGCCCTCGACGAACTCGGCCTGGATGCGCAGCACCCGCCAGGGGTCGGTGTGCACCCACTCCCCCTGGCCGCGGGAGTCGAGCAGGCGCTGGTCGGTGGTGCTGCTCTGCAGATGGCGTCCGCGCAGGCGGACTGGTCCCTTGTGCGACTCCTCGGGCGGGTCGGTCATGTCGTCAGCCACGTGGTCAGTGCCTCCTCGACGCGGATCAGGTGGTCGACGGGCACGTGCTCGTCGGCCTTGTGGGCGTACATCGGGTCGCCCGGTCCGAAGTTGACGGCGGGGATGCCGAGCTGGGTGAACTGTGCGACGTCGGTCCAGCCGTACTTGGGCTTCACCGTGACCCCGATGGCCTCGACGAACGCGGCCGCTGCCGGGTGATCGAGTCCGGGCAGCGCTCCCGGCGCCGTGTCGGTGACGACGACCTCGAACCCGTCGAACAGCTCGTGCACGTGGGCGAGAGCCTGCTTCTCGTCGATGTCGGGCGCGAACCGGTAGTTGACGCTGACCCGGGCCTCGTCCGGCACGACGTTGCCGGCGACTCCACCGCTGATGCCCACGGCGTTCATGCCCTCGCGGTAGAGGAGGCCGTCGATCTCGACCTCGCGCGCGGTGTAGTCGGTGAGCCGGTTGAGGATCTCGGCGGCGGCGTGCACGGCGTTGCTGCCCTTCCACGAACGCGCCGAGTGCGCCCGTTCACCGCGGGTGATGACGTCGACCCGCAAGGTGCCCTGGCAACCCGCCTCGACGATCGCGTCGGTCGGCTCCATGAGGATCGCGAAGTCGGCCGCCAGCAGCTCGGGGCGCTCGCGGGCCACCCGGCCCAGGCCGTTGAACTCGTGCTCGATCTCCTCGGCCTCGTAGAAGACGAAGGTGACGTCACGCGTCGGGGCCGGCACGTTCGCAGCCAAGCGCAGCGCGATGGCGACACCACCCTTCATGTCGCACGAGCCCAGGCCCCAGAGCACCTCGCCGTCGAGGCGAGACGGAACGTTGGCGTTGGCCGGCACCGTGTCAAGATGCCCGGCGATCACCACGCGCTCGGGACGGCCGAGTGACGTGCGGGCGACCAGCGTGTGTCCGTCGCGGACGACCTCGAGGTGAGGCAACGCGGCGAGAGCGACCTCGACCGCATCGCAGATCTCCTGCTCGGCCAGACTCTCCGACGCGATGTCGACCAGGTCGGCCGTCAACGCGACGACGTCACGCGACAGGTCGATCATGGCCATGCTTCACTCTCCCACGGAGGACCTGTGACCCATGACCGACATCCCCACGATGGCCCTGCTCACCGACGCCTTCGGACGCGTCCGCGAGCTGGTGCAGAGGCTGACCGACGACCTCGAGGACCCGGTCGCCACGTTCCGCGTCGACAGCGAGGCGAACACGCCGGCCTGGCTCCTGTGGCACCTCACCCGGATCCAGGACGATCATGTCGCCGAGCTCGCCGGCGTCGAGCAGGCGTGGACGTCGTGGCGCGAGCGGTTCGACCTTCCGCTGCCTGCCGACGACACCGGGTTCGGCCACGGTCCCGAGGAAGTGGCCTCCGTGCGAGCCGATGCCGCCCTGCTCGACGGCTACCACGCCGACGTGCATGCCCTCACGCTCAGGTACGTCGAGCAGCTCACCCAGGACGAGCTCGACCGGGTCGTCGACACGCGGTGGGATCCGCCGGTGACGGCATCCGCCCGGTTGGTCAGCGTGCTCGGCGACTGCTGGCAGCACCTCGGACAAGCCGCCTACGTGATCGGCGTCGCCCGCCGCGCGGACTAGTCGCTCGCGAACAGGCAGAACTCGTTGCCCTCGGGGTCGGCCATGATCGTCCAGCGGATCTCGTCGTCCGGGAGCCGGAGCACGGTGGCGCCGGCGGCCTCGAGGTCGCCCACCTCGACACCGTCGTCGAGCGCGACGTCCCAGTGCACGCGGTTCTTGACCGTCTTGGGCTCGGGCACCGGGACGAAGTCCAGCCCTTCAAACGGCACACCGGGGATGTCGGTGATCCAGTGCCAGTTGTTCTTCTCCTTCGAGCCGAGCGTGCCGCCGATCACCCGCTGCCACCACGCGGCCATCGCGCGCGGGTCGGCGCAGTCGATGATGACGGCCTTGAGCCGGTAGTCGGGCACGTCGTCGACCACGAACACGCAGAACTCGTTGTCCTCTGGGTCGGCGAAGACGGTCCACGGGAATTGACCGGGCTCGCTGAGCCGCTTCAATCCGTCGAACTCGTCAAGCGACCCCGCCGCGACGTCGAGGTGGACGCGGTTCTTGACCTCGTGCGGCTCGGGCACCACGTTCGGCCACACCGTGTGCTGCGGGGTGGGCCCGACCAGCTTGAACTCGTCGGGGTCGTCGTCGAACCCGGTGAGCTCGAGCCCAAGCGTCCTGGCCCAGAACTCCGAGGCGGGACGGGGGTGGTTGACGTCGATGCAGAGGTCTTTGTAGGTCACGAGAGCCATGGCTGCCAGCCTAGGTACGAGTCCCGACATCCCGCCATGTGGTGACCGATACCGTGGAGGGATGGAGCAGTCCCATCCCGGAGCACACGCCTGGGGCGTCGCGACCCTCGCTGACGGCGCGCCCGAGAGCGGCCGTGTTCTCGACGTCTGGTACCCGGAACCACGCCTCGGCGCCGCGCCGGAACGCGCGCACGAGCCCGAGGAGCTCACCCCTCTGTCGGGCCACGATCGGGTGCGCGACGTCCGCACGGTCGTCGTGCACACGGTGATCGACGACCTCCAGCAGCCCCCGGGAGACGCCTACGACGTCTACCTGCGCTTGCACCTGCTCTCGCACCGACTCGTGCGCCCGCACGGGCAGAACCTGGACGGGATCTTCGGGCTCCTCACCAACGTCGTCTGGACGTCCATCGGTCCGTGCTCGGTGCGCGGCTTCGAGCACACCCGGGCTCGGGCCCGGGCCGCCGGCCGCACGATCAACGTCACGAGCATCGACAAGTTCCCGCGCATGACCGACTATGTCGTGCCCAGCGGTGTGCGCATCGGCGACGCCGACCGGGTGCGCCTCGGCGCGCACCTCGCTGAGGGCACCACCGTCATGCACGAGGGCTTCGTCAACTTCAACGCCGGCACGATGGGCAAGGCGATGGTCGAGGGCCGCATCTCCGCCGGCGTCACGATCGGCGACGGCTCCGACGTGGGCGGCGGGGCGTCCATCATGGGCACGCTCTCCGGCGGCGGCACCTCCGTGATCAGTGTCGGCGCGAACAGCCTCGTCGGTGCCAACGCCGGTATCGGCATCTCGCTCGGCAACGACTGCGTCGTGGCGGCCGGCACCTATGTCACGGCCGGCAGCAAGGTCCGGATGCCGGACGGCACCGTGGTCAAGGCGGCGCAGCTGTCGGGCCAGGACGGCATCCTGTTCCTCACCAACACCGAGACCGGCGTGCTCGAGGCCAGGCCGCGCGGCGATCGCAGCGGCATCGAGCTCAACACCGACCTGCACGCCAACTGACGCCGTCACCATGAGGTTGCGCTGGGTCCTCCTCGCCGGGCTGGTCGTGGCCGCGGTTCTCGTCGCCACCGTCGTGCGCGACCGCGAACCCGTGCGCAGTGAGTACTGCGTGGCCGAGGTGGGCGAGACGCGAGCGCAGATCGACATCGAACAAGCCCGCTGGACGACGCTCATGTCCGCGATCTCCCAGCGCCGGGGGCTGCCGCCGCGCGCCACGACGATCGCCATCGCCACCGCATTCCAGGAGTCGAAGATCCACAACATCGACTACGGCGACCGTGACTCGGTCGGCCTGTTCCAGCAGCGACCGTCCCAGGGCTGGGGCACGCGCGAGCAGATTCTCAACCCTCGGCACTCGATCCGCCGGTTCTACAACGGCCTGGAGAAGGTCAAGGGGTACGAGAACATGTCCATCACCGACGCGGCCCAGCGCGTGCAGCGATCGGCCTTCCCCGGCGCCTACGCCCAGCACGAGGACTACGCGCGTGCCCTCGCTTCGTCCCTGCGGGGCTACAGCCCGGCCGCGTTCAGCTGCCGGATGAACCCCGCCGGCGGCGGCAGTGCCGACGCGATCGCCGACGACGTCACGTCCGCCTTCGGCGACATCCCGGTCGAGGTCGGGGAACGCACCATTCGCATCCCGCTGACCGGCCCCGCGCCCGACGTCCGGGCCCGCGGCTGGGGCCTCGCGCACTACGCGGTGGGCAACGCGTCGCGGCTCAAGATCTCCTCGGTTGCGTTCGACGGTCATGCCTGGACCGCCGAGGACTCCCCTGACGGCTGGGTCGTCGACACGCGCGCCGCGGAGTCGGGCGCCCGCGACGTCGTCGTGATCCGCGTCGACTAACCGCGCGTGAGGCGAGCGGCGGCCGCCGCGATGCGCTCGTCCGTGGCGGTGATCGCGAACCGGACGTGCTGGTGGCCGAGCGGGCCGTAGAAGTCGCCCGGCGCCGCGAGGATGCCGAGCTCGGCCAGCCAGTCGATGGTGTCGCGGCAGGGTTCGCCGCGGGTGGCCCACAGGAAGAGCGCACCCTGGGAGTGCTCGATCGTGAATCCCGCCGACTCCAGAGCGGTGCGCAGCGTGGTGCGTCGAGCTGCGTACACGGTGCGTTGCCGGTCGACGTGTTCGTCGTCGGCCAGAGCGGCGATCATGGCCGCCTGCACCGGTGCCGGAACCATGAACCCGAGGTGCTTGCGCACGGCCAGCAGCTCGGAGACCACCGCAGGGTCTCCGGTGACGAAGGCGCCGCGGTACCCGGCCATGTTCGAACGCTTGGACAGCGAGTGCACGGCCAGCACGCCCTCGAGCGACCCACCGTTGATGTCCGGATGCAGCACCGACGCCGGCTCGCCCTCCCACGCGTACTCCAGGTAGCACTCGTCGGACACGAGCAGGGTGCCGCGCTCCCGCGACCAGGCGATCATCTTGCGCAGGTGGTCGGCGCCGAGGATGCGGCCGTGCGGGTTCGCCGGCGAGTTGATGTAGGCGATGGCGGGGCGCACGGGCCCGAGCTTCACGGTCGAGTCAGCCGCCATCACCTGGCAGCCGGCGTAGTGCGCACCCACGTCGTACGTCGGGTAGGCGATCTCCGGGACGATGACCAGGTCGCTCGGCCCCAGCCCCAGCTGGGTCGGCAGGTTGGCGATGAGCTCCTTCGAGCCGATCGTGGCCAGCACGTGGTCGGCGGTGAGCCCGGTGATGCCGAAGCGGCGCTCCAGCCAGTCGACGGCTGCCTGCCGCAGTGCGACCGGGCCGAGCACCGTGGGGTAGCCCGGGGCGTCAGCGGCGTCGACGAGGGCCTTCTGGACGACGTCGGGGGTGGAATCGACGGGCGTCCCGATCGAGAGGTCGACGAGCCCGTCGGGATGGGCGGCCGCCCGCGACTTCGCCTCGGCGATCGTGTCCCAGGGAAACTCCGGGAACCGGGCCGAAACTTTGCTGGTCATAGGCCGCCCGCGCCCGGCATCCGAACCAGGCTCGGTCATTCCTGGTTCTGGGGCGGAAGGGCAGCGATGATCGGGTGGTCGGCATCGATGACACCCGTCTTGGCGGCACCACCCGGCGAACCGATCTCGTCGAAGAAGTGCACGTTCGCGTCGTAGTACTCCTTCCACTCCGCGGGAGTGTCGTCTTCGTAGAAGATCGCCTCGACCGGGCACACCGGCTCGCAGGCGCCGCAGTCGACGCACTCGTCAGGGTGGATGTAGAGCATGCGCTTGCCCTCGTAGATGCAATCGACGGGGCATTCGTCCACACAGGCGAGGTCCTTGAGGTCCACGCACGGTTGGGCGATCACGTAGGTCACAACTGCTCCTTCTTCTCGGGCTCTCACAAGTATCCCGGCTCGACCAACCGGGCCGTGCATCAGGTCCACGTCATGGACAGGTTGGACGTGACAGGCTCGGGTCATGACGATCGGCCGCGAGGAGACCGGCAAGCGCGTGGTCGTGCGGTACGTCGTCGCCGGACGCGGTCCGAGCGGCGGCCCGGCCATGACCGATGCGCTGGGACGCCTGGTCGAGGTCGACGACGTCGAGGCCTCGATCGAGCGTCGCGACGGCAGCCTGGCCCGGGTGCCGTTGGCCGATGTCGTCACCTGGAAGGTCGTTCCGGACCGGCCTCGTCGCACCAGGCCGGCGTCGTTGTTCAGCGTCGACGAGGTGTCGCGCATCACGTCGCGTGGGTGGCCGGCCGTGGTCAGCGAGCCGCTCGGGGAGTGGGAGCTGCGGGCGTCCAGCGGATTCACCGGGCGGGCGAACTCGGTGGCCGTGCACGGCGACCCCGGCATGGCGTTCGAGGATGCACTGGACGCCGTCATCGGGTTCTACCAGTCCCATGGCACGACTCCCAGGGCCCAGGTGGACATCGGCTCCGTCCACGAACCCGGCTTCCTGGACGCCGGCTGGTCGCCCAGCGCCGGCGAGCGTCCCGGCGCGATCGTTCAGGTCGCCGACCTCCACGGCGAGTACGTTGCCGACCCGGAAGCCCACGTGGCCTCCACGGCCGACGAGGACTGGCTCGGCCTCTATCCGCGGGCCGAAGATCCCGAGGTGGCCCGCGCGGTGCTCGAGGGGCCACGGACCGTCGGATTCGTGTCGATCGGCAACCCGGTGGTGGCGATCGGACGCGTCGTCGTGACCGGCGAGTGGGCCGGCGTGGCGGCCGTCGAGGTCGTCCCCGAGCGTCGCCGCGAGGGACTCGCACGCCGCATCGTCGACACCTCCCTCGCCTGGGCCACCGAACGCGGGGCGGACAAGGCGTACCTGCAGACGATGCGCGAGAACACCGCGGCCCTCGCGCTGTACGAGCCGTACGGATTCACCGACCACCACGAGTACCGGTATCTGGAGCCGTGAGGGCTAGTCCGGCTTCTTCCCGCAGATGACGTGATCGGCCGCCTGGTAGACGGCGGTGTCCTTCTCGCGCTTCACGACCGCACCGCCGCGCATGAACGTGCGGGTCACGTCGACGTCGAAGCCCTGGATGGGAGGCTGCGGCACGCAGCGCTTGGAGTCGTCGTACTGCTTGCCCGGCTTTCGGAGGTTGCGCTTCCCCGACAGACCCGCCTTGATGTCCCAGACCTTCGTGCTCCACAGCTGGACGTGCATCTCGCCCTTGCGGCCGGGCGTGCTGCGGTTGACCCACGCGTTGATGAGGACGCCGTACTTCGTGGAGTTCTTGAATCGCAGGTCGAGGCTGCCGTAGTAGAGCGTGGCCTCGCGCCCCATCGGGTAGCGGTCGAGGTAGAACGCGTGCGGGTGATGCTCCACGTCGTCCATCCCGGCGAAGAACGCCGCGTTGTAGGTGGTCGTGGCCACCTGGGAGACACCGCCGCCGAGCTCCTCGCGGAACACCCCGCCGCTGATGATGGTGCCCTTCGTGAACCCGTTCGCGCTGGTGCGCTCGCCAACCGTGTCGTTCATGCTGAACGTCTCACCCGGCTCGAGGATCGTGCCGTCGATGAGCTCGGCGGCCCGGCCCTGGTTGATGTTGCGGTACTCCGCGTACGGGAAGAACGTCGTGAACGAGCTGACCTTCTCGGTGATCTTGAGCTTCTTCGCATCGTCGGTCGTGAACTCGGGGTCGACGACCTTGGCCTCGATCTCGACGCTGCGTGCGTCCCCGGTCTCGGTGATGGCCGGGAGCAGCTTCTCCGCCATCTCCTCCGGCTGGAGTCCGACACCCTCCTTGCCGGGGACCACGACGGCCTTGCCCTTCTTGATCTTCACGGTCGCGTCGACGGCCTTCTTGCCGATGCCGGTGGTGGAGTTGGTGAGTGGCTTGGCCAGCTTCTCCGGATCGATCTCGGGCTGGAGCTTGTCGTCCTTCACGAGGACGACGAGCGCCGGTGCATAGGCGCTGACCGGCAGGTTCACCTTCTTCTCGCCCACGCGGATGACGATGGGGCCGCTGACGGCCGGTTCGGCGATCGACGTCATGGCCTCCTCCAGACCGTTGGCGTTCACCGCCGGGTCGACCACGGCGGTCGGCACGTCGATCGGACCGCGGGCCACGAGGTAACCGTGGATGACGGCCCGGGCCGCATCGGCCTTGCGGACGACCAGACCAGCCTTCGGTTGCCGCGGGGTGGGCTTGCCCTTGGGGAAGGTGATCTGCGCCTCGACCACCTCTTGGTCGACGGTGGCCGCGATCGCGGTGATGATGCCGGCGAGCTCGCGGTCGTCGGCGTCGACGGCCGCGTGGGTGGCGTGGGTGCCGAAGACCAGTCCGAGCATCGTCCGTGGATCAGGACTGAAGTTGCCGCCGGCGTTCTCGATGCTGCGGTCGAGGTCGAACGTGAGCCCGGCCGCCTTCGGGTCGACGGTGAACTCCTTGCCCTCGTGCTCGAGCACCACCTCCTCGCCGATGCGGGGGCTCAGCTCGCGGTCGACGGCCGCGCGGGCGTCGCCGGGTGACATGCCGCTGACGTCGACACCGCCGATCGTGGCGTTCGCGGGCATCCGCAGGCCGGTCATGATGAAGCCGACGATGTACAGCAGGCCGAGCACCAGAAGCACGCCGATCAGGGCGAGCCGCACCTGCCGTCGACGCTCCGGAGGCCTCCCGCTCGAGTCGTCAGCCGGTGGCTCCTCGGACGGGAACCAGGCCGGTACGTCCTGGGTCTCATCGGTGAACTCGGGCCAAGGCTCGGCTCGCGGCTCCGACTCGGCGTCGGATGCTGGCGCGTCGAGATCGTCGAGGTCGAGCTCATTGCTCTCCTCGACCGCACCCGTTTCGGGCTCGGGTACGTCCACCCCAGCGGGGTCGGAATCGTGCGACTCGTCGCCCTCGGGAGTCTTCTGGTCGTCTTCGGCCACGCGAAGATGGTTGCAGGAAAGGCACCCGGAATCGAAATCGGGGTCGGGTTCTTCCCGCCAGATGGCGCTACGTCAGGCGTCGCCCGACTCGAAGAACGTCTTCTCGCTCTCCGGAGATCGCACGATGGTGCCGTAGTGGGAGCGGTAGTAGAGCAGCGGGTCATCGTCCTCGGCCTGCACTCCAGCCCACGTGACTTCGCCGACGAGGATGCTGTGGGTGCCGCCGTCGTGAGCGTCGATCGTGCGGCACTCCAGCCAGGCGAGGGCGGCGTCGAGCAGCGTGAGCCCGAGCGGGCTGCGGTGATGCGGGATGTCGTCGAACTGGCCCTCGAGCGGTCGCCCGCTGTGCGCGAACCACGCCGACGCCGCGCGTCCGCGGTCGCTCAGGATCGACACGCCCCAGACACCGGACTCCATCACGGCCTCGTGGAACCGGCTGGTGCGCTGCGAGCAGACGAGCACCTGCGGCGGCTCCAGCGAGACGGACGTGAACGCGCTCGCGGTCATGGCGTGGTCGACGCCGTCGATGACCGTGGTGACGACCGTGACGCCGCTGGCGAACCGGCCGAGTGCTCCGCGGAACGCGGCCTGGTCGACGGTTCCGGTCACCGCTTCACCCTAGAGTTCCGCACGATGATCACCCCGAGCGACCCCAGCCCGAGCAGCGAGTACGCATACCCGATCCAGTCGGACGCCACGAAGTAGCTCCCGCTCGGCGACAGCGCCTGGCCGAGCAGCACCACGGACCACCCGATGGCGAACCAGGACGCACCCAGCTCGATCACGCGTCCAGCCGCAACAGCGACGGCTCCGGCGGCACCGACCGCCAGCACGGTGCCCCAGGGCCAGTCGACCCCGACCAGCTCGACGCTGTGCCGGTGCACGACGGCGCCGACCAGCCCGACGTAGGCTCCCAGCAGCGCCAGACCGAGGCGGACGATCACAGCCCGGCGAAGAGGTCGTCCTCGAACCCGCCGCCCGCCGGCGGAGAGGCCGTGCCCTTCACGAGCCGGTAGAACTCGTGGCCCCACACGCGATTGCCGATGTTGTTGGAGAAGGCGAAGAACGGTCCGTCGGTGGCGATCTGGCTCGCGTGCGCCCGCATCGCGTCCATCTTGGCCTCGAAGAACTCCATGCCGTCGATCATGGCGTCGAGGTCGTCGTCCTCCACCGCGAACGGCGGGAGGTTGTCCGGATCCATGCCCTCGAACGTCGTGGTGTCGCCGGCATCGCGCAACGTGCGCAGCCCTTCGCGCATGGCGCTGGCGGACATCGCACCCCAGTAGATCTTGGGAACGTCCCACGCCTCGCCGAGATCATGGCGGTACGACGGGATGGCTGCGAGCGCAGCACCGTACGTGGCGACGCGGTGCGCCTGGATGTGGTCGGGGTGGCCGTAGCCGCCGAACTCGTCGTACGTGACGAGCACGTGCGGACGCACCTCGCGAATGATCTCGACCAGGAGATTCGAGGCCGCGGTGAGGTCGGCGTGCCAGAACGTGTCAGGGCGGGTCTCGTCGAGCGGTGCAGCGTGGCCGTCCGGTCCCCACTGCATGCCGGAGTCGCGGAAGTGGAAGGTGCCGCCGAGAAAGCGATGGTCGGTGACGCCGAGGATCTTCATCGCGGCTTCGAGCTCCTGGACGCGGTGCGGGCCGAGCCCGTCGTCCTGGTCGGACGCGAGGTGCTCGATCTCGGGCATCAGGATCTCGCCCTCCTCGCCGGCCGTGCACGTGACGAGGGTGACCTGCGCGCCCTCCGAGACGTAGCGCGCCATGGACGCGCCGTTGCCGATGCTCTCGTCGTCGGGATGGGCGTGCACGAGCAGCATCCGGCGATCGTCCAAGGTCATGTGGCTAGGTTACGGCCAGCGTCGGACGGCCCGGATGGTGAGATGGGTGCATGACCGTCTCCTTCCCCAGGCTCGCTGCGCGCACGGCGCGATTCACGCTCGGCATCCCGCGCAACATCTCGGTGTCGCCCGACGGCTCCAAGGTCTGGTACATCCGCACGCCCGACGGCGTGACGCGTACTGGGCAGCTGTGGGAGCACGACGTCGCGACGGGCACCGAGACCGTCATCGTCGATCCGGCCGCTCTCCTCGGCGGCGAAAGCGAGCAGCTCTCCGCCGAGGAACGGTCCCGACGCGAGCGCAGTCGCGAGTCCAGTGCCGGGCTGGTCGACTTCAGCGTCGACGACACCGGCCGATGGGCGACGTTCGCACTGTCCGGCCAGGCCTGGGCCATCCACCTGGCCGGTCGCGCCGTCACCGCGCTGCCGACGGTCGGCGCGGTCATCGACCCGCGGGTCGACCCCACGGGCCGGCACGTCGCATACGCCTCCGGCGGCGCGCTGCGCGTCATGGGCATCACCGGACGCGACGAACGGGTCCTCGTCGAGCCCGAGTCGCCCACCGAGGTGTGGGGTCGGGCCGAGTTCATCGCGGCCGAGGAGCTGGATCGGTTCCGCGGCTTCTGGTGGGCGCCGGACGGCGGCTCGCTGCTCGTCGAGCGGTACGACGAGGCACCCGTCCAGGTGTGGCACGTGGCCGATCCGGAGCATCCAGAACGCGCGCCGGCCGCCCAGCGCTACCCGGCGGCGGGCACGCCGAACGCGGTCGTCACGCTCTGGCACGTCGGCCTCGACGGCTCGCGCACCGAGATCGCGTGGGACCGCGATTCCTTCGAATACCTGGTCGGCGTCAGGTGGAATCCACACGGCGATCCGGTGCTCCAGGTGACGAGCCGCGACCAGCGACGATCCCAGGTCCTGGCCGCAGACGTCGGCACCGGCTCCACCACCGCCCTCAAGGAGCTCGAGGACGACCACTGGGTGGAAGTCACCCACCCACCCCGGTTCGCCGAGGGCGGCCGTCTGGTGATGCTCGAGGACGTCGACGGAATGCGGCGGGTGGTTGTCGACGGTGAGCCGATCAGCGACCAGACGTGGCAGGTGCGCGGCATCGTGAGCACCCATCCCGACTCGGTGGTCGCCACGGCATCTCAGGAACCGACCGAGGTGCAGGTCGTGCGATTCGGGCTCGACGGCAGTGCCGAGCCGATCACCACCGGCCCGGCCGTGCACTCCGCGGTGGTCGGCGGACCCACCACCGTCATCACGAGATCGGCGCTCGACCACCCGTCCACCACCGTCACCGTGCATCGGGACGAGGCCCGGCAGATCACCGTGGCCAGCGAGCCTCCGCCGTTCGAGCCCGCCGTCACCCTCCTGCACGCCGGACCGCACGCACTCCGCACCGCGGTGCTGTTCCCCCGCGACCACGAGCTCGGCTCGAGCCGACTGCCCGTCCTGATGGATCCGTACGGAGGTCCGCACGCCCAGCGCGTGCTGGCCGCGTCCCGCATGTTCCTGCAGCCCCAGTGGCTCGCCGACCAGGGCTTCTGCGTCGTCGTCGCCGACGGACGCGGCACCCCGGGACGCGGTCACGCCTGGGAGCGCGCAGTGCAGAACGACCTCGCCGCCGTGACCCTCGACGACCAGGTGGCGGCGCTCGCTGCCGTCGCCGAGCAGTTCCCCGACGACGTCGACGCCTCGCGCGTCGGCATCACCGGATGGTCGTACGGCGGCTACCTGGCGGCTCTGGCCGTCCTGCGTCGTCCTGACATCTTCCACGTCGCCGTCGCCGGTGCGCCGGTCACGGAGTGGCGGCTCTACGACACGGCCTACACCGAGCGCTACCTCGGCGACCCGAACCAGCAGCCGGACGTCTACGACCGCAACTCGTTGCTGCCGCTCGCGGAGAAGCTCGAGCGACCGCTCCTGCTCATCCACGGCCTCGCCGACGACAACGTCTTCGCCGCCCACACCCTGCAGCTGTCGTCGGCCCTGCTCGCGGCCGGCCGGGCGCACTCGGTGCTGCCGCTCTCCGGCGTCACGCACATGACGTCACAGGAGGTGGTGGCCGAGAACCTCGCTCTCCTCCAGGTCGACTTCCTGCGCGCCAACCTGCCCTGACTCACACCAGGTTCTTCAGCTCGTCGAGCCGCTCGACGAACGCGTCGAGGCGTTCGCGGGTGCGCTGGGGCTCACCGGACTTCGCAAGCGCGATGAGTCCGGGATCGCCGCGCTCCTGACCTGCGGCGATGCGGTCACACGCCGTCGTCATGCGATCGACGACCGCGTCGAGCACCGTCAGTGGACCCCACTCGCCGTAGGCGTCGACCAGCAGGTTCAGCCGGTGGGCCGTCTGCTCCAGCCCGATGTCGCGGTACAGCGGCACGCCCGTCCAGGCGAGGAATGCGAGGTCGTCGATCGGGCGTCCCGGCCCGGCCATGTCCCAGTCGATCATCGCGACGAAGTGCCCACTCTGGATGATCCAGTTGTAGGCGCCCGGGTCGTTGTGGCAGATGACCTCGTCGGCCTCGAGCTCGGCTTCTCCCCCGCGCCACTCGCGTGAACCATCAGGCCGGAACCCCTCGACGACGTCGTGGAAGTCGCGCAGCCACGTGACCGCCTCGGTGAGGACGACCTCGAGCACCACCTCGCGGTCGACCGGCACGCCCCGGCCCTCCACGTAGGTGAGCACCTCCCGCCCGTCGTCGTCGAGACCGTGCACGTCCGGCACCCCGCGGAGCCCCTGCTCCGCGAGGTACGTCAGCAGCTCGTGCACGGCCGGCGTCCACGGGCCGGTCGGCCGCCGGACGGTGCGGCCCACTCTCGTCGCCCCACCGACGTTCCCGGGCAGGTGTTCAGTGTCGTCACTGCTCATCCGCCGATCGTGACACGGGCCGCCGGCGCGCTCCACCCGCACGGCCTTCACCGGACGTGACAGGGTTGGCGTCGTGGGTCACGCGCACTCCAGCACCGATCTCCAACCCGCGCCGCGACGGCGAGCCCTCGGGTCCGTGCTGATTCTCGTCGTTCTGGGCATCGCCGCCGCGGCGATCGTCGGCATGATCGCCCTCTGGCCGGATTCGGAGGACGTGCCCCGCGGCGAGAACCCGTATGCCGGCGAGGGCGTCAGCACCGTCGACGGTGAGGTCGTGCGGGTCGAGTTCTTCGATTGCAACTCCGGTGGGGAAGGCCCTGACCAGCAGCCCTCCGTCCCAGGTGACTGCGCCAAGGTGACCGCGACGACCGATGGTGACCAGGCCGAGTTCAACCTCGACCCCGGCCGGGCCCGAGCCGGTATCGAGGTCGGCGACGACGTGCGAATGATCCGCATCCAACCACCGGGACAGTCGCCGTCCTACGAATTCCTGGACTTCAAGCGAGGGTTGCCACTGACCGTGCTCGCCATCACGTTTGCGCTGTTGGTCGTGCTGGTAGCGCGCTGGCGTGGGCTCTTCGCGCTCGTGGGCATCGGCGTCACCCTGCTGGCGCTCACGAAGTTCATGCTGCCGGCGATGCTCGCCGGCGAGTCGCCCCTGCCGGTGGCCGTCGTGGGATCGACCGTGATCATGATCGCTGTGCTGTACCTCGCGCACGGCATCAGCATCCGCACGACGTCCGCGCTGTTCGGCACGCTGGCCGGCATCGGTCTGACGGCCCTGGTCGGGCTCGTCGGCACCGGGTGGACGAACCTGAACGGCATCGGAACCGAGGACGACCAGACGCTGGTCGCCACGGTCCCTGCACTCGACCTGAGCGGGGTGGTGGCCGCGACCATGGTGATCGCCGGGCTGGGCGTGCTCAACGACGTCACCGTCACCCAGGCGAGCGCCGTGTGGGAGCTGCGGGCCTCACGACCGGCGGCGGACCGCCTCGCGGTCTTCCGGTCAGCCATGCGCATCGGCCGCGACCACATCGCTTCCAGCGTCTACACGCTGGTGTTCGCCTACGCCGGCTCGGCGATGACGGTGCTGCTGCTCATCACCGCGTACCAGCGCGGGCTCGCTGACGTCGCGACCACCGAAGAGGTCGGGCAGGAGATCGTCCGTACCCTCGTAGGCGCGATCGGCCTCGTGCTGGCGGTGCCGATCACCACGGCCCTGGCCGTGTTCATGGCCCCGAAGCCCGCAGACGCGTGAACCGTCGGATGTGAAGATTTCGCCCGGGATCGCGGCGAGAACGACTGGAAAGTCCCTATTCTTGGCGCCAGGACGCAACGCCGCCGTAGGGTCTCCATAGCCGCAGACACGAGGGCTTCATGACAGACGACGACATCGCCACGACCGACGAGAACATCGCCGAAGGCTGGTACAACGACGCCTACGGCAAGGTCCGCTGGTGGGACGGCACCCAGTGGACCGAGCACGTGCGGGACGACAACCCCGAACCCACCGTGGTCCTCCCCGCGGATCGAGCCGAGCCTTCGGGCCGTCGCATCGAGTCGACTGACGAGCCCGATACCCACAGCAGCCGACGGTTGTGGCTCACCGCGACGGTGGTCGGGTTGCTGGCGTTCTTCCTCGGGATGGGCATCGGCGGGAGCGGCAATTCTTCGGACCAGCCCGTGGTCGAGGAGGCCACGGCGGCATCAGGCAAGACGGCAGAAGAGCTCGACCGGCAGGAGGCGGATCTCGAGTCTCGTGAGGGCGACATGAGGACGAAGCAGGAGGAGCTCGACCAGCGCGAGCAGGACCTCGAGGTGCGCGAGCGCCTCGAGGACTCGTCCGGCGGTACCGACACCATCGGGAACGGCGTCTTCGAGGTCGGGGACGACGTCCAGCCCGGTACGTACGAGTCCGACGGCCCGGACGACCCCGAGATCCCGTGCACGTATCGGGTGTCCACCGACGAGGACGCCAACGACATTGTCTCCAGCGAAGTGACCGAGGGTCCCGGCACCGTGACGCTCGAAGAGGGGCAGTACTTCACGTCGCAGTACTGCCTGACGTGGACGCAGACCACCCTGGAGTGACGAGACCGGCCCTCGAGGCAGCGGTCAGGCGACGCTCCAGGTGTCGCCGCTGGACAGCAGCCCGGCGAGGGCTTCGCGGCCGACGGTCTCGTCCGCCCCGGCCGTGACGAGCTGGGCACGCGCACCGTCGTCGTAGGTGGGCCGCTCGACCTGGCGGAAGATCCCGATCGGCGTGCGGGTCAGGACACCGGCGCCGCTGAGCCGGGACAGCGCGAAGGCGGTGCTCGGGTCGTCGATCGTCGACTGATGGACAAGCAGCTCGTCCTCGCCGACCTCGCTGACCTCGACGACCCGCACTCCCCCGTCCGGGTCGCGCACCACGCCCATCCGGCCATCGGTGCCGAAGCGGATCGGCTCGCCGTCCGTGAGCGGGATGATCGCCTCGTCGCGGCTGTCGGGCTTCTTGATCGCGTCGAATGCGCCGTCGTTGAAGATCGGGCAGTTCTGCAGGATCTCGACGAGCGCCGTTCCGCGGTGCGCCGCCGCGGCGGACAGGACGGCGGTCAGGTGCTTGCGGTCGGAGTCGATGGTGCGGGCCACGAACGTCGCCTCCGCGCCGAGCGCGAGCGACACCGGGTTGAAGGGGTGGTCGACCGATCCCATTGGCGTGGACTTGGTGACCTTGCCGGACTCCGACGTCGGCGAATACTGCCCCTTGGTGAGACCGTAGATGCGGTTGTTGAACAGCATGATCGTCATGTTGACGTTGCGACGCATCGCGTGGATCAGGTGGTTGCCGCCGATCGACAGCGCGTCGCCGTCGCCCGTGACGACCCACACCGAGAGGTCGGGACGGGTGGTCGCGAGGCCGGTGGCGATGGCCGGTGCTCGTCCGTGGATGGAGTGCATGCCGTAGGTGTCGAGGTAGTACGGGAAGCGGGCCGCGCAGCCGATGCCCGAGATGAACACGATGTTCTCGCGGCGCAGGCCGAGGTCGGGCAGGAATCCCTGCACCGCCTTGAGCACCGCGTAGTCACCACACCCGGGGCACCAGCGGACCTCCTGGTCGCTGGAGTACTCCTTGGCGGTCTGGTCCTCATCCGACGTCGGGACGCCGTGCAGACCCAGTGGCAGGTCGATCATCGGTTCTCCTCGGCGACGCGGTGGAGGTCGACGATGGCGTCCATGAGCTCCGCGACCTGAAGCGGCATGCCGCGCACGCGGTTGTGGCCGACCGCGTCGACGAGGAACTGGGCCCTGAGCAGCATCCGCAGCTGCCCGAGGTTCATCTCCGGGACGAGCACCGTGTCGTAGCGCTCGAGAAGCGCGCCGAGGTCAGGCGGGAACGGGTTGAGGTGACGCAGGTGAGCCTGAGCCACCGGGATCCCCTTACGGCGCACGCCCTTGCAGGCGGCGCCGATCGGGCCGTAGCTCGATCCCCACCCGACGACGAGCACGCGGGCGTCGCCGCTCGGGTCGTCGACCTCGGTGGGGCCGATGTCGTCGGCGATGCGGTCGATCTTGGCCTGCCGCAACCGAACCATGGCGTCGTGGTTGTCCGGGTCGTAGGAGATGTCGCCGGTGATGTCGGCCTTCTCGAGGCCGCCGATGCGGTGCTCCAGGCCGGAGACGCCCGGGATGGCCCACGGCCGCGCCAGGGTGTCCTCGTCGCGGGCGTAGGGCTGGAACGTCTCTCCCTCGTTGGGCGAGGCGAAGCCGGGGTCGATGGGCGCCAGCTCCGCGATGTCGGGCAGCAGCCACGGCTCCGAGCCGTTGGCGACGTATCCGTCCGACAGCAGGATCACCGGTGTGCGGTACGTGATCGCGATGCGAGCCGCCTCCAGCGCGGTGTCGAAGCAGTCGGCCGGCGACCGCGGGGCGATGATCGGCAGCGGCGCCTCGCCGTTGCGCCCGAACATCGCCTGCAGCAGGTCGGCCTGCTCGGTCTTGGTGGGCAGGCCGGTCGAGGGCCCTCCGCGCTGGACGTCGATGACGAGCAGGGGCAGCTCGAGCATCACCGCCAGGCCGATCGTCTCCGACTTCAGCGAGATGCCCGGGCCGGACGTCGTGGTGACGCCGATGGCTCCACCGAACGCGGCACCGAGAGCCGCACCGATGCCGGCGATCTCGTCCTCGGCCTGGAACGTGGTGACGCCGAACCTCTTGTGCTTGCTCAGCTCGTGCAGGATGTCCGACGCCGGGGTGATCGGGTAGCTGCCGAGGAACACCGGCAGGCCGGACGTCACCCCCGCGGCGACGATGCCGTACGCCAGCGCGAGGTTGCCGGTGATGCTGCGGTACGTGCCGGCCTCCATCGGCGCCGGGCCGATGTCGAACTGCACGCTGAACGCCTCGGTGGTCTCGCCGAAGTGGTAGCCCGCCTTGAGCGCGGTGATGTTGGAGTCGACCACCGCTGCGGCGGCGAACTTCTCCTCGATGAAGGCGGCGGTGGTGTCGATGGACCGGCCATACATCCACGAGACCAGGCCGAGCGCGAACATGTTCTTGGCCCGCGACGCATCCTTGCGACTGAGGTCGAACTTCTCGATCGCGGCGACCGTCATGCCGGTGAGATCGATGGCGTGCAGGATGTAGTCGTCGAGCGAGCCGTCCTCGAGCGGGTTCTTGTCGTAGCCGGCCTTCGCAAGGCTGCGGTCCTTGAAGTCGTGGTCGTCGACGATGAGCGTGCCGCCGCGCTTGAGGTCGGGCAGGTTGACCTTGAGCGCCGCCGGATTCATCGCCACGAGGACATCAGGCGCGTCACCGGGCGTCAGGATGTCGTGGTCGGCGAGATGGATCTGGAACGACGAGACGCCGGGCAGCGTGCCCTGCGGCGCGCGGATCTCGGCCGGGAAGTTCGGCAGCGTCGCGAGGTCGTTGCCGAACACGGCTGACTCCTGCGCGAAACGGTCGCCGGTGAGCTGCATGCCGTCGCCGGAGTCGCCAGCGAAGCGGATGACGACACTAGCCAGCTCGATGCCCGAGGCCGGGGACTCGGTCGTGGTCACACGGTCCAGTTTAGGTCGTCGGCCACAGAGAAAAGGCGGTGTTCGCCTGATGGACGGCTGGTGCGCACGTCAGCGCGACGCGTAGAACATCTCCTCGGCCACGTAGCGCTTCCCGACGGAGAAGTCGTACTGGACGAGCTGGAGGTCACGCAGGAGGCCCCGCGCCCGCTGCGACAGGTCGGGCTTGAGGGGTGCCGCGCCGTTCAGGACCGGAACCTCCTCGTGCAGGTCGAGCAGCAGAGCGAAATACGGCGGCACCCGCGCGCCGGCTGCTTCGAACGCGAGGGGCATGAAGTACATGGGGCTCGTGACCGGCAACCGCGTCGCCGGGAGCTGCTCGTAGCTGGACCAGATGAAGAACGGTGTCTCCCTGAGCCGCTCGATCGAGTTGGCGCCCATGACCTCGTCGTCGTAGATGCCCGGGAGATGGTCCCCGTAGAAGATGACGAGCGTCTTCTCACGAGAGCGCTTCAAGTCCTCGAGGAACTGATCGGTGGCTTGGTCGGAGTGCGCCAGGCCTCTGGCGTACTGGCCCAGGACGGCGCTTCGCAGGTTGTTCTCGATCGGGTCGACGTAACGGCCGTCGTAGGGGTAGTGGTTCTGCATCGTCACCAGGCTCATGAAGAGCGGCTCGTCGGATGACTCCAGCAGCCGTCCCGCCTGACGGAACGTCGACTCGTCCGAGGCATATGAGCTCTCGCCGATGGGAGAAAGGCCGTCGAGCCTCGTCTGGTCGAGGAACGTCTCGAATCCCAGCCGGGGATAGACCTCGCTGCGCCGGAACATGCTCTTGTTGAAGGGATGGACTCCCAGGGTCTGGTGACCGTGGGCGCTGAAGTAGCGGGCGACTGAAGGGAACCGATCGTACTTCGGCACCAGCATCTGGAACGGCGTCGTCAGCTGCGACGTGAACAAGGCCTGTGACATGCCCGTCAACGCCTCGAACTCCATGTTCGCCGTTCCCCCGCCGAAGGTGTTGCTGAACACCTGGCCCGAGGGCTGACGCGCCATGGTCTCGCGAGTGAGGGGAATCGGGTCGCTGGCCAGGTCGACACCGTTCAAATGATCGGGATCACTGAACGACTCGCTGAGCAGCAGAATGACGTTGACGTCGGCCAAGGCATCCGGCTCACTCCTGGCGTTGAGCTGTGCGGACCGGGCGTCGTAGCGGTCCGCGATCTCCTCCATCGCGGCCTCGCTGTATCCCTTCGGCCTCTTCATCGCCTCGGTCAGCGTGTTGTACAGGAATCCGGCGAGAAATCCGTTCTCGTAGTAGTTGTTGGCTTGACGCCAGTCGAGCAGGTCAGCTCCGGACGCCTGGTAGGCGGCACGGATGCGGTTGTCCGGCTCGTTGAACTGGGCGGCCTGGATCAGGATCATCAGCGCGACGAGAACCACCACCACGCGGAGGACGAGGATCCTCTGCCAAACGCGCGGCTCTGACGATCGCTTGACGGGTGGGACGTTCCTGGCGACCCGTCGCCCCAGGAGCACGAGCACGACGACGAGGGCGGACACACCCAGAGCAGCCACGACGAGGGAGACCGGCGACGCCATGTCGAGAAGGAAGCCGGGCTGCCAGAGGAAGTACAGGTCGGACGGATAGAGCGGCTCCTCCCTGACGCGGAGCTTCGCCGCGTTGGCGAACGCAACGAGGACGCACAGGCCAAGGGTCAGCGCCAGAGAGAGCCAAAGTCGATTGGTGACGCTGACGAGCATCAGGATCGCGGCCCACACGACCAGGGCGCTGACGATCGTCTCGCCGGGGTGCACCGCCGGTGAGGCCCACCACGGGAGCGCGTGACCACTCAGCGTCGGCAGGTCGAGCACGAAGACGCACCAGACAGCCCAGACGAACGTGACCACGACGATCTGTGCGAAGAAGGTGACCCACTCACGTCGTCCGCGCGCCGACGTCGCCGCATCCGTCGTGGTCACACCTGCCAGCGTACGGGCGCGGTTCGTGGCCCTTCGGAGATGTCGCGAGCACCCGAGGTCGCAGGTACCGTCGCCGGCATGACCGATCCCCGACCGGCCGATCTGAGACGCCAAGCCCACGAGCACGCCAAAACGGCTCGGGCGAAGATGGAGGACCGGCGTTCGGATGCGCCCGGCGGCGTCAGCGGCTGGGTGGCCGAGCGCGCCGGTGAGTGGTCGACCGAAGGACCCGACGAGGCCACGATGCAGCGCCACAAGTTCGTCTGGAACGCGCTGGTCGACTACTGGTTCCGGATGGAGATGGACGGGTGGGAGAACGTGCCCGATCCTCCTGTCCTCCTGGTCGGCATCCATTCCGGCGCCCCGTTCGTGTGGGACGCCTGGACGGTCGGCGTCCAGTGGTGGCGCCGCTTCGGCGACAAGCGCCCGATGCTCGGCACAGCGCATGACGTACTGATGGCCGCTCCGGTGATCGGACGCTACTTCCGGGCGATGGGTGTCTTGCCGGCCGCGCCCGACTCCATCGCGACCGCGCTTGCTGAGGGACAGGACGTCGCCGTGTGGCCGGGTGGCGAGGTCGACTCGCTGCGGCCGTGGAGTGAACGAGACGAGGCCACGCTGGCCGGACGCACCGGGTTCGTGAAGATGGCCATCCGCGCAGGCGTGCCGATCATCCCGATCGCCACCGTTGGCGGCGCGGACGCGATGCCCGTGCTGATTCGCGGCGACCGGTTGGCGCGGCTCCTCCGGCTCGACAAGATGCTGCGCATGAAGGTGTTCCCGATCGCTGTCTCGCTGCCGTGGGGCATCGCGCCGGCCGCACTGCCGCAGTTCCCCCTGCCAGCGAAGATCCGCACCCGCCTGATGCCGCCGGTCGAGCTCGACCACGATCCCGAACGAGCCGACGACGACGAGTACGTCGAGCGCAAGTACCGCGAGGTCGAGGACTCGATCCAAGCCGGCATGGATGCCCTGGCCCGCAAGCGCAGCCTTCCGCTCTTCGGTTAGCCCTCCCGCGTCACACGTTGAAGCGGAACTCCACCACGTCGCCGTCGGACATGACGTAGTCCTTGCCCTCCATGCGGACCTTGCCGGCGGCCTTGGCGGCGTTCATCGAACCGGCCGCGACGAGGTCGTCGAAGGAGACGATCTCGGCCTTGATGAAGCCCTTCTGGAAGTCGGTGTGGATGACGCCGGCTGCCTCGGGGGCCGTGGCGCCCTTGCGGATCGTCCAGGCGCGCGACTCCTTGGGGCCGGCGGTCAGGTAGGTCTGCAAGCCGAGGGTGTCGAAGCCGACGCGGGCGAGCGCGTCGAGGCCGGGCTCCTCGACGCCCATGTCGGCGAGCATCTCGGCGCGGATCTCGTCGGACTCCTCGTCGTCGCCCAGCTCGGCCAGCTCGGCCTCGCTCTTGGCGTCGAGGAAGATCGCCTCGGCGGGCGCGACGATTTCGCGCATGCGGGCCTTGAGCTCCTCGTCGGCCAGCTCGTCGGTGTCGCAGTTGAAGACGAACAGCTGCCGCTTGGCCGTCATCAGGTGCAGGTCACGCAGCAGGCCGGCGTCGAGACCGGACTGGAAGATGCCGGTGCCGGCCGCGAGCACCTCCTGAGCCTTCTGGGCCTCGGCGTACTGGGCGGCCACCGCCTTGTCGCGTCTGGCCTCCTTCTCCAGCCGCTGGAGCGCGTTCTCGACGGTCTGCAGGTCGGCCAGGACGAGCTCGGTGGAGATGGTCTCGATGTCGTCGGCCGGCGACACCTTGCCGTCGACGTGGGTGACGTCCTCGTCGCGGAACACGCGAGTGACCTGGCAGATCGCGTCGGACTCGCGGATGTGGGACAGGAACGCGTTGCCCATCCCCTCACCCTCGGACGCGCCGCGGACGATGCCGGCGATGTCGACGAACTGCACGGTCGCGGGCAGGATCTTCGCCGACTCGAAGATGCCGGCCAGGATCGCGAGCCGTGAGTCGGGCACCCCGACCACGCCGATGTTCGGCTCGATCGTGGCGAACGGGTAGTTCGCCGCGAGCACGTTGTTGCGTGTCAGGGCGTTGAAGAGGGTCGACTTGCCCGCGTTGGGAAGACCGACGATGCCGATGGTGAGTGCCACAAGGTACGAGCCTAGATGCCCGTGCCAGCACGGTGGACCGCGGTGCCTCGGGAGGAATAGCGTCGGGGCCACATCCCATAGGAGGGCGACCATGTTCATTCAAGTCATCCAGGCCAAGACCAGCAAGCGCGACGAGGTTCGCGCGTTGACGGACGAGTGGGGCGAGCTTCCCAACGAGGGATCCGGATTCCTCGGCGGCACGTACGGAATCACCGACGACGGCGACTTCTTCGGCGTGGTTCGGTTCGAGTCCAAGGAGAAGGCGATGGCCAACTCGGAGCGACCCGAGACCGACGCCATGGCGAGGCGCATGGGCGAGCTGATGGACGGACCACCGCAGTTCCACGACTGCGACGACGTCACGGTGTGGGGAGACGGCGGCTCCGACGACGCCGGGTTCGTCCAGATCATCCAGGGCAGGACCGACGACGCGGAGCGGCTCAAGGAGGTCATGGCTGCTGATGAAGACGACATGCGTGCGCAACGATCGGACATCGTCGGCGGAACCTTCGCGTTGAAGGCCGACGGCAGCTTCATCAACACGGTCGCCTTCACCGACGAGGCCAGCGCGCGCGAGGGCGAGGCCAGCTCCGGCGGACCGCCCGAGGAGATCGCCTCGCTGATGAGCGACCTCACGTTCTACGACCTGCGGGATCCCTGGTTCGAGTCCGCCTGAGGTGACGACCGACGGCCGAGCCGACGCGCCCCTGGATCAGCTCGTGGGTCCAGGGCCCGCGAAGGCGCGGTCGACGGCGTCCGCGAAGTCCCCCATCGAGGGAAGCTCGAGGTCGTAGGTCCATGCAGCGGACGGTTCCGGGGTGGCACCCCATCCGTCGCGGTCGTGGCGCCGGTTGATCCACACCGAGGGCAGGCCCTCGCGCTTGGCCGGGACGTGGTCGTGGAACAGGCTCTGGGCCACGTGGAGCAGCTGGGCGCGGTCCAGGCCGAGGTCAACCACCGCTGCATCGAGAGCGCGGAAGTGGTTCTCGGCCGGTTTGTACGCACCGACGTCCTCGGCGGTGATGACGGCGGCGAAGTCACCCTGCAGGTGCCGGTTGCTGCCTGCGAAGCCTTCGCGATGCACGTTGGACAGGATGATCAGCTGGTAGCGCTGGGCCAGTCGGGCCAGGGCGTCGGCGGAGTCGGGGAACGCCGGCCAGTCCGGCACCGATTCGCCCAGTCGCTGCGCCCACTCGTCGCTGACCGGGTGATCGAGCCCGTCACCGGTCCGGCGGAAGGCGGCGGCCAGGACCTCCGGATACAGCGCCGACGGCGTCTCCTCCTCGACGGCCGCCTCGTTGTCGGCGTAGGCGAGCAGAAGCTCTTCGTCGGACAGTTCGAGTCCCTGCTCGCGCGCCCACGGCGCCAGCACGGCGGCGATGCCGGTCTCCCAGTCGATGAGGGTGCCGTAACAGTCGAAGCTGAGCGCCTTGTAGGTGGTCAGGTCCAGGTCGGTGGTCATGAGGAATACCTTGACGCACGGTCCGGATCGGTGCTCGGCAACGATCAGCTGCGGCGTGGCGTGACTCGCCTCATGCGCGGGCCTCTGGGCCAGCCTCCGACAGTGCGGTGGGCTGGTGGCGTTCGTCACCCTCCTGGGCCAACCGTCGCTGGCGCTCGACCGTGGCGAGGTAGAACGCCCGAGATGCTCGGCCCCTATCGGCCCGGCCCCCGCGGGTACGTCGATCAGCCGCACGACATCGCAGGCCTCTATCTCGGCAGCGCCGGTTGCTACGGCGGGCCCGGCATCACGTTCATCCCCGGGTACAACGCGGCTCAGGCGGTGCTGGAGGACCGCTGACGGGACACGCGTCGATCAGAAGGCGTGCCCGTAGCGGGCCAGCACTCCATCCCACTGCTTGTCCGTCGACGCCGTCGTCTGGATCGGAAACATGCTGAGGCTCGACGGCATCGACTCGCTGCACTCGGTGCCGGCGCAGTCCTTGTACTTGCGCCACAGCCGGTTGAGATCGTCGAGTACCTCCCGGTACTTCGGATCGGCGGCCACGCTGTCGAGCTCGTTCGGGTCGACGTCAAGGTCGTAGAGCTCCACCGTCCCCGACGCGTCGCGGATCAGCTTGTAGCGCGCGGTGCGGATGCCGATGTTGGTGCGCGCGTCGGTGAAGCCGAGCTCTGCCCGGCCCACGTCGTACTGGTACGCGGAGCCGCCGACCGCCGCTTCGGTCACCACCGGCGCGGTCCAGCCCCGGTCCCCGGTGAAGCTGGGCACCAGTGACTGGCCGTCCGACCGGCGCGGTGCCTTGGCCTCGGCCAGGTCGAGGATCGTCGCGGTGAGGTCTGGCGTCTTGGTGGGATCGTCGCGGACGCCGTGTGGGATGCCGGGCCCGGCGACCACCAAAGGCACTCGGATCGAGGGCTCGTAGCCCTTGACCTTGCCGTTGCGGATGCGGTGCTCGCCGAGGAAGTAGCCGTTGTCCGAGGTGAAGAGGAAGACCGTCTGGTCGAGCTCGTCCCGCTCGCGCAAGGTCTGGACGAGCCGCCGGATCTGGGCGTCGAGCACGGCGATCGATTCGGCACGCTGCCGCGTCAGTGCGGTGGCGAGCTGATGCTCCTCCTTCGTCAGCTCCGGCTTCTGGAAGGCCAGCGGCTTGTCGCTCACGTCGTCCTCGCTCGGCCCCCCTTTGGCGGGCAGGCCGGGACTTCGACGTACCAGGTGATTGAAGCGTCCCTTGACCCAGTCGGGACGCGCCGGCGTCTCGTACTCGTAGACCCGGCCGTCGGGCCGACGAATCGAGTCGACGTCGTCGGGCTCGTGCGGTCTGCCGTTGTGGGGCGCCAGCGCCGACAGGTAGAGGAAGAACGGCTCCTTGCTCTCGCTGTACTTGGTCACCAGCTTGCGACCGAAGCTGCCGAGCACGTCGGTCTGGTACTCGCCCTGGTGGCTGTCGTCAGTGCGGCCGTTCACGTTGAAGATCGTGTGGAAGTAGTCGTATGCACCGCCGGTCGGGTAACGATCCTTGAGTCGGCTCGGCCGCTGCAGGGCGGCGTACCAGTCCGTCCAGCCGGCCGGGACGTAGTTCCACGAGTGCCTGCCGGTCACCAGGGACCGGTCGATGCCGTAGTTGTTGAGGTACTTCCCGACGAAGCCCGTGCGGTAGCCGGCGTCGTGCAGCGCCGTGGCCACCGTGTTGCTGTCGTCGAAGCTGCCGAAGCCGAACGGTGAATGGTTCCCGAACACCTCGTGGTTGTGGGCGTACTGGCCGGAGAGCACGGAGGCGCGGGCGGGGCAGCACAGCGGGTAAGGGCTGAACGAGTTGCGGAACTTCAAGCCCCGGTCGGTCACGAGCTTGCGCAGCGACGGCATGAAGCGGAGGTCGTCGGCCCGCATGTCATCGGCCATCACGAGGACGATGTTCGGCTTCGTGACCGTCTCGGTCTCGGCAGCGGCTGCAGGTGCGACCGAGGGTGCGCTCCCGCTGGTCCCGCGGAGCACCAGCAGCGCGAGCGTCAAGGCCAAGGCGGCGGCAGCCGCCACCACGATGGTGAGCGTTCGCGAATGCAAGATGCGTGGTCCGACCCGAGTCGGATCAATCACCTTCGGCCTGTCAGCCACAGCACTTCCCGTGTCTCATGACCCGAGGCGTTCCGAGTCCGCTGCACCGCCGACCGGTGCGTCGGTGGCCCATCCAGGGGGTCTGTCGAGGACGTTATCCGAGGTGAGGCGACTATCGGGGCAGAAACTCGCAAACGCGTTGCCTGTGCCGGTCGCGTAGTCTCAAGATCAACCGGAACGAGAGGCTTTCGAGCATGGGAACAGTCATCAACATCAATGCCCCTGGAGTGCGATAGCCCGACTGGGTACGGTCCCGTGACCAGCCAACCGCTAGCTCTGTGGAATTCGGCGACTACCCGAGTCCGGCCGCCGATTGCGCATCCCACGCTTCAGACGAGAGGAATCGCAGAACCTCTGGCACGAACTCCTGGTGGTGCTGGAAAACACCCCCGTGACCGGAGTTGGGGTAGATCTTGAGGGTCGCGTTCGGCAGTCGGCGGGCCATGTCCGCGGAGTGCTCGCTGGCCACCATGAGGTCATGGTCGCCGTTGGCGACGAGGACCGGGACGGAGATGACCGACAGATCGTCCGGGGCATGCATTCCGCCGGTGGTGATGGCGCGCAGCTGTGCCAGCCCGGCTTGCCGGGAGATCGGCTTGTCGCGGTCCTGCGTACGTTCCGAGAGGCGCTCGAAATACTCGTTGGCGGCCTTCTTGCCCTCGGAGTTGCGCGGGAAGAAGAGGAAGTGCCGGGGGTCCTTGCGGGCGAGGAAGGCTTTGAAGTAGGCGCCACTGACTATGATGGGCATCCTCCAGATGCCGCCTCCGCCGCGCGGGCCGGAACCGGCGAGCACCATGCGACGGACTAGTTCCGGTGCTTGGAGGGCGACCATTTGGGCGACTGCGCCGCCGACAGAGAATCCGAATAGGTCGACCTTGTCGTGGCCGAGGGCCCGGATGAAGGCAATGGTGTCGGCGCCCATCGTCTCAAGGTCGGCAGGCACGGTCGACTCGGTGGCACCGACCCCGCGGTTGTCGAAGGCGATGACGCGGTGGTGTGCGGCGATGCCGTCGATGATCCGGGGGTCCCAGTCGTCCAGGACTGCGGTGAAGTGGTGCAGGAACACCACGGACACATCCGAATCTGCGCCAAGCTCACGGTAGGCGTAGCGGACGCCGTCGACATCGACGGTGCGGGTGGGAACGTCTCTCCACGTGGTCATCTCAGAACCTTTCAGGAAATGTGAACAGTTGTGTGGGTATCGGGGCGCATAGGTCAGTTCTTATCGGGTCCGCGGTCATCGAGGCAGGCGAGGACGTCGAGGGTGCGGCGGTCCTTGACGAGCTGCCCGTCCGGGCGAAGCCGACCACACCTCGCAGCACCGACATGGGCCTCCACTATGCCGAACAGATCCTTTTTGTCTGTCGATTATAATATTATGGTTGGCAGACTATACGCTAGGATGCGAGAAAGACGATTGCAATGTGACGGAGGTCGGTCTCGTGGCGCGGTACGACAAGGAGCACAAAGACGTGACGCGGCGACGGATCATCGAGACCGCCGGCAAGCGTTTCAAGCAGGACGGGTTCGATGGTTCGGGCATCGCCACGCTGATGGCCGACGCCGAGTTGACCAATGGCGCCTTCTACGCGCACTTCGATTCCAAGGATCACCTCGTCGCGTCCGTGGTTGGCGACGAGCTGAGCCGTCAGGCTGCCAACATGAGCGAGCTGAAGCCCGGACGGGCTGGACTCGAGGAATTCGTGCGCGAGTACCTGACTCCCCAGCACCGCGACAACCGCGACCTCGGCTGCCCGTCGGCCGCACTTCTGGACGAGATAGGGCGCTGCGCGGCCGTCACCAAGCGTGCCTACACCGCGGGCGCGAAGGCGGTCGTGGATGAGATCACCACCCGGCTCGATCCCGACGATCCGGACTCGGCACGCGGTACAGCGCTCAATCTCTTCACCATCCTGGTCGGGACACTGCAGCTTTCTCGCGCGCTTGCCGACCGGGAGCTGTCAGACACCGTCCTCGAGAACGGCCTCCAGTCTGCCCTCGCCATGCTCGCCGCAGAGCGTGTCGGCTGAGCGCGAGACCAGGACCACACTGCTGCGCCCTTGCATTCCGCGCATTGCCGTACGACTATTGTATTATGATTGACATTCAAAGATCCACCACACCGCACCGCGACGCCGAGACACGAACGGTCGACGTCGACGGAACTCCGTTCGCCTACCGGGACCTCGGCCCCCGCACGGGAACGCCGGTCATCTTCCTCAACCACCTTGCGGCGGTCCTGGACAACTGGGATCCGCGAGTCGTGGACGGGCTCGCGGCGAAGCATCGGGTGATCACGTTCGACAACCGCGGCGTTGGCGCCTCCGGAGGCAAGACGCCGAGCTCGGTCACAGCGATGGCGAAGGACGCTGTCGCCTTCATCAGAGCTCTCGGATTCGACCAGGTCGATCTCCTGGGCTTCTCGATGGGCGGATTCGTCGCGCAAGTGATCGCCGAGCAGGAGCCGCAGCTCGTCCGCAGGATGATCCTTGCGGGCACTGGGCCGGCCGGTGGCCGGGGTATCGACCAGGTCACGAAGCTCACCTTCGCCGACATGGCGAGAGGTGCCCTGACGTTCCGCGACGCGAAGTACTACCTCTTCTTCACGCAGACGTCCAACGGGCGGTCACAGGCCTGCGCGTTCCTGGCGAGGTTGAAGGAGCGCACGGAC
Source organism: uncultured Actinomycetota bacterium (assembly GCA_963839625.1). Lineage (GTDB taxonomy): Bacteria > Actinomycetota > Actinomycetes > Propionibacteriales > Nocardioidaceae > Aeromicrobium. Next base: position 1,405 of record CAWIWE010000031.1, on the reverse strand, counting down.
AACCGCGATAAAGCGATCGCGGTTCCGTCGTTTCGCGCGCACCTGAAGGCCATCCACGCGTGGGGACTCCAAGAGCCGTCCGACCTGTCCGGCATCCATCACCCGGTCCTCGTGGCCAATGGTGACGATGACCGGATGGTGCCGACGAGCAATTCGGCCGACCTGGCACGGCGTCTGCCGAACGCTCAGCTCAAGATCTACCCCGACGCCGGGCACGGCGGCATCTTCCAGCATCACGCCGCCTTCGTCCAAGAAGCCCTGGTGTTCCTCGAGAGGAACGAATGACATGAAAGCCTTCGTCGTCGAGAAGTACGGCAAAGACGGGCTGCGCGCCACTGAGGTACCCGAACCTACGGTCGGAGACGGCGACGTTCTGGTGCGAGTAGGCGCCACCAGCATCAACCCGCTGGACAAGATGGTGCGTAATGGAGAGTTCAAACAGCTCTTGAAGTACAAGAAGCCGTTCGTCCTCGGCCACGACGTGGCCGGCGTGGTGATGGGAGTTGGCTCAGCCGTCCGCGGCTTCGAGGTCGGCGACCAGGTCTACGCCCGTCCCCGGGATCTCCGCATCGGAGGCTTTGCGGAGCTCATCGCGATCGACCAGGCCGACGTTGCGCCCAAACCTGCATCCCTCACTCTCCAGGAGGCGGCTGCGGTGCCATTGGTTGCCCTCGCCGCCTGGCAGATCCTCGTCGAGCGGGCCGGCGTGAAGCCCGGTCAAAAGGTGCTCGTCCACGCGGGAGCCGGCGGGCTCGGTTCCACGGTCATCCAGCTGGCCAACCACCTCGGTGCCACCGTCGCCACGACCACCGACACGTCCACGGTCGACCTGGTCAGGAGCCTCGGCGCCGACGAGGTCGTCGACTACACTCAGGAGGACTTCTCGACGGTCCTGTCTGGGTTCGACCTGGTGCTCGATTCGCTGGGCGGGAAGAACCTCGAGAAGTCGTTAACCATCCTGAAGCCAGGTGGCCTCGCCATCGGCGTTGCGGGCCCGCCCGACGCAGGATTCGCCAAGCAGCTCGGCGCCCCGTCGTTCATGGGCTTGGTCATGAACATGGTCAGCCGCAAGGTCCGCAAGCAGGCCAAGGCGCTGGGCGCCCGCTACGAGTTCTTCTTCATGCAGGCAAACGGACACCAGTTGCGCGAGCTCGGCGCACTTTACGACAGTGGCGCACTGCGCCCGGTCATTGACCGGACCTTTCCGTTCGCCGAAACGCCGGAGGCGATGGCGTTCGTCGAACAGGGCCGTACGTCGGCTGGCAAGGTCGTGGTGACTCTGACCCAAGACCGTGAATGACATCGGTCTAGCCGTATGGTTGCGCTCGAGGGACCGGGCGACTGCATAGGCGGCTTCACAAGTATGGGCACAGTTATCAAGATCAATGCCATCACGGTGCCCGAA
>CAWIWE010000030.1:0-101462 GCA_963839625.1 uncultured Actinomycetota bacterium | reverse complement strand
TGTTCGGTCGCTCCCGTACGATGGTCCGAGCAACGCGGGGTGGAGCAGTTCGGTAGCTCGCTGGGCTCATAACCCAGAGGTCGCAGGTTCAAATCCTGCCCCCGCTACCACGTCACACACGGTCAAGGGCCCTTCTCCTTCGGAGTTGGGCCTTTGTTCGTTCTCCCGTCCAGATGTCTCGACCACATCGTGCACCTCTGCGCCCACGACCGTCGCGACGGCGCTATGATGGTCCTGCTTGAAACCGACGGCTTGGTCGTCGGAGTTCCCACAGCGGACGGGTTGTCAGAACCCGACGTGTCGATCTCTCGAAGATCGTGGGACCGAATCGCGTACGGGGCCGGTCACCAGGCCGGATCCCGACGTGCAACGCCCGGCCGTGGGTGCACGTGCCGGTCACTCCCAGAGGAGGAGTTCGTGGCCCGACGAGGCCGGCGCCGTCCAGGCGCCAGTCGTACCGCTCCGCGGAAGCAGCAACGCGCCCGCGCCCGCGACGACGACGGCATCATCCCCGTGCTCGCCCGTGCCGTCCGCGAGGTCGAGCGGGCCGTCGAAAAGGGACACGTGATGCCCTCGGTGCGCACCAAGTTCCAGGTCGTCGCGCTCCTGATGCGTGAGGAGCGGGCCCGCGTCAAGGCGGATGAGGCCAGCACCGAAGCCCACCGCACGGAGCAGCTCAAGCGCCTCGAGGGCGTGGCCACGATCCTCGCCAAGACCGCCGCCCGGAGCCCCTCCCTGCTCGCGCTCCTCGAAGAGGACGCCGACGTCTCCGCGGCCGCCAAGTCGCTGAGGCGCGAGATGCTGGAAGCGGCCGGCGTCGAGGCGCCAGTCGAGGAGGAGCAGCCAGAGGAAGTCGCCGCCTCCACCAAGCGTCGGGTCGTGCCGCAGTCCGTCGTTTCCCGACAGCTCTCCAACCCGTTCCTCGCTCCCGACTTCGAGTCCGCCGCCCGGAGTGAGGCCGGCTCGAGCCGGCTGGCCACCTGGGAGCTGCTCGGGCCGCTCTTCCGGTCGTTCGAGTCGGTCGCCGACAACGTCCCGGCCTGCATGCCCCTGCCCGAGCCCGGTTCGCTCGATGCGCCCGGAGACCTGACGCTGATGCCGCACCAGGCGCAGGTCTACTCAGCCGCCGGAGCCGGCCATCGCACCTTCCTGCTCGCCGACGAGCCCGGTCTCGGCAAGACCGCCCAGGCGCTGCTCGCTGCACAAGCCGCCAATGCCTACCCGCTTCTCGCGGTCGTCCCCAACGTCGTCAAGACGAACTGGGCCCGCGAGGTCGGCCTCTGGACGCCCAAGCGCACCGCCACGGTGATCCACGGCGACGGCGACACGATCGACGGGTTCGCCGACATCGTGATCGTCAACTACGAGGTGCTCGACCGCCACGTCGGTTGGCTCGGCGACCTCGGCTTCCGCGGCATGGTCGTCGACGAGGCGCACTTCATCAAGAACAAGGCGTCCCAGCGCTCGCAGCACGTGCTCGAGCTCTCCGACCGCATCCGCACCCGTATCGCGAATCCCCTGCTGATGGCCCTCACCGGCACCCCGCTGATCAACGACATCGAGGACTTCAAGAACATCTGGCAGTTCCTCGGCTGGATCGACGAGAAGAAGCCCCGGGCACAGCTGATGGCCGCCCTGGAGGAGACCGGGCTGACCCCGGTCGACCGCGGGTTCTACCCGGCCGCGCGCACCTGCGTGATCGACCAGGGGATCGTGCGCCGCCGCAAGGTCGACGTCGCCGCCGACATCCCGGCCCGCCGGGTTGCCGACATCCCGGTCGAGCTCGACGACGAGTCCGGCCGCTCGATCCGAGAGGCCGAGCGCGAGCTCGCCCGCCGATTGGTCGAGCGGTACGACGCGGCTCTCGAAACCCGCAAGTCCGGCGACGTCGTCGAGGGCATCGACCACGACCTGGTGCGCCGGGTGGCCGGCTGGGAGCGCGAGGACGCCGACAAGGACTCCACCGAGAACGTGTTCGGCATGATGCGCCGCATCGGCCAGGCCAAGTCCGGCCTCGCCGCCGACTACGCCGCGCAGCTCGCACGCAGCGTCGGCAAGGTCGTCTTCTTCGCCAAGCACATCGACGTGATGGACGCGGCCGAGGAGACGTTCGCCAAGCGCGGCATCCGGTACTCATCGATCCGTGGCGACCAGACGCCCAAGTCGCGCCAGGAGAACATCGACGCGTTCGTCGAGGATCCCGATGTCGCCGTCATCGTCTGCTCGGTCACGGCCGCAGGCGTCGGCATCAACCTGCAGGTCTCCTCCAACGTCGTGCTCGCCGAGCTGTCGTGGACCGCTGCCGAGCAGACCCAGGCCATCGACCGCGTGCACCGCATCGGCCAGGAGCAACCGGTCACCGCGTGGCGCATCATCGCTGCACAGACGATCGACACCAGGATCGCGGAGCTCATCGACAGCAAGGCCGGCCTCGCCGCCCGGGCGCTCGACGGCTCGGACGAGGACGTGTCCTCGTCGGCCGACCTGCAGCTCGAGGCGCTCGTCGCGCTGCTGACGGACGCGCTCTCAGACCGGCAGGGCGGCACCGTTGACGAGGTGTGACGTCGGGGACGCCAGGAACAGGTAGGAGCGCGCGACATCGGGCACCTTCGGCCACGAGTCGTGGTCGGCGTCGGGCATCGAGGCCCGGTTGGCCGGGGTGTCCATGATCGAGGGCACCACGCCGTTGACGGTGATCCCGGTGCCGGCGACCTCCTCGGACGCCATCCGGACGAGGTGAAGCACGGCGAGCTTGCTCACCGAGTACGCGAAGCCGTTGCTCTTCGTGGCCGTGGCCGCGCGGCTCGCGGTGAGGACGATCCGCCCCGCCCCGATCGGCTGCATCACGCGCAGGGCGTGCTTGGTGACGACGGCTGCGGTCATGAGGTTCAACGACAGCTGCTGGTCGAGCTCGTCGGGGTCGAGCTCGGCGATCGACGAGCGCGGCGCGAAACCACCGACCGTGTTGACGACCGCCCACGGCGTGCCGACCGCGTCGAGCACGGCGCCGACGTGCGCGTCGTCGGTGAGGTCGGCGGCCTCGTAACGCACGCCGTCGACGACGGCGCGCTCGTCCGGTGCTGCACGGTCGACGCCGACCACCTCGGCGCCGGATTCGATGAACGCCGCCGCCAGTCCGGCTCCCAGGAACCCGCTCGCGCCGGTCACGACGACCGTGCGTCCGATGAAATCACTCATGGTTCTCCTCGATGGCCGAGTCCGGGGTTCTGGCCAAACGGTAGCCGCAGGGACGTGCCGTGCCGGAGGGGAGTGGATCGGCCCGTCTCAGGCGGGTTTGGCGCGTCGACGACGGGTTCCCATCTCTGATGCCTTGGGTGCGTCTCCTTGAGGAGGCCAGGACGTGGCTCCGAGCTCACGGGAGACTGACCGCGCGGCGGCCCGCAGGGACGACACCACGGCAGGTTCGATCGGCCACTCCTCGTTGGAGGCGACCAGGCCGATCGCACCAACAGCTCCGCCGAGCCGATCGCTGATCACCGCTGCGATGCCGCATTCTCCGAGCACGGCCTCCTCAATCTCCTGGGCGATGCCGCTCGTGCGCGTCTCCTGAAGCTGTCGGCGCAGCTCGACAGGATCGGTCGTCGTCTCACCAGTCATGCTCCGCAGCGCTTCGCCGTCCTCGAGCATCTCGTCGACCTGCTCGTCGTCGAAGGCAAGGATCGCCTTGCCGAGGGCAGACGCGTGTGCAGGAATCACGATGCCCACCTCCGGCATCTGCCGGGAGCCGTCGGGCCGCGGCTCATGGTGGACGACGACGACGTCATCGACGAGCATCACGGCAGTGCGGACAGCCAGCCCGCTGCGGCGAGCAAGGTCCTCGGCCCACGGCATGACGCGGGATCGGAGCTCGAGGGTGTCGAGATAGACGTTCCCCATGGTGAGGACGGCGGGGCCGAGGCGGTAATGACCTGAGTCGTGTTCCTGGATGACCAGACGATGAGCCAGGAGTGTCCTGACGATTCCGTGCACCGTCGAGGGTGGCAGCCCCAGTCGCTGCGCGATGTCTCCGAGGCTGAGTCGGTGGTCCCCCTGCAGGACAGCGAGAATTCGCAAGGCTCGGTCTACTGACTGAATCATCGGATCACCTCCCAGACTCCGTTCGCCGGGCTCATCGGAAGCGCGAGGAAGTTGCGATCGGGGTCTTGTGCTCTGCGTCACACTAGCGTAATGTCCAAACATCATTCGACATTATCGAATGATGTTCCAGACACACGGCATCGTTTTGTGGGACTCGCAGGGCGACCGTGGCCTTGACTCAGGAGAGTTCCATGAACGAACCGTCCATCCCCCAGAAGCTCACAGCCGAGGTCATCGGGACCGCCTTCCTGGTGTTCGTCGGCGTCGGCTCGGTCCCAGCCACGCTCATCGTCAACGGCGACGCGCCGTTCACCATGGCCGATCTCGGCATGATCTCGCTGGCGTTCGGCACCATCGTCATCGCGACCGTGTATGCACTCGGGCACATCAGCGGCAATCACATCAACCCGGCCGTCACCATCGGCCTGGCAGTGACCGGGAAGTTCCCGTGGAAGGACGTGCCGGCGTATCTCGGTGCTCAGCTCGTCGGAGCCACGATCGGCGCCAGTGCCATCATCGCGGTGCTTGGGCAGAAGGCCAGCGACGTCGGCCTCGGTGTCGCCACCTACGCCGATACCGTCGGAGTCGGACAAGCGTTCGCGGCCGAGTTCGTCGGCACCTTCATTCTTGTGTTCACCATCTTCGGAGTCATCCATCACAAGGCCCCTGCGGGATTCGCCGGACTGGCGATCGGCCTCGTCGTCTTCGCCGCGATCATCCCCGTTGCGCCGACCACCGGCGCCTCGATCAACCCGGCCCGTACCTTCGGCCCGATGCTCGTGCAGCAGGTCGCCGGCGGCACCGTCCAATGGGAGCAGCTGCCTGTCTATCTCGCAGCCGAGATCCTGGCCGGCATCTTCGCCGCACTTGCCTACGCAGCGCTGGTGAGGGGCTCCGATCGCGTCGACGTCCCCGAGCAGGCGCCCGCCGAGCATCCGTCCGCCCGCGTCTGACGCGCTGACCCACCAACCACCCAAATCGAAGGAACCGTAGCCATGAAGAAGCTCATCAACGATCCGGCCGACGTCCTCTCCGAGTCACTGCTCGGTGTCGAGGCCGCCCATCCGGAGCTCCGTGTCGATCACGACAACAAGGTCATCTTCCGGGCCGATCCACCGCGCCAAGGGAAGGTCGGACTCGTCTCCGGCGGGGGTTCGGGCCACGAGCCGCTGCACGGCGGCTTCGTGGGCGAAGGAATGCTGGACGCAGCCGCCTGCGGCGAGGTATTCACGTCGCCGGTCCCGGACCAGATCATCGCCGCAACGAACGGTGTCGACGGCGGGGCCGGCGTCCTGCACATCGTCAAGAACTACACCGGCGACGTCATGAACTTCGAGATGGCCGCGGAGATGGCTGCGGCCACCAGCGGTATCGAGGTCGTCCCGATCGTGACTGACGACGACGTCGCCGTGCAGGACAGCACTTACACCGTGGGGCGGCGGGGGGTCGGCGTGACGGTTCTGGTCGAGAAGATCGCCGGCGCGGCAGCCGAGCAGGGGCGCAGCCTCGCCGAGGTCGCCGATGTGGCGCGTGCGGTGAACTCCGCCGGACGCAGCATGGGCATGGCCCTGACGTCCTGCACGGTTCCGGCCGCCGGTGAACCGACCTTCGATCTCCCGGAGAACGAGATCGAGCTCGGGATCGGCATCCACGGCGAACCAGGTCGGCAGCGGGTTCCACTCGCGCCGGCGGCGGAGATCGCCGAGATGCTCGTGGAGCCCATCCTCGGGGACCTGGAGTTCGGCACCGACGGTGTCATCGCCTTCGTCAACGGCATGGGCGGCACGCCGCTCATCGAGCTCTACCTGATGTACAACGAGATTGACAGGCTCTTGTCGAAGGCCGGAGTTCCCGTGGCACGCTCGCTCGTGGGCAACTACATCACCAGTCTCGACATGGCTGGCTGCTCGGTCACGTTGCTCAAGGTGGATGACGACCTGCTTCGCCTGTGGGACGCTCCCGTCAAGACGCCCGCTCTGCGGTGGGGCGTGTGACCAGATGATGCTTGGGGATGTGACGACGGTGATCGATGCAACAGCGGTGAAGGCATGGCTGAGGGCGTTCGCACAGGAAGTCGCGGACAACCGCGAGCTCCTGACCCAGCTCGACTCGGCCATCGGTGACGCCGACCACGGCGCCAACCTGAACCGGGGCCTCGATGCCGTCGTCACAGCCCTTGACGACATCGACCTAGCGACGCCGGGCGAGCTCTTCAAGACCGCGGGGATGACACTCGTCAGCACCGTGGGCGGGGCGAGCGGACCGCTCTACGGCACCTTGTTCCTGCGCATGTCCGGGAGCGCCGGTGACGACGACTCGCTCGATGCAGCCCAGTTCGCCGCCGCGCTGCGCGCAGGACTCGAGGGAGTCGTGGCACGTGGCCGGGCGCAAGCCGGGGACAAGACGATGTACGACGCTTTGGCCCCGGCGTGCGACGCGCTCGACGAGGCGATCGCGGAGGGGCTGGGCATCGACGACGCCTTGACCAGGGCCGCCGACGCTGCTGACGCAGGCCGCGACGCGACCATCCCGATGCTGGCCCGCAAGGGTCGGGCGTCGTACCTCGGCGAGCGCAGCGTGGGCCACCAGGATCCAGGGGCGACGTCAACCGCCTTGCTGATCACCACGGCACGGGTGCTGGCCGGCGAAGGCTCGCCATGACCGGTTTGGTCGTGGTGTCACACAGCCGGGTCCTGGCCGACTCGGCTGTGGCACTGGCATCGGAGATGCTGCACGGCTCGCAGGTTCGTATCGCCGTTGCGGCCGGCCTGGACGCGACGACGTTCGGCACGGATGCCACGGCCATCGTCGAGGCCATCCACGCCGCGGACGACGGTGTCGGGGTCGTCGTCCTCATGGATCTCGGGAGTGCCGTGCTCTCGGCCGAGATGGCGCTCGACATGATCGATCCCGCTGTCCGCGAGCGGGTGGTGCTGTGCCCGGCGCCGCTTGTCGAAGGTCTGGTGGTCGCCGCAGTCTCTGCGGCCGGGGGCGCGACTCCTGACGAGGTGGCCGCCGAGGCGATCGGTTCGCTGGCGGCCAAGCAGTTCCATGTCAACCCCCAGGCTTCTCCCTCCGTCGCCCCCGATGGGGCGTTGGGAGGGCTCGACAAGGGCCTTTCGCCGGACGCCGAGGCGTTCACGTCGGTGGTCGTGAAGATTGCCAACCCGCACGGGTTGCACGCTCGACCAGCAGCCCGGCTGGTTCAGGAGGCGCGCCTCTTCGACGCCCGGATCGAGCTTCGAAACCTGGACACCGGCGCCGGACCGGTTCCGGCCACCAGCCTGTCGAAGGTTGCCACACTGGGTGCCCTGTGTGGCCATCGCGTCGAGCTGACCGCAACGGGCAGCCAAGCGCGTGAAGCGCTGGACCACGTCGTCGCGCTCGCCAACCGGCGCTTCGACGAACAGGAGTCCGTCATCGTGTCGGGTGCGGAGATCTCCCCGGTCGACCATGCGCACGGGACACCGATGCCCGCCTCACCCGGCATTGCGATCGGGCCGGCTCTCTCGATTCGAGCGGCTGACATCGAGATTCCTGACGAGCTCCCACAAGACCACGAAACTGAGTGGCGTCGGGTCCGCGGGGCCATTGCCGAAGTGCGTCGCGAGATCCAGCGGATTCGCGCCAAGGCGGCACGCGACGGCGGTGAGAGCGAAGCCAGGATCTTCGATGCCCACCTCATGCTCATCGACGACACTGACCTCCTCGACGCCGTTCGCTCCCGCATCAGATCGGGCGATGCCGCCACGCGTGCCTGGGCTGATGCGATCGCCGACGTCGAAGCCGATTTCGCGAGCGTCCCCGACGACTATCTCCAGTCCCGCGCTCTCGACGTGCACGCGGTCGGACAACAGGTGGCGCGGTCGCTGGCAGGAGCACCGGCGCCTCGGGTCGACGGTGAGGGTGTGCTGATTGCTGATGACCTGGTGCCGGCCCAGGTGGCGGATCTGGACACGTCGCGCGTGACAGGCCTGGTCATGGCCACGGGCAGCCCGACGAGTCACAGTGCGATTCTTGCCCGCTCCCGCGGCATCCCGACGGTGGTCGGCGCCGGTTCTTCCGTGCTCCGTGTCTCGCCGGGAACGATGGTCGCCGTGGACGGCGCGACCGGGCGATTCCATGTCGATCCTGACGAGCAGACGCTCCGTGAGCTTCGGGCTGCCGATCAGGATGCTCGTGCGAAAGCCGCGCTCGCGAAGTCCGAGGCGCACGCACCAGCAATCACGGTGGATGGCGTCGAGATCCTCGTCGGCGCCAACGTCGGATCCGTGGACGATGCACAGGCAGCGGCCGCAGATGGTGCCGAGCTCGCCGGGCTGGTGCGCACCGAGTTTCTCTACCTGGGCCGGGACGAAGCGCCCACCATCGACGAGCAGGTCGAGGTGTACCGGTCGCTGTCCGCCGAGCTCGGCGGGCGACGCCTGACCCTGCGCACGCTCGACGTCGGTGGGGACAAGCCCCTTCCGTACGCGCCACAGCCCGCTGAGGCCAACCCGTTCCTCGGCATGCGGGGCATCAGGCTCGCGGCCTCGCAGGGCGACCTGCTCGATGCCCAGCTGCAAGCGTTCATCACCGTGGCGCACGAGACTCCGGTCAGCGTCATGTTCCCGATGGTGAGCACGCTGGACGAGCTCGTCAGCGTCAAGCACCGCCTGGGCGAGGCGATCACTCACGTCGGTCGAGGACGTCCGGAGGCGTTGCAGGTGGGGATCATGGTCGAGGTCCCGGTCGCCGCCCTGAAAGCAGCCGTCTTCGCACCGCACGTCGACTTCTTCAGCATCGGCACGAACGACCTGACCCAGTACGCCCTGGCTGCGGAGCGGGGCAATGCCGCAGTCGCCGCGCTCGGCGACTCCTTTGATCCAGGAGTGCTCCTCCTCATACAGTCCGTTTGCCGGGCCGCCGACGGTCGCTGCCTCGTCGCGGTCTGCGGTGAGCTGGCTGCCGACGAGCGCGCGGCGCGCCTCCTGGTCGCTCTCGGCGTCCGCGAGCTGAGCGTTGCTCCGTCCTCGGTGGCGGCGATCAAGCACGCAGTGCGGCAGATCGACCAGGCTGCGGACACAGACTTGGTCCGTCGTTGTCTGACAGCATCAGGAGCGGACGAGGTGCGCGATATCCTCGGGTGAACCTGGACCGCACTGAAGGGGCGTGGCGATGACTCAGTTCGTGTACGGGTTCGCGGAGGGAAACAAGGACCAGAAGGCCCTGCTCGGCGGCAAGGGTGCGAACCTCGCTGAGATGACCAATCTGGGGCTGCCGGTGCCGCCCGGATTCACCATCACGACCGAGGCGTGCCGAAGCTATCTCGAGGCCGGCAGCGAGCCGAGCGAGCTGCGTGTCCAGGTCACCATGGCCATGCGTCGGCTCGAGTTCGAGATCGGTCGGGACCTGGGCGACCGCCACGACCCGCTGCTGGTGAGCGTCCGATCCGGGGCCATGCACTCGATGCCGGGGATGATGGAGACGGTGCTCAACATCGGCCTCAACGACGAGAGCGTGAAGGGTCTGGCTGAAGTCAGCGGGAGCGCCCGATTCGCCTGGGACAGCTATCGCCGGCTGCTGCAGATGTTCGGCAAGACGGTGCTCGACATCGACGGAGAGGTGTTCTCGTCCGCGCTCGACAGCGCCAAGAAGGCCAAGGGCGTGGACACCGATGTCGAGCTCGAGGAGAGCGACCTCGAAGCTCTGGTCGACACGTTCAAGAAGCTCATCCACGAGCACTCCGGTGAGGAGTTCCCCCAGCATCCGCGCGACCAGCTCGACCGGGCCGTCCGCGCCGTGTTCGACTCGTGGAACACCGAGCGCGCGCGACTCTATCGGCGACGCGAGCGCATCCCTCACGACCTCGGCACCGCGGTCAACATCTGCACGATGGTGTTCGGCAATCTCGGCGACGACAGCGGCACGGGTGTCGCGTTCACGAGGGATCCGGCCACGGGACAGACCGGCGCCTACGGCGACTACCTGGTCAACGCGCAGGGCGAGGACGTGGTCGCAGGAATCCGGAACACGCTGAGCCTGGCCGATCTGGAGCAGCTGGACCCGGAGTCCTTCAAGCAGCTCCGGAAGGTGATGAGGCGGCTGGAGAACCACTATCGCGACCTGTGCGACATCGAGTTCACGATCGAGCGCAGCAAGCTCTGGATGCTCCAGACCAGGGTCGGCAAGCGCACGGCGGGCGCAGCGTTCAGGATCGCGACGCAGCTGGTGGACGAGGGCCTGATCACGATGAACGAGGCGCTGACGCGGGTCGACGGCGCTCAGCTGGCCCAGCTGATGTTTCCCCAGTTCGACGTGGAGTCCGAGCGTGCCCTGCTCGGCCGCGGCATGGCGGCGTCGCCGGGCGCTGCAGTCGGGGAAGCCGTCTTCGACTCAGCGGCTGCGGTGGCGGCTGCGGCCGAGGGCAAGACCGTCATCCTCGTGCGCAAGGAGACGAACCCGGACGACCTCGAGGGCATGATCGCCGCCGAGGGCATCGTCACGGCCCGGGGCGGCAAGACCAGCCACGCCGCCGTGGTCGCCAGGGGGATGGGCACGACCTGCGTGTGCGGACTCGAGGCCCTTCACGTCGACCTCGAGTCCCGGACGGCCACGATCGGCGACCGGACCATCGCCGAGGGCGACATGCTCAGCGTCGACGGCACGACCGGTGAGCTCTTCGACGGCTCCGTCGACGTCGTGCTCTCCCCGGTGGCCTCCTACCTGGAGCACGGATTGGACGATAGCCCTCAAGGACCTGGACGAATCGACGAGCGAGCTGGTCCGCTCGGTCGACCGCTTGCTCCGGCATGCCGACTCGGCCCGCCGGCTGGGGGTCCGCGCCAATGCCGACAACCCCGAGGAAGCGACGCGTGCGCGCGAGCTCGGTGCGGAGGGAATCGGCCTGTGCCGTACCGAGCACATGTTCCTCGGCGACCGCCGCGGGCTGATCGAGGCCGTCATCCTGGCCGACGACGCGACCGAGCGGCAGACGGCACTCGACAAGCTGCTCCCGCTGCAGCGTCAGGACTTCATCGAGCTGCTCAAGCCCATGGACGGTCTCCCGGTCACGATCCGGCTGCTCGATCCGCCCCTGCACGAGTTCCTGCCCGACCGTGCCGACCTCATGGTCAAGGTGGCGCTCGCCCAGGCTGCCGGCAACGTCGACCCCAAGGACGAGGTGCTGCTCAAGGCAGTCGAGCGTCTGCATGAGGTCAATCCGATGCTCGGGCTCCGCGGCGTACGGCTCGGGCTGGCCGTGCCCGGCCTGTTCAACCTGCAGATCCAGGCGATCGCCGAGGCATCGGCGCAGCTGAAGAGCGAGGGAGCCGACCCCAGGGTCGAGATCATGATCCCGCTCATCGGGTCGGTGATGGAGCTGTTCCTGATCCGGGACGAGAGCGACACGATCCTCCGCGAGGTCGCCGAGAGCACCGGCGTCACTCAGTCGATCCCGATCGGCACGATGGTCGAGCTGCCCCGCGCGGCGCTCACGGCCACCCGGGTGGCCGAGGCTGCCGAGTTCTTCTCCTTCGGCACCAACGACCTCACCCAGACGACGTGGGGATTCTCCCGCGATGACGTCGAAGCCGCCTTCTTCGCCGTCTACCTCGATCGAGGCGTGTTCATGGTCTCGCCGTTCGAGAGCCTCGACGTCGACGGTGTGGGCCGCCTCATCGAGATCGCGGTCGAGGGCGGCCGGAAGACGCGACCCGACCTCAAGCTCGGCATCTGCGGCGAGCACGGTGGCGACCCGGAGTCCATCCACTTCTTCCACCAGGTCGGCCTCGACTACGTGTCGTGCTCACCGTTCCGCGTGCCGGTCGCCCGGCTCGAGGCAGGCCGCGCCGCGCTGATCTGATCGACGGCCCAGTATTTCGCCCAGTATTTTCGCCGAGAGTGAACGGCGGATGCATTCGCTCCGATTGCGGGTTGAATGAGCCATGGGCACGGATCAGGAGCCCGGCGACGAGATCGCCATCGACGAGCTGGCGTTGGACGCCTACTCGAGCATCGTCACGCGCGTGGCCGCCACGCTGACTCCCAGTGTCGCCAGCCTTTCGGTGCGGACGCGGAGCTTCCGTGGCGCCGGCAGTGCGAGCGTCGTTTCTGACGACGGTCTCCTCCTCACCAGCGCACACGTCGTCCGCGACGCGAAGCGAGCGGTCGCCGAGTTCGCCGACGGCCGCGAGACCACGGCTGACGTCATCGGCAGGGATCCGCTGTCCGACCTGGCGGTCCTGAAGGCCCGCGAGGACGTCCCGCCACGGATCCCGCTCGGCGACGCGAGTCGACTGCAGGTCGGCCAGATCGTCATCGCCCTCGGCAACCCCAACGGGCTGGCCGGGAGCGTCACGGCCGGCATCGTGTCCGCGCTCGGCCGGTCGCTCCCGACCAAGGCCGGGCGGGTGGTCGACGAGGTGATCCAGACCGACGCGGCCCTGAATCCCGGCAACAGCGGTGGCGCCCTCGCGGACAGCCAGGGACGTCTGGTCGGCGTGAACACCGCCGTCGCCGGCTTCGGACTGGGTCTGGCCGTGCCCATCAACGAGACGACCCGGGACATCATCAACGCGCTCACGACTCGCGGTCGGGTCCGCCGGGCCTGGCTCGGCGTGGCCGGCTCGCAACGGCCCCTGCCACCCGACCTGGCCGAGCGCACCGGTCAGCGCACGGGCCTGCTGGTGGCCCAGCTGGTCTCCGGCAGCCCGGCGGCCGCATCGGGTCTGCACCTCGGCGACCTGATCGTCGCCGCTGCGGGCAAGCCCGTCGCGTCGGCCACCGAGCTGCAGCGGTTCATGGTCGAGGACGCGATCGGCCAGCCCGTGGAGATCACGGTGATGCGCAACGGAGCCCTCGTGGACGTCATCGCCGTCCCGCGGGAGCTCGAGGACTAGGGCGAGCCCTAGCTCGCTGCGTCGAAGGCGTAGCTGTCCAGGTCGAAGCGCCGACTGGTCCACATCGTCTCGATCGTGGCGGCGGGCCGGAAGGGGACGTCGCCGTGGATGTCGAAGTAGTAGCTGTTCGACTCACCGCACCCGCCCTGGAAGAACACCTGGTTCTTGCGTCGTGAGAGTGCCGCCGCGAAGTAGTCGGCGTTCGCCTCGGGCTTGACCTCGACACGGGTTGCGCCGACCTTGCGGGCCTGCCGCAGGCAGCGGACGATGTGCCGCGTCTGGGTCTCGATCAGGTTGAAGTACGACGACCCGTTGAAGCCATAGGGGCCGAGGATCGTGAAGTAGTTCGGGAAGCCGGGCACGCTGACGCCCAGGAACGCCTGGAACCGGTTCTCCGTCCACCACTTCTCCAGATCGAGGCCGTTGGCCCCCTTGATGGGGAACGGCGGCATGTTGCCGGCCTCGAACACCTTGAAGCCGGTGGCCAGGATGATGACGTCGACGTCATGCTCGGTGCCTTCGGCGGTGCGCACACCGGTCGCGGTGATGGTGTCGATCGGGTCCGTCTCGAGGTACACGTTGTCGCGGTTGAACGCCGGCAGGTACTCGTTGGAGAAGCTCGGACGCTTGCAGCCGAGGGAGTACCGCGGCGTCAGCTTGTCGCGAACGACGGGATCGTGCACCGCCTGACGCAGGTGCCGCTTGCCCATCCGCTCGCCGACGTTCGCGATGTGGAGCAGGCGGTTGTAGTGGGCCGGCAGGGGGAAGTTGATCTCGACGAACGCCTGGCTGATGAGGCGAGACACCCGCTTGGCGCCGGGAAGGCGTCTCAGGGCGAGCTTGGCCGACTTGGCCATGGCCGCATCGGGCTTGGGCAAGCACCAGATCGGGGTCCGCTGGAACACCGTCAGGTGTTCGACCACCGGGGCGATCGAGGGGATCACCTGGACGGCCGACGCACCCGTGCCGACGATCGCGACGCGCTTGCCCCGCAGGTCGACGTCGTGGTCCCAGCGCGCCGTGTGCATCACCGTGCCGGTGAAGTCGTCCATTCCCGGGATGTTCGGTGGCTTCGGCTTGGTGAGCACACCGGTGGCCCCGACGACGTACCGCGCCGTGATGGTGTCGCCGTCGGCGGTGTCGAGGTTCCAGTGGCGGTGCTCGTCGTCGAAGGCTGCCCCGATGATCTTGGTGTTGAGCTTCGTGCGCCGGCGGATGTCGTACTTGTCCATGCAGTGCTCGGCGTAGGCCTTGAGCTCGCGGCCCGGCGCGTAGACGCGGGACCAGGTGTCGTGCTGCTCGAAGGAGAACTGATAGCTGAACGAGGGGATGTCGACCGCGACTCCCGGGTACGTGTTCCAGTGCCAGGCGCCGCCGACGCCGTCGCCCTCCTCGAGCATCAGGTAGTCGCCGAAACCGGCCCGGTCGAGACCGATGGCCGCCCCGATGCCGGAGAATCCTCCGCCGATGATGACGACGTCATGGTCGGGAGTGAGCGACATGGGAAGCCCTTCGTCCGGTTGCTCCGAATACCCAGAGTATCCGGACGTGTCGCGGGTCATTGCGTCGACCGCCTCGCTCCGTCAGCATCAGCGCATGAAGCATTTGGTCAAGGGCGTCAAGCCCTGGCACGTGGTGGCGGACAACTACGTGGCCAACCTCGTCGGCACGACGCTGCTCTTCGTCGAGTACCTGTTCGTCCTGCCCCTGCCGGAGGAGGCGCAACTGGCGAGTGTGACCCGCGACAACGTCATCCTCGGGATCGCCTGCACGGTGGCCAGCTGGATCCTCTTCGCCGCGTACGCGGCACCGCGTGCGCATCGCGCGCTCGACTGGACCGTGCGCGGCACCGACCCCACTCCCGAGGAGCAGCAGCTGACGCTCGACCTGCCGTGGTCGCTGTTCAAGTGGGGCGTGTTCCTGTGGAGCCTGTCGACCGTGGCGTTCCTGGTGCTCGACCTGCCGACCAGTGTTCCGTTCGGACTCCTCGCCGGGGGTGCCGTCCTCTCCGGTGGCCTGGCCACGGTGGCGACGGCGTTCCTGCTGAGCACACGGTTGCTACGGCCCGCCACGGCGCGGGTCCTCGAGCTGCACCCGCCCGAGCGCGGGACGGCGGCCGGCGTCGGTGAGCGGGCGATCTTCGTCTGGGGCCTCACCACCGGCGTGCCGCTGCTGGCCCTGGTCATGATGGTGGCGTTCTCGCCGTTCTCCAACACATCGTTGGAGCGGCTGTCCGTCAGCGGCATCGTCGTGGGCGGGATCGTGCTGCTCGGTGGCTTGTTCGCCACCGTCCTGTTCGCCAAGTCGATCGGTGAGCCGCTGTGCGAGCTGACAACCGCGTTGGCCGAGATCGAGAGCGGCGACCTTCATGTCCAGGTGCCGGTCGACGACAACGGCGAGATCGGCCAGATGCAGGCCGGGCTCAACCGGATGGTCGGAGCGATGCGCGAACGAGAGCAGCTGCGCGACCTCTTCGGACGTCATGTCGGTGAGGACGTCGCGAGGCAGGCGCTCGAGCACGGCGTCTCGCTGGGAGGCGAGG
The DNA here is from genome assembly GCA_963839625.1 of uncultured Actinomycetota bacterium. Classification (GTDB taxonomy): domain Bacteria; phylum Actinomycetota; class Actinomycetes; order Propionibacteriales; family Nocardioidaceae; genus Aeromicrobium. The sequence continues at coordinate 85,943 of CAWIWE010000030.1, read as the reverse complement.
AACGCGAGGCCGCAGCCCTTTTCGTGGACGTCATCGGCAGCACCACGTTCGCGGCGACGCGGTCGCCGGCCGAGGTGGTCACCGCGCTCAACCGGTTCTTCGAGGTCGTCGTCGACGTCGTCGGCAGCTACGGCGGACTGGTGAACAAGTTCGAGGGCGACGCCGCGCTGTGCATCTTCGGTGCGCCGCTGGAGCTACCCGACCCGGCAGCCAACGCGCTGGGTGCAGCCCGTGAGATGGCTCAGCGGCTGAAGGACGAGGTACCTGACCTCGACGCCGGGATCGGCGTCTCGCAAGGCCTCGTGATCGCCGGAAACATCGGTGCCACCCAGCGGCTGGAGTACACCGTGATCGGCGATCCGGTCAACGAGGCGGCCCGGCTCACGGAGCAGGCCAAGGAGTATCCCGGCCGCGTCGTTGCGTCACAGCGGATCGTCGACCGAGCCGAGTCCGCCGAGCGGGATCGCTGGCGCTTGCTCGAACCGTTGCTGCTGCGCGGTCGTCTCGAGCCGACGACCCTCGCAGTGCCGCGCTGAGCTCAGCCGCCGCCGCCGAGGAGGCCGCCGAGGAGCCCGCCGAGCCCGCCGTTGCGGGTGGGCGAGGGGGAGGGCGACGGTTCATCGGGCTTCGGCTTGGGCTTGGACTTCGCCGGCGGGCTGTCGGCGCGGCCTGCGGACCGGCTGGACGTCTCAGGCTCAGGGTTCCGCGGCGGGTCCGACTCGGCCGTCGGTAGCGGGGTGGGACTGGCGGACGGCTCCGGCAGCTGGTCGTTCAAGCCGACGCTGGGCGCGGCGCCGCCGGCGGCGGGAACCCGGGGGAGAGCTGCGGCGACCGGTGACGAATCGGACTGTGCGGTGCTCGTGAACGTCACCACGGTTGCGGCGGCGACCGTGGTCATCACGGTCGCGGCCGCGAACTTGTACACCTTCGTGGCTTGCATGCTGAAACTCCCCGGACGCGGACGTTGGCGGCAACAACGCACTCCACCGTAGCGGGGAGAGCCCCTGAGGTCACATCGGAACCTTGATGACAGCGGCGCTAGCCTTGGTCAAACCCCCTCGAAGGAGAGTGCATGCCGCGTCCCGACCCACGGTCGCTGCTGGTCGTCGGTGCCGGTCTCGCCGGCTGGCGCACCGCGAAGGAGACCCGCAAGGCGGGCTTCGAGGGCCCGATCACCGTGCTGAGCGACGAGGACGAGATCCCCTACGATCGACCGCCGCTGTCGAAGCAGGTCCTGGCAGGCGAGTGGGAGCCGTCCAAGGCACGCCTCACCGACGACGACGAGATCGGCACCCTCGACATCGACGTGCGTCGGGGCGTCCGTGCCACGTCGGTGGCCGCGGGCGCGGTCGAGACCTCTGACGGCGAGCGGCTCGAGGCCGACGTCGTGGTCATCGCCACCGGCGCGCGCGCAGCGGTGCCACCGCTGGTGGCCGACCAGCCGGCCGTGCGCACCCTGCGCAAGCTCGGCGACTCGGTGCGACTGGCCGACGACCTCGACCGTGCTGGATCGGTCCTGGTGCTCGGTGGTGGGTTCATCGGCGCCGAGGTCGCAGCCGCGGCACGCACCCACGACACCGACGTCACCATCGTCGAGGCGATGCCCGGGCTGCTGGGCCCGCTCGGCCCGGAGGTCGGGGGAGTGGTGCAGCAGCTGCACGAAGACCTCGGCACCACGGTGCTGACCGGAACCCCGGTCGCGTCCGTCAACGCCCACGACGACGGGGCCGCGGTCGAGCTGGCCGACGGGCGCACGCTCACGGCCGACCTCGTGGTCGCGGGGTTCGGCGCCAGGATCAACACCGAGGCGCTCGGTGACCTCGCCGGTCGCGAGGGCGTCCGCTGCGACGACCACGGGCGCGTCGTCGGGCACCCTGGCTTGTACGCCGTCGGCGACGTGTCGGCCTGGTACGACCCGCGATCCATGCGGCACTTGCGACGCGAGCACTGGTCGTCGGCCAGCGACCAGGCGGCCATCGCCGCCCATGCGATCGTCGGCGAAGAGGCCACGCGCTTCCTGGAGTCACCGCCGTACTTCTGGACCGACCAGCCCGGCCTCAAGGTCCAGCTCCTCGGCTGGCCGGAGCTCGCCGATCGCGAGGGATGGCTCGACATCGAGGACGTCGAGCCGCAGTCCGCGTACGGATGGCATCGCGGTGACGAGCTCGTCGCCGCCGCCGTGCTGGGGAAGCCGCGACTGTTCGTGAAGTTCCGCAAGGAGCTCATCGCGGGGGGTCACGCTCAGCCGTAGGGTTGGGCCGTGGAAGTCGTCCGCTCGCACGGGATCGAGGTGGCGTTCGAGCGAGTCGGTGCCGGCCCGCCGCTGGTCCTGGCGCACGGAGCAGCCGAGGACGGCCGCATCTGGCGGCCGCAGGTCGACCGGCTGGCCGACGAGTTCACGGTCGTGGCCTGGGACGAACCGGGGTCCGGTCAGTCCTCCGACGTGCCGTCGACCTTCACGATGGAGGACTACGCGGACTGCCTGGCAGCCGTCATCGAGTCGGTAGCTCCCGGACCGGCACACGTCGGCGGGCTCTCCTGGGGCGGGACCGTCGTGCTGGAGCTCTATCGTCGCCGACCGGACCTGGTGGCGACGCTCGTTCTCGTCGGCACCTTTGCGGGGTGGAAGGGATCGCTGTCGGACGACGACCTTCGGGCCCGAGTCGAGGGGGCACGGGAGATGCTCGCGGACCCCAGCACCTTCGATGCGAGGCTTCCGGGACTCTTCGCTGGCGACACCCCGGCCGAGTTCGAGGCGATGTTGGACGAGATGGCCGATGAGTACCGTCCTGCGGCGTTCGCGCAGGAATCACTGGTCATGGCCGACACCGATCAACGCGACGTGTTGCCGAACATCAACGTTCCGACGCTGCTCGTCTGGGGCGAGCTCGACGTCCGCTCACCGCTGAGGGTGGCCCGAGAGTTCGAGCAGGCGATCCCCGACACCACGCTGGTCGTCATCCCCGGATCAGGTCACGTCTGCAATCTCGAGCGGCCCGACGAGTTCAACGATGCCGTGCGCGAGTTCTGCCGGGCGCACCCGCCGGCATCACTCCTCGACGACGAATGACTCACCGAAGCTGGCACTGAGCCGCTCCGCGGAGAAGGTGGCGAACGGACGGGTGTCCATCCCGAGGGCGCGAGCACGATCGGCCATCCGGTGCTCGCCCCAGGTGATCGTCGTGCCGCGGCCACGGCCGAGGCGAAGTCCGCGGAACCGCATCGAGGTCTTGCCGCGCAGCAGGCGACCCGCGAGCGGGCCTTCCTCGGCACGGGCCCAGGTGCGTCCCCCTGACGGCACGAGTGGCAGTGGGATTCCACCGGTGCGGATCGTCGCGTCCATCACGGGAGCGCCTTCGTCGATCATCACCATGGTCGAGCGGGAACCGCCGATCTCAGAGGTCGAGCTCATCAGCCACTTGGGCAGACCCCAGATCTCGCGGCCGGCCTCACGGGTGAACGCCCCGGTGACCGGCAGCTCGAGCACGAACAGGCCGGACCCACCCGGCCCGGTGCCGGACATGGGGGAGGCGTACACGCCGATGCCGACCTCGTCGTAGGCGCCGAGGACGAACTCCTCGGGGTACACGACGCACAGCAGCATGGCGAGGCCCTTGCCGCGTCTCCCGGCCGACCGCAGGCCGTACGGCTCGAGCTGCGCGTCGACGGCCGAGCGCGGCGGCCGCCACGCGGCACCGGCGATGCTCGCGTTCTCGACCCTGACCGGCAGGTCGATGTGCTTGCCCTGGACCTCCCAGACGTCGGGTGCGGGGTGGGTCGCCATCGGCCAGTCCTCTCGGGCTACGGGATGTCGCGGTACGTCGGGGTGCGCTTCTCGTTGAACGCGGCGACGCCCTCGACGAAGTCCGCGGCGGCGAGCAGGCCGAGCTGGCCCTCGCGCTCCAGGGCGAACGCGGCGTCGAGCGAGCCGAGCGTCGCCGTGTTGACGGCATGCTTGGTGCGGGCGTATCCGACCATCGGGCCGCTGCGCAGCACCGCGATCACGGCTTCGACGTCGTCGTCGAAGGTTTCGGCGTCGAACACGTGCGAGACGAGTCCGGCCGCCTCTGCCTCGGTGGCCGTCAGGCGTTCGGCGAGCAGGGCCATCCGCATGGCCTTGGCGCGGCCCATCGAGGCCGCCACCAGCGCCGTGGCGCCGCCGTCCGGCATGAGGCCGATCTTCGCGAACGCCAGCATGAAGAACGCCTTCGAGCTGGTGAGGACGAGGTCGGCCGACAGGGCGATGGACACCCCGACACCGGCACACGGTCCCTGCACGACGCTGACGACCGGGCGCGGGACGTCGCGGACCGCGGCCACGAGACGGTTGGCGCCGTCGAGCGTCGCGGCGGGACCGCCTTCGTCGGAGAGCTCGCCTCCACCACCGATGTCGGCGCCGGAGGAGAACCCGCGACCGGCCCCGGACAGGACGATGACGTGCACGTCGGGTTCGGTGCCGGCCTTCTCGACCGCGTCCGCCATGTCCTCGAGCACGTCGGCGGTGACCGCGTTGAGCGAGTCGGGTCGGTTGATCTCGATGCGGAGCGCGCCGTCGTCGAGGGTCACGCGAACCTGGTCGCCGGCACGGGTTCCGGGGCTGGTGCTCACCCTCGATAGGTTACTGAGCATGGACATCAGCAACCACGTCGCCCTCGTCACCGGCGGGGCATCCGGCCTCGGCCGCGCCACCGTCGAGAACTTCACGAGTGCCGGCGCCCAGGTCGTGATCGTCGACCTGCCCGGCTCGCCCGGCGAGGAGGTCGCCAAGGAGCTCGGTGACGCTGTGCGCTTCGCGCCCGGTGACGTTCGTGACGCAGACGCCGTCGCCGCTGCGCTCGACGCGGCCGCCGAGCTCGGCGACCTGCGAGTCGTGGTCAACTGCGCCGGCACCGGCAACGCCATCAAGACCGTCGGCAAGAAGGGTGCATTCCCCCTCGACGACTTCCAGCGGATCATCGAGATCAACCTGATCGGCACCTTCAACGTCATCCGTCTCGCGGCCGAGCGCATGAGCCCGCTCGACCTGGTGGGTGAGGAACGAGGCGTCATCGTCAACACCGCGTCGATCGCGGCGTTCGACGGCCAGATCGGTCAGGCGGCGTACTCCGCGTCCAAGGGCGGCATCGTCGGCATGACGCTCCCGATCGCCCGCGACCTCGCCTCGCTCGCCATCCGCGTGGTCACCATCGCGCCGGGCCTGTTCCACACGCCGCTGCTCGGTGCGCTCCCCGAAGCAGCCCGTGAGTCCCTCGGCAGCCAGGTGCCGCATCCCAGCCGGCTCGGCGACCCGACGGAGTTCGCCAAGCTGGCCGCACACGTCGTCGACAACCCGATGCTGAACGGCGAGACGATCCGCCTCGACGGTGCGATCCGGATGGCCCCCCGCTGACGATCGAGTGCCGACCGCCGGGGTGGCGATCCGCTCGAGTCGCGGCCCGCTCCGATCCATCCGACGATGGCGTGGGCGGGCGCACTCCGGCGCCCCTGGACCGGAGGACAGCATGAGCGAGACAGCGCAGGAGAACGACGTACAGGCCGGACAAGAGGTCAACGCCGACGATGCAGGCGTGCCCGACGACCCGGCCGGTCCTGACGTCCCCGAGGATCCCCAGGGAGCCGAAGGGACCGACGTCCCGACGAACCCCACGGCCGACCAGCCGGAGGGGACCGAGGGTGTCGAGGGCGCTGATCCGGACGGTGACGACAAGACGACCGAAGAGATGGCCGAGACCGACGCGGACGCGGACACCAAGGACGAAGCCGGAGACGACGACGAGTCGGACGACGACTCCGACGACGATTCGGACGACGACGACTCGGACGACGACGACTCGGACGACGATGACTCGGACGAAGATGACGACTCCGACGACGACGACGATTCGGACGACGACTCGGACGACGACGACTCGGACGATGACTCGGACGACGACTCGGACGACGACTCCGACGACTCCGACGATGACGACGCGGAGGACGATGACTCGGACGACGACGACTCGGACGACGGCGACTCGGACGACGGCGATGGGTCCGGTCCGGCCGATGACGTCGGGGCACCGACGAAGCCGGCCGAGCCGGCCTAGACCGTCGATCCGGCTAGTCGATCTGGCTGGGGGCTCAGTCCCACCGACCGCCACGCGACTTCTTGATGCTGCCGCGGCGCTTCTTGGCGTCGAGTCGACGCTCGACGGAGGCCCGGGTTCGCCGCGTCGGGCGGCGTGGTTTGGGCGGCACGATCGCCTGGGTCACGAGCTCCTCGAGGCGGACGCGGGCGGCTTCGCGGTTGCGGTGCTGCGACCGGAAGCGTGACGACACCACCGTGATCGTTCCGTCGACCAGGCGGGAGCGCAGCCGTTGGGCCGCGAGTGCACGTTGGTCGGCGGTGAGCACGGTGGTGTTGTCGAGCGACCAGCTCAGCTCCACGCGAGTATCGGTGGTGTTGACGTGCTGGCCGCCGGCTCCCGAGGAGCGAGAGAACCGCCAGGTCATCTCGCTCTCGGGCAGGGCGATGCGACCGCTATGACTCATCGTCCGCCAGGATGCCGTACATCGACTTGCGGGCGTTGTCGATGATGGCGTTGGCCTTGGCCTGCTGGGCCGGAGTGCCGGCGTGCATCACCTGGCGCCAGGCCATGATGAAGCTCTTGAGCGACTGCCCCATCTCGCGGGCGATGGGCCCGTCGGTGCCGCGGGAGGCGTCGTCCCAGGGCGTGCCGAGCTCCTCGCGGTGCTCTTCAACGTAGGCCTCTCCCTCGGTCGTCAGCGTGGCCGTGTTGCGGCCGTCGACGCGCTCGAACCCGATGAGTCCCTCGTCCTCGAGCTGTTGGAGCACGGGGTAGATCGATCCGGGGCTCGGCGTCCAGGAGCCTTCGCTGCGTTCGCCGATCTCCTGGATGAGCTGGTAGCCGTGGGCGGGATGCTCGGCGAGCAGCAGCAGGGCGGCCGCGCGGACGTCGCCGCCGCGTCCACCGCGGCGCCGGCCGCGGCGTCGGCCAGGATGGCCGCCACCGAAGCCGGGACCGAGGTCCCAGCCGAAGTCTCGGGCGTCGTCGCGTCGGCCGCGACGGCGGTCGTCGGGGCGACCGCGATTCATGTCGTTGTTTCTCATGGTGGTTCCTCTGTCTTGGTCGGCGCCCGGTGCGCAATGCGTTCACGGGCGCGATTCATTCGATACATAAACGATATATCGTTTATGTATCGATGTCAATCCACCAAGTGCGCCGGTCAGCTCCCGCCGCGTGAGACGTAGTTGTTGAGCTGGTCGCGCTCGAACTCCAGCTGGTCCATCCGCTGCTTCACTGCGTCGCCGATGCTCACGACGCCGACCAGCTGGTCGCCGTCGAGCACCGGGACGTGGCGAATGCGGTGCTCGGTCATGATCGCCATCAGCGAGCCGAAGGAGTCCTCCGGAGCGCACACGCGAACGTCCGCCGTCATGATCTCCTCGACGGCGACGCTCTTCGGGTCGTCGAAGTCGCGGATCTTGCGCACGACGTCGCGCTCGGAGACGATCCCCAGCATCGTGGTGCCGTCCTCGGTGACCACGAGGGCCCCGACGTTGTGCTCCGCGAGGGCATCGAGCAGGTCGGACAAGGTGGCTCCTGGCCGGATCGTGAAGATCGTGGCCGAGCCCTTCGAGGACATGACATCACTCACACGCATGGGGGCAGCCTAACGCTCAGGGTGTCTCAGGGTCGCCCCACGACCGGGAGAAATCGAGCGTGCGGACGTTGTCGGTGCCGGGCTTGGGCTCGTCGACGTCCTCGGGCTCGTCCGTCCATGAGGCGTCCGGCGGGCCGTCGTCGGGGAAGTGACCGAGGTAGGCCATGGCGGCGTCGTGCAGCCGGCCGTTGGTGGCCAGGCAGTTCGGGCCGAACGGTCCGGGCTGTCCGGCCAGGCTGGTGAACGAACCGCCTGCCTCTCGCACGATGATGTCGAGGGCGGCCATGTCCCAGACCTTCAAGGCCGGCTCCGCGGCGATGTCGACCGCGCCTTCCGCGACCAGCATGTACGACCAGAAGTCGCTGTACGCGCGTGTGCGCCAGCAGCGGCGGAGCAGGGCGGCGAAGCCCTCTGCCTTGTCGATGCGCTCCCAGCTGGTGACCGAGCTGTACGAGAGCGAGGCGGCTTCCAGCTCGGACACCTGGGAGACGTGGATCTCGCGTGCGTGCATGAACGACTTGCCCGTGAAGGCGCCGCCACCCTTGGAGGCCCACCAGCGACGGTTGAGCGCCGGTGCCGAGACGCAGCCGGCGACGATCTCGCCGGCCTCCTCGAGCGCGATGAGGGTCGCCCACACCGGAACGCCCCGGACGAAGTTGGCGGTGCCGTCGATGGGATCGATGATCCAGCGACGATCGTGCGAGCCGGTTGAGCCCTCGACCTCGCCGTGCTCCTCGCCCAGCACGACGTCGCGGGTCCGGGCCAGGTGGAGCTGGCGGCGGATGGCCTGCTCGACCGCCTCGTCGGACTCGGTCACGTACGTCATGTCTGGTTTCGTCGACACTTCCAGGTCGATCGCCCCGAAGCGGTCCATCGAGAGATTGTCGGCGTTGTCGGCCAGGACGTGCGCCAGCCGCACGTCGTCATGCCAGGAGTGGGCCATGCGGCTTAGGGTACGGTGAAATCGACCGCGTCCACCGTCATGACCCCGCTGGAGGCTGCCCGTGTTCGGTTCATTCGACGGACTCCCGATCCATGCGCTGGTCGTCCACGCCGCTGTCATTCTCGTACCCGTCGCGGCCCTGGTCGGCATCCTCTTCCTGCGCCCCTCCTGGCGCATGAAGCTGCGCTGGCCGCTCGTCGCTGCGGCGGCACTTGCGACCGCCACCGTCTACGTCGCCCGGGAGAGCGGTGAGGTGCTCAAGGAGTCCCTCGGCGACGGGCTCAAGGACAACAAGGCCGGCGAGATCGTCGAGCGTCACCAGGACCTCGGCAACCGGCTCTGGCTCTGGCTGCTCGTGTTCCTCGCCGTCACGGTCGTGGTGGCACTGGTGCTGCCCCGCCTGACGACCCCGCTGGCCGGCGGCGCGGCCGCGATCATCGTCGCAGCGCTCGCCGTCGTGGTCATCGTCCTGACCGCCTACACCGGTCACCAGGGCTCGACGGCCGTCTGGAATCCCGAGGGCACGGTCGACTACTCCGGCGGCTGATCGTCAGTCGTCAGTCCGATGCGTCGCGGCTGGCGAGGATCCGGCGGAACGACGCGACACGGTCGGGCCGCAGGCGTCCTTCCGTCACGGCGACGTCCAGGGCGCACTCCGGCTCGCTGTCGGCGTGGGTGCAGCCCCGCGGGCAGTCGGCACTCACCTCGTCGAGGTCGGGGAACGCCGTGATGACGTGCTGCACCTCCACGTGGGCGAGCCCGAACGACCGGAAGCCCGGGGTGTCGATGATCCAGCCACCGCCGGGGAGCTCCAGGACCATCGTCGAAGTCGAGGTCTGCCGACCGCGGCCGGTGATGACGTTGACGTGGCTGGTGGTGCGGTCGGCGTCGGGCACGAGCAGGTTCACCAGCGTCGACTTGCCGACCCCGCTGTGGCCCACGAGCACGCTGGTCCGGTCGTGCAGGACCGAGCGGAGCTCGTCGAGGTCGCCGTCGCGGCGGGTGACCACCGTGCGGACGTCGAGCGGCTCGAGCAGGGCGACGACGTCCTCGGCCGGCGCGAGGTCGGACTTCGTGAGGCACACGATCGGGTCCATGCCCGCGTCGAAGGCCGCCACCAGGCAGCGGTCGACGAGGGCGAGGCGCATCGGGGGATCGGCGAGCGCGGCGACGACGACGAGCTGGTCGGCGTTCGCCACTACGACACGCTCGATGGGGTCGTCGTCATCGGCCGTGCGCCGGAGCACCGTGCGCCGTGGTTCCACCTCGACGATGCGGGCCAAGGAGCCCTCGTCGCCACTGATGTCGCCGACGATCTTGACCTCGTCGCCCACCACGACACCCTGGCGCCCGAGCGGACGCGACTTCATGGCCGTGACGACGCGCTGCTCGTCCCCGACCACGACGGTGTAGCGGCCGCGGTCGACGGTGATGACGCGGCCCACCTCGGCGTCGTCGTAGTTGGGACGGTCCTTGGTGCGTGGCCTCGTGCGGCGCTTCGGGCGCTCGAAGGCGGCGTGCTCGTCGTCCTCGTCTCTCACGCGACCGTCCGCTCCCACACCGTCGCGAAGTCGGGGTACGTCTTGGCGGTCGTGCCGACGTTCTCGACGTCCAGCCCAGGCACGCGCAGGCCGAGCACCACGGCGGCCTGGGCCATCCGGTGGTCGTCGTAGGTGGTGAACGCGCCGCCGTTGAGCGGCCGCGGACGGATGAGCAGGCCGTCGGCGAGCTCCTCGACGTCGCCGCCGAGCCGGTTGATCTCGGCGGCGAGGGCGGCCAGGCGGTCGGTCTCGTGACCGCGCAGGTGGGCGACGCCGGTCAGGCGTGACTCGCCCTCGGCCAGTGCCGCCACGGCGGCGACGACCGGGGTGAGCTCGCCGACGTCGTGCAGGTCGAGCTCGACGCCGTGCAGCGCCCCGTCGGCCGAGAAGATCATGTCGTCGCCGTCGCGCTGCACCTGACCACCGAAGGCCTCGGCGATGGCGCGCCAAGCGTCGCCGGCCTGCGTGGTCGACTCAGGCCAGCCAAGCACGCGCATCGACCCGCCGGTGACCAGGGCGGCAGCCACGAACGGGCCGGCGTTCGACAGGTCGGGCTCGACGTCGGCGTCGAGGGCCGCGATCGGGCCGGCCGCGACGACCCAGCGGTCGGTCCCGTCGTCGACGCGGACGCCGCGGCGTCGCAGCTCGGCGACCGTCATCTCCACGTGCGGCAGGGACGGCAGCGTCGCCCCGGTGTTCCAGAGATCGAGTCCGTGCTCGAAGCGGGGGGCCGCGAGCAGCAAGGCCGACACGAACTGGCTCGAGGCGGACGCATCGATCTCGAGCGTCCCGCCGTCCACGTGGCCCGTGCCGTGCAGGGTGAACGGCAGCGCCGAGCGCCCGCCGTCGTCGATCTCGACGCCCAGCCCGCGCAAGGCAGTGATCATGGGCGACATCGGACGGAGCCGCGCCCGCTCGTCGCCGTCGAACGTGACCGACGCGTCGGTGAGCGCGGCGACCGGCGGAACGAAGCGCATGACGGTGCCGGCGAGGCCGCAGTCGACAGCGACGTCGCCCTTCACGGACGCTGCCGCTGGCGTGATCGTCCACGTCGGGCCGTCGCGCTCCACATGCGCTCCGAGCGTCGCCAGAGCGTCCGCCATGAGGTTGGTGTCACGAGAGGCCAGCGGTCGGGTGAGCACCGACGGCCCGTCGCCGAGCGCCGCGAGGACGAGCAGGCGGTTGGTGAGGGACTTCGAGCCCGGCACCAGCACCTGCGCATCGAGCGGCGTCTCACGGCGCGGCGCAGTCCAGGGTGCACTCATCGCGCTCACTCTATCGGCGCGACGCCGGAGGAATGTTCAGCTTCGGAGCTGGTCGATGCCCTCGGTGACCTTGTCCTTGGCCTCGACGACCTTGTCCTTGGCGCGTCTCCCGATGAACTTCTTGTGTGGATCCGGGTCGAGCGTGGCCATCAGCAGACCGCCCATCATCGACAGGTTCTTGAGGAAGTGGATGCGCTGGTTCTGGCGGGCGACCGGGTCGGACTCGTTCCAGAACTGGTGCCCCATCGCGGTGGTCGGCACGAGTGAGCCGGCCAGGATGAACGAGGAGATGCGCGGGACGTGGCCGGTGGCGACCGCCGTGGCGGCGGCGACGTGCAACGCTCCGTTGGCCCGAACCAGGTTGGCCGGCGACACCTCGACGTCGGGTGCCACCTGGTGAATGAGATCGGCCATGGGTTTGGCCTTGGGCGCCTTCTCCTTGGCGGTGAGGATGGCGTTCACGCCTCCGTAGAAGAACATCGAGGCCAGCAGGGGACGCGCCACGGAGCGGAGAAGGGTCATGCCCCATTCTGTGCACGGTGGCGAAGCTTCACCACCCGAGGACCGTCGGAGCCCTGTGGCACGCTGGATCCATGTGCGGCCGCTACGCCACCACCCAGACGCCCGCCTCGCTCAACGACGCGTTCGGGGCGGATCTCGCCGACTCCTTCGTCGAGCTGGAGCCTGACTACAACATGGCGCCCACCAAGCTCGCGCCGCTGGTCATCGCCCGTTCCGCCGACGAGGGACCACCCACGCGAGAGCTGCTCACGGCGAAATGGGGCCTGGTGCCGAGCTGGGCCAAGGACCCGTCCATCGGCAACCGCATGATCAACGCCCGCAGCGAGACCGTCGCCGACAAGCCGGCCTTCAAGAAGGCGTTCGGCAAGCGCCGCGCCATCGTCCCTGCCGACGGCTACTACGAGTGGTACAAGACCGAGGGTGACCCCGAAGCGACCTCGAAGAAGACCCAGAAGGTACAGAAGCAGCCGTTCTACATCACGCCCCAGGACGGCTCGGTGCTGGCGATGGCCGGCCTCTACGAGTTCTGGCGCACGGACTACGACGCCGAGGATGAGGAATGGCTCATCACGTACACGATCCTCACGACGTCGGCGCCGGACGATCTCGGCCACCTGCACGACCGCACCCCCATGATGATCGAGCCGGATGCCGTCGAAGCATGGCTCGACCCCACCCCACGGCCGACCGACCAGCTGCTCGGGCTGCTCGTGCCAGCCGTGCCCGGTCGCCTGGACGCGTGGCCGGTGTCGAAGGCGGTCAACAACGTCCGCAACAACGGTCCTGAGCTCGTGGTGCCCCTTCCTGCCGAATGAGGCCATCGCCGGAATAGCCCACGTACGCAGGGCGTTCTTGGCACCGGAGGAGGTTTCATGCAGGGATGCGCTGAACGGGCTCGGTCGACGGCACCGGGCACCGTGTCCACGCCACGACTGCGCGTCGGCGACATTCATCGTCCGCGAGTAGGCTGGGCGGCAATGACAGACACCACTCCCGACCTCGAGAACGCCGAGGTCGAGCCCGATCCCGTCGACCTCGATACCGAGACACCTGAGCAGCGCCAGGCCCGGTTCGAGGCCGATGCCCTGCCCTTCCTCGACCAGCTCTACTCGGCCGGTCTGCGCATGACCCGCAGCCCGCACGACGCCGAGGATCTCGTGCAGGAGACGTACGCCAAGGCGTACAGCGCGTTCCACCAGTTCACGCCGGGCACCAACCTCAAGGCGTGGCTCTACCGCATCCTCACCAACACGTACATCAACTCCTACCGCAAGAAGCAGCGCCAGCCGCAGCAGATCACCGACGAGATCGAGGACTGGCAGGTCGCTGCTGCCGAGGCGCACACCTCATCCGGCCTGAAGTCGGCTGAGATGGAGGCCTTGGAACACCTGCCCGACAGCGACGTCAAGGACGCCTTGCAGAAGCTGCCCGACGACTTCCGCTACGCGGTCTACCTCGCCGATGTCGAAGGTTTCCCCTACAAGGAGATCGCCGAGATCATGGACACGCCGATCGGCACGGTCATGTCCCGTCTCCACCGCGGCCGCCGCATGCTGCGCGAGCTGCTCTCCGACTACGCGCGCGATCGCGGCATGGCTGTCACGGGAGCGGGTGACACTCCGTGAGCTGCGACAACTGCGAAGAGGCCCTGGACAACCTGTACCTCTTCCTCGATGAGGAGATCGACACCGCCAGCATCGAGGAGATCCAGGCGCACATCGACAGCTGCTCGTCGTGCCTGAACGTCTACGATCTCGAGCGCGTGGTCAAGGCCCTCGTCTCGCGGTCGTGTGCGGAGAAGGCGCCCGAGCCACTGCGAGCCAAGGTCCTGTACTCCATCCGCAGCGTCCAGATCCAGGTCAGCGAGAAGCGGATCACGTAGGCGTCTCACCGGACAAAGAAATCCCCCGTCGATGACGGGGGATTCTTCACGCGTTGGGGCGCTTGCCGTGGTTCGCGTTCTTCTTGCGACGCGCACGGCGCTTGCGGCCGGTCTTGCCCATGGGATCCATCCCTTCCGATGTTGCTGACTGGGTTCAGTCTCCCACAGGGGGTTGACCCAGCCGCGAGAGGAACCGCTCACGGTCGACCACGACGCGCTGAGCCGTGCCGGTGGCCAGCACCGTGCCCGCGGCGTCGTGCGCCACGATCTGGAACCGGATCAGCCGACCGTCCCGGTGGACGACCGTGGCCGTGGCGGTCACCTCGGTGCCGACCTGGCTCGGCGCGAGGTGCTCCAGCTCGACCCGCGAGCTCACGCTGGTGTTGGCGGCATCGTGCCCGACCGCGCCGCATGCCGCTTCCTCGAGCCACGCGAGCAGTCGCGGCGTGGCGAGCACCGCGAGGTCGCCACTTCGCTGCGCGAGAGCGGTGTCGTCCTCGGTGACGACGTGCGTCACGGCGAACGTCGATGGCTGAAAGCTCATGGCGACAACTGTGCCAGTAACTCCTCAGAGCGCGAGGGAGAATCCCCAGAGGATGACGTCGGGGAACGGCCGCCAGTCGAGGTCTGGACGCCGGACGAATCCCCTCGACTCGTAGAGGCGGTGCGCCGGCAGCATCTCCGGCAGTGAGCAGAGCAGGATCTCCGACAGCTCGGTGGTGCGCGCCTCGGTGATGCACCAGTCGACCAGCGCCGATCCGACGCCTCGACCCCGCGCTTCGGGAGCGACGCTGAGCGTGCGGAACTCGCCCTGGTCGTCACGGGTCGAGATCTCGCGGAACGGTGAGCCGGGCGGGCACCACGTGACGGTGCCGAGCAGCTCTTCTCCGTCGACCGCGACGATCAGGACGCCGTCGCGGGCCCGCGTGGCTCCGTCAGCGAGCCAGCCGCCGTACTCGTGGTCGAACGACCCGTCGGGCAACGTGAGATACGCGTCGGCGTCGTAACCTGCCACCGTCAGAGCGCCAACGGCCTCTGCCTCCTCAGGCAGAGCCGGGCGCAGCTGGAAGTCAGATACCGGTGGTGGCACGGGGGTACATCGCCGTGACGTCGGTGATGACATTGACCAGGTACGGGACGCCGGAGGCGAACGCACGGTCCAGCGCGGGGCCGATCTCGCGGGGGTCGGTCACCATCTCGCCTCCTCCGCCGAGCGCGGTGACGACCTGGTCGTAGCGCGTGTTCGGCGCGAGGTCGGCGGCGACGTCGTAGCCGTAGAGGAAGTTCATCGGGCCCTTCTCCAGGCCCCATGCGGAGTTGTTGCCCACGACCATGACGATCGGCAGGTTGTGCCGCACGAGGGTGTCGACGTCGATCAGCGACATGCCGGCTGCGCCGTCGCCGTAGAGCAGCACGACCTGGCTCGACGGCCGCGTGATGCGGGCCGCGATCGCCGCGCCCATGCCGGCGCCGAGGCAGCCGTACGGACCGGGGTCGAGCCAGCCGCCGGGGCGCTGAGGTTCGACGAACTTGCCCGCGAACGACACGAAGTCGCCTCCGTCGCCGATGACGATCGCGTCGTCGGCCAGTCGCGGCAGCAGGTCGCCGTAGATGCGGGCCGGGTGGATGGGGTCGGCCTCGGCCTGGAGCAGCTCGGCGTCGCGTTCCGTGGCGGCCTTGACGTCGGCCTGGAGGTCGGCCAGCCAGTCGCTCCAGTCCGGTCGTCCGCCGCTGCGACCCTGCACTGCAGTCAGGATGCCGTCGAAGCACGCGCCGAGGTGGCCGGCGGCCGACGCGGCCAGCTCGGCATGGGTGGAGACCTGGCCGGGGGAGTCGGCGATGTGCACCGTCTGGGCGACGGGTGCCTCCTCCTTGCCGCCGAAGACGCCGAAGCCGAGCCGGAAGTCGAGCGGCGTGCCCACGACGATCGCGAGGTCGCACTGGCCGAGGGCGTGCGAGCGGGCCTTGGTGACCAGCTGAGGATGACCACCGGGCACGATGCCGCGGCCCATGCCGTTCGCGATGACCGGGATGCCGGTCTCCTGCACGAACTGGAGCGCGACCTCCTCGGCGCCGTCGGCCCACACGTCAGTGCCCAGGATGAGCACCGGGCGCTTCGACGCCGCCAGCAGCTCGGCGATCCGTCCGAGGTCGTCGGAGTCCGGCTCGATCGCCGGAGTCGTGTTGCCGGCCGATGGGGCGCCGAGCGGGCCGCTGTTGAAGAACTCGTCCAACGGGATGTCGACGAACGTGGGTCCGCGATGCGACGAACCGGCCAGGGTGAACGCCTCGTCAACGGTTGGAGCGATGTCGTCGACCGTGTGGGCCGTGGTCGCCGACTTGGTGATCGTCTCGAAGATCGGCGGATGATCGAGCTCCTGCAGCGTGCCGCTGCCCCAGCGACCGGCGGGTGCGCGGCCGCCGATGACCACGAGCGGCGAGCCGGAGAAGCTCGCCTGCGCAACGGGGCTGACGCCGTTGGTGACACCAGGGCCGGCGGTCAGCACCGCAAGGCCGGGTGAGCGCGTCAGCTTGCCGACGGCCTCGGCCGCGAACACGGCCGTGGGCTCGTGCCGCACGTCGAGGATCGGCATCGGCGGGTCGGCGATCACGGCTGCATCGTAGATCGGGAAGACGTGGGCGCCGGAGAGCGTGAACAGCGTGGAGACGCCGTGCGCGCGGGCGACGTCGAAGGCGTGCACTCCACCATGCGCCGTGGGCGCCTCGGTCGTGGTGTCTTCGGACGTGGTGGTCTGGTCTTGCTCGGCCTGCGTCATGCCAGAAAACTACTCGACCGGCTTGGCCCGAGTGGTCGGCCGGTACAGCCACGGGCTCTCGGCCCGGATCTGGTCGAGCACCGCGAGCAGCAGGTCGGCACGGTGGGCCGGCTGCTCGGCGAACAGCTCCGCGTCGGCACGCAGGTCGGCGCGGCCCTGGACGCCGAGGGCGAGCTGCAGGTGCAGGGCCCGCAGGAAGGCGGACGTGTTGCCGGCTGCTGGCGACGGCCACTCGGACTCGATGTGCCCGCGGGTGCGCGGTGGCTGGATGCCGTCACCGAGGCGGGCCAGCCACGGTTCGACGATCTTGGGGTCGAGGGCGTTGCGGTGCAGCAGGGTCATGACCGCGTACGCCAGCCGGTCGTCCTCGCCGTGGCGCCAGATGTACGCCGTGGGGGTGAGCACGCGGTCGGCGATGACGTCGAGCAGGACCGTGAGCTCGAGCCGTCCGAAGTGGCGTGAACGGGCCAGCGCAGCGAGGAGGTCGGCGCCGTGGGCGATGGCGTGCGCCCAGCCCTGCTCGGGCACCCAGCCGCGGTGGTCCTGCTCGCGCACGTACCAGCTGGTGGCGCGGTCACCCCAGTCGAGCACCGTCGAGGCCGACATCAGGTGGGCGTTGTTGTCACGACCGATGATCTCGGCCAGCATCAGGGCGCTGTAGCTGCGCCGGATGACCGACACGTCACCGTCGTGCCCGAGCCCGTAGCGGAGTCCGGGGATGATGCCGTCGCCGAGGCCGGAGAGCAGGTCGTCGTACACGCCCTGGGTGATCCAGGTGGTGAGCAACGGGTAGGCAAGGTCCTCGCGCAGCCGCGGATTCTGGTGGCCCAGCATCTCGACGAGCTCCACGGTGAGCTCGTCGAGGGAGCGGTCCACCGGCACCTCGCGGCCGGACTGCATCACGGCCTGCCAGTACGCCTCGGACACCTGATCCACTGTGCCAGACGCCGGTCCACCGTTCACCCCCGCATTACCCTGATTCCGTGCCCACACTGGACGACATCGCTCGATCCCAGACGACGTTGTCGCACGGCGACGTCGCGTGGTTGCAAGCCCTGGTCACGGACTGGCAGATCATCGCCGACCTCGCCTTCTCCGACCTCGTGCTCTGGCTGCCCGACGCCGAGTCCAAGGGCATGTGGGCCGCCGCGCAGATCCGTCCGACCACCGGCCCGACCACGTTGCTGGAGGACGTCGTGGGCACCTTCGTGCCGGTCAAGAGCGCGCCCGCGCTCAAGGACGTCCTGGAGTCCGGCGAGCTGGGGGAGTCGGTCGCCGCCGACGACCATGAGGGCGCCGAGGTGTACGAGGAGCTGGTCCCGCTCCTCAGGGAGGATGCGGTGTGCGGCGTGGTCGTCCTGCGCAGTGTTGCCGCCGGCCACCGCCTGTCGAGTGCCCTGGAAGCCACCTACCGGGAGTCCGCGGCCAACCTCGTCCAGATGATCCACCGGGGGGAGTTCCCACCGCCGGGCACGCGGTCCGACCTCGCCGACTCGCTGCGAGTCGGCGACGGGTTCGTGCGCACCAGCGCCGACGGCCTCGTGACCTACGCCAGCCCCAACGCCATGTCTGGCTACCGTCGCCTGGGGCTGGTCGGCGACCTCGTGGGCGCCGACCTCTCGGCCGTGACGGCCGGCCTGGTCGGCGACCGGCCGACTGACCGTGGCGCGCGGGGGCTGCTCGCCGTCGGCGCACAGGGGGAGTCGGAGGTGGAGAACGCGACCGCGGCTCTGCTCCTGCGTGTCATCCCGCTCGTGCACGACAAGCAGCCGGCCGGCTCGGTCGTGCTGCTGCGGGACGTCACGGAGCTGCGGCTGCGCGAGCGTGAACTGGTCTCGAAAGAGGCGACCATCCGGGAGATCCACCACCGGGTGAAGAACAACCTGCAGACGGTCGCCGCGCTGCTTCGTCTCCAGGGCCGCCGCATGGACGTCCCGGAGGCGCGTGATGCGCTCGACGAGGCAGTGCGCCGCGTCGGCTCGATCGCGCTGGTGCACGAGACCCTGAGCCAGTCGTTCGACGAGAACGTGGCGTTCGACGAGATCGCCGACCGGCTGTTGCGCACGGTGCTGGACGTGACCGGCGAAGGGGTCCGGGGCGAGCGCATCGGCACGTTCGGCTCGGTTCCCGGCGTCATCGCGACACCGCTGGCCATGGTGCTGACCGAGCTGATCCAGAACGCCACCCAGCACGCCTACGGAGAGGGAGGCGGGCGCCTGACGATCGCGGTCAACCGCATCCGCGACCGGCTTCGCCTGCGGGTGAGCGACGACGGAGCGGGGCTGCCGCCCGACTTCGACATCGATCAGAGCCTGGGCTTGTCCATCGTCAAGACGCTGGTGGAGTCCGAGCTCGGCGGCCAGCTGTCGTTCGAGCAGCGACCGCGCGGGGGCACGACGGTGGCGATCACGTTGACCGTGTGACGGGCTGAACCGACTGGTTCAGGCGGTACGGATGCGGGCCCTGGCGTTGCGACGCTTGAGCGCACGGCGCTCGTCCTCGCTCATGCCGCCCCAGACGCCGTGGTCTTGCCCGGATTCCAGCGCCCATTGCAGGCACTGTTCACGAACGTCGCACCGACGGCACACGACCTTGGCCTCCTCGATCTGGAGGATGGCGGGCCCGGTGTTGCCGATCGGAAAGAAGAGTTCTGGATCTTCGTCGAGGCACGCGCTGCGATGGCGCCAGTCCATGACGAGTACTTCCTTCCCGGTGTGGTGTGGGGTGACGTCCTGGTCGGCCGAAAACAGGCCCATCGCAGGACGTCGTCTTCATGCTTTCAACTTTTCCCCGGTTAGACAAGGGTTACGGCACTGGTCACCCTGTTTGTTCGGTCACATGAGCCCCATGGGCCCGGCGTTCGTGAGAGGTCGGTGTGAGAGACTGAGAATCGGGCACAACCCGATCGACCCCGCTCACGGGGTCATCCTCCGCGGCTGAGCCAGCCGCCACCCGGACCGGACCGGTTCGTGGACCGTTTGCCCGAGCCACACAGGATCTTCGACGAGATGGTTGCAACCGACATCGACGCACGACCCGAAAGTCCCGACCCGGACGACCCCATCTTCAAGCTGCATCGCGGCGGCAAGATGGAGGTCGCCTCCACGGTGCCGCTCCGCGACGCCGACGATCTCTCCCAGTCCTACACCCCGGGTGTGGCGCGCGTGTGCGAGGCGATCGTCGCCGATCCGGAAGCGGCCCACGAGTACACCTGGGTCTCCAACACCGTCGCCGTCGTCACCGACGGCACGGCCGTGCTGGGTCTGGGCAACATCGGGCCGTCGGCCGCGATGCCGGTGATGGAGGGCAAGGCCGTGCTGTTCAAGCAGTTCGGCGGCGTCGACGCCATCCCGATCGCCCTCGCCACCACCGACACCGACGAGATCGTCGAGACCGTCGTGCGCCTCGCGCCGACGTTCGGCGGCGTCAACCTCGAGGACATCGCCGCGCCTCGCTGCTTCGAGATCGAGCGTCGACTCATCGAGCAGCTCGACATCCCGGTCTTCCACGACGACCAGCACGGCACCGCGATCGTGGTGCTGGCCGCACTCCTCAACGCCATCCGGATCACCGACCGCGAGCTCGACGACCTCAAGGTCGTCATCTCCGGCGCCGGAGCGGCCGGTGTGGCCATCACGCGCATGCTGCACACCGCGGGCGTTCGCAAGCTCGCCATCGTCGACCGCAAGGGCGTCATCCATCCGTCCCGCGGCGATCTCACCGAGGTCAAGCAGTGGCTCGGCGAGCAGACGTCCGACTGGGCGAAGCCCGGCTCGGTCTCCGACGCACTCGCCGGCGCCGACGTGTTCATCGGCGTTTCCGGCGGCACCATCCCGGAAGAGGCGATCGCCTCGATGGCCCCGGACGCCACCGTGTTTGCGCTCGCCAACCCGAATCCGGAGGTGCATCCGGACGTCGCCGGCCGCCACGCGCGCATCGTCGCCACCGGTCGCTCCGACTTCCCGAACCAGATCAACAACGTGCTCGTGTTCCCCGGCATCTTCCGCGGTGCACTCGACGTCCGCGCCACGGGCATCTCCGAGGGCATGAAGCTTGCCGCCGCGACGGCGATCGCCGAGCTCGTCGACGACGACGACCTCAGCGAGTCGTACATCATCCCGTCGCCGTTCGACCCGCGCGTGGCCACTGCGGTGGCCCGCGCCGTCACGGACACCGCGCGACGTGAGGGTCTGGCGCGTCGGCCCTACTGATCCCGTCCGACCGATCGCACCACCAACGACAGGAGCTGCATGTTCGCCGTCTATGCCCAGGGTTTCAGCCAGGACGATCCGATCTCGGGTCTCGGTACCGGGGATCGCCCCGAGCCGGAGGTGCCGGACGGATGGACGACGGTCACGGTGAAGGCTGCCTCCATCAACCATCACGACGTGTGGAGCCTCCGTGGCGTCGGGCTGAAGGAGGAAGCGCTGCCGATGATCCTCGGCTGCGACGCGGCCGGCCACGACGAGGACGGCAACGAGGTGCTCCTGCACGCCGTCATCAGCAGCCCGGACTGGCGGGGCGACGAGACGCTCGACCCCAAGCGGTCCCTGTTGTCCGAGCGGTACCAGGGCACGTTCGCCGAGAAGGTCACCGTCCCGAAACACAACGTCATCCCCAAGCCAGAGGGTCTGTCCCTCGCCGAGGCGGCCTGCCTGCCGACCGCGTGGCTCACCGCCTACCGCATGCTCTTCACGCAGTCCGATCTCCGGCCTGGCGACTCCGTGCTCGTGCAGGGTGCCGGTGGCGGCGTCGCCACCGCCCTCATCACCCTCGCCCGCGCGGCCGGGTTCCGCGTCTACGCCACCAGTCGTGACGAGGACAAGCGGGCCCGCGCTCTCGAGATCGGCGCGCACGAGGTGGTGGATGCCGGTGAGCGCCTTCCGGTCCGCGTGGACGCCGTGATGGAGACAGTGGGCAAGGCCACCTGGTCGCACTCGGTGAAGTCGCTCCGGCCCGGCGGCACGCTCGTCGTCTGCGGCGCCACCTCGGGCGACGCCGCACCCGCTGAGCTGTCCTACATCTTCTTCCAGCAGAAGCGCGTCCATGGCTCGACGATGGGCACGCGCGACGAGCTGCACCGGCTCGCGCAGTTCATGGATGTCACCGGCGTGCGCCCGCTCATCGATCGCGAGCTCCCGATGGACGAGGCCGCGCAAGGCCTGAAAGCGGTCGCCGACGGCGACGTCTTCGGCAAGATCGTCCTGACGCTCTAGGCGCTCAGAGCAGGCTGCGCACCAGCAGGACGACGGCCGACGTCGCGCACACCACGAGAACGGCCACGCGGACCCGATTTCGCGGCACGAGGCCACGGAAGACGCGGGCCAGCACGAAACCGACCAGCAGGCACGGCGTGAACGCCATGGCCAGGACGAACGTATTGGCCTCGAGCCCGCCAGTGACGGCGAGCCCAACGAGGCTGAGCCCTGCGCCGATCACGAAGTAGACGCCCAGAGTCGATCGGATCTGCTCCGCGGATCGGTGCTGGTAGAGGAGGGCGAGTGGCGGACCACCGATCGAGGTCGCCGTGCCCGTGACTCCCGAGGTGAACCCGGCGGTGACCAGGCTGGGGCGATTCACCGGCACCACCACGGCCCTGGCGGTCGTGGCGACGGACACCAGCACCATGATCGCCACGGCGATGCCGAGCGTGCGGTCCGAGAAGATCGTGAGCAGGTAGACCCCCGCGGCGGTTCCTGGGATGCGTGCGCCCACCGACCACGAGAGACCGCCCCAGTCGATGTCATCGTGCTCACGCACGAGCGTGACGAGCGGGAAGAGCATCGCCAGCCACAGCAGCAGATCGGGCATCAGGGCAGGTTCCAGGAGCATCGTGACCGGTGCGGCCACCAGCCCCAGTCCGAGACCGACGAGGCCCTGCACCGCCGCGCCCACGACGAGCGTCGCGGCGAGGACGGCCACGACGACGGGGTCAAGGTCGGCGAACGGTATCGCCGCGCTCACGACCGCGTCATTCGTCTCCGTCATCGTCGAGCCGGGCGAGCCAGGTGGCGAGCCGCTCGACGGGGACCTCGAACTCGGGGTTCAGGTCGACGAACTCGACGAGCCGGTCGGCGAGCCAGGCAAAGCTGACGTCCTCCTCGCCCCGGCGTGAGGTGAGCTCCTCAATTCCCCGATCGGTGAAGTACATGGGTCAGCTGAACGCCTGGTCGAGGATCGTGGAGTTCTCCTCGACGTGGCGGCTGTGCGAGCCCACCGACGGTGCGGACGACTCTGGCCGGGAGACCCGCAGCAGCGGGAGGTCGCGGTCGAGCGCACCGGTGTAGTGGAGCGCGACGTGCGGCCACGGACCCTGGTTGGCCGGCTCGTCCTGCACCCAGCGCACCTCCCGGGCGGAGGTGAAGCGCGCGAGCTCGGCGTTGAGCTCGTCGAGCGGGCGTGGGTACAGCTGCTCCATGCGCACGATCGCCGTGCGGTTCTCGCCCTCTTCGCGCTTGGCGCGCTCGGCCATGAGCTCCCAGGTGATCTTGCCCGAGCAGAGCAGCACGCGCTCGACCTGATCGGCCTCGACTGTGTCGTCGCCGATGATCGGTCGCCAGGTGCCGGACGTGAAGTCGTCCGGCTGCGACGCCGCGGCCTTGCTGCGCAGCATCGACTTCGGGGTGAAGACGATGAGCGGCCGGTGCTCGCTCCCGAGGCTCTGCTTGCGCAGGAGGTGGAAGTACGACGCCGGGGTGGACGGCTGCGCCATGGTCATCGCGTTGTCGGCGCCGAGGGCGAGGAACCGCTCGATGCGGGCCGACGAGTGGTCGGGCCCCTGGCCCTCGTAGCCGTGCGGCAGCAGCAGCACCACGCCCGACTTCTGGCCCCACTTCGTCTCGCCGGCGGAGATGTACTCGTCGATGACGGACTGCGCGCCGTTGATGAAGTCGCCGAACTGCGCCTCCCACATCGTCAGCGCCTCCGGCCGGGCCACCGAGTAGCCGTACTCGAAGCCGAGGGCGGCGTACTCGCTCAGCAAGGAGTCGTAGATGTAGAACGTGGCCTGGTCTTCTTCGATGTGCGACAGCGGCGTCCACTCGGCCGCGTTCTGGCGGTCGATGATGGTGGCGAAGCGCGATGAGAACGTGCCACGTCGCGTGTCCTGACCCGCCAGCCGGACCGGGCGGCCGTCGACCAGCAGCGATCCGAGCGCGATGATCTCGCCGGTGCCCCAGTCGATCGGGCCGGCGGTGATCGAGGCCGCGCGGCGTTGCAGCTGCGGCAGCACCTTCGGGTGCACCGTGAACCCGTCCGGCACGCTGGTGTACGAGTCGGCGACCGCCTTGAGCATCTCGGGCGTGACCGCGGTGACGAGCTCGCCGGACTCGGGCTTGGTGGGGTACTCCGGGGTTCGGGTGTAGTCGTCCGGGGTCGAGGCTTCCTTGACGTCCTTGAGGTTGCGCTCGAGCTGTGACTGGTAGTCGGCCAGTGCTTCCTCGGCCTCCTCCAGGGTGATGTCGCCACGTCCGACGAGAGCCTCGGTGTAGAGCTTGCGGACCGACTTCTTGGCGTTGATCGTGTCGTACATCAGCGGCTGGGTGAAGCTGGGGTCGTCGCCCTCGTTGTGACCCCGGCGGCGGTAGCAGACGAGGTCGATGACGATGTCCTTGTTGAACTCCTTGCGGTACTCGTAGGCCAGTCGCGCGATGCGGATGCAGGCCTCGGGGTCGTCGCCGTTGACGTGGAAGATCGGCGCCTGGATCATCTTCGCCACGTCGGAGCAGTAGACCGACGAGCGCGACGACGACGGCGCCGTGGTGAAGCCGACCTGGTTGTTGACGATGACGTGGATCGTGCCGCCGGTGCGGTAGCCCCGGAGCTGAGAGAGGTTGAGGGTCTCGGCGACCACGCCCTGGCCGGCGAACGCGGCGTCGCCGTGCACCAGCAGAGGGAGCACCGGGTACTCCGCGCCGCGGTTGAGCCGGTCCTGCTTGGCGCGGGTGATGCCCTCGAGGACGGGATCGACGACTTCGAGGTGCGACGGATTGGCCGCGACCGACACCTTGATCTTGTCGCCGTTGTCGGCGGTGAACTCGCCCTCGACGCCGAGGTGGTACTTGACGTCGCCGGAGCCCTGCACGGTGCGGGGGTCGATGTTGCCCTCGAACTCCCGGAACACCTGGCCGGGATTCTTGCCGGCGATGTTGACCAGCACGTTCAGCCGGCCGCGGTGGGCCATGCCGATGCAGACCTCGTCGAGGCCGTCGCCCGCGGCGGCCTCGCAGATCTCATCGAGCAGCGGCACCGTGGTCTCGCCGCCCTCGAGGCTGAACCGCTTCTGCCCGACGAACTTGGTCTGCAGGAACGTCTCGAACGCCTCGGCCTGGTTGAGCTTGAGCAGGATGCGCAGCTGCTCCTCGCGGGGCGGCTTCGTGTGGCCGATCTCGATGCGGTCCTGCAGCCACTTGCGCTCGGCCGGGTCCTGGATGTGCATGTACTCCAGGCCGATGGTGCGGCAGTAGGAGTCGCGCAGGACGCCGAGGATCTCGCGCAGCTTCATGAACCGCTTGCCGGACTGGCTCGAGAACGATCCGGTGGCGAACTCGCGGTCGAGGTCCCACAGGGTGAGGCCGTGCGAGGCGGTGTCGAGGTCGGGGTGGCTGCGCTGCCGGTACTCCAGCGGGTTCGTGTCGGCCATCAGGTGGCCGCGAACCCGGTAGGCGTGGATCATCTCCAGCACGCGGGCCTGGCGGTGCACCTCGTCGTCGTGGCTGACGGCGATGTCCTGGGCCCAGCGGATGGGCTCGTAGGGGATGCGGAGTGCCCGGAAGAGCTCGTCGTAGAAGCCCTCCTCGCCGAGCAGCAGCTCGTGGATGCGGCGCAGGAACTCACCGGACTGCGCGCCCTGGATGACGCGGTGGTCGTAGGTGGACGTGAGCGTCATCATCTTCGAGACCGCCATCTGGGCGATCGTGTACTCGGATGCGCCCTGGAACTCCGGCGGGTAGTCCATCGAGCCGACGCCGACGATGACGCCCTGGCCGGACATGAGCCGCGGCACGGAGTGGTTGGTGCCGATGCCGCCCGGGTTGGTGAGGCTGGCGGTGGTGCCCATGAAGTCGGCGACCTCGAGCTTGTTGTCGCGGGCCTTGCGGACCATCGTCTCGTAGGCCTGCCAGAACTCGGCGAAGCCCATCTTCTCCGCGGCCTTGATCGAGGGCACCACGAGCTGGCGGGTGCCGTTGGGCTTCTGCAGGTCGATCGCGAGCCCGAAGTTGATGTGCTCGGGCTTCAGCTGGTTGGGCTTGCCGTCGACCACCTCGAAACCGGTGTTCATCTCCGGCATCGCGGTGAGCGCCTTGACGACGGCGTAGCCGATGATGTGGGTGAACGAGACCTTGCCGCCTCGTGCGCGCCTCAGGTGGTTGTTGATGACGGTGCGGTTGTCGAAGAGCAGCTTGACCGGCACGGCCCGGACGCTGGTGGCGGTGGGGACCGTGAGGCTGGTGTCCATGTTCTGGACCGTGCGGGCTGCGGCGCCCTTCATCGCGACCTTCTCGACGGTGCCCGGATCGCCCGCCTTCTTCTCGGGCTGGGGCGGCTCGGAGTCGGCGTCCTTCTTGGCCTGGTCGGAGTCGGGCTTCACGGGCTCGCTCTTCGCGGCCGGAGCCGATTCCTTCTTCGCCTCCGGTTCTGCCTTCGGCTCTGCCGTCTGTTGGGCCTCGGGTTCTTCCTTCTTCTGGGCAGGTTCGGCCTTGGGCTCGGGCTTCTCCTCAGCCTGCGGTTCGGCCTTCTTCTCGGACGTGGCCTTGGCGGCGGGTTCGGGCTGTGCCGTTTTCTGGGCCTTCTGGTGGGTGGGTTCGGGAGCGGGGCGGCCGTTGTCGGACGGGACGTTGCCGTTCTCGAAGAACGTCACCCAGGAGTCGTCGACCGAGGTGGGGTCTTGCTGGTACCGGTCGTACATCTCCTCGACGAGCCACTGATTGGTGCCGAAGTCGGGGGTTGATGAGTCTTGTGAGGTCTCGGCCACGGCCCTCGATCGCCTCTTCCGTTCAGTGCTCCTGCGGGGGTGAATACGCTCCTCAGCGTAGCGCGACACGCCAGTGTTTATCAGGCAGGTTGACGCACCGACTCCCGCGCTGGCGCGCGGTCGTGGAACCGGTCGCCAAGGCACGCCACCGTGGACGGCTCTGAGCGTCGGGTCGGCCCAACTATCGTTGTCGCACCATGCGATCCCACCGAACACGACTCTCGCTCTGGGGTGCTGCCTGCTCGTCGCGCTGGTGACGATGTCCGGCTGCTTCTCCGACCCCCCGACGCCGTCGAAGAAGGCCACGGAGCGGCCGGGATGGCTCTCCGTCAAGACGACGCAGGACCGGCCCGACGTCATCATCGAGCGGGTCCCGTATCGGTCCGGCGATCTCACCATCCAGGGCCAGGTCTGCCGCCCGGCGAGTCAGCGGGCGTCACCCGGTGCTGATCTCGAACCATGGCGGATTCGGCGGCATTCCCGACTGGACGGCCCGAACGGGCTCTGTGCGAACTCAGCCAGGTCCGGGTGGGTCGTGGCCGAGTCGGGCTATCGCGGCGAGGACGGATCCGATGGCGAATCGAGGTGTGCCTGGGTGAGGTCGATGACGTGCTGGCCATGATCGAGGTGGTGCGCAAGCAGCCCTACGCCGAATCGGATCGCGTCGCCATGCTCGGGGTCTCACACGGCGGCTGCATCACGTCCAGAGCCGTCGAGAGGGGCGCCGACGTCGACCTGGCCGCCACGATCGCGGGTCCGGCTGACTGGAACACCCTGATGCGCTCAATCAAGCGCTCGTTGAATCGGCCGCCCGACGGGGCCGGTGCTCCGGCAGATCAGGAAGAACCTAGTGGACAAGGTCGAGGAGGCCATCGGTGGCACGGTCGCGCAGTATCCGAAGCGATACGCAGAGCGATCTCCTGACCCGAAGAAGATCGCCGAATGGGGCAAGCCGTTCATCATGCTGCACGGCGTCGCGGACACGATCGTGCCGGTGCAGCAAGTCCTGTTCCCTGGTCAACAAGTTCGGCGGCTTCGAGGCGTATCGGATCGGCACCTCCGGCAACGTCGTCTCCGAACCTCCACCCTGGCTGCGATGAACTCTCCTGGAAAGACGCTCCGAGCCCGGTCGACGAACTTCAACGCCGATCGCTACTTGCTGGCGTACGACGACGTCGACCATTTCCTCGTGGCCAGCACCGGCCAGGATGATGGCGGACCTCCTCAGGTTCCTCGAGGCCAAGCTGCCCCGCTGAGGCTCGCCGTCAGGCGGATTCGAGTGCCGCGTCGACGGTGATGTCGGTTCCGCCGAGGGCCTTGCTGACCGGGCATCCGGTCTTGGCGGCGTTGGCCGCCTCCTCGAAGCCGGCCGCGTCGATCCCGTCGGCCTTGCCTCGCACGGTCAGGGCGATGCCGGTGATCTTCATGCCGCCGTTCGGATCCGGGCCGAAGCTGACGTCCGCGGTGACGTCGAGCGAGCCCGGCGTGGCACCGCTGTCCTCGAGCTCCTTCGTCAGGGCCATCGAGTAGCAGGCGGAGTGCGCTGCGCCGACGAGCTCTTCCGGCGTGGTCGTGTCGGCTGTTGTCGTCGTCGACCCGCTTGGGCCACGACACGTCGAACGTGGCCAGCCCCGAGCTCGTGAGCTCGACCTGACCGGATCCGTCCATGAATCCGCCGTCCCAGGCGGTGCGGGCGGTACGTGTGGGCATGTCGTTCCCTTCGTCGCGGTGTTGGGACGACGCTAGCGCGACCGGGAAACGCCTGCACGGCACCTGATGGACGCGCTGCAGGAATCCGTCGAGCGCTCGCCTTCTCGCAGCCGGAACGCCGTGGAGCTGGTCGAGCCTGCGCGATGCTGTGCGCCTTCGGGGCGTGCGTCCCCATCGACCAGGTCTTTGGTCCGGACTCGTGGTGGTCGAATGACTCTGCACCAGACCCTCGGCACCAGCGATTCTCGTGGTACGTGACGTGGCGATCAGGAAGGGAGCCGACGATGAGAAGGACACCATCCATCCGCGTGCGACCCCCGCGCGCGCCTCGATGGGTGCTGTCGTCATCGTCTCGATCGCCACGTCCGTCCTGTCTGGCCGAGCTGACACGGGCGAGTACGTGCGCGGCCGGGACGGGACCGTCCAGCCCGATGATGGACGAGACGCCGGATGGAAGCCTGGCGATCCGGCTCTCCTCCGACTGGAGCACGTAGAGAAGGGTCGATTTCATGTACACCACCAATCACTGGTTCAAGGCTCACCTGCGGGACATTCCCCGCGACGAGTGCCTCGAGATGCTCGACAGCCGGCAGGTCGGGCGGATCGCCTTCACCGACCTGGATGGCTTGGTCGTGCTACCCGTCAACTACTCGATGCACGACGGCGCCGTGTACATCGCCACCTTGCCCTCGAGCCGCCTGTCCGCTCATGCCACGGAAGGTGCGGTGGCGTTCGAGGTCGACGAGGTCGACGAGTTCAACGAAGTCGGCTGGAGCGTCGTGGTGCGGGGGAGAGTCGCCATGGTGCCCTTCGCCGAACTCCCTGATGCCAAGGACATGCCCTACCCGTGGCCAGAGGGGCCCCGCCTGCTCGTCCTGCGGATCGACCCGACCCAGGTCACCGGCCGGCGCCTGATCCCGGTCTGATCCACGGCCCGGTCGAACCACGATGGCGTCTCCGGCAGGACTCCGTCGGGCGCAAGCGCCCTCCTCCCCGAATCCTGGGCGCCGGGGAGTTGCGAGGAAATCTCAAGTCTTTCTAAGCGCCCCCGGCAGGATTCGAACCTGCGCTCCCGCCTCCGGAGGGCGGTGCTCTATCCCCTGAGCTACGGGGGCCTCTCGACCACACGAGGACGTCCGGCATCCGGCCAAGTGCGGTGCGAGCCTACCGCAACGCACTACGGTGCATGATGTGCCCAGAGTGCTGGTCGTCGACGACGCACCATCCATCAGACTCCTGATCCGCACCAACCTGGAGCTCGCGGGATTCGATGTCGAGGAGGCCGTCGACGGAGTCGACTGCCTCGCGTACCTGGCGGAGGTCGACACGCTCCCCGACGTCATCACTGTCGACGTGATGATGCCCAGGCAGGACGGGGTGGCGACCGCCGCGGCGATCCGGTCGGATCCGCGCACCGCCGGCATCGGCGTCGTGATGGTCACGACCCAGAACCACCCGGCCGACGTCCAGCGCGGACTGCGGGCCGGAGTCGACGCCTACGTCACCAAGCCGTTCGATCCGGACGACCTGGTCTCGACCGTGAACGACGTCGTCGCCGAGCGGCGCCGACGAGGTCGCCTCCCGATAGGCTGCAGCCGGTGACCCCCGAGCAGCTCTCCGACGTGTTCGTCGCCGCCCTCACGGACCTGGTGTCCGCGGGCGTCGTCGACCTGCCCGACGGCGCCCCGTCGCAGGTGTTGGTGGAGCGCCCGAAGGTCAAGGAGCACGGCGACTATGCCACGAACGTCGCGCTCCAGCTCGGCAAGCGAGCCGGACTCAACCCGCGAGACCTCGCCACGAAGCTCGCCGACCGGCTGACCGAGCATCCCGACATCGCCTCGGTCGAGGTCGCCGGGCCCGGCTTCCTCAACGTTCGGGTCGCCGCCGGGTCCCAGGGCGTCGTCGCGGCCGACGTCGTGCGGGCCGGTGAGGCCTACGGCACGAGCGACGTGAACGCCGGCCGCAGCATCAACCTCGAGTTCATCAGCGCCAACCCCACGGGTCCGCTGCACCTCGGCCACACCCGCTGGGCCGCCGTCGGCGACGCGATCGCCCGGGTGCTCGAGGCCACCGGGGCATCCGTCACCCGCGAGTTCTACATCAACGACCGCGGTGCCCAGATGGACAAGTTCGGCGCGTCCCTCATGGCCCGTGCCCATGGCGAGGAACCTCCTGAGGACGGTTACCACGGCGAGTACGTCAAGGAGCTCGCCGACCGGGTCGTCGCGCAGGCGCCCCTCGTGCTCGAGCAACCGGACGACGAGCAGAGTGGCATGTTCCGTGACGTCGGCTACGAGATCCAGCTCGCCGAGCAGCGAGCCGAGCTCGAGGAGATGCACACGCACTTCGACGTCTGGTTCTCCGAGCACTCGCTGCACGAGTCCGACGCCTTCGAGCACGGGTTCGCCAAGCTGAAGGAGCTCGGCCACGTCTTCGAGCAGGACGGCGCCACCTGGATGCGCACCACCGACTTCGGCGACGACAAGGACCGGGTGATCGTCCGCTCCGACGGCGAGCTCACCTACTTCGCGTCCGACACCGCCTACTACGTCGACAAGCGCGAGCGGGGCTTCGACCCGTGCATCTACCTGCTCGGGGCCGACCACCACGGCTACGTCGGCCGGCTCTCGGCGATGGCCGCCTGCGTCGGCGACACCCCCGGCGATCAGCTCCAGGTGCTCATCGGCCAGATGGTCAAGATCATGCAGAACGGCGTGGAGCTGAAGCTGTCCAAGCGCGCCGGCACCCTGGTCACGCTTGCGCGAGCTGATCGACCTCATCGGCGTCGACCCGCTGCGCTACACGCTGATCCGGTACCCGGTCGACTCGCCGCTCACGCTCGACGTCGCCGAGATGACCAGCAAGAGCAACGACAACCCGGTCTACTACGTCCAGTACGCCCATGCGCGTCTCGCGAGCATCATGCGCAACGCCGCCGACCTCGGCGTGCTGGTCGACGTCGACGCGTTCGACCCGAGCCTGCTGTCCACCGATCGCGAGGGCGACCTGCTGCGGGCCCTCGCCGAGTACCCGCGCGTGGTGGCGCGGGCGGCCGAGCTGCGCGAGCCGCACCGCGTCTCGCGCTACCTCGAGGACACCGCCTCGCTGTTCCACAAGTTCTACGACACCTGCCGAGTGCTGCCGCAGGGCGACGAGGAGACCACCGACCTGCACCGGGCCCGCCTCGTCCTCGTCGCCGCCACGCGCCAGGTGCTCGCCAACGGTCTGTCGCTGCTCGGCGTCGGCGCACCCGAGCGGATGTAGAGGAGCCGACATGCGATCGCACGAGGCAGGAGCACTGCACGGCCAGGCCGGCGACCGCGGACCCGCGTGGCTGCGCGTGCCCGAGGACGCCGACCAGCTGGTTCCGCACCTGTGGGCTGCCGGCGTCTCCAAGGTCGACGGCGTGCTCACGGTGGCGGGGGAGTCCGCTCCCGACCTGGCGGCCGAGTTCGGCACGCCGGTCTACGTCGTCGACGAGGACGACTTCCGCGCTCGCGCCCGGGCGTTCCGCGACGCGTTCGAGGGTGCCGAGGTCTACTACGCGGGCAAGGCGTTCCTGTGCGTCGCGACCGCGCGGTGGATCGCCGAGGAGGGCCTGAGCCTCGACGTGTGCACGGGCGGTGAGCTGGCCGTCGCGCTGCGCGCGGAGTTCCCGCCGGCCCGCATCGGGCTGCACGGCAACAACAAGTCGTCTGATGAGCTCCGCCGCGCGCTCGAGGCGGGTGTCGGCCGCATCATCGTCGACTCCGCCGAGGAGATCGACCGGCTCGCGGCGCTCACCGCGGAGCTCGGCGTCGAGGCACCCGTCATGGTGCGGGTCACTGCCGGCGTCGAGGCGCACACGCACGAGTACATCTCCACGTCGCACGAGGACCAGAAGTTCGGCTTCTCGATCACCGGGGGTGACGCCCTCGCGGCGGTGCGCCGCGTCCTGGCCGAGCCGGGTCTGCGCCTGCTCGGCCTGCACTCGCACATCGGATCGCAGATCTTCGTCACCGACGGCTTCGAGGTGGCGGCGCGGCGGGTGCTGCAGCTGCACGCCGACATCGCCGGGACGCTCGGCGTGGAGCTCCCCGAGCTCGGCCTGGGCGGCGGGTTCGGCATCGCCTACACGACCCAGGACGACCCGTCCACGCCCGAAGACCTGGCCCGAGGCCTGCGCAAGATCGTCGACGACGAGTGCGCCGCGATGGACCTCGTGATCCCGCGGTTGTCGGTCGAGCCCGGCCGGGCCATCGCGGGTCCGTCCACGTTCACGCTGTACGAGGTCGGCACCATCAAGGAGGTCGCGCTCGACGGCGGCGCCTCCCGGCGCTACGTCTCGGTCGACGGCGGGATGAGCGACAACATCCGCACCGCGCTCTACAGCGCCGACTACTCGTGCACGCTCGCGTCGCGGTCGTCGGACGCGCCGGCGGTGCTGAGCCGCGTGGTCGGCAAGCACTGCGAGGCCGGCGACATCGTGGTCAAGGACGAGTACCTGCCCGGCGATGTGCGTGCCGGCGACCTCCTCGCGGTTCCGGGCACGGGTGCGTACTGCCGATCCCTGGCCAGCAACTACAACCACGTGCCCCGTGCGGCCGTCGTGGCCGTCCGCGACGGCGAGGCCCGCCTGTTGCTGCGCCGCGAGACCGAGGACGACCTGCTCGCGCTCGACCAGGGTTAGCTGGTCTCAAGCCCGCGTCGCGGGCCCGGGCCGAGGCTCGCGAGGGCGTCCTCGTTGTTGTAGATCGCGCAGGTCTGCAGCGAGAGGCAGCCGCAGCCGATGCAGCCGTCGAGGTTGTCGCGCAGGTTCTGCAGCCGCGTGATGCGGTCGTCGAGGTCGCTGCGCCAGCGCTCGGAGAGCCGGGACCAGTCCTCCGCGGTCGGGGTGCGCCCCGGCGGCAGGGAGTCCAGCGCCGTGCCGATGTCGTGCAACGAGATGCCGAGCCGCTGGGAGAACCGCACGAACGCGACGCGGCGGAGGACGTCGCGGTGGTAGCGCCGCTGGTTGCCGGTCGTGCGACGGCTGCTGATCAGGCCCTCGCGCTCGTAGAAGTGCAGTGCCGAGACCGTCACCCCGGCCCGTTCGGCGAGCTCGCCCGGCGTGAGCTCGCGTTGCCGCATGGCGATGTTCGACATGGATCCCACCTCCAGACCTCAAGTTTACGTGAGGTCTGACACGCAAGGATCAGGCGATGCAGAACAGCAGGTAACCCGCCTTGGTCGTCGACTTCTTGTCGACCTCGACTCCGTCGATGGTGATCCGTGCACGTGGCCCGGGTCGCACCTCCTGGGAGTCTTCGGGCGGGAGCTGGACCGCGAGCAGCGATCAAGGGATACCTGCCCCTGACCTTGCGGGTCTTCGAGTACGACCCGTTGATCTGGCGCTTGTCATCGCCCTTGTGGTCCCGATAGGAGACCGAGAAGTTCACGGCGCCATTGCCCGTGATCGCTGAAGTTGACCTTCCGAAGGCCCGACTTGCCGAAGCTGACAGCGAACGGGTCACCCAGGTCCAAGGGCTCGTCGACACTCGGCTTCTGGACGGTTGTCGTCCTGCGGGTCGATCGGGGCGACCGGCTCGATGTCCTTGCGGTTGCTGGCCTGCGCCGGATTGTCGCTGTTGGAGTCGCTCGAACCGCTGAGCAGCGCCACCAGCATGGCCAGGACCCCAGTGATCACGACCACCAACGCCATGAGGGTTGGCCTGGAGAGACCGGGCTTCCGCAGGCTAGGCATCGGCGTTCGGGACCTTTCGCATCGGGCGTGGTGGGCGGCTCGGGCGTGGCCCGGCCGTTCGGCTCATGCAACGACGGTACGTGGTCCCGGGCTATGCGTCCCCGGGACGTGGCGTCGCGCCGATACGCTTGGTCGGTGAGCGTTTCGCCTTCCAGCAGTGCACATGGCCTCGAGCGACCCCTGCGGGTCGCCCTTCTGGGCTGCGGTGTCGTGGGCACCGAGGTCGCGCGCCTGCTCACCCGCGACGCGTCCGAACTGGCCCAGCGAGTCGGTTCGCCGCTCGAGCTCGCCGGCATCGCGGTGCGCCGGCTCGAGCGTGAGCGCGACCTCGACGTGCCGAGCGAGCTCTTCACCACCGACGCCGCCGGCCTTGTTTCCCGGGGCGACATCGACGTCGTCATCGAGGTCATCGGCGGCATCGAGCCGGCCCGCGAGCTCATCCTGAGCGCGCTCGAGCACGGCGCGTCCGTCGTCACCGCCAACAAGGCCCTCCTCGCCGAGGACGCCGCCACGCTCTACGAGGCCGCCGAGAAGGCCGAACGCGATCTCGCCTTCGAGGCTGCCGTGGCCGGAGCCATCCCGATCGTGCGCCCCTTGCGCGAGTCGCTGGCCGGCGACGCGGTCGAGCGCGTGCTCGGCATCGTCAACGGCACCACGAACTTCATCCTCGACGCCATGACCACCACGGGCGCGGGTTTCGCCGAGGCGCTCGACGAGGCGCAGCGACTCGGCTACGCCGAAGCGGATCCCACCGCCGACATCGAGGGATTCGACGCCGCCTCCAAGGCGGCGATCCTGGCCGGACTCGCGTTCCACACCCGGGTCTCGATCGGCGACGTGCATCGCGAAGGCATCACCGACGTCACCGCGGCCGATGTGGCCTCGGCGGGCGAGATGGGCTGCGTCGTCAAGCTGCTGGCGATCTGCGAGAAGATCGACACCCCTGACGGCCCGGCCATCTCGGCCCGCGTGCACCCGGCGATGATCCCGGACAGCCACCCGCTCGCCAGCGTCCGTGGCGCCTACAACGCCGTGTTCGTCGAGAGCGAGTCGGCCGGCCAGCTGATGTTCTACGGTCCCGGCGCCGGTGGCGCGCCCACCGCGAGCGCCGTGCTCGGCGACGTCGTGTCGGTGGCCCGCAACCGCGTCCGCGGCGTCACCGGCCCGGCGAGTCGACCCACGCCGAGCTCGAGGTGCTCGACATGGGGCAGGCCCGCACGAGGTACCACATCGCCATCGACGTCGACGACCGTGCCGGCGTGCTCGCCACCGTTGCGCAGGCGTTCGCCGAGTACGGCGTCTCCATCAAGACGGTGCGTCAGGAGGGCCACGGCTCCGACGCCCAGCTCGTCATCGTCACCCACGAGGCCGACGACGCCGCGTTGTCGGCCACCGTCGCGGCGTTGCGCGGGCTCGACATGGTGCGCGACGTCTCCTCGGTCATGCGGGTCGAGGGGGTCTCCTGATGGCGGAGGAGTGGCCGGCCCATGGTGCGCATCAGTGGCGGGGCGTCATCGAGGAGTACCGGGAGTGGCTGCCGGTCGACGAGCACACGCCTGTCGTCACCCTGGGTGAAGGCGGCACGCCGCTCGTGCACTCGGCGTGGCTGTCCGGGCTCGTCGGCGGCGACGTCTGGCTCAAGGTCGAGGGCGACAACCCCACCGGCTCGTTCAAGGACCGCGGCATGACCCTGGCCATCTCGGCGGCTGCCGGCGAAGGTGCCAAGGCGGTCGTGTGCGCCTCCACCGGCAACACGTCCGCGTCGATGACGGCCTACGCCGCGCGAGCCGGGCTCACGCCGATCGTGCTGGTGCCGCACGGCCGGATCGCCGCCGGCAAGATGGCGCAGTCGGTCATGCACGGAGCCGAGGTCGTGCAGGTCAGGGGTGGGTTCGACGAGTGCCTGCAGATCTGTCGCGAGCTGGCCGAGCAGTACGAAGTCGCGCTGGTCAACTCGGTCAACCCCATGCGCTTGCAGGGTCAGAAGACGGCCGCGTTCGAGATCATCGACGCGCTCGACCACGCTCCCGACGTGCACGTCCTGCCGGTCGGCAACGCCGGCAACATCTCGGCCTACTGGATCGGGTTCAAGCAGTACGAGAAGGCAGGCCTCGCCGCTCGAACCCCGCAGCTGTGGGGGTACCAGGCCGAGGGCGCCGCGCCGCTCGTCATCGGCGAGCCCGTCGCGGACCCGCAGACCGTCGCCTCGGCCATCCGGATCGGCAACCCGGCGTCCTGGCTGCTTGCGGAATCTGCACGCGACGACTCCGGTGGCCGGATCGACTCGGTCACCGACGAGCAGATCCTGACCGCGCAGCGAGAGCTGAGCTCGCGCGAAGGGGTCTTCGTCGAGCCCGCCTCCGCTGCCGGCGTCGCCGGCTTGCTCAAGGCGGTCGAAGCCGGTGACGTCGAGCCCGGGCTCACGATCACCGTCACCGTCACCGGCCACGGACTGAAGGACGTCGACACCGCCATGGCCGGCATCGACTCTGTCGTCGACTCGGTGATCGATGTCGACGTGCGCGAGGCCGCCGCGGTCGCTGGCCTCGCATGAAAAGTCCCCACGAAACTGCGCCCTCGTGCGTCGTCACCGCGCCTTGGGAGTCTTGGGCCGGGCGCACTTTCGCGGCGGGCCCCGAATGATGATCACGGGGCCGGTCGCGGTCCGCACGCCTGCGTCCGCCGCCAACCTCGGTCCCGGCTACGACACGCTCGGGCTCGCGCTGACGATGCGCGACCGGCTCGAGGCCGAGGTGCTCGATGACGGCCTCGAGGTCGACGTGCGTGGCGCGGGTGCCGACGACCTTCCGCGCGATCGCTCCCATCTCGTGGTCCGCGCCATGGACGCGGCCTTCGACCTCCTCGGCGAGCGGCCAGCGGGCCTGCGCCTGACCTGTGACAACGCCATCCCGCACGCCCGCGGCCTGGGGTCGTCGTCGGCCGCGATCGTCGGCGGCATCGTGCTGGCGCGGGCGCTGGTGGAGGGCGGCGACGAGCAGCTCGACGATGCCGGCGCCTACCAGCTCGCGTCCGACCTCGAGGGCCACCCGGACAACGTGGCGGCGGCGATGTTCGGCGGGTTCACGATCGCCTGGCTCGACGGTGCGGTTGCCTCCGTGCAGCGGCTCGACGTCATCGCCAGGGTGACGGTGCTGGTACCACCCGAGCCGGTCGCGACCGAAGAGGCACGCAACCTCCTGCCGGACCGCGTTCCGCACCGCGATGCGGCCGCCAACACCGCCCGTGCCGCTCTCCTTGTCGGCGCGCTCACCGGCGACCCCACCCACCTGCTGGCCGCCACCGAGGACTTCCTGCACCAGTCGTATCGCGCCAAGGCGATGCCCGCCTCGTACGAGCTGGTGCAGGGGCTGCGGTCGGCCGGGGTCCCGGCGGTCATCTCCGGCGCCGGCCCCACGGTGCTCGCGTTCGGACGCGGACTCGACGGCGTCGTCCCGGACGGCTGGGTCGCCTACGAGCTCGACGTCGAGCCACGGGGAGCCCACGTCCTGACTCCGTGACGCACATGCGAGCAGTGGAATGTCGGGCCGCTCTGTGGTGTTACAGTTGGCGAGTCGGAGTTGAGTCCATCTCCCCGACACGTTTCATTCACTCAGCCCGCTGCGCGGGCTCCAGCCTGTGACGAGGCGGCATCCCTAAGCACCGGTACCACCGGACGATGCGTGCCTCAGCAAAGGAAAATACGTGACAGACACCAGCACCCAGCCCCCCGCTGCGGAGCAGCCAAATACAGCACAGTCGTCCGCTGCCGAGCAGCCAGAGCAGGCCGCTCCCAAGAGTGACACCGCGTCCGCTCCGCGCCGCAGCACTGGCGGGTTGGGGGGCAAAGTCCTCGCCGAGCTCCAGGAGATCGCCGGGGGACTCGACATCTCCGGCGCCTCCAAGATGCGCAAGGGCGAGCTGATCGACGCGATCAAGGCCGCCCAGGGCGAGGCCACCACCAAGTCCAAGAGCTCGAGCGCTGACTCCGCCAAGGAGTCCAAGGCCGATCAGGACGACAAGGCCAGCGCGCCCGACGTCGACGAGAAGTCCACGTCCAAGAGGACGACGCCAAGGACGAGCCGAAGAAGGACGACGGCCCCAAGGACGACCAGAAGAACGACGGCGGACGCAATCGCAACCAGGGCGGCGGAGGAAACCGCAACCAGGGTGGCGGCGGCCGCAACCAGGACCGTAACCAAGGCGGCAACCAGGGCAACCAAGGCGGCCAAGGCGGTGCCAACCAAGGCGGAGGCAACCGCGACGACGACGACTTCGGCGGTGGCGGCGGTCGTCGCCGCAACCGGCGCGGCCGCAACCGCGGCAACCGCGGCCCCGAGGGTGAGCCCACCTACAGCGAGGACGACGTCCTCGTGCCGGCGGCCGGCATCCTCGACATCCTCGACAACTACGCGTTCGTGCGCACCACGGGCTACCTACCAAGCGAGAACGACGTCTACGTCTCCCTCTCGATGGTCCGCAAGTGGGGCCTCCGCAAGGGTGACGCCGTCGTCGGCCAGGTGCGTCAGCCGCGTGAGGGCGAGCGCAAGGAGAAGTTCAACCCGATGGTGCGGGTCGACTCGGTCAACGGCATGACGATCGACGAGGCCAAGAAGCGCGTCGAGTTCTCCAAGCTGACGCCGCTCTACCCGTCGGAGCGACTGCGACTCGAGACCGACCAGGCCGCCATGGCCGGCCGGATCATCGACATCATGGCCCCCGTCGGCAAGGGCCAGCGCGGTCTCATCGTCTCCCCGCCCAAGGCGGGCAAGACGATGATCATGCAGGCCATCGCCAACGCGATCACCGCCAACAACCCCGAGTGCCACCTGATGATCGTCCTCGTCGACGAGCGTCCGGAGGAGGTCACCGACTTCCAGCGCACCGTCAAGGGCGAGGTCATCTCCTCGACGTTCGACCGTCCCGCCACCGACCACACCACGGTCGCCGAGCTGGCCATCGAGCGCGCCAAGCGTCTCGTCGAGCTCGGCCACGACGTCGTGGTGCTGCTCGACGGCATCACCCGGCTCGGCCGCGCCTACAACCTGGCCGCTCCGGCCAGCGGACGCATCATGTCCGGTGGCGTCGACTCCTCGGCGCTGTACCCGCCCAAGAAGTTCTTCGGCGCCGCTCGCAACATCGAGGACGGCGGATCGTTGACGATTCTCGCCACCGCGCTGGTCGAGACCGGCTCGCGCATGGACGAAGTGATCTTCGAGGAGTTCAAGGGCACCGGCAACTGGGAGCTGCGACTGCGCCGCGACTTCGCCGACAAGCGCATCTACCCGGCCATCGACGTCGACGCCACGAGCACCCGTCGTGAAGAGCTGCTCATGGCCAAGGACGAGCTCGCCGTCGTCTGGAAGCTGCGCCGCCTGCTCTCCGGTCTCGAGGGCCAGCAGGGGCTCGAGCTCATGCTCGATCGGCTCAAGAAGTCGACCACGAACCTCGAGTTCCTCATGTCGATCAACAAGACGATGCCGCAGGGCACCACCGACAGCGACGACTGACGCTGTCGGCTGGGCCCTGACTCGATGAAGCGCGCCGCATTCGGATCCGCGGTCTTCTTCGTCCTCGCGCCCGGCTCGACGGCTGGGCTGGTGCCGTGGCTGCTCACCGGATGGCGTCATCGCGACCCCATCGGGGTCCTCGACGTCGCCGGCGGCGTCGTGGTGCTGGCCGGACTCGCCGTGGCCGTGGCCGCGTTCGTCCAGTTCGTCCGCGAGGGTCGCGGCACTCCGGCTCCGGTCGCCCCGACGCAGGAGCTCGTCGTCGGGGGCCTGTACCGATACGTGCGGAACCCGATGTACCTCGCGGTCGCCTCGATGATCGCCGGTCAGGTCGTGATCTTCCGCAGCGTCGGCATGCTGGTCTGGCTCGGCATCTTCCTGGTCGCAGTCGTGTCGTTCGTCACCGGGTACGAGGAGCCGACCCTGCGCCGGACCTACGGCGAGTCGTTCGATCGGTACCGCAGCTCTGTGCCCGGCTGGTGGCCACGGCTGCGTCCGTGGCGACCGTGAGTTGCCCGGCGACGCTGGCACGCCCCCCGTAGGCTCGACGTCATGACATCCGCTCACGACTTCTCGGCCACGTCCATCGACGGCATCGAACGCCAGCTCGTCGACTACAAGGGCAAGGTCATCCTCGTCGTCAACACGGCCTCGCAGTGCGGCTTCACTCCGCAGTACAAGGGCCTCGAGGATCTCTACCGCACCTACGTCGACCGTGGCCTGGTCGTGCTCGGCTTCCCGTGCGACCAGTTCGGGCACCAGGAGCCCGGCAACGAAGAGGAGATCGCGACGTTCTGCGAGCGCAACTTCGGGGTCACCTTCCCGCTGTTCGCCAAGGTCGACGTCAACGGTCGCGATGCCCACCCGCTCTACCAGTGGCTCCGCTCGGAGAAGAGCGGCATGGTCGGCAACAAGATCCGCTGGAACTTCACCAAGTTCCTGATCGACCCCGACGGCAACGTCGTCAATCGCTACGGCAGCACCACCACGCCAGAGCAGATCGCCGACGACATCGAGGCCCTCCTTCCGGAGTGAGGAATATCCGAGGCCCGGATTTCGCTGTTCAGAGTGCCATCTGGCACCATTGATCCCTGGTTCTGGTTCACGATCCGCGACGCAGATCGACCCAGCGCCCACGAGAGGACTTCATGAAGCGCGACATCCATCCTGAGTACGTCGAGACCAAGGTCACCTGTACCTGCGGCAACTCGTTCACCACCCGTAGCACCGCCACCGAGGGAGTCATCCACTCCGAGGTGTGCTCGGCCTGCCACCCGTTCTACACGGGCAAGCAGAAGATCCTCGACACCGGCGGCCGCGTGGCCCGGTTCGAGAAGCGCTACGGCAAGAAGTAGCTTCCGCACGGCGCCGGTCCACTCCGTCTGGAGGGACCGGCGCCCCCTTGTGTGCATGCAGTCTGCCCACGTCGTCCGAGAGGAGTGCAGCACATGTTCGAGGCCGTGGAATCTCTCGTCGAGGAGCACGCCGAGCTCGAGCAGCGCATGGCGGATCCCGCCGTGCACGCCGATCCCGCGCAGGCCAAGAAGGTCGGGCAGCGGTACGCCGAGCTGACCGCCGTGCTGCGCACCTACCGCGAGTGGCAGCGGGTGGGCGGCGACCTCGAGGCGGCGCGCGAGCTCGAGCTCGACGACGAGATCGAGGCGCTCGAGGAACGTCTGCCTGCGCTCGCCGAGAGGCTTCAGCACCTGCTCGTGCCGCGCGATCCCTCCGACGGCAAGGACGTCATCGTCGAGATCAAGGGCGGTGAAGGCGGCGAGGAGTCGGCACTCTTCGCCGGCGACCTGCTGCGCATGTACTCGCGGTACGCCGAGCAGCGCGGGTGGCGCACCGAGATCCTCGACGCCACCGAGTCGGCCCTGGGTGGCTACAAGTCGGTCACCGTGTCGGTCCAGGCCAAAGGCACACCCGAACCCGGCGAGGCCCCGTTTGCCCTGCTGAAGTTCGAAGGCGGGGTCCACCGGGTGCAGCGGGTCCCGGTGACCGAGTCCCAAGGCCGGATCCACACCTCCGCGGCCGGAGTGTTCGTGATGCCCGAGGCCGAGGACGTCGACGTCGAGATCCACGACGCCGACCTGCGCATCGACGTGTTCCGCTCGTCCGGCCCGGGCGGGCAGAGCGTCAACACCACCGACTCGGCGGTCCGCATCACGCACGTGCCCACCGGCATCGTGGTCAGCTGCCAGAACGAGAAGAGCCAGCTCCAGAACAAGGAGCAGGCCATGCGCATCCTGCGAGCCCGGCTCCTCGACGCCGCGCAGGCCACGGCCGACGCCGAGACCGCCGACGCGCGCAAGTCCCAGGTGCGCACGGTCGACCGGTCCGAGCGCGTTCGCACGTACAACTTCCCGGAGAACCGCGTGTCCGACCACCGCACCGGGTTCAAGGCCTACAACCTCGACCAGGTGATGGACGGCGCCCTCGACGACGTCATCGAATCGCTCGTGGAGGCCGACCTCACCGAGCGGCTCGCGAGCATCGAGAACGCGTGAACGCGCGCGCCCTCCTGGCGGACGCCGAGGCACGGCTGGCCGAGGCCGGCGTCGCGTCGCCGCGCGTGGACGCCGAGCTGCTCCTGTCGCACGTCACTGGTGTGCCGCGATCGTTGCTGCTGGTGGCAGCACGACCCAATGAACTGCAGCATCGCTCCTACACCGAGCTGATCGAGGCACGGTCCCGGCGGGTGCCGTTGCAGCACCTCACCGGGTCTGCCGCGTTCAGGTTCGTCGACCTCGAAGTGGGTCCGGGTGTCTTCGTCCCACGGCCCGAGACCGAGGTGCTTACCGGTTGGGCGGTCGAGCAAGCCGCCCAGGTCGCGCAATTTCAACCGTCTAAGGAACCGGCACGCGTGGTCGACCTCTGCACCGGATCGGGCGCGATTGCTTTGGCGATCGTCCATGAGGTGCCGGGCGTACAGGTCCACGCCGTCGAGCTCGACGAGCCCGCCTACGGGTGGGCGCAGCGCAACCTGTCCGGCACCGGGGTCGACCTCCGGCTGGGTGATGCCGCCGACGCGTTCCCCGACCTCGATGACGGGGTCGACGTCGTGGTGTCGAACCCGCCGTACATCCCGCTCGACGCGTGGGAGAGCGTCGCGCCTGAGGTGCGCGACCACGATCCGGAGCTGGCGCTCTGGTCCGGTGAGGACGGGCTCGACGCCATGCGGATGATCGAGGCGACCGCGTGGCGACTGCTGAGGCCCGGGGGAGTCGTGGGCGTCGAGCATGCCGACGTCCAGGTGGAGTCGGCGCCGGAGGTCTTCGGCCGCCGCTGGGCCGACGTCCGCGACCACGCGGACCTCGCCGATCGCCCACGGTTCGTGACGGCGCGCAAGGCGCGCTGACGCGTCAGGCCCAGCGGTCGAGCGCGACCCGGGTGACGAACGCGGCGAGTCCTGCCGATGTCCAGGCGTCCGGACCCGGTTCCTGGCGCAGCAGCAGGGACGCATTGTCCTCGGCCAGGCTGGCGAAGTTCGACGCGACCACGAACGCCTCGGCGTCGGTGAGCTGGTCGCCGGCGGGGGTGAGCTGCCGCACCAGCTCGGCGATCTGCGCGACGAAGAGCTCCCGGGCCTGGTGATAGCGGCTCTCGATCGCCGCGGGCATGACCCGCTGGGCGTCGACGACGATGCGCCACGACACCGGGTGCGCGAGCACCGCGTCGAAGAACGCCTCGTAGGCCGCCGCGACGGTGGCACGCAGTCCCTTCGTGTCGTCGACGGGCAGCGCCGCCTGCGTTGCGGACATCAGGAGGCCTTCCTCCCGGTCGAGCAACGCGCGCAGGACATCGTCCTTGTTGGCGTAGCACTCATAGAGCACCGGCTTGCTCACGCCGGCCCGTGCGGCGATGGCCGCCATGGTCGTGCCGCGGTAGCCCTCAGCGGCCCAAACGGCGAGTGCTGCGTCGAGCACCAGAGGACGGCGGACCGCTGGCCCCAGATGGGCGGCACGCGGAGCGGCTGCTGAGCGTGACATGTGCGGTCCTCCCCTCGTTGACAGCGCAAGTGTGACTGCCTATCGTGGCCCAATCCTACCGATCGGTAGGAAAATCGGAAGAGGGACCCCCATGTCGACCTCGACGCGGCTGCCGGTTGTCGACGCCATGCGAGGCAAGGCGGACGCCGGACTGCAGACGTTCGGCGAGATGATCGTCATGGCCATCCAGGCCTCGATCTTCGTCGTCGTCGACATCGTGCGCGCGCGGTTCTCCTGGCGGGAGTTCTTCGAGCAGGCCTGGTTCATGACCCGCGTGGCCTTCCTGCCGACGATCCTGGTCGCCATCCCGTTCGGCGTCATCGTCGCCGTCCAGGTCGG
This sequence comes from uncultured Actinomycetota bacterium, assembly GCA_963839625.1. Lineage (GTDB taxonomy): Bacteria > Actinomycetota > Actinomycetes > Propionibacteriales > Nocardioidaceae > Aeromicrobium. Next base: position 42,105 of record CAWIWE010000030.1, on the reverse strand, counting down.
TGCGGTGGCCCAGCAGATCGGTGCAACGTCCTTCTCCGGTGCGGTCAACGGCATCGGCGTGCTGCGCCAGGGCGCTCCGTTGGTCACCTCCCTGCTCATGGCGGGAGCGGTCGGATCCGCCGTGTGTGCGGGCCTCGGCTCCCAGACGGTCCGCGAGGAGGTCGACGCCATGCGCGTCATGGGCCTCAACCCGATCCAGCGCCTGGTGGCACCGCGCATCGCTGCGGCAGTGACGGTGGGCGCTCTTCTCAACGTGGTCGTGGCGCTGTCGGCCATGGCGGCCGGCTACATGCTCAACGTCGGCACCGGCGACGTCAGCTCGGGCGCCTACATCGGGTCGTTCACGAGCTTCGCCCAGCCCACGGACCTGATCCTCGCCGAGGGCAAGGCCATGATCTTCGGCTATCTGGCCATGATCATCGCGTGCCACAAGGGTCTTCACGCCACGGGTGGCCCGAAGGGTGTGGCCGATGCCGTGAACCAGTGCGTGGTGCTCAGCGTCATCGTGCTGGCGGTGGTGAACGTCGCCATCACCCAGGCGTACGTGGTTCTCGTCCCACAGAGAGTCGCCTGATGACCACCGTGCGGCCCGTCGACCGGACGGTTGACGCGATCGCGCTGCTGGGGGCGCAGGCCACGTTCGCGTTCCGGGTGCTGCGAGCCATCCCCTCGGCCATGTTCACGTACCGGAACGAGACCTTCCGCCTGCTGGCCGACATCTGCTGGGGCACCGGAGCCATCCTGGTCGGCGGCGGCACCGTCGGCGTCATGGTCCTGCTCTCGCTGTCGGCCGGCACGTCGCTGGGCATCGAGGGTTTCAACGGGCTGGAGACGATCGGTCTGTCCCCGTTGACCGGGTTCGTCTCGGCGGTCGTCAACACCCGCGAGCTGGCGCCCCTGATCGCCGCCCTCGCCCTCGCCTCCCAGGTCGGGTGCCGGTTCACCGCCCAGATCGGTTCGATGCGGGCGCACGAGGAGATCGACGCCCTCGAGGCCATGGCGCTGTCGCCGGTCGAGTACCTGATCGCCACCCGAGTGGTCGCCACCATGGTCGCGATCGTCCCGCTGTACCTGTTGGGCCTGGCCGGGTCTTACATCGCGACCCAGGTCTCGGTGACGGTGGTGTTCGGCCAGCCGCTCGGGACGTTCAACCACTACTTCCACACCTTCATCAACGGTGGCGACATCGCCTTGTCCGTCATCAAGATCCTGGCGTTCGCGTTGTCCGTGGCCTTGATCCACTGCTGGTACGGGTTCACGGCCACCGGCGGAGCCCAGGGCGTCGGCGAGGCGACCGGCCGCGCGATCCGCGCCACCACCGTCGTCATCGTCCTGCTCGACATGCTGATGACCCTGCTGTTCTGGGGCGGCGGCTCCGGCGTCAGGATCTCGGGGTGAGCCGATGATCCAGGCCCAGATGATCGACCGGAACATCACCGGGCGCTCGGTTCTCGTCCGCCGAGCGGTCGTGATGATCGTCATCGTGACGCTCTTCGGCTGCTTGGTGCTCGCCTACGGCCGGGGGATGTTCTCCGATCGGCTGAAGCTGTCCGCCGTCATCGACGACGCGGGTGGAGCGCTGTCCGTCGGCTCCGACGTGAAGTCGCGTGGAGTGATTCTCGGCGAGGTCACGTCCATCACCTCGGCCGACGACAAGGTCCGCATCGGGATGACCCTGGACGGCGACCATGCCCGGCGGGTTCCGCACAACGTGCAGGCGCGGGTCCTCGCCGCCACGGTGTTCGGCACGACGTCGGTCGATCTCGTGGTCCCCGACGGCGGTGCCACGTCGGAGACCGGCCTGCAGGCCGGCCAGGTGATCCAGCAGGACCGAAGCACCCGCACGCTCGAGCTCCAGCACACCCTCGACAGCACCGATCGTGTGCTGACCGCGATCGAGCCCGCGAAGCTCGCGACCACGTTGTCCAGCGTCGCCGGGGTCCTGCGGGGTCGTGGCACCGAGCTGGGTGGCACGCTCAGGACCCTCGAGAACTACCTGCAACGCCTGGAGCCACATCTTCCGCTGGTCCAAGAGGTCCTGCGGCTGGCCGCCATCGATCTGCGGGTCCTCGCCGACACCTCGCCCGACCTCCTCGCGGCGACCGACAACTCCCTGACGACGACCCGCACCATCGCGGCGAAGCGAAGTGAGCTCGCCGCCACCCTGACCCGGTCGCGCCGGCTCGTCACGACGGCCGATCGCTTCTTGCGTGACGAGAGGAAGCAGATCACCGTCACGCTGGCCAACTCGGCGGTGACCTTCGACGCCCTCTACGACCATCGCAGCGGACTCGCCAGCGGCTTCCGGTCCTTCGTGACGTTCGCCGAGCGTGGTTCCGAAGGCTTCTCCGACGGTCCCTTCCTCCACACCGACGTGTACATCACGCTCGGCGGTGGCGGGACGTACACCTCCGCCGACTGCCCGCGGTACGGGCCGGCCGCCGGCAACAACTGCGGAGGCGGAGGGGAGTCGTCGTCGCAGCAGTCCGGCGACCCGGGCCCGTCGCAGGCGGCTCCCGACGGCGCGGGCGCAGCCGACCCGGGCGCTGGAGGGACCGACCCCGACGCCGGCATCCTCGGGAAGATCGAAGGCCTTCTCGGCCAGCTCGGGAGCAAGCCATGAGATCGCTGCGTTGGGCCATCGTGCAGTTCGTCGCCTTCGCCGTCGCGGCGGCGATCGTCCTCGTCATCCTCGCGAACACGATGATGAACCAGGTCAACGGCGGCACCAACGCGTTCTCGGCCGACTTCACCAACGCCAGCGGGCTGCGGCCGGGCGACGACGTCAGAGCGGCCGGCGTCAAGGTGGGACGCGTGCAGAAGGTCGAGCTGCACGGTCGCGTGGCGCGGGTGTCGTTCGATCTCGCGAAGCGGCAGCCGATCTACTCCGACACGCGCCTGTCGGTTCGCTACCAGAACCTGCTCGGGCAGCGGTACCTCGCGATGCTTCCCGGCGAGGGCGCCACGCAGCAGCGGATCAAGGCGGGCTCGAACGTCCCCACCACGCGCACCGATCCCGGGTTCGACCTCACGGCCCTCCTCAACGGGTTCGAGCCCCTGTTCGCCACGCTCGAGCCGTCACAGATCAACCAGCTGTCGTCGTCGATCATCGCCGTGATGCAGGGGCAGGGCGGCACGGTCGAGTCCCTCCTCTCCGAGACCGCCACGCTCACCGAGAACCTCGCCGACAAGGACCAGGTGCTCGGTCGAGTGCTCGACAACCTCACGCCGGTGCTGCGCAACCTGGCCGTCCGCAACGACGACTTCGAGCAGACGCTGGGTGACCTGCGCAGCCTGATGAAGGGCCTGGCGAAGGAGCGCAAGAGCATCGGTGAGTCGATCGACGGGGTCAGCGAGCTGTCCGAGGCCACGGCCTCCCTGGTCGCCGAGGCCCGACCGCCCCTGAAGCACGACGTCCGCACGGCCCGCGAGTTCGGTCGCATCTCGGTCGCCGAAATGGATCGCATCAACCAGCTGTTCGACTCACTGCCCGGCGCCACCGCAGCGTTCGCCCGGCCGATGTCCCACGGCAGCTGGCTGAACATGTACATGTGCAAATGGGCCTTCGTGGTCAAGGGGAACGAGCTCAAGGTCGGACCACAGGGCAGCAGCTCGGCGGCGTGCCGATGACCATCCTCGAGCGGCTCAGCGCCCGCACCCTCGGCATGATCGGCATCGTCGTGACGGCGGTGCTGGCACTCGCCGTCGCAGCCATCAGCTTCGTGCCCTTCGGACAGCGCGACGTCACGGCGATCGTCGAGCACAGTGCCGGCCTGCGGGTCGGCGAGGAGGTGCAGGTCGCCGGCGTCGGTTCCGGGGAGGTTCGCGGCATCCATCTCGACGGCCACCAGGTGCGGGTCGACTTCACCATCGACAACGACGTTCCGCTCGGCAACGGCACGACGGCGTCGATCAAGGTCGCCACGCTGCTCGGCTCGCACTTCCTCGAGGTGATTCCTGCCGGCACCGGAGGCCTGAAGGACGACACCATTCCGCTCTCGCGCACCACGGTGCCGTTCAACCTCCAGGACGTCGTCGAGGGCTCCACGAAGACGCTCGACGAGCTCGACGGCGTCACCATGTCGAAGTCGTTCCAGGTGCTGGCCGACGCGCTCAAGGAGACACCCGATGAGGCTCGCGCTGCGATCGACGGCGTGTCACATCTGTCCGCCGTGGCGGCCAAGCGCACCGACCAGCTCGGGGCGCTGCTCAGCGCCTCCCGGCAGGTCACGGGCGACCTGGCCCGCAACTCCGCGGAGATCATCGATCTGCTCCGGCAGTCCAACCTGGTGCTCCAGGAGCTGACGAAGCGACGCGACGTCATCCGCACCATGCTCGTCGACGCGCGTCGACTTGCTCACGAGGTGTCGGGCGTGCTCGCCGACAACGAGGAGCAGCTCGATCCGCTGATGGAGGACTTCTCCGCGGCACTCGCGAACCTGCGCAAGCAGGAGCAGAAGCTCACCGACTCGATCGACGGGCTGGGCACGATGTCGCGGTACTTCGCCAATGCCGCCGGCAACGGTCCGTGGATCGACCTGCACATCCCGGTCGGTCTCCCCGACAACCTCAGCTGCGGCACGAACTGCGGTGGTGAGTGATGGCATCGACACGTCATCGCACCCGGAGCCAGGTGGTCGCCGTGGTCGCCGTGCTGGTGGCGACGCTCGGGCTGCTGAGCGGGTGCGCCGGCTCCTCCGGCACCACGGTGACCGCGCGCTTCTCGGACGCGGCGGGCCTGTTCACGGGCAACGACGTCGGGGTGCTCGGTGTCCGCGTCGGTGAGGTCACCAAGATCACGCCGCGCGGTGAACGTGTCGACGTCACCTTGAGCATCGATTCGGACGTGAAGATCCCGGCCGACGCCGGCGCGGTGGTCGTGGCACGGTCGGTGGCCACCGACCGCTACGTCGAGCTCACACCGGTCTACGACTCCGGCCCGGTGCTGCAGAGTGGTGCCGTCCTCGACCAGAGCCGCACGCGTTCCCCGGTCGAGTTCGACCAGCTGTTGGCGTCGCTGCGTGGCATCTCCGACGACCTGTCAGGCAAGGACGGCAAGGCCCAACCGGTCAACGACCTCCTGACGGTCGGTTCGGAGACCCTCGACGGAAACGGCGCGAAGATCGCGCAGGGTCTGCGTGACCTCGCGACCACCCTCGACGCCGCGAACGGCATGTCCGACGACGCGGTCGGCAACCTCGAGAACCTCGACGTCCTGACGGCCGCGCTGGCGGACAACGACAAGCTGGTCCGGCAGTTCACCAAGGAGGTGGCGGACGCCACGGAGATGCTCGACGACGAGCACGACTCGATGGAGGAGACGTTCAACGCGCTGGCGGCCATGGTGCGTGAGGTCACGAAGTTCTCGCGCGACCATCGTGCTCAGGTGCGCGCCCAGGTCGAGGACATGCAGTCGATCGTCGGGTCGATGGTCGAGAAGCGCAAAGGGCTGGAGCGGCTGCTCGAGACCATCCCGCTGATGATGCAGAACGTCAATCAAGCCATCGACGAGAACGACCGGATCAACTTCCGGACCCGGCCGGGCGACCTCCTTCCCGGGTCCGCGGCGCTCGAGATCCTGTGCTCCAACTTCCCCCCTGGAACCTGCGACGGCCTGGACACCGCCACCGCGACCCTGTTCGACCTGCTCAAGCGCATCGCGGGGGTGAAGACCCCATGAGGAAGATCGCCGCACTCGTCGTCATGGCCGCTCTCGCCGCCGGCTGCTCGACGACGGCCCAGGACCTCCCGCTGCCCGGCAGCCGCGTCGGCGGTCCGTCGTACCGCGTCGTGGCGATCTTCGAGGACGCCCTCAACCTGGCCGACGGCGCGCCGGTGAAGTTCCACGGCGTCACCATCGGCCGGGTCCGCGAGGTCGCCCCGGACGACTTCACCGCCCGCGTCAGCCTCGAGCTCCGTGAATCGACCCCGATCAGTGACGAGGCGACGGCTCGCCTCAGGTCGACCACGCCCCTCGGTGAGCTGTTCGTCCAGATCGACGACGACGGGTCCGGCCTGGCCCTGCGTGACGGTGCGACGCTGGGGGTCAAGTCGACCAGCGCCGCGCCGACCATCGAGGACACGATGACGTCGGTCTCGCTGGTGCTCAACGGCGGTGGCCTGAGCCAGCTCGAGACGATCGTCCGTGAGGCCAATCTCGTGCTGGACGGCAACGAGGGCACGGCTCGCGACCTGCTCGGCCGCCTCAACCGCACGGCGAAGGCGTTCAACGAGTCCAACGACGACATCGACGCGACCCTCGAGGCGCTCGCCGACCTATCGACGACGGTGAATCGCCGGACCACGACGATCAACGCAGCCTTGGAGGACATCGCTCCCGCGGCCCGGACCCTGCGCGACAACACCGACGAGCTCGTGGAGCTGCTCCAGAGCATCGAGCGCTTCGGTGACGTCACGACCTCGGTCGTCAACGCCACTCGGGACGACCTGTTGGAGACGCTGCGCAAGTTCGGCCCGGTGTTCGACGAGCTGAACTCCGTCGGGGACGAGCTCGGGCCGGGCATCGACACCCTCGTGCACTTCGCCGGCCTGATCGATCGAGGGGTGCCGACCGACTACCTCAACACGTTCCTGCACTTCCAGCTCGACGGCTCGCTCGGCGGGCTCCTCGAGGCGCCCGCAGCGGTGACGCCCGACCCCGACGGTCAGGGCGGCCTGGCCGGAACACCCCTGATCCCTCCCGATCTCCTGAGTCCGCCGGACCCGACCACCAAGAAGCCCAAACTGCTGGGTGGCCTGCTCGGCCTGTTCGGGGGTGGTCGATGATGCGGCGCTCCATCCCGCTCAAGCACAAGCTCGGGGCCACGGCCATGGCAGCGGTCCTCGTGCTGACCGTCGTGCACCTGTACACCAACGTCCTCGGTGGGTCGGTGGGGTCACGTCCTCTGCACGTCGACGTGGCGCTGGAGGAGACCGGCGGGCTGTTCGAGGGCTCCGGCGTCGCCTATCGGGGCGTCCGCGTGGGTTCGGTGGGCAGGATCGACCTGACCGATGACGGCGTGGTCGCGGACATCTCGTTGCACCCCGGCTCCGAGGTACCGGCCGACACCGCCGCGGTGGTGCGGACCCTGTCTCCGGCGGGTGAGCAGTTCCTGGACCTTCAGCCGCGGCGTGACAGCGCCCCCTACCTGGCGGACGGTGATCGAATCGCCGCCACGGAGACCGCCATCCCGACCTCGGTGGCCGAGACCCTCGCGGCCATCGACGGCCTCATGGGCCAGGTGGACGCCACGAAGCTGCGCACCGTGATGGACGAGCTCAACACGGCCTTCGCCGATCCCGACGACCTGGGCAGGGTGATCACCTCGGGCAGCGAGCTGCTGGAGACCTTCGACGCCGCGTGGCCGGAGACCCTGCGGACCTTGCAGAACAGCCGCACGGTCCTGCGCACGGGCGTCGACACGGCCGACGACTTCAAGAGCTTCGCCACGTCGGCGCGAAGCCTCTCGGCGTGGTTGAAGGACTACGACCCGACGTTGCGGTCCACGCTCGAGGCCGCCCCCGGCCAGCTGGGCGAGCTGCAGCGGTTCACCGACGACATGGTGGAGGCGCTTCCTCCGCTGCTGCGCGACTTCGCGGGTCTCACGGACATCTTCGCCCGCCGGGATCCGCATCTGCGCGAGATGCTGATCCAGTTCCCCTTGGGCCTCGACGGCCTGGTGGGCGCGTTCGAGGGCGGTCGCATGCAGACGAACATGCTGGTCTCCGACGGCGAGGTCTGCTCCTACGGTGTCGAGGACAGCAACCCGCAAACGACCGATCGCCAGCCGCTTGATCCCGACCGCGGCTGCCCGGCCTCGTTCGAAGGACAGCAGCGCGGCTCGGCCCACGCGCCCGGACCCACGCGATAACCGGCCAGCGACACATCCGTCTATAGGGTTTGCGCATGGGCGACCTGGCACTCCTCGGAGCCGCCTTCGCCTTCGGGGTCGGGTCCGCCCTGTTGCCGGTTCTCCTCAACGCCGAGCTGTACGTCATCGGCATGGGTGCGTTCGTGCCGGAGCCCCTGCTGGCCATCGCGATCCTGAGCCTCGGTATCGGCACGGTGCTGGGCAAGGCCATCGTGTTCGAGCTGGTGCGGCGTGGCTCGTCCAGGGTCCGCAAGACCGTCGAGCGCAAGCCGCCGCGAAACGCCTTCACGGCCGCCATGCGACGGGCCGGAGACCGGCTGCTGAAGTTCCTCGACCATCCCTACCTCGGTGCGGGGACGGTGCTCGTGTCGTCGTTGACCGGGATCCCGCCGCTCGCCGTGGTGACGATCCTCGCCGCCGCCTCGCGCCAGCCGAGATGGCTGTTCCTCCTGATGGTCTTCGTGGGCCGGACCACCCAGTTCCTCGCGCTCGCCTACATCGTCCACGGCATCACCTGACGAGTGTCCCGGGCGCCAGGGCGTGTCGCCCTGATTTGACCGGGTTCGCGCGGCATCGCATCGCGCCTTGCGGCGTTCTCATCGGTCGCCGACAAGCCCGGTGCGCCTCCCTCCTCGGCCTTGCCAGCCGAGCGCGACCCCACGCGCCCCTGAACCGGAACAGGGGAGACACACCCTAGGGTGTGCCAGTGAGATTCGACTGTGCGGTGGAGTCCGAGCTCGAGGCCGGGCTCGACGCGGCTCAGGCGGCGATCGAGCGGGGCGAGCTCGTCGTCATCCCCACCGACACCGTCTACGGCCTGGCCGCCGACGCGTTCTCGCACGAGGCGGTGCAACGCCTCCTCGACGCCAAGGGACGCACCCGCGAGATGCCACCACCGGTGCTCGTCGGCGCGCCCACCACGCTCGAGGCCCTCGCCTCCGACATCCCCTCGTGGCTGCGCACCATGACGACGTCGTTGTGGCCGGGACCGCTCACCGTCATCTGCCGCCAGCAGCCCTCGCTCACGTGGGACCTCGGCGAGACCCACCAGACCGTCGCCGTCCGCATGCCCGACGACAAGACCGCACTCGCCCTGCTCAAGGTCACCGGCCCGCTCGCCGTGAGCAGCGCGAACATCACCGGCGAGCCCGCAGCGGAGACCGTCGACGAGGCCGAGCGGATGCTCGCGGACGGCGTCGCCGTCTACCTCGACGGTGGCCCAGCCCGCTCCGGCGTCCCGTCGACCATCCTCGACACCACGCCGTCCGTCCCGCGCGTCCTGCGTCAGGGGTCGATCGACCTGGCGACGCTGCACGAGTTCAACAACACCATCGAACCTGCCGACGGGGAGACCAGCTAGTGCGCGAGTACCTGGTCGTGTTCGGCATCTCCCTCGGCGTCACGTACCTGCTCGCGTCCATCGCCCGCATGCTGGCGCACCACTTCGGTGCCGTGGCCAAGGTGCGCGACCGTGACGTGCACGCGGTGCCGACCCCGTACTTCGGCGGGCCGGCGATGCTCGGCGGGCTCCTCGCCGCCTACCTGACCGCCACCCAGCTGCCCTTCCTGTCGCGTTCGGAGGGCGCGGTGTTCGGCGACGCCCGCGCCGTCCTCATCGGCGGCGCCGTCATCTGCGTGGTGGGCATCGTCGACGACCTCTTCGAGCTGGACGCACTCAGCAAGTTCGCCGGCCAGGTGCTCGCCGGCGTGGTCGTCGTCGCCCTCGGCGTGAAGTTCTTCTACCTGCCGCTCTACGGCAGCGTCCTCGGGCTCGACCAGGCGCAGTCGGCGATCTTCACCGTGCTGCTGATCGTCGGAACCGCGAACGCCGTCAACTTCGTCGACGGGCTCGACGGTCTGGCCGCCGGCATGGTCGCCATCGGCGCGATCGCCTTCTTCGCCTATGCCTATGTGCTGGCGGTCGAGAACGGCGAGGCTCGCGCCATCGCGGCCGCGCTGCTCACGGCCGCCCTCGCCGGCGCCTGCGTTGGCGTGCTCCCACACAACTTCTTCCCGGCCCGGATGTTCATCGGCGACTCCGGCTCCATGCTGATCGGCTTCGTGCTCGCCTGCTCGTCGATCAGCCTCACCGGCCAGTTCCCGGCCACGAACATCTCCGAGGGCATCGGGGGAGCGCAGACGACGTTCCTGACGTTCCTGCTCCCGCTGATCCTGCCGGTCGCCATGCTGCTCGTGCCGTTCGTCGACCTCGCCCTCGCGGTCGTGCGTCGAACCCGGGCCGGACGCTCACCGTTCGCCGCCGACAAGATGCACATCCACCACCGGTTGCTGGAGATCGGACACTCGCATCGCAACGCCGTGCTCGTCATGTACTCGATCGCCGGACTGGTCGCGTTCGGCACCGTGTTCGTGAGCCTGGTCAGTGGCTGGCAGTCGATCGTCGGGTTCTTCGTCCTGGCCGCAATGACGGCCGCATTCGTGTTCCTGTTGCCGAGGTGGCGCCCCATCAATCGGGGCTGATCAGGTGCCGGGGCTGGTGTCTGAACCCCTGAACGCTCGTGATAGTTTTCACGTACTTCCTGAGTTGAATTCAGAGCAGTTTTCACCGACCCCAGATCTCCAAGGACGGCCGCCGCAGATGACGACCGACGCACCCCCTCGCACCCGCTCGCAGCGGTGGATGGTGGTCTGCGCACGACGAGGAGCGCCGGTGGACGATGCCCCGCAGGGCCCCGATTCTGACGGCCCCCGTGATCTCCTCACGCTCGGCGGCATGCTGGTCGGGTCCATCGTCATCGGCCTCGGGCTCGGGCTCGTGCTCGACGCCTGGTGGGACACGTCGCCGGCCTTCGTGCTCGCCGGCACGGCACTCGGCATCGTCGCCGCGGGCACGGGTTTCTGGCTCCGTGTGCGCACCTTCCTTCGGTGAGGTGCCGGCATGAGCGATACCGCCCCCCACCCCGCCCGACGCCGCTGCCAGCGAGATCCCGCAGCCGCCGGCATCCATCGGCCGCGCGTCGCAACCAGCGCCGCGCGGTCTATCTCGCCCTCGGTCTGGTGGTCGCGGCCGTCTGGATCTCCATCCCGCTCGGTGAGTGGCGCATCGGCCTCTTCCTCGCGGGCGGATTCGTCCTCGGTCTGGTCAACCACATCGGCACCGAGTACGCGCTGCAGAAGGCCATCGCCTCCGGCGACCCCATGACCCGCCAGATGTGGGCCTCGAGCTCGCTGCTCCGGCTCGCCCTCGTCTCGATCGTCGGCTTCGCCGTCGCAGCGATCTTCTGGTCCGACGGCGCGGCCGTGATCTTCGGGATCGCGATCTTCCACCTGATCGCCCTGACGCTGACCGCCATCCCGCTGCTCAGAGAGGTGCGCAACTCATGATCATCACGGATCTGGCGGCTGCGGAGTCCGAGGGCGGAGGCTCCGAGGTACAGATCGGCCACCACTGGACGGTCGAGATCGGCGGCCTCACGTTCAACTTCGACACGATGCTGTCCACCGTCATCGCCGGATCCGTCGTGATCGTCCTCGGGCTGATGCTGCGCCGGTCGGCGACCAACGAAGTGCCCGGCAAGCTGCAGCTGGCCTGGGAAGCGCTCGTCAGCTGGGTGAACGAGCAGGTCGAAGGCAACCTCGGCCGGCTCAACCCGTTCGTCGTGCCGCTGGCCGTGTCGCTGTTCGTGTTCATCCTCGTGGCCAACCTGGTCGAGATCGTCCCGACGGACCACAAGGTTCCGCCCGCGACCGCCGACGTCAACCTGACCTATCCGCTCGCCCTGCTGGTGTTCGTCACGGCAACGGCGTACGGAATCCGCGAACGCGGCATCCGCGACTTCGCCAAGGGACTCGCGCAGCCGCACTGGATCATGACGCCGATCAACGTCATCGAGGAGATCGCGAAGCCGGTCTCCCTGTCGCTCCGACTCTTCGGCAACCTTTTCGCCGGCGGGGTCATGCTGTCGATCATCGGCCTGCTCCCGTTCTGGATCACCCCGTTGCCCACGGTCATCTGGAAGCTGTTCAGCATCTTCATCGGCCTCATCCAGGCGCTGATCTTCGCCCTGCTCACGATCCTGTACTTCGGCATGGCCGGTTCCGGCCACGGCGGAGACGACCACGAGCCACACGACTCCGACGACGAGGCTGAGAAGGAGCCCGAGGGCGAGCTCCAGCCGGCCTGAGCCAAAGCACCACACAACTCCGGAGAAGCACCCCCAACCAGCGGACCACCAGTGCACGATCGCCGCCGGAGAACCGGCAGTGAGAGCCAAGGAGAGACATGGCAGTAGACAACGGAGCAGTCACGACCGCCGGAGCCATGATCGGTGGTGGCCTCGCCCTCGGCGGTGGCGCCGTCGGCGCAGCCATCGGCGACGGACTGGTCGGCAGCTCGACCATCCAGGGCATCGCCCGTCAGCCCGAAGCTCAGGGCCGGCTGATGACGATCTTCTTCCTGACGGTGGGTCTGTGTGAGGCGATGTACTTCATCAACCTCGCCTTCATGGCCCTGTTCGTCTTCGCCCTGGGCTGAGTCGTGAATCACCTGATCCAGCTCGCCACGGCCGAGGAGGGCGGTGGCGGCAACTTCCTCGTTCCGAACTGGACGTTCGTCTTCGAGCTCATCTCGTTCGGGATCATCATGTTCTCTGGAAGTTCGTCATTCCCGTGGTCACCCAGGCCGCGGCCGAGCGCGAGGAGAAGCTCCGGACGCAGCGGGACGATGCCGCGCAGGCCAAGTCGTCGGCGGAGAGCAACTCATCCTGGCCAAGTACGTGATCCCTCCCATCAACAAGGCGATGACCGAGCGCCAGGAGAAGATCAAGGCGCAGTTCGACGAGGCGGCCCAGCTCAAGGCGGACGCCCAGGCGACTGAGAAGGAGAACCAGGCGCAGCTGGCCGATGCCCGCGCCGAGGCCTCACGCATCCGTGAGGAGGCTCGCGAGCAGGGCGCGCAGATCATCGTCCAGCATCGTGAGCAGGCGCAGGTCGAGGCCGAACGCATCACGTCGAACGCCCAGGCCCAGCTCGAGGTCGAGCGCGCCCAGGCGCTCAGCCAGCTCAAGGGCGAGGTCGGCGCGATCGCGACCACGCTGGCCGGCCGCATCGTCGGTGAGTCGCTCGAGGACGACAAGCGGCAGAAGCGCTCGGTCGAGCGGTTCATCGCCGAGCTGGAGGACGAGGGCAAGAAAGAAGTCCGGAAACGCGAAGTCGAAGAACTGATGGCAGGACACAAGATGCGTGGTGTGTCGGGCGGCTCGCTCGCGGCGGTGCTCGATGCCGTCGAGGGGTCCACCGGCACCCTGAGCACGGTCGGCGACGAGCTGTTCCTGGTCGCCGCGATGCTCGACGCCACGCCATCGATCCGCCGGGTCCTCACCGATCCGGCCACCGAGCCGGACGCCCGCTCCGGCCTGGCTGCTGCCGTGCTCAGCGACAAGGTCGACGTCGCCACGCTGGGCATCGTCGACGTCGCCGCCCAGCACCGCTGGGCGTCGGGTCGCGACCTCAGCGACGCCGTCGAGCTCGCCGGACTCGCCGCACACGTCGCTGCCGCAGACAAGGACGGCTCCCTCGACGCTCTGGAGGATGAGCTGTTCGAGGGGCAGCGCATCATCGACGAGTCGCACGAGCTGCGCGGTGTCCTCGCCGACCGATCCATCCCCGCGGAGCACAAGGGCACGTTGCTCGACTCGATCTTCGGCAAGAAGGTCTCCAAGGCCGCGCTCGCGCTGCTCAAGCAGGCCGGGGCGACCCGCACCGGCTCGTTCGACGCCGTGCTCGCTCGGTTCGCCGACGAGGTCGCGGCCCGACGCCAGCGGGTGCTCGCCGAAGTGCGGAGCGCCTACGAGCTCGGCAAGGCAGAAAGCAAGCGACTCGCAGAAGCACTGTCGGCCACGTACGGCCAGGAAGTCCATCTCAACGTCATCGTCGACCCGGCGATCGTGGGCGGCCTCCGGGTTTCCATCGGCGACGACGTCATCGACGGCACCGTCGCGGGTCGCCTCGAGGACGCCCGACGACAGCTGGCGGGCTGACCCGCACCCAGACCCATCTCAGACGAACCACACAGAAGGCAGGCAGAACACATGGCGGAACTCACGATCAGTCCGGACGAGATCCGTGACGCGCTGCAGACGTTCGTGGCCGACTACAAGCCGAGCGCGACGTCGACCGAAGAGGTCGGCACCGTCTCGGACGCGGGCGACGGCATCGCCCACGTCGAGGGACTTCCTTCGGCGATGGCCAATGAGCTCCTGGAGTTCGAGGACGGCACGCTCGGCCTCGCGCTGAACCTCGACGTCCGCGAGATCGGTGTCGTCATCCTCGGCGAGTTCTCCGGCATCGAGGAGGGCCAGACGGTCCGCCGCACCGGCGAGGTGCTCTCGGTCCCGGTCGGCGACGCCTACCTCGGCCGCGTCTGCGACCCGCTCGGCAACCCGATCGACGGCCTCGGCGAGATCGAGTCCGAGGAGCGTCGCGCCCTGGAGCTGCAGGCGCCCAGCGTCATCAACCGCAAGAGCGTCCACGAGCCCCTGCAGACCGGCATCAAGGCGATCGACTCGCTGACGCCGATCGGCCGCGGCCAGCGTCAGCTGATCATCGGCGACCGCCAGACGGGCAAGACCGCCATCGCGACCGACACGATCATCAACCAGAAGGAGTACTGGGACACCGGCGATCCGGAGAAGCAGGTCCGCTGCATCTACGTCGGTATCGGCCAGAAGGGCTCGACCATCGCCGCCGTGCGTGGTGCCCTCGAGGAGGCCGGTGCGCTGGAGTACACCACGATCGTCGCGGCACCCGCCTCCGACTCGGCGGGCTTCAAGTACCTCGCCCCGTACACCGGCTCGGCCATCGGGCAGCACTGGATGTACCAGGGCAAGCACGTCCTGATCGTCTTCGACGACCTCTCGAAGCAGGCCGAGGCCTACCGTGCCGTGTCGCTGCTGCTCCGCCGCCCACCGGGCCGCGAGGCATACCCCGGCGACGTCTTCTACCTGCACAGCCGGCTGCTCGAGCGCTGCGCCAAGCTCAGCGACGACCTCGGCGCAGGCTCCATGACCGGCCTGCCGATCGTCGAGACGAAGGCCAACGACGTGTCGGCCTACATCCCGACGAACGTCATCTCGATCACGGACGGCCAGATCTTCCTGCAGTCCGACCTCTTCAACGCGAACCAGCGGCCTGCGGTCGACGTCGGCATCTCGGTCTCGCGAGTCGGCGGCAACGCCATGCTCAAGTCGATGAAGTCGGTCACCGGCTCGCTCAAGGTCGAGCTGGCGCAGTACCGCGCGATGGAGGCGTTCGCGATGTTCGCGTCCGACCTCGACGCCGCGTCGAAGGCTCAGCTGGCCCGCGGCCAGCGCCTCATGGAGGTGTTCAAGCAGGGCCAGTACACGCCGTTCCCGGTCGAGCAGCAGGTCGTCTCCATCTGGGCAGCCACCAGCGGCAAGTTCGACCCGGTGCCGGTCCAGGACGTCAGCCGGTTCGAGCAGGAGTTCCTCGAGTACATCAAGTTCCAGCACGAGGGCGTCTTCGACGCGATCCGCGAGTCCGGCAAGTTCGAGGACGACAACGAGAGCGCGCTCAACGACGCCTACGACGAGTTCCTCAACCGCTTCGAGACGAGCGCGGGCGAGCGCATCCAGGCGGGACACGAGGAGTTCGAGGCGCTCGAGGACGAGGACGTCGAGCAGGAGCAGATCGTCAAGCAGAAGCGGTCCTGACGTATGGCTGTTTCCCTGCGCGAATATCGCGCCAAGATCAAGTCGACGCAGTCGATGAAGAAGATCACGCGCGCCATGGAGCTCATCGCCGCGTCTCGCATCATCAAGGCCCAGCAGCACGCGTCGGCTGCTGAGCCTTATGCCCGCGAGCTGACGCGTGCGGTGTCGGCGGTGGCCACGTTCTCGAACGTCGACCACCCGCTGACCACCGAGAAGGAAGACCCCAAGAAGGCGGCGGTGCTGGTCATCTCCAGCGACCGCGGCCTGGCCGGTGCGTACTCCTCGAGCGTGCTCAAGGAGTCCGAGCGCCTGGCCGAGAAGCTCCACTCCGAGGGCAAGGAGGTGGAGTACTACCTGTCCGGACGCAAGGCGGAGAGCTACTTCAACTTCCGGGCCCGCGACTTCGTCACGTCGTGGAGCGGCTTCTCCGACCGGCCGGAGTATGCCAACGCCCGCGAGATCGGCGACATGCTCGTCGCGGCCTTCAACGCCGGCCTCGACGATCCGGTCGACGGCGAGACAGCCGACCCCGAGCGGGCGGTCGACGAGCTGCACATCGTCTTCACCAGGTTCAAGTCGATGCTCACGCAGGAGCCGGACGTCATCCGCCTGCTGCCACTGGAGGTCGTCGAAGGCACCGAGGCGCCAGCGCCCGACGAGGTGCTTCCGCTGTACGAGTTCGAGCCGTCCGACACCGAAGTTCTCGACGCGCTGCTGCCCAAGTACGTCAACAGCCGCATCTACTACTGCCTGCTGCAGGCGGCCGCCTCCGAGCTCGCCGCTCGTCAGAAGGCGATGAAGTCCGCGACCGACAACGCACAAGACCTCATCGAGAAGTACACCCGAGTTGCCAACCAGGCCCGTCAGGCCGGGATTACCCAGGAGATCAGCGAGATCGTGGGCGGCGCGAACGCGCTCGCCGACGCCAAAGCTGGGAGTGAGTGAGAGACATGACTGCCACCACCGAAGAGAAGCAGACCACCACCGGACGCGTGTCCCGCGTCATCGGCCCGGTGCTCGACGTCGAGTTCCCGAGCGATGCGATGCCCGACATCTACAACGCGCTCACCGTGGACGTCGAGATGGCGGGGGAGACCACGACCTTGACGCTCGAGGTCGCCCAGCACATCGGCGACGGCATGGTGCGCGCCATCAGCCTGCGCCCCACTGACGGCGTCGTGCGCGGCAGCACCGTCACCGACCTCGGTGAGCCGATCACGGTGCCGGTCGGCGACCAGACGCTCGGCAAGGTGTTCAACACCACCGGCGAGGTGCTCAACCTCGAAGAGGGCGAGACGTTCGAGGTCGAGGAGCGGTGGGGCATCCACCGCAAGGCCCCGGCATTCGACCAGCTCGAGGCCAAGACCGAGATGTTCGAGACCGGCATCAAGGTCATCGACCTGCTCACGCCGTACGTGCTGGGCGGCAAGATCGGCCTGTTCGGTGGCGCCGGCGTCGGCAAGACGGTGCTCATCCAGGAGATGATCGCCCGCGTCGCCAAGGACCACGGTGGTGTGTCGGTGTTCGCCGGTGTCGGCGAGCGCACTCGCGAGGGCAACGACCTCATCACCGAGATGGACGAAGCCGGTGTGCTCGGGCAGACCGCTCTCGTGTTCGGCCAGATGGACGAGCCGCCGGGAGCCCGCCTCCGCGTCGCGCTGTCGGCGCTGACGATGGCCGAGTACTTCCGCGATGTGCAGAAGCAGGACGTGCTGCTGTTCATCGACAACATCTTCCGGTTCACGCAGGCCGGCTCGGAGGTCTCGACGCTGCTCGGCCGCATGCCGTCCGCCGTGGGCTACCAGCCGACGCTGGCCGACGAGATGGGCGTGCTCCAGGAGCGCATCACGTCGACCCGAGGCCACTCGATCACGTCGCTGCAGGCCATCTACGTGCCTGCGGACGACTACACCGACCCGGCCCCGGCCACGACGTTCGCCCACCTCGACGCCACCACCGAGCTGAGCCGTGAGATCGCCTCGCTGGGCATCTACCCGGCCGTCGACCCGCTGACGTCGACGTCGCGCATCCTCGACCCGCGCTACATCGGCGACGCGCACTACCAGACCGCCAACCGGGTCAAGGGCATCCTGCAGCGCAACAAGGAGCTCCAGGACATCATCGCGATCCTCGGTGTCGACGAGCTCAGCGAAGAGGACAAGACGATCGTGTCGCGCGCCCGTCGAATCCAGCGCTTCCTGTCTCAGAACACCTACGTGGCCAAGCAGTTCACCGGCCTGGAGGGATCGACCGTCCCGATCGACGAGACCGTCGACGCCTTCACCAAGATCTGCGACGGCGACTACGACCACGTGGCCGAGCAGGCCTTCTTCATGTGCGGCGGTCTCGACGACGTCGACCAGAAGTGGGAAGAAATCCAGAAGGGTCTCTGATGTCCGATCCATTGCAGGTGGAGCTCGTGGCCGCCGACCGCGTCGTGTGGTCGGGCGAGGCGACGATGGTCATCGCCCGCACCGCCGAGGGCGACCTCGGTGCCCTGCCCGGGCACGCGCCGGTGCTGTCGATCCTCCTGCCCAGCGTCGTCGAGATCACGACCACCGACGGCGAGCAGGTGCGGGCGGCCGTCGAGGACGGCTTCCTGTCGATCGCCGACGACCGCGTGTCGATCCTGTCCGAGGACGCCTTCCTCGCCGACGAGATCGACGCCGACGCCGCCCGCGCGGAGGTCGAGAAGCTCCAGGGCGAGGACGACCCGCTGGCCCTGCAGCGCGCCGAGGCCAAGGTACGTGCCGCGGAGAAGATGTCCTGATCCCGAGCGAGAACGGAGGACCCCGCAGTGCCGCTCTGGCTGTGGCTCGTCGACTCGCTCGCGCTCATCGTCGTCCTCGCCGCCCTCCTGGTGCTGGCGCTGGTCGTCCGCCGACGACTGGTCGCACGTCGCGGGGGCACGTTCGATCTCAGCATCAACCACCGCTCTGACACCGGGCCGAAGGGCTGGACCCTCGGCGTCGGGGCCTACCGCTCGAACACACTCGAGTGGTACCGCACGTTCTCGTTCGCCTGGTGGCCGCGCTACCGGTTCATCCGCGGCGACATCGCGATCGACGGTCGCCGCGACCCAGTCGGGCCCGAGATCTACGCCGTGCACACCGGCCATGTCATCGTCGTGGTGCGTCATCGATCGGATGTGCGTCAGATGGCCATGAGCCCGAGCGCGCTCAATGGCCTGCTCGCGTGGCTGGAGTCGTCGCCACCGGGCCACAGCGTCAACAACGTGCTCTGACCGGCGACGATTTGACGTGACGGAGGTGACGGGAGAGGATGGTGTGAGCGTCGGGGGTCAACCATGGGCCCCTCCCGCATCGAGGGAGTGTTCATCGTGATCAAGCGCATCGTCGCCTCCGTGTTCGTCGCCGTCATCGCCGTGGTGGGAGCGTCCGCTCCGGCGGCCAACGCCAGCACCAGCGCTGCCAGCTTCGACATCGACTGGGAGTGACGGCACGTCCCGTAGTCGCCGAGCGTTCGCCGCCTGCTGGTCCAGGGCAGGCTCGCTTCGCTCGCCGCCGGGGACCCACAACACGTCGCCGGCGTCGCGGTTCGCGTAGCGGGCGAGGATGAACAGCAGGTCGCTGAGGCGGTTGAGGTACTTCGCCGTCAGCACGTTCATGGTCGCCCCGTGCTCGTCGATCGCGGCCCACGCGGACCGCTCGGCCCGCCGTGTCACGGTGCGCGCCACGTGCAGCTCGGCCGCGGCCGGCGAGCCGCCGGGGAGGATGAACGACCGGAGCGTTCTCCAGCGACTCGTTGTACTGATCGCACCATCCCTCGAGCCGCTCGATGTAGTCGGGCTCGACGCGTAGCTGCGGGTGCCCCTTCGGGTGTTGCGAGTGTCGTCCACGATCGGGCACGACAGGTCGGCTCCCACGTCGAACAGGTCGTTCTGCACATGCGTCAGAACGGCCACGACGTCATCGGGCAGCGTGTGGAGTGCGAGTGCGACGCCGAGATGGCTGTTCGCCTCGTCGACGTCGGCATACGCGGCGAGCCGGAGGTCGAGCTTCGATGTGGTGCTCATGTCGCCGAGGTTCGTCGTGCCGTTGTCGCCCGTGCGCGTGTAGATGCGGGTGAGGTTGACCATAGTAGTGAGTCTAGGCATGTATCAGACGGTAATCTGATCGTCATGCCTGACAAGCCTTGGGTGATGCGCAGGTACGCCGGACACAGCTCGGCGGCGGAGTCGAACGCGCTGTACCGGCGCAACCTCGAGAAGGGGCGGACCGGTCTGTCCGTCGCGTTCGACCTGCCCACCCAGACCGGCTACGACCCCGACCACGTGCTGTCCAAGGGCGAGGTAGGCAAGGTCGGCGTCCCGATCCCTCATCTCGGCGCTATGCGTAGGCTGTTCCAGGACATCCCTCTCGATGAGATGAACACCTCGATGACCATCAACGCCATCGCGATGTGGCTGCTGGCGATGTACGAGGTCGCCGCCGAGGAGCAGAGCGCTCCGCCGTCCAGCCTGTCGGGAACGACGCAGAACGACATCATCTATGAGTACCTGTCGCGCGGCACCTATGTCTTCCCGCCCGAGGCGTCCCTGCGCCTGACGACGGACAGGATCGCCTACACGGTCAAAGAGATCCCCAAGTGGAACCCGCTGTACATCTGCAGCTATCACCTGCAGGAGGCGGGTGCGACGCCACGCAGTAGCTCGCCTACGCGCTGTGCACCGCGATCGCCGTCCTCGACGACGTCCGCGACTCCGGCCAGGTGCCTGAGGACGAGTTCGAGCAGGTCGTCGTCCGTATCTCGTTCTTCGTCTAAGCCGGCGTGCGGTTCATCGAGGAGACCTGCAAGATGCGAGCGTTCGGTCAGCTGTGGTACGAGATCACCCGTGAGCGCTACGGCGTCGAGTACCGTAGATGCTACGCCTGCGCTACGGCGTGCAGGTCAACTCGCTTTGTCTCATCGAGGCCCAGCCCGAGAATTACTTTCAGCGCATCTTGCTGGAGATGCTCGGCGTCACGCTGAGCAAGAACGCTCTTTCCCGCGCCGTGCAGCTGCCTGCCTGTAACTAGTCGCTCTTCTTTTCTCTTTCTTTTGATCAGCATTTGTCGCTGCTCCTGCAGCAATGCTGCGTTCTAGTCGTACCTGCTTTAGTATGATGACATCTTCTATTTCTCCCACGTTATCTAGTCCAAGGTCGCCTATCTCGTCTATTTCTCTAAGGCCGAGATCTACCTCGTCCAGTCTATGGGCGGCTCCGTGGCGGCCGTCGAGTGCGGTTACATGAAGGGCGGCTGGTGCGTCGCACTCGAGCGTCGTGCCCTTATCGAGGCTGGTGACATGAAAGTCTCGGCGTCTACTCCTTCACTTAGACTGAGTCGTCTTCTCTCACTTCTGACTCTTTACCGCCATCTGATGTTTGATCCTGAGGCCTATCCGTTTCCATCGCCGACTTCTAGTTGTGCGTGCTGGCGCGATTATTCTGCCGTCGACGAGGCTCTTGACCTGCTGCTCGTCTATTCTTTTATCGTCTTTATTTTATTGTTAGTCTCTCGACGCCTTTCTTTTTTTTGTTACTGTCTTTTATTGTGTTTTTTTTCGCGGGGTGTTTGGCGAGTATCTCGCCCGTACCGGTTTCTCTTTTTTCTTGGTGTTGTCGTGTTTTTCAGTATCTTAACGTTGTGTGTGAGCGTGTTGTTGTCTCTTTTTTGGAGTTTGGCTTTTGTTGTGTCTGCTGGTTGGCTTTCCGGTTTTTACTTTCTCTTCAATTTCGCCTAGCAGATCTTCGTGCGTGCTCTCGACTTCTTTTTCGAGGTCTTCTATTATTTTTCTTCTTACTGCTGCTCAGATCTTCTCAGTCTCCGTTTCCGAGGACGTTCTCTTCTTCTTTCTGTCTATCCTTTCCATTCTCAATGTAGCTCTGCCCTAGGTGCATAAAGTTCTCGTCTTGTATTTCTTTTTTTTCTTTTCTTTCTCTTTTGCTTATCATCTCCTACTCTACTCTCGAGCTCTGTATATTCTTTTCATCTCCACCGTGTTCACTTCTTAGTTTTTGGTTTTATCTATTTCATTTTTCTCATCTTCTTCTATTTTCTCTTTTTTTTTTTTCTTTTTTTTTTAGGTTTTTTTTTTTTTTTTTTTCTTTTTTTTTTTTTTTTTTTTTTTGTCAACAACGTGCTCTGACCGGCGACGACGTTGACGTAACGGGTGTGGTGGGTGAGGATGGTGTGAGCGTCGGGGGGACGTATGGGCCCCTCCGCATCGAGGGAGAGTTCATCGTGATCAAGCGCATCGTCGCCTCTGTGTTCGTCGCCGTCGTCGCTGTGGTGGGAGCGTCCGCTCCGGCGGCCAACGCCAGCACCAGCGCCGCCAGCTCCGACATCGACTGGGAGTGACCCCAGGCACGTCCCGCTAGTCGCCCGAGCGTTCGCCGCTCTTCTGGTCTAGGGCAGGCTCGCTTCGCTCGCCGCCGGGCTGGTCCAGGGCAGGCTAGCTTCGCTCGCCGCCGGGGACCCACAAGACGTCGCCGGCATCGCGGTTCGCGTACCGGGCGAGGATGAACAGCAGGTCGCTGAGGCGGTTGAGGTACTTCGCCGTCAGCACGTTCATCGTCGCTCCGTGCTCGTCGATCGCGGCCCATGCCGACCGCTCGGCCCGCCGCGTCACGGTGCGCGCCACGTGCAGCTCGGCCGCTGCCATTGAGCCACCGGGGAGGATGAACGACCGGAGCGTGTCCAGCGTCGCGTTGTACTCATCGCACCATCCCTCGAGCCGCTCGATGTAGTCGGGCTCGACGCGCAGCTGCGGGTGCCCCTTCTGGTCTTGCCCAGTGTTCTCCGCGATGGGACACGACAGGTCGGCCCCGACGTCGAAGAGGTCGTTCTGCACGTGCGTGAGCACGGCCACGACATCGTCGGGCAGGGTGCCGAGCGCGATCGCCACGCCGAGATGGCTGTTCGCCTCGTCGACGTCGGCGTACGCAGCGAGCCGCAGGTCGAGCTTCGTCGTGGTGCTCATGTCGCCGAGATTCGTCGTGCCGTCGTCGCCCGTCCGCGTATAGATCTTGGTCAACTTCACCATTCGTCGAGCGTATCCGGGTGGTCAGCCCACAAGAACAATGGGAGCCTCCTGCCGTGGCCCTGTGACGGACCTTGCAGTGGAGCGGTGATTCTGCGCTGTAATCTGGCCGCTATGCCTGACAAGCCTTGGGTGATGCGGACCTACGCCGGACACAGCTCGGCGGCGGAGTCGAACACCCTGTACCGGCGCAACCTCGAGAAGGGACAGACCGGTCTGTCCGTCGCGTTCGACCTGCCCACCCAGACCGGCTACGACCCCGACCACGTGCTGTCCAAGGGCGAGGTCGGCAAGGTCGGCGTCCCGATCCCTCATCTCGGCGCGATGCGGAGGCTGTTCCAGGACATCCCGCTCGATGAGATGAACACGTCGATGACCATCAACGCCACCGCGATGTGGCTGCTCGCCATGTACGAGGTCGCCGCCGAGGAGCAGGGCGCCCCGCCGTCCAGCCTGTCGGGGACGACGCAGAACGACATCATCAAGGAGTACCTGTCGCGCGGCACGTACGTGTTCCCGCCCGAGGCGTCCTTGCGCCTCACGACGGACATGATCGCCTACACGGTCAAAGAGATTCCCAAGTGGAACCCGCTGAACATCTGCAGCTACCACCTGCAGGAGGCGGGGGCGACGCCGACGCAGGAGCTCGCCTACGCGCTGTGCACCGCGATCGCCGTCCTCGACGACGTCCGGGACTCCGGCCAGGTGCCCGAGGACGAGTTCGAGCAGGTCGTCGGCCGCATCTCGTTCTTCGTCAACGCCGGCGTGCGGTTCATCGAGGAGACCTGCAAGATGCGGGCGTTCGGCCAGCTGTGGGACGAGATCACCCGTGAGCGCTACGGCGTCCAGGACCCCAAGATGCGACGCCTGCGCTACGGCGTTCAGGTCAACTCGCTCGGACTCACCGAGGCCCAGCCCGAGAACAACGTCCAGCGCATCGTGCTGGAGATGCTCGGCGTCACGCTGAGCAAGAATGCGCGGGCCCGCGCCGTGCAGCTGCCGGCCTGGAACGAGGCGCTCGGCCTGCCGCGTCCGTGGGACCAGCAGTGGTCGCTGCGCCTGCAGCAGGTGCTCGCGTTCGAGTCGGACCTGCTGGAGTACGAGGACATCTTCGACGGTTCACATGTCATCGAGGCCAAGGTCGCCGAGCTCGTCGAGGGCGCGAAGGCCGAGATCGACCGCGTCCAGGCGATGGGCGGCGCCGTGGCGGCCGTCGAGTCCGGCTACATGAAGGGCGAGCTGGTGGCGTCGCACTCAGAGCGCCGGGCCCGGATCGAGGCCGGTGACATGAAGGTCATCGGCGTCAACTCATACACCGAGACCGAGCCGTCGCCGCTCACGGCGGACCTCGACACCGCCATCCAGACGCCCGACCCGGAGGCCGAGCGCGCGGCCATCGCCGACATCGAGCAGTGGCGGGCCGAGCGCGACCAGTCCGCCGTCGACGAGGCGCTCGACCGGCTGCGCGCCGAGGCCAAGACCGACACGAACCTGATGGCCGCCACGCTCGACGCCGTGCGGGCCGGAGCCACTGTTGGGGAGTGGGCGGGTGCGCTGCGCGAGGTGTTCGGCGAGTACCGAGCCCCGACCGGAGTCACCGGTGGCGTCGGCGTCGCCGAAGCCGGCAAGGAGCTGACCGCGGTGCGTGAACGGGTCGCCGCCACGGGGGAGGAGCTCGGCAGCCGGCTGCGTCTCCTCGTCGGCAAGCCCGGACTCGACGGTCACTCCAACGGCGCCGAGCAGATCGCCGTTCGGGCCCGCGACGCCGGCTTCGAGGTCGTCTACCAGGGCATCCGGCTCACCGCGGCACAGATCGTCGCGGCCGCCGTGGCCGAGGACGTCCACTGCGTCGGCCTGTCGATCCTGTCCGGTTCCCACATGGAGCTCGTCCCCGAGGTGCAGAAGGGCCTCGCGGAGGAGGGCATGGGTGACATCCCGGTCATCGTGGGTGGCATCATCCCCGACTCCGACGCGCGGGCGCTGGAGAGCCAGGGCATCGCCGCCGTGTTCACGCCGAAGGACTTCGGCATGACCGACATCATGGGCCGTATCGTCGACGAGATCCGCAAGGCCAACAACCTCGACTAGGAGAGTTGCCGGAAGTCGGCCGGCAGCCCACCGCCGTTCTCGACGGAAGCGGCAAGATCCTGCAGCGCCATCAGAGCCACCGACTGGCTGAACGGGCCGAACGAGACACGAGCAGCTCCCAGCTCGGCCATGCGGGCCGGCTCGACCCCGCCGGGCGCGGCGATCAGCGACAGGCGTCCGGGCCCGAACGCCTCGACCAACGTGACGATCTCGTCCTCCTTGATCCCGCCGATCACGTAGACCACCGGCGCCCCGGCGCCGAGGAAGGCGAGACCGCGCTCCAGGGCGTCCTCGAGCACGTCTTGGCGCGGCCGGTCCTTGGCGTGGAGGAACGCATCGGTTCGGGCGTTCAGCACGAAGTCCGGAAGACCCTCGGCCGCGGCGGCGTCGACCACCGCTTCCACGGCAGAGACGGCGTCGGCCAGTGGCGCCATCTGGTCCTCGAGGTTCATTCCGACGGCACCGACCCCGATCGCCCGGCGTGTGGTCTCGGCCGGGTCGCCGTAGCCGGCCTCGAGGTCGGCGGTGACGGGGAGGTCGGTCGCAGCCACGACCCGCTCCACGACCTCGAGCATCGCATCCAGGCTGATGTGCTCGCCGTCCTCGAGGCCGAGCGAGGCGGCGATCGAGTGGCTCGCGGTGGCCAGCGCCTTGACGCCGGGCACGTCCGCCACCACGCGTGCGCTGGTGGCGTCCCAGACGTTGACGAGGCGGAGCAGTTCTGGGTCGGTGTGCAGACGGCTGAATGCGGACGCCTTCTCGGCGATGGTCATGCTCATCCATCCATCATCGCCAGACGGCGGGATGCAGGTCAGGCGGGGTCGGACCCGCCGGATAGGCTCGTGCACGTAGGACTGACGAGCCGGTTTGAAGGGAACATCGATGCAGCGCTCATGGGTGGAACGTTGCCTCGGCGCGCTCCTGCTCGGCGTCCTGGCCACCACCCTGACTGCGTGTGGTTCCGACGAACCCACCGGCGCCGAGCTGGAGAGCAAGCTCGAGATGAGCGTGCAGGCCGACGAGAAGTCCGCACCGCGCACAGCGTCGCTCACCTGCCCCGGCATCAAAGCCAAGGACCGCGACATCTGTGCCGCCCTCGACGTCGTCGCACCCAAGGTGTTCGAGCCGGTCCCGGTCGACCAGGCCTGCACCGCCATCTACGGCGGGCCACGCAAGGCGACGGTCACCGGCACCTACCAGGACGAGCCGATCTCGGCGGTGTTCACGCAGGAGAACGGCTGCGAGATCGCGCGCTGGAACCAGATCCGGCCGGTGCTGGAGGCCCTCGGTCTCGAGGCTTGACCTCGGTGGTTGAGTAGCCAGCGAGGACCGCGCTGGGTACCTCCCGCGAGCGTCAGCGAGTGGGGGAATCGAAAACCACGGGTTGGCAAGTCCGCTGCGGAGGCCTCGATACGCCGGACGCGCTTCGCGCGTGCACACTCGACCTGGCCCGCCGTTCGCGCGCAGAGCGCGCTCAGGCGGTCTCAGAACAGCCGCAGACTGGGGTCCTCGATGCCGCGCAGGGCGTCGTAGTCGAGGAGCACGCACTCGATGCCGCGGTCCTGGGCCAGCGTGCGGGCCTGCGGCTTGATCTCCTGAGCTGCGAAGATGCCCTTGACCGGCCTCAGGGCCGGGTCCCGGTTCATCAGCTCCAGGTATCTCGTGAGCTGCTCGACGCCGTCGATCTCGCCGCGGCGCTTGATCTCGACGGCCACCGAGGCTCCGTCGGCGTCCTTGCAGAGCAGGTCGACGGGACCGATGGCGGTCATGTACTCACGTCGCACGAGGCTCATGCCGGCGCCCAAAGTGGCGGTGTGCTCGGCCAGCAGTTCCTGCAGGTGCTTCTCGACGCCGTCCTTCTGGAGGCCGGGATCGAGGCCCAGCTCGTGAGCCGAGTCGTGCAACACCTCCTCGAGGCGGATCCGCAAGGTGTCGTCGGACTTCGTGGCCGCGACGGTCCACTCGGTGACGCCGTCGTCGGCGATCTCCTCGCGCAACGTGCAGGGCGGGCTCATCCAGTTGAGCGGCTTGTAGGAGCCACCGTCGGCGTGGACCAGGACCGAGCCGTCGGCCTTGACCATGATGACGCGGGTGGCGAGCGGGAGGTGCGCGGTCAGGCGCCCGGCGTAGTCGACCTGGCAGCGCGCGACGACGAGGCGCAACTACTGCTCCACGCGTTCGAGCGTGCCGAGCTTGAACACCAGGGTTTCGCCCTCCACGGTGCCCTCGTCGGTGTTGCCGTCGTCGCCCTCGAGCGTCACCGTGCCGCCGTCGACGGAGTACTCGCCGACGCGGAAGTCCTTGACGTCCTGGTAGTCCTCCACGTACGTGCCGTCGTCGCGGAAGTGCACGACCCACTTCTCGTCGGGGTCCTCCCAGTCGCCGACCAGGTCGTCGGCGGCCTCGGGTACGGCGTTCGTCGCCGGGGCGGAGGGTGAGGAGGATTCGCCGGATGACGCGGACGGCGACGGATCGTCGGACTCGCCGCCGAGTGGGCCACACGCGGTGAGCGCGGTGAGCAGGAAGGCTGCTGTGGCGATCCTCATACCGGTTTTCACGGATCTCCCGATGTCGACAGTGACACTGTGACGATAGTGTGTCACGACCCCCCACCCTGAGGAGTAACGGCATGCAGGAGATCGTCGACCGATTCAACGGACCGGATCGAGGGTCCGAGATCGCTCGCACTCTGCTTCTCCCGTACCTGAACCATGCGGCCACGATGTTCGCGAGCGAGTACGCCACACGCGACGACATCGACGCCGCCATGCGCTTCGGCTGCGGCTACCCGATCGGCCCGCTGGCGCTCATCGACGCGCTCGGGCCCGACGTCGTGGCATCCGGTTTGGAGAAGCTGCATGCCGAGACGGGCGACCCGCTGCACAAGCCGGCGCCCGTGCTGTCCGACCTCGCTGCGGCTGCTGCATCCGACGCCGGCGCCGAGCCGCAGCTGCGGCACGAGATCGACTCGGTCGGCGTCGTCGGCACGGGCACCATGGCCGCCGGCATCGCCGAGGTGTTCGCCAAGGCCGGGTACGAGGTCGTTTTTGTCGGCCGCAGCGACGAGAAGGTCGACGGCGTCATCGCGCTCATCACCAAGAACCTCGACAAGGCCATCGCCAAGGGCAAGCTCGACGAGGACGGCAAGTCGGATGTGCTCGGTCGGCTGACCGGCGCCACCAGCCGGGACGCGCTGGGCGATGTCGACATCGTCGTCGAGGCCATCGCCGAGGACATGGACGTCAAGCTCGAGCTGTTCACCGATCTCGATCGAATCGCGAAGCCCGGCGCGATCCTGGCCACCACCACGTCGTCGCTCTCGATCGCCGAGCTCGCGGGTGCCACCGGCCGACCCCAGGACGTCGTGGGGATGCACTTCTTCAATCCCGCACCGGTCATGAAGCTCGTCGAGGTCGTGTCGGCCCCGACCACGAGCCCCGAGGTCGCGGAGACCGCCAAGGCACTCAGCACCAACGTGGGCAAGCACCCCGTCTCATGCACCGATCGGGCCGGCTTCATCGTCAACGCGTTGCTGTTCCCGTACCTCAACGACGCGGTCAAGCTTCACGAGGCCGGGGACGACTCGCTCGAGGACATCGACGCGGCGATGAAGGAGACGAACCTCCCGATGGGGCCGTTCCAGCTGCTCGACGTCGTGGGCAACGACGTGTCCTTGGCCATCCAGCAGTCGCTGGTCGGAGCCTTCGGGCACTCCGGCTGGGAGCCGGCGCCGACGCTCGTGCGGCTGGTCGAGGAGGGCAAGCTCGGTCGCAAGACCGGCGAGGGGTTCCACTCCTACCGATAACCCCGGGGTCGCGGCCTCGTTGTCCTTCGTATGGAGGCTCCCGGCTCATGATCCGCACCGACACGGTAGTGGCGTCCAGCTACTACGTGCGGCTGGCGTTCGCCACGTGCGTGGTGGCCGCCATTCCGGTGATCCTCGGATTCCAGCTGCTGACGTCGCACCTGGGGCAGACGTCGCGCGAGGTCGTGACCGCTGCCGCGTGCCAGGACGAGACCTGCGTGCCGTCGCCAGCCGTCCGTCGCACCGTCGCCGTCCTCGAGGACACGGGCCTGAACTGCCGAGCCAAGCCCGGACTGACCGACCAGGTCGTGTTCGAGTGGAAGACCACCGAGGTCACCGTGGTCGACTTCGCGACCGCGCTGAGGGCGTCGTCGAACAGCGAGGGCTGGGTCCGCCAGTACTGCATGCGCTCAGTGTGACTCCGTAGAATCGAGGCATGTCCCGCCGTCGAGCCACGCGTCCCGCGCGACGCCCACTGCGTCCGGCGGCAGAACGGATCGTCGACAAGCGCGACGGCCAGTGGTTCGTGCGGCCCATCACCGGCGCGACCTCGGTCAAGACGTACACGTGCCCCGGCTGCCTCGCGGCCATCACCCCGGCCACGCCGCACGTGGTGGCGTGGCCGGTCGAGAAGGCCCTGCTCAGCGCCGAGGCCATCGACGAGCGACGGCACTGGCACACCGCGTGCTGGTCGAGGAAGCACTGATGGCTGATGAAGCGGGCGAGGTCATCCGGGGCAACTCGATCCTCCCGGCCAGACGCGAGCCACTGACCCTGCAGACCGCCGACGGTGTCGACCTCGTGGGCGAGCTGGCGTTGCCGCTCGACAGCGACCCGGTCGCCACGATGATCTGCTTGCACCCGCTGCCGACGCACGGCGGGATGATGGACAGTCACCTGTTCCGCAAAGCCTCCTACCGGCTCCCAGCGCTGGCCGGCATCGCCGTCCTGCGCTTCAACACCCGGGGCACGTCCAGCGTCCAAGGCACGAGCGGGGGAGAGTTCGACAACGCCGGCGCCGAGAAGTTCGACGTCGCCGCGGCCATCGAGTACGCGGAGTTCTCCGAGCTCCCGCACGCGTGGCTCGTCGGCTGGTCGTTCGGCACGGACCTCGCGCTGATGCACGGGCTCGACCCGGCCGTGGACGGGATCGTCCTGCTGTCACCGGCGCTGCGGTTCTGCACCGACGAGCACCTGGCTGCCTGGGCCGAGTCCGGCAAGCCGGTGGCCGCGCTCGTCCCCGAGCTCGACGACTACCTGCAACCGGACGAGGCGCGTCGTCGCTTCGCCGCCATTCCGCAGGCCGAGGTCGTCGCGATCGAGGGCGCCAAGCACCTCTGGGTGGGTGACGCCGAGCGCGCGCTCGACGAGATCACCGCGCGACTGGCCCCCGACGTGGAGGTCCCGCTGCCGCGTCGCTGGGACGGCCCCATGGAGCGGGCCGACCCGTCGGCCTACCGCGACCGCACCACGGCCGCGTTCTCGGACTGACCGACCGAGCTCTGCGAGGGAGCGGAGGGACAGGTTGAGTGGGTCACGCCGAAGGCGTCCGGATGGGGCACCTCCCGCGAGCGCCAGCGAGTGGGGGAATCGAAACCCCCGACCTGTCGAGCTAGCTGCTGGACTTGGAGTCGGCGACCTCGTCGACGTCGGCCAAGTCCTCGTCGTCGTGCACGTCGATGTCCTCGAGCTCGTCAGACGCGTCGACGTCGTCGGCCGCCTTCGTGTCGGCCGGCTTCTTCTCGGTCTGTTCCTTGATCTCGGCGGCCGTGCCCGGGGCGAACGTGGCGACGATGTCGCGCAGCTGACCCATCTGGGACATGATGCCCTCGCGCTTGCGCTCGAGGTCCTCGACCTCGGCTCGCAGGCTCCGGGTCTGACGCTCGACATCGGTGGTGGCCGTGGCACGCAGGTGCTCCGCCTCGGCGTGGGCGTTGGAGATGATGGCCGACGCCTCGGTCTTGGCGCTGTCGATGATGCGCGTGGCTTCGCCGCTCGCGGCGTCGCGTGACTTCGTGGCCTGGGCCATGATCTCGCGGGCCCGCTCGTCGGCCGCGGAGGCGCGAGTCTCGGAGTCAGCCACGAGCTTGGCCGTCTCCTCGGTGGCTGCCGCGTGGTTTTCGGCTGCCTCGCGGGCCAGACGCTCCTTCTCCACGGCGAGAACGCGGCGCGCCTCGGTGACCTCGCGGTCTGCGGCGGCACGAGCCTGCTCGACGTCCCGGGTGGCGCCGAGACGCATGTTCTGGACGTCCTGCTCGGCGGCGACGCGCAGCTGGGCGGCCTCGCGCTCGGCCTGGGCGCGGACGTCCTCGGCGTGGGCGGTGGCCTCGGCGTGCTTCGCCTCGGCTTCCTCCAGGAGGTTGCGCCGCTTGTCCTCGAGCTCGGTGACGGCGCGGGTGCGCAGCTCTTCGGCGTCCTTGGCCGCGGCAGAGCGCAGCAGGGCGGCCTCCTCCTCTGCCTTCTTGGTCAGCTCGTTCGACTCGCGCGTGGCGCGGCTGCGGACGTCAGCAGCCTCCTGCTCGGCCAGCTGGAGCAGCTGGGCGGCGTGGCCACCCAGTCCGGAGTACGACGGTTTGTCGACCGACTCGGCTTGCTCCTTGAGCTGGCCCACGAGGTCGCGCAGCGAATGCATTCTCTTCTTCGAGCGTCTTGACTTGGTCGGCAGCGCCAGTGAGGTCGTCGGCCTGGCTGCGGACCCAGGCGTCGACGGCATCGGCGTCATATCCGCCGCGACGGGCCAGGGGAAACGTGGCTTCGGACGAGTTCTTGGCGGCGTCGAAGATGGACAATCCGGACTGGTCGGACATGGTTTACCTCTGAGGGGTCGGTCAGGTGTAGGTCTCACCCTACCTGCCCAACAGACCAGGCCGAGACGGCCTCTCAGACCCCCCGGAACCGGTTGATGGCATCCAGGTGAACAGCTCGCTTCTCCTCGTCGCGGACGCCCAGTCCCTCCTCCGGTGCGAGGGCGAGCACGCCGACCTTGCCCTGGTGGGTGTTCAGGTGGACGTCGAGCGCGGCCTGGCCGGTCTCGGCCAGCGGGTAGACGCGGGACAGCGTCGGGTGGATGAGCCCCTTGTCGATCAGGCGGTTGGCCTCCCACGCCTCGCGGTAGTTGGCGAAGTGCGAGCTCTTGATCTGCTTGAGGTTCATCCAGAGGTAGCGGTTGTCGTACTGGTGCATGTAGCCCGACGTGGAGGCGCAGGTGATGATGATGCCGCCCTTGCGCGCCACGTAGACGGAGGCGCCGAACGTCTCGCGTCCGGGGTGCTCGAAGACGATGTCGGGATCCTCGCCGCCGGTGAGCTCGCGGATCTTCTTGCCGAACCGCTGCCACTCCTTGGGGTCCTGGGTGTTCTCGTCCTTCCAGAACTGGTAGCCCTCGGCGGAGCGGTCGATGACGTGCTCGGCGCCGAGCGACTGCACGATCTTGGCCTTTTCGGGCGAGGAGACGACGCACACCGGGATGGCGCCGCCGTTGAGGGCCATCTGGGTGGCGTAGGAGCCGAGGCCACCGGATGCGCCCCAGATCAGCACGACGTCGCCCTGCTTCATGTTGGCGCCGTTGTGCGACACCAGCTGGCGGTACGCGGTGGAGTTGACCAGGCCGGGGCTGGCCGCCTCCTCCCAGGTGAGGTGGTCAGGCTTCGGCATGAGCTGGTTCGACTTGACGATGGCCAGCTCGGCGAGGCCGCCGAAGTTCGTCTCGAACCCCCAGATCCGCTGCTGCGGGTCCATCATCGTGTCGTCGTGGCCGTCGGGGCTCTCGAGCTCGACCGAGAGGCAGTGCGCGACCACCTCGTTGCCGGGCTGCCACGCGTTGACGCCAGGGCCAGTGCGCAGCACGACGCCGGCAAGGTCGGAGCCGACCACGTGGTACGGCTGGTCGTGCCGCTTGCTGAACTCCGACAGGCGCCCGTAGCGCTCGAGGAACCCGAACGTCGGCACCGGCTCGAAGATCGACGTCCAGACGGTGTTGTAGTTGATGGCGCTGGCCATCACGGCGACCAGGGCTTCGCCCGGTGCGAGCTCAGGAACCGGGACGTCGTCCAGGTGGAGGCTCTTGCGCGGATCCTTCTCCTTGGTGGGCATGTCGGCGAACATGTCGACCTCGTCCTTGTGGACGGTGATGCCCTTGTAGGTGTCCGGGATCTCGATGGCCGCGAACTCTTCGTCGGGGGTGTCGCCGGCCTGGATGGCGTCAAGAATGTGCTTCACGTCGTCCTCCTGTGTCCCGAGGATGTTACCGAGCCGTAGCCGGGAGTCACACTCGACGTCGGGTGATCCTCACCTCACCCGACGACGCCCCCGGGGACTGTCAGTGGGCGCCGGCCGGTTCGACGAGCTCGACCAGCACCCCGCCGGCGTCCTTGGGGTGCACGAAGTTGACGCGGCTGTCGGACGTGCCGCGCTTCGGGGCGTCATAGAGGAGTCGGACGCCGCGCTCGCGCAGGGTCTCCGAGACGGTGTCGATGTCGCTGACCCGGTACGCGAGCTGCTGGATGCCCTGGCCGTTGCGGTCGAGGAACTTCGCGATCGTCGAGTCCTCGGTCAGTGGGGCAAGCAGCTGGATGCAGGAGCCGGAGTCGCCCACCGCCAGCATCGCCTCGCGGACGCCCTGTTCCTCGTTGACCTCCTCGTGCACCGAGTGCAGGCCGAACGTGGTGGCGTAGAACTCCAGCGCATCGTCGAGATCGGGCACGGCGATGCCGACGTGGTCGATCGCGAGGAGGAGGTGGTCGGGGACCTGGTTCATCATGCACAGCAGCGTAGAGGGGTGATGAAGCCCACTCCGGGTGGGTGCCCGCCGTACTGCTGAGTACGATGACCTCACGTCTTCGAAGGAGCTTTCGTCATGAGTCAGTCCGTCATCGTCGCCGGTGCGCGCACCCCGATCGGCCGCCTGCTCGGTGGCCTGAAGTCGCTGTCGGGCTCCGACCTCGGCGGTCACGCCATCAAGGCGGCGCTCGAGAAGTCCGGCGTCAGTGGCGACCAGGTCGACTACGTGATCATGGGCCAGGTGCTCCAGGCGGGCGCCGGCCAGATCCCCGCACGGCAGGCCGCCGACAAGGGTGGCATCCCGCTGGGTGTCCCGGCGCTCACCGTCAACAAGGTGTGCCTCTCCGGACTCAACGCGATCGCCCTCGCCGACCAGCTCATCCGCGCCGGCGAGCACGAGATCGTCGTCGCCGGCGGCCAGGAGTCGATGACCCAGGCCCCGCACATGCTTCTCGGTTCGCGTGAAGGCACCAAGTACGGCGACACCACGCTCACCGACCACATGCAGGCCGACGGCCTGTGGGACGCCATCACCGACCAGGCCATGGGTGGCCTCACCGAGTCGATCAACGCCGAGAACCAGAAGTTCACCCGCGAGGAGCAGGACGCGTTCAGCGCCCGCTCGCACCAGCTCGCCGCCGAGGCGCAGAAGAACGGCGTGTTCGACGACGAGATCGTCTCGGTCGAGATCCCGCAGCGGAAGGGTGACGCGATCGTCGTCAAGGACGACGAGGGCGTGCGCGGCGACACCACCACCGAGTCCCTCGGCAAGCTGCGCCCGGCATTCTCCAAGGAGGGCACCATCACGGCCGGTTCGGCCAGCCAGATCTCCGACGGTGCCTGTGCCGTCGTGGTCATGAGCAAGGAGAAGGCCGAGTCGCTCGGGCTCACCTGGCTCGCCGAGATCGGCGCCAGCGGCCAGGTCGCCGGCCCGGACTCCTCGCTGCAGTCGCAGCCGGCCAACGCGATCGCCCAGGCGTGCGAGAAGGAGGGCATCTCGCCCTCCGACCTCGACCTCGTCGAGATCAATGAGGCGTTCGCCGCCGTTGGCATCGCCTCCACCCGCGAGCTGGGCATCAGCGAGGACATCGTCAACGTCAACGGCGGCGCCATCGCGGTCGGTCACCCGATCGGCATGAGCGGTGCTCGCCTCGCGCTTCACCTCGCGCTCGAGCTCAAGCGTCGTGGCGGCGGCGTGGGCGCGGCGGCGCTGTGTGGCGGCGGCGGCCAGGGCGACGCCCTGATCGTCCGCGTTCCGAAGCCCTGATGGAGCCCGGCGAGGGTGCCGGGCCGCGGGCGGCGAATGACACGGCCGAGCTCGTCGCCGGCGCTCGACGCGGGGAAGCCCGCGCGGTCGCCCGGCTGATCTCGCTCGTCGAGGACGAGTCACCCAGGAAGGACGCCGCGCTGCGCGAGGTGAGCGCCGCGCTCGCTCCGCACACGGGGCAGGCGCACGTCGTCGGCATCACCGGATCGCCCGGCGTGGGCAAGTCGACGTCGACGTCGGCGCTGGTCACCGCCCTGCGAGCCCAGGATCGCCGAGTCGGGGTGCTCGCGGTCGACCCGACGTCGCCGTTCTCCGGCGGCGCGCTGCTCGGTGACCGGGTGCGCATGCAGGAGCACGCCACCGACGACGGCGTCTACATCCGGTCGATGGCGAGTCGCGGCCATCTCGGCGGCCTGGCCGGCGCCGCACCCCAGGCACTCCGGGTGCTCGATGCCGCCGGGTGTGACG
The DNA here is from genome assembly GCA_963839625.1 of uncultured Actinomycetota bacterium. Taxonomy (GTDB): domain Bacteria; phylum Actinomycetota; class Actinomycetes; order Propionibacteriales; family Nocardioidaceae; genus Aeromicrobium. Next base: position 7,092 of record CAWIWE010000030.1, on the reverse strand, counting down.
TGATCCTCGTGGAGACCGTGGGCGTCGGTCAGTCCGAGGTGGAGATCGCCGGCCTCGCCGACACCACCCTCGTGCTCGTCGCACCCGGCATGGGCGACGGCATCCAGGCCTTGAAGGCCGGCATCCTCGAGATCGGCGACATCTTCGTCGTCAACAAGGCCGACCGCGACGGCGCCAACACCACCCGACGCGAGATCCGCTCCGTCGTGTCCGCACGCGAATCGGACTGGACGGCGCCGATCGTCCTCACGGTCGCGACCACGGGAGAGGGCGTCGACGAGGTCGTCACGGAGATCGAGCGGCACTGGGAGTACCTCGCGGGCGGGGAGCTCGAGCGACGGCGCCTGGCGCGGGTCCGACGCGAGATCGAGGCGCTGGCCATCGGGTCCCTGCGCCGCCGGATGGGCGACGTCACCGGAGATGCGCGCCTCGGGTCACTCGCGGCCGACGTCCTGGCCGGGCGCTCCGACCCGTTCGCCGCGGCAGACACGCTGGTCCAGCACCTCTAGGCGCACCGCGATGCGCGGCGCGCCTCGACGCGTCGTCCACCCGTTTCGGGTACAAATGAATGGTGGTGAAGAAGATCGTCGGGCTGCTCGTCATCGGGTTCATCGTCTACTACGTCCTCACCGCGCCCAACGGCGCGGCTGACGCGGTCAGTGGTGCGATGAGCGCGGTCATCGACGCATTCGGTCAGGTGGGCATCTTCGTCGACGAGCTCGCCACATAGACCCCCGTGATCGACTTCCTGCTCGAACGCCTGCCAGACCAGCACATCGAGAGCCACCTCCTCACCATCGAGGGCGAGGAGGTCATCGATCTCGTGCGTCATCACCAGATCGTGTACCTCAAGCCATTCCTGGAAGCGCTCCTCATCGTCCCGCTCTGGCTGTATGCGGTGCTGGGACCCATCGAGCTCGGCTGGCTGTTCATCCTGATCGGCGTCGCGCTGGGCCTGCACGCTCTGTACGTCACGGTTCGCGAGCGCCGCGATCTCTTCGTCATCACCAACATGCGGGTCTTCCGTGCCTCAGGGGTGTTCTCGGTGCGCATCGCGACGATGCCGATCACCCGCATCCTCGACATCACCGTGGAGAAGCCGCTGATCGGTCGCCTCCTGGGCTACGGACACTTCATCTTCGAGTCCGCGGCTCAGGCGCAAGGCCTGCGCAAGATCGTGTTCATCCCCGATCCGGACACGCGCGACCTCACGATTCAGCGGGTCGTGCAGCGCTCGGGACTGCGCGGCCCGCGCTCTGCCATGGATCGACAGATGCTCGAGGGTCGTTAGGGCACGTTCCCTTGGCCGCAGCAAGGCGGCCGACAGGACACCTGTGGCGTCATTCATAGAATGGCGCCATGACCTTCTCTCGTCCTGGCGCCGTCGACCTGTCCGCGCTCTCCCAGCCGGCCGGCGCATCGTCGCGGGCGGCCGGTGCCTATGTCGTCGACATCACCGAGCAGAACTTCCAGGCCGATGCGCTCGAGGCGTCGATGCAGCACGTGGTCGTGCTCAGCTTGTGGTCGCCGCGCTCACCCCAGAGCCAGACGTTCAACGAGCTCCTCGCGCAGGTCGTCACCTCCTACGAGGGACGGCTCACTCTCGCCCAGGTCGACGTCGACACCAACCCGGCCATCGCCCAGGCGCTCGGCGCCCAGGGCGTTCCGCTCGTCGTGGGACTCGTCAAGGGTCAGCCTGTCCCGCTGTTCCAGGGAACCGCCGAGGAGGCGGACGTCCGTCAGTACTTCGACCAGCTGCTCACGGTCGCCGAGCAGAACGGCCTCACCGGTCGCGCCGGTGCTCCGGGCGACGCCGCAGCACCAGAAGAGGCGGACGAGCCCGCCGACGACCCGCGTTTCGCCACCGCCGACGCCGCACTCGCGAGCGACGACATGGAGGGGGCCGTGGCCGAGTACGAGAAGCTGCTCAACCAGTTCCCCGGTGACACCGAGATCGCCGAACGGCTCGCCGGTGTGCAGCTGATGGGTCGCACCCGCGACGCCGACCTGTCCGCCGCGCGAGCCGCGGCCGCCGATGCGCCCGACGACGTCGACGCGCAGCTGCTCGTTGCCGACCTCGACGTCAACGGCGGTCACGTGGAGGACGCCTTCGACCGCCTCATCGAGCTGGTGAAGCGGCTCGACGGCGACGACCGCGACCGCGTCCGCGAGCGGCTGCTCGAGCTCTTCACCGTCGTCGGCGCTGCGGATCCACGCGTGGCGACGGCCCGCCGAGCTCTGGCCACGGCGCTCTTCTAGCCCGGATCGAGCCGACCCGGTCGGTAGGGTTCAGCGGGCGGCGTGAGACGCGACATGGGAGCGTGAGGGATGCGGACGAAGGTCGGCTGGGTGGTGACGATCCTCGGAGCAGTGTGCGCGGTCGCCGGCCTCGCCGTCATGATCATCCTCGGCCCTGACAGTCGCTTCACCTCCGGCCCGCACGCGATCGACACCGACGGCATCGCCGTCGTCACCGCGCCGGCGGCGATCAGCTGGAAGGGCGTTCAGGTCGACGTCCTGGCCGAGGTTCCGGTCAACAAGCCGGTCTTCGTCGGCATCGGCAACAGCGTCGACGTCGAGAACTACGTCAAGGAGACCCGCCGGCTCGAGATCACGTCGTTCTCCACGCCCTGGAACCTGAAGGTCCGTGACGTCGAAGGAAACGACGGGCTGTCGGGTGCACCCACGGCGCTCGACTGGTGGCTGGCGGGGTCGGCCGGACTCGGCGGCGCCCGCATCAGCACCCTTCTCCCGGACGAGACGGTCTCGGCGGCGATCCTCTCGGTCGGGTCGTCGAACCTCCAGGGACTCAAGGTCTCGTACGCCTACGGCGTCAAGGGAGGGTTCGCCAAGGGCGGCGGCCTCCTGCTCGTCGGCCTCGGTGCCGTGTGGGGAGGCGCACTCATCCGCCGTGGCGAGGGCATGTCGGACGTGGAGGAGGGCGACACCGTGTTCGTGCGTCGTCGGGAGGCAGGCCCCGGCGAGGAGATCGAGGAGATCGAGGAGGTCGTCTACGTCTACGTCGATGAAGACGGCGTCGAGCACGAGATCTCGGCCGAGGAGGCCGCCGAGTACGAAGTGGTCGAGGTGGTCGTCGAGAGCGACGACGACGTGCTGCCGGCGGAGGTCGAGGAGGCGCTGGCCGAGATCGATCGCGAGCCGGAACCCGAGCCGGAGGCGCCGCGGACCAGGGCCACCGCCGGGGTGTTGACCGCCGCGGACATCCTCGCCGGAGTTGACAGCACGACACCGGAGCCGGAGCCGGAACCGGAGCCCGAAGCCAGAACCGAAGCCAGAACCGGAACCAGAACCGGAACCGGAACCGGAACCAGAGCCGGAGCCGGAACCGGAACCTGAACCTGAACCGGAACCGGAACCGGAACCTGAACCAGCGCCGGTGCCGGAACCCGAGCCGGAACCGGAACCGGAACCGGAGCCGAAGCCGGAACCGGAGCCGAAATCCGAGACCGAACGAGTCGTCTACGTCTACGTCGACGACGACGGTGTGGAGCACGAGGTCAGCGAGGACGAGCTGGACGACTTCGAAGTGGTCGACGAGCCCGATGAGGAGGACAAGCCATGAGGCGCCTGTCCGCCGCCGTCGCAGCCGTCGCGCTCCTTCTCGCCGCGTGCGCCTCGGTCCCGGCCGAGCGGGACGACTCGAAGGTGGCGAAGCGGGCTGCGGTGCAGGCCGACGTCGACGCGATCTTCGACCGCTACCGCGCGGTGCGCAACGCCGCGATCGGCCTGCTCGACCCCAAGCCCCTGTCCACGGTGGAGAGCGGCCCGGTGCTCGCGATCGACACCGGGTCGTTCGAGGTCTCGCAACGTCTCTCGACGACGCAGGACGAGGAATCGCAGCAGCTCGTGGTCACCGACGTGCAGACGCCGTCGTTCACGAAGTACCCGCTGTGGTTCATGGCCACGGCGTACGACCCCGCGGGCAAGGTGAACCGGATCCAGATCTTCGAGCGTGAGGCGGCCGTCGATCCCTGGCTGCTGGTGGCGGCGCCGCAGACCGTCGTCTCGACCGAGCTGCCGGCGCTGCGGCACGACGGTGACGGTGCGGCACTCGCCGTCTCCCCGTCGAGCTCCACCGGCATGGCGATGTCGCCGCAGGAGGCCGCGGAGGCCTACGCCCGGGCACTGGGCAGCAGGGGCCTGTCGTCCGAGGTCGCCCAGGACGACTTCATCCGGCAGATGCGCGACTCCTTCGATGCCAACAGCTCGCTCGAGGGCGTGGGCGTCACCCAGGACTGGGCGGCCGAGCAGGTCGAGCACGCGCTGCGCACGGAGGACGGCGGCGCGCTGGTGTTCCTGACCCTGCTGCGACTCGACACGTACGAGGTCCAGCCCGGAGTCACGGTGTCGTGGCCTCCGGGCTCCCCGCAGGAGGCCTTCCTCGCTGAGGGCATCTCATCCTCGGGCAAGCTGCGCTACTACCACCAGGTGCTGCTGTACCTCCCCGGTGGAGACAAGCGTCCGCGCGCTCTGGGCCAGTACGGCGGCGTCGTGGGAGCCGACGGCACGTGAACCGATTCGCGCCAGCGAATCGCGTTCACGTGGGTTGAGCGTGCTGCGCCGCAGGCGCCGGCTGCGATCCGGAGACCGACGAGCTCTGCGAGGAGCGTCGGAGGAGGTTGAGCGTGCTGCGCCGGAGGCGCCCGCTGCAAAGCCCGGCGAGGTGCAAGGGCTACTCGTCTCACTCCGCCGCTTTGGGCGCCTCGCGGTAGACGGGCAGGTCACCGGCATCGACGGCGGTCAGCAGCTCCGTCGCTGCCGCCGCGGCATGCTCACGCACCGCATCGGCGTCGCACCACTCGACGCCGACGATCTCCGTGGGCTGCAGCTGCATCTCTGATGTGAACGACGCATCGACCTGGCCGAGGTCGAACAGGAAGATGCAGGCGTCGTCCCAGCCGCGCCACGCGGGCAGCCAGTTGACGGTGAGCAGCTCGCCGACCTCGACGGTGACTCCGAGCTCCTCGCGGATCTCGCGGGCCAGCCCTGCGGCCGGAGCCTCGCCGACCTCGACGACGCCGCCCGGGAGGTCCCACTCGTTCTTGTAGGTGAGGCGGCACAGGAGGATGCGGCCCTGCTCGTCGTGGAGGCGTCCCTGGGCGATGACGCGCTTGGTGGGCAGGCCGGCGTTGAGCAGGGCGATGAAGCCCTCGCGGCTGGTGGCCGGTGGGTCGCCGGCGAGACGGGCCAGCAGCGCGCGGTCGGGATCGTCGCCGGCACCGCGCACGATGCCTTCGCGACGCATGCCGCCGATCGACCCGGCGCGGATGTCGTCGATGCGATCCACCGGGATGCGCGCCTCGATGCGGGTGAAGCCGAGCTCATCGAAGGCATGGTCGAGAACCAGCCGCAGGGCGCGAGCGCCGTGCCACGTCGACGTGGTCGCCACGGCCGGTGTTCCAGCGCACCGAGCCGGTGTTGCCGTCCTCACCGCGCAGCGCGATCGTGCCGACCCGTTCGCCGGCGATCACCACGGCCCAGCCGGTGAGCTCGTCCGCGCCGGAGGATGGCTCGAGCACGAGGTCGTCATCGGTGAGGGTCACGTCCACCATGACGACGACCCTAGAGCCTGCGGGACGGGTGGGTTTGGCCGGTCGACCACACTGGAACGCGTGTTTCGCCGAACCATGGTCATCCCCGTCGTCGCGCTCGGACTCGCTGTGTCCGCGTGCGGGGCCAGCGACGACGACCGGCCCGATCCGCTCCCGCCGCTGCCTGACGTCGACCCTCCCGCCGCTGCCACCGCAGCGCCCATGACGAACGGGCGCGTCGACGCCACGTGGCTGACGGCATCGTCGAAGGCGACCAAGATTCCGAGGCGCGTGCTCCGGGCCTATGTCACGGCCGCGGCCCGGGCCAACGCCGCCGAGCCCCGGTGTGAGCTCGCCTGGAACACGGTCGCGGCGATCGGGCGGATCGAGTCCGTTCACGGGGCCGTCTACGGCTCACGGATCCATGGCGACGGTGTGGCCCGTCCCCGCATTCGTGGTGTCGCGCTCGACGGTGACGGCGTGCGAGCCATCTCCGACACCGACGGCGGTGACCTCGACGGCGACCGCACCTGGGACCGCGCCGTCGGACCCATGCAGTTCATCCCGACGACCTGGTCGCGATGGGGGAGCGACGGTGACGGTGATGGCCGCAGCGACCCTCAGGACGTCGACGATGCCGCCCTCGCCACGGGTCGTTACCTCTGCGATTCTGGGAAGCGGCTCGGCTCCCGGGACGGGTGGCTACGGGCGGTCGTCACCTACAACGAGAGCGCCGAGTACGTCCGCAAGGTGTCGCGGACGGCGACCGGCTACGCGGACGACGCCTCGCGTGCGTGAACCGTTGCGGTGCCTCGTCCGATCGGACGTCCTGGCGGCCGCGATTATGATGGCCGCATGTGCCGCAACATCAGGACCCTTCACAACTTCGAGCCACGAGCCGACGCCGAGGAGATTCAGGCGGCTGCCTTGCAGTACGTCCGCAAGATCTCCGGCACGAGCAAGCCGTCGAAGGCGAACCAGGAAGCCTTCGACCACGCCGTGCACGAGGTCGCTCACATCACGGGGCACCTGCTCGACGCCCTGGTGACGAACGCCCCGCCGAAGAACCGCGAGGTCGAGGCCGCCAAGGCCAAGGCCCGCGCGGCGGAGCGCTACGCCACGGCCTGACCTGAAAAACCAATCGTCGGGTGTGGCAGCTCTTCCTCGGGCACGCTGGGTCGATGACGACGACTGACGACGAGCTCATCGACCTGCTGGAGGCGTTCGGCGGCGCTTTCGGCGCGCAGGACACCCGCATCCTGCAGGGGCTGTTCGACGACGAGGACGTGTGCTTCGTCGGGTCGGAGTCGTTGGTCCTGCACGACGGGTCGGACCTGGAGGCGTTCTTCGGCGCCTACGCGGCGCAGCCCGCATCGTTCTCGTTCGAGTGGGATTCCTGTCAGGTGTCGTCCGACGACCGGTGGGGATGGATCGTCGGGTTCGGTCGTCAGACCCGGAAGGGGCGGGACGAGATCACGACCGAGCCGATCCGGCTGACGCTCGTGTGCCGTCGCCGCGCGGACGGCTGGCGCATTTCGCA
>CAWIWE010000029.1:0-74113 GCA_963839625.1 uncultured Actinomycetota bacterium | reverse complement strand
TCCGGCAAGGGCCCGGCACCGTCGTCGACGTCTTGGGCGACTACACGTCGGCCACGATCGGTGTGATCGTCCACCTGCCGCAGCGCATGGTCGACGTCACCAAGGCGGCGTTCGGCGCCGAGCGCAAGGCAGACGGGCCGATCAGTGTCGTGGGTGCCAGCCGGGTGGCCGGTGAGCTCGTCACGATCGACCAGCCGACCTGGGCGGAGCGTGCCTCGCGGCTGCTGGCACTGCTGGCGTCGCTCAACCTGTTCCTCGCGCTGTTCAACTTCATCCCGCTGCTGCCGCTCGATGGTGGACACATCGCCGGCGCCCTCTGGGAAGCCGTCCGTCGAGGCTGGGCGCGCCTTCGTGGCTCGCCCGACCCTGGCTACGTCGACGTCGGCCGCATGCTTCCCGTCGCCTACGGCGTGGGCGCGCTCCTGCTCGTGATGGGCGTGATCCTCATCTACGCCGACATCGTCAACCCCGTGAGGCTTTCCTGATGACTGATCTGAATCTCGGCATGCCCGCCATGCCACCTCCGGTGCTCGCTGAGCGCCGCAAGTCCCGCAAGATCAAGGTCGGCTCGGTCGACGTCGGTGGTGACGCGCCGGTCTCCGTGCAGTCGATGACGACCACGCTCACCAGCGATGTCGACTCCACGTTGCAGCAGATCGCCGAGCTCACGGCGTCCGGCTGCGACATCGTGCGGGTGGCCTGCCCCAGCACCGACGACGCCGAAGCACTGCCGCAGATCGCGCAGCACTCGCAGATCCCGGTGATCGCCGACATCCACTTCCAGCCCAAGTACGTGTTCGCCGCGATCGACGCCGGCTGCGCCGCCGTGCGCGTCAACCCGGGCAACATCCGCAAGTTCGACGACCAGGTCGGTGCCATCGCCAAGGCTGCTGCCGATGCCGGCGTCTCCCTGCGCATCGGCGTCAACGCCGGCTCGCTCGACAAGCGAATTCTCGAGAAGTACGGCAAGGCGACGCCCGAGGCGCTCGTCGAGTCGGCTGTCTGGGAGGCGTCCCTGTTCGAGGAGCACGACTTCCACGACTTCAAGATCTCGGTCAAGCACAACGACCCCGTGGTCATGGTGCAGGCCTACGAGATGCTCGCCGAGCGCGGCGACTGGCCGCTGCACCTCGGCGTCACTGAGGCCGGACCGGCGTTCCAGGGCACCATCAAGAGCTCGGTGGCGTTCGGTCACCTGCTGGCCAAGGGCATCGGCGACACGATCCGTGTCTCGCTGTCCGCGCCTCCGGTCGAGGAGGTCAAGGTCGGCATCCAGATCCTGCAGTCGCTCAACCTCAAGGAGCGCAAGCTCGAGATCGTCTCCTGCCCGTCCTGCGGGCGCGCCCAGGTCGACGTCTACACGCTGGCCGAGGAGGTCACCGCCGGGCTCGAGGGCATGGAGGTTCCATTGCGCGTCGCCGTCATGGGCTGCGTCGTGAACGGACCGGGAGAGGCCCGCGAAGCCGATCTCGGGGTCGCCAGCGGCAACGGCAAGGGCCAGATCTTCGTCAAGGGCGAAGTCATCAAGACCGTCCCCGAGAGCAAGATCGTCGAGACCCTCATCGAGGAGGCCATGCGGATCGCCGAGGGCATGGAGCCGGTCGAGGGATCGAATGCGGAAGTGAGCGTGAGCTGAAAGGTTTACCCTGTTGCCCAGTCAGCAGCGGGAGGTGACCGTGCTCAGCACCACGAACGTTCGCGCGCTGTCCGCGGACGACCTTCCGGCACTACGAGAGCTTCTCGATCGCGACCCGCAGGTCAACCTCTTCGTGCGGCACCGTGTCGACCTCACCGGTCTGCAGGAACGGCTCATGGGCGGCCGGGTCTGGGGCTACTACGCCGACGACGAGCTCGTCTCGGCCTGCCACGCCGGTGCCAACATCGTCCCCGTCCAGGCCACCCCGGACGCCATCGAGGCCTTCGCCGACCAGGTGCTCGCCGACGGCGTGCGGCCGGCATCGCTGGTGGGTCTGCGCTCGGCCGTCATGCCGCTGTGGGAGCGGCTGGAATCCACGTGGGGGCCGGCGCGATCGCTGCGACCCTTCCAGCCGTTCCTGGAGCTCGACGAGGACCCGTCGATCCCGCCCGACCCGCGCGTGCACCGGGTCCTTCTCGACGAGTTCGACGTGCTCTACCCGGCGTGCGTGGCGATGTTCACCGAAGAGGTCGGGGTCGATCCCGAGATCGGCGGAGCGAGCGGTTACCGGGCCCGGGTCGCCCAGCTCATCTCGCAGGGCTGGGCCTTCGCGATCATCGAGGACGGCGAGGTGCTGTTCAAGACCGAGGTCGGCGCCGCGACGTCGTACGCGTGCCAGCTCCAAGGCGTGTGGGTGCGGCCGGACCGGCGTGGCCAGGACATCGCCGTCCGTGCGCTGGCCGCGGTCGTGGAACACGTCCGCGCCACCGTCGCGCCCGTCGTCACGCTGTACGTCAACGACCACAACCGGTCCGCACGCCGCACCTATGAGCGCGTGGGCTTCCGCGAGACCGAGATGTTCTCCTCGATCCTGCTCTGACCACCCGGGCTACGCTCGGCCCATGACCCGCGAGTCCAAGATGCTGGCCGTCCTCCTCGGTGGGAGCGGCGTGCTGCACTTCGCCATCCCGAAGCCCTACACCGCGATCGTGCCGAAGCCGCTCCCGTACAAGCGGGAGCTCGTGTATGCGTCGGGTGTGGTCGAGCTCGGCTGTGCGGCGATGCTGACCCAGCCGCGCACCCGGCGGCTCGGCGGCCTGCTGTCGTTCGGGCTCCTGCTGGCGGTGTTCCCGGCCAACGTCCAGATGATGATCACGGTGGTGCAGAGCAAGGAGGCGCCACTCTGGTACAAGGCCAGCACGGTGCTCCGGCTGCCGTTGCAGATCCCGCCCTTGCAGTGGGCCATGAAGGCGGCTCGGTCCTGAATCCGCCCCGGTGACGGCCCGATAGGGTTTCGCCATGCGCATGTCCCGGCTCTTCCTGCGAACCCTGCGAGACGATCCGGCGGATGCGGAGGTCCCGAGCCACCGGCTGCTCGTGCGGGGTGGCTACGTGCGGCGCGTCGCGCCCGGCATCTACTCATGGCTGCCACTCGGCCTCAAGGTGCTGGCGCAGGTCGAGAAGATCGTGCGCGAGGAGATGGACGCGATGGGCTCGCAGGAGGTGAGGTTCCCGGCGCTCCTGCCGCGTGAGCCCTACGAGCTCACCGACCGATGGACGGAGTACGGCCCCAACGTGTTCCGCCTGAAGGACCGGCGCGACAACGACATGATGCTCGGGCCCACGCACGAGGAGTTCTTCACGCTCCTGGTCAAGGACCTGTACTCGTCGTACAAGGACCTGCCGCTGAACCTCTACCAGATCCAGACGAAGTACCGCGACGAGGCGCGACCCCGCGCCGGCATCCTGCGCGGCCGCGAGTTCGTCATGAAGGACTCCTACTCCTTCGACATCGACGACGCCGGCCTCGAGGCGTCGTACCAGGCGCATCGCGAGGCCTACGTCCGGATCTTCGACCGCCTGGGATTCGAGTACGTCATCGTCCAGGCCGATTCCGGCGCCATGGGCGGCTCGGCGAGCGAGGAGTTCCTCGCCGTCGCGGAGACCGGCGAAGACACCTTCGTGCGTACGGCCGGCGGCTACGCGGCGAACATCGAGGCCGTCACGACCGTCGTGCCCGAGCCGCTCCCGTTCGATGACCTGCCCGCGGCGCACGCCGAGCAGACCCCCGAGACGCCGACGATCGAGACGCTGGTCAACCACCTCAACGTGGCGTTCCCGCGCGACGACCGCGACTGGGAAGCGGCCGACACCCTCAAGAACGTGCTCGTCATCCAGCGGTACCCCGACGGCACTCGTGTACCGCTGGCCATCGGCCTGCCCGGCGACCGCGACGTCGACCTCACCCGCCTCGCGACGCAGGTCGCCCCAGCCGAGGTCGACGCGTTCACCGACGACGACTTCGAGGCCCACTCCGACCTGGCCAAGGGCTACATCGGTCCCGGCGTGCTGGGGGAGAAGCAGGCCAGCGGTATCCGCTACGTCGTGGATCCCCGGGTCGTCACCGGAACCCGTTGGGTGACGGGGGCCGACGTCGACGGATCGCACGTCCTCGACCTCGTGGCCGGACGCGACTTCACGCCCGACGGAGTCATCGAGGCGGCCGAGGTGCGCGCGGGCGACCCGGCACCCGACGGCTCAGGTCCGATGGAGCTGGCGCGGGGCATCGAGATGGGACACATCTTCCAGCTCGGCCGCAAGTACGCCGAGGCGCTCGGGCTCCAGGTGCTCGACGAGAACGGCAAGCTCGTCACCGTCACCATGGGCTCGTACGGCGTGGGCGTCTCCAGGGCCGTCGCCGCAGTCGTCGAGAACTCCTATGACGAGCTGGGCATCGTGTGGCCCCGCGAGATCGCCCCGTACGACGTCCACCTCGTCGCCACCGGCAAGGACGACGCCGTGTTCGACGCCGCCGACGCGCTGGTGGCCGAGCTCGAGGCAGACGGCATCGAGGTGCTCTACGACGACCGCCGCAAGGAGTCGCCGGGCGTGAAGTTCAAGGACGCCGAGCTGCTCGGCATGCCCACCATCGTCGTCGTCGGCAGGAGCCTTGCCGATGGTGTGGTGGAGGTGCGGGACCGCGCCACGGGCGAACGCACCGACGTCCCGGTGGCCGAGGCCGCCGAGCACCTCCGCGGCGTCTGCCGCTGACGTTCAACGCACCGATACCGCGAGTGGCGCAAGTTCGTCGTCTTCGCGCGTCAAATGCGACGAATCTGCGCCACTCGTTGTCCAATCTGCGCCACTCGCGCGCTGTGGACGGTGGACTGTCATCCACGGCTACATGATCAGCTCTCGATCCGCCGCCCTGATTGTCACAGCGTTCCCGGAATGGAACCAATTCTTCATCGCACTGCGCTCGAAGGCGGGTACACGGCCCGTGCTCTACGTAGTCCTGACCTGACTCATCCCACCGATGGGACGTCGTTGCATCACGGCGACTCCCACGACCTCCGGGCGGTATGCGCAACCGTTGTCCTGGTGCTCGGCCATGGGGCCGTTTTCACCCATGTGACCAGTGCGATCCTGCGTGGCTGGTGGCTTCCTCGCATCGAGCCTGTTCCGATCATCGCGTGTACGCACGGTGAGGCACCTCACCTCGATCGTCGTGGCGTCTACGTGCGTCGCTGCGACCTGCCGGAAGCACACCGCGAGATGCGTGGCGGCCTACCGATCGCATCCGCGGCGTGGACGATCGTTGAGCTTGCGGAGCATCTGAGTCTCGTCGATCTCGTCGTGGTCATCGACAGCGCACTCCAGGGCGGCGAAACGTCGATCGATGACATCAGGAACACGATGCGCAAGGGCCGGCGTGGCGTTCGCGTACTGAGGCGAGCACTCGGGCTCGCAGACGGCCGCAGTGAATCTCCGTGGGAGACGCTCTTGCGTTTGCTCCATGTCCTATCCGGGATCCCGGTGACGCCGCAGCATGAACTGCGTGACGCGCACGGCGAAATCGTCTACCGTCTCGACCTGCTCATCCGGGGCACTCGGCGGGCGGCGGAGTTCGACGGTGCCGTGCACCGAACCCGCGACGGACATCGCCGCGATCTACGCCGGGACAAGGTGCTCCAGCGCCACGGCATCGAGCGATTCGGGTACTGCGCGCCTGAGCTGCGCCACGAGACATCGACCATCGTCCGCGACGCCGAGGACGCGTTGGGGTGGTCGCACGACCCCACGCGGGCCAAGATTTGGCTGCACGAGTTCGAGCGCTCGAGTTTCACACCTCACGGATACGGTGCGCTCCTTCGACGGTTGCGGCGTTTCGCACGCGTCACCACGCCCCGCCCTTCATCGAGTGGCGCAGGTTAGACCGCGAGTGGCGCAAGTTCGTCGTCATGCAGGACGAAATGCGACGAATTTGCGCCACTCGCCGGTTCAGACGGTGGCGGACTCCTCAGTCGAGCCCGGGGAACGCGCGGACCGGTGCACCCCAGTCGAGGGCTGCGAGGGCGGCGCGGCGCAGTCCGGTCATCGCGAACCGGCGGCCGTCCTTGCCCGCGGTGCCGAACAGCGTGACGCAGGCGGCAGCGATGCGTTCCTCGATGTTGCCCGCTGCCGTACGGGCGTCCTTCGCTGAGTCGATGCGCTCGTCGCCGTAGGTGAGGGCCGGGCCCACCGGCTGGCCGCCGGCGTCGTCCACCAGCTGCCGGAGCCGGTCGCGCGCGGCCCGGTGAGCGTCGTAGGACGTGCTGGCGGACCGGGCGAGGTTGTCGACGCGGGCGCCGATCAGGCCGTACAGCCACACCGCCTCGTGCTCGAGCGCGAGCCAGGCCTGGAGATCGTCGAGCCGGGTCATTGGGCGACCAGTCCCAGGGAGGTGGCGAGCTGGGAGAGCCCGGCCGACATCGAGGCGAGCACTCGCGCGACGTCCGTCGACGCAGCCGTGACGGCGTCGTCCTCGCGGGCCTCGGCGGACTCCGCGGCCAGTCGCGAGAGCTCGGTGACAGCGGCCCTCGGCTCTGGAGGTGGGGGACCCGCGCTGGTCGCGTCCAGGCGGCCGCCCACCGCGACGAGCTGCTCGTCGGCGACGAGGCGAAGGGGACGAAGGTCGCTCTCGAGGTTGCCGTGCTCGCCGATCGTGGCGTCGATGGAGGCGATGAGCACGGATTGGTCGGTGGCGGCACGTGCGAGGCGACGCGTGTCGCCCGGGTCAGGCTCGGGATGCGGCTCCGCACCGAGAAGGCGGAGGCCGTCGTCGAGGACGCCACCCGCTCGCGCGGCGACCACCGCGGCAGCCGCAGTGGCCGCGGTCAGTCCGGTGCCCAGCATCATGCGGCGGCTCATCACACGGGGAAGATTACGACAGGGAGTTCGCTAGGCTGGTCCCGACACTGCGCCCACACCATCAACACAGTGCCGACAACAGAAGAGGGAGGGCCGCCATGACCAACATCATGGAGGGCCGCCTCGAGCAGCTGGCCGAGCGGTGTGTCACCGCCCTGGGCCTGGATCTCGAGGCCGTCGAGCTCTCTCCCTCCGGCAAGCCCCCATCTGGCAAGCACCGTGTGCTCCGTGTCGCCGTCGACGCCGACGGTGGCGTGCCGATCGAGACGATCACCGAGGCCACCCGCGAGCTGTCGAGTGCCCTCGACGCGTCCGACGTGATGGGCGCCCAGCCCTACACGCTCGAGGTCACCTCGCGCGGTGCCGAGCGCCCGCTCACGCTGCCCCGGCACTGGCGCCGCAACGTCGGTCGCCTCGTGGTGGCCGACCTCGCCGACGGCTCGCGCGTCAAGGCCCGCATCACGGCGTCCGACGACGCGTCAGTCGACCTCACCGTCGACGGCGCGCTGCGTCGCCTCCCGTTCGCGGACGTCGCCACGGCCCACGTCGTCGCCGAGCTCACCCGCACCCGTTCCACCGATCCCCGCAAGGACGCCTGACATGGACATCGACATGACCGCCCTGCGTGCGCTCGAGCACGAGAAGGACATCTCCTTCGACGTCGTCGTCGAGGCCATCGAGATCGCGCTGCTGTCGGCGTATCACAAGTCCCACGGTGCCCACGCCGAGGCGAGGGTCGAGCTCGACAAGAAGAGCGGTCACGTCACCGTCTGGGCCCGCGAGCGGCTGGATGACGAGCCGGCCGAGGAGCCCACCGCCGAGCCCGCCACTGAGCCCGCTGCCGAGCCGACCGAGTCCACCGACGCCGACGGCGATGCTGAAGGTACCGCTGCCGAGCCGGCAGCCGAGCCTCCCGAGCCGCGGTACGGCGAGGAGTTCGACGACACCCCGGACGACTTCGGCCGCTTCGCCGCCGCCATCGCCCGGCAGCTCATCATGCAGCGCCTGCGCGACGCCGAGGACGAGCAGAAGTACGGCGAGTTCTCCGGCAAGGTCGGCGACATCGTGTCCGGCATCATCCAGCAGGGAGCTCGCCCGGGCGACGTGATGATCGACCTCGGCAAGGTCGAGGCCCTGCTGCCGGCTGCCGAGCGCGTCGCCGAGGAGAAGTACGCGCACGGCGAGCGCATCAAGGCCTACGTGTACGAGGTCGAGAAGGGGATGCGAGGTCCTCGTGTCAAGGTCTCGCGCACGCACCCCAATCTCGTGCGCCTGCTGTTCGCGCTCGAAGCTCCGGAGATCGCCGACGGCTCGGTCGAGATCGTCGCCATCGCGCGTGAGGCCGGACATCGCAGCAAGATCGCGGTGCGCGCCACCGTGCCCGGCGTCAACGCCAAGGGCGCCTGCATCGGGCCGATGGGCCAGCGCGTGCGCAACGTCATCCACGAGCTGCACGGCGAGAAGATCGACATCATCGACCACAGCGAGGACCCCGCGGAGTTCATCGCCCACGCGCTCTCGCCGTCGCAGGTCAAGGGGGTCACGCTGGTCGACCCCACGGCCCGGGCGGCCCGCGTGGTGGTCCCTGACTTCCAGCTCTCCCTGGCCATCGGCAAGGAGGGCCAGAACGCCCGGCTCGCGGCCAAGCTGACCGGATGGCGCATCGACATCCGTTCAGACAGCGAACCGCCGCCCGGCACTCAGGATCCGGGGGACGCCGGACCCCGCCCCGTTGAGTAGTGCCGACGGGGTAGACTCGATGACGGTGTTTCGCACGTGCATCGGATGTCGGTCACGTGCGGACAAGACCACTCTGGTGCGGCTCGTTGCCGTCGGAGGTGCGGCCGGGTCCTCGACCTGGATCGTCACCCCCGATCCACGCGGGTCGCTACCGGGCCGAGGTGCTCACCTGCATCCCGATCCCCGGTGCCTGGAGCAGGCGCGACGTCGCCGGGCTTTCGGCCGGGCCCTCCGTGTGGAGGGGCCGCTCGATCTCAGCCTGATCGATGCCCTCGTCGGCCCCGAGGAACCAGTGAAGAACAGCGAATGACCACCGGGAAAATCATCCCCCGACCGAAATCGGAGCACATGCTCATGAGCCCCCGATGAACCCGTTCCAATGAGCCTGTACGTCAACTAGTGGTCTGATCCTCCTTCGGGTCGGGCCCCCGAAGGAGAACAGTGGCTGTCAGAGTCCACGAGCTTGCCAAGGAGCTCGGAGTCCCCAGCAAGGTCATTTTGTCGACCCTGCAAGACATGGGTGAATACGTGAAGTCCGCGTCATCCACCGTCGAGGCGCCCGTGGTGCGCCGCCTCAACGAGGAGCACGGCGAAGCCCTGCGCAAGCAGGGCGAGAAGAAGGCTGCCAAGAAGGCGCCCGCCAAGGAGACTGCCGCAACGGCCGAGGCTGCCGAGGCTCCCGCGTCTGAAGAAGCAGCTCCTGAGGTCGCCGAGGCGCCAGAGGTGGCCGAGGTTCCCGAGGTTGCCGACATCCCCGAGCCCCCGGCCGTCGAGACCGTACCCGAGGTCGTCGACGAGCCGGCGGAGCCGGCCGAAGCAACAGCGGCAGAAGCTCCGGCGGCCGATGAGGGCGGCACGGCCGAAAAGGCTGCCGGCCCGCGTCCGGGCCCGCGCCCTGGTGGCGCCCGTCCCGGCAACAACCCGTTCTCGTCCCGTCAGGGCATGCAGCAGGAGCGCGCGCCGCGCCCGCCGTCGTCCCCTGAGGGCGGAGCGCCTGCACGTCCCGGCATGCCACGCCCCAACCCGGCGATGATGCCCAGGCAGTCCGGCCTCTCCGGTCGGCCCGCCGCACGCCAGGGCGGCCCCGGTGGACCCGGCGGTCGACCCGACAACCGTCCTGATGGTCGCTCCGGCGGCCCCGGTGGCGGAGGCCGCGGCGCACCGGCCGGCGACCGCCGCCCAGGCGGCGGCTTCGGCGGCCCCGGTGGTGGACCCGGCGGAGGACGTCCTGGTGGCGGCTTCGGTGGTCGTCCCGGCGGTCCCGGACGCGGTGGTCGCGGCGGTACGCAGGGCGCGTTCGGTCGCGCCGGCGGACCGGTCCGGCGTGGACGCAAGAGCAAGCGCGCGAAGCGTCAGGAATTCGACCAGATGCAGGCGCCCGCCATCGGCGGCGTCCGTGTGCGCAAGGGCGAGGGCGAGACCATCCGGCTCGCCCGTGGCGCCTCGTTGGGCGACTTCGCCGACAAGATCGGTGCCGACGCGGCTTCGCTGGTGGAGGTCCTGTTCCACCTCGGTGAGATGGTCACCGCCACGCAGTCGGTCAACGACGACGTCCTTCAGATCCTCGGTGAGGAGCTGAACTACGACGTCCAGGTCGTCTCGCCGGAGGAAGAGGACCGCGAGCTGCTGGAGTCGTTCAGCCTCGAGTTCGGTGAGGACGAGGGCGACGAGAAGGAGCTCGCACCCCGTCCACCGGTCGTCACCGTCATGGGTCACGTCGACCACGGCAAGACGAAGCTGCTCGACGCGCTGCGCGACAGCAACGTCGTCGACAAGGAGGCCGGTGGCATCACGCAGACCATCGGTGCCTACCAGGTCACCACGGAGGTCGACGGCACGGATCGCGCCATCACCTTCATCGACACCCCGGGTCACGAGGCGTTCACCGCCATGCGTGCTCGTGGTGCGCAGGCCACTGACATCGCGGTGCTGGTGGTCGCGGCCGACGACGGCGTCATGCCGCAGACGGTCGAGGCGCTCAACCACGCCAAGGCGGCCGGCGTGCCGATCGTGGTCGCGGTGAACAAGGTCGACAAGCCCGATGCCGACCCGAGCAAGGCCCGCGGCCAGCTCACCGAGTACGGACTCGTGCCCGAGGAGTACGGCGGCGACGCCATGTTCGTCGACGTCTCGGCCAAGGCCGGAACCGGTCTCGCCGAGCTGCTCGAGTCGATCATCCTGACGGCCGACGCGTCGCTCGACCTGCGCGCCAACCCCGACCAGAACGCCGAGGGCCTCACCATCGAGGCGCACCTCGACCGCGGTCGCGGTCCGGTCGCCACGGTCCTGGTGAAGCGCGGCACTCTCCGCGTCGGCGACACGATCGTCGCCGGTTCGGCCTTCGGTCGCGTGCGGGCCATGCTCGACGAGCACGGCGAGAACATCGAGGCGGCGACGCCGTCGCGTCCTGCCCTGGTGCTCGGCCTCACGGCCGTGCCCGGAGCCGGCGACAACTTCATGGGTGTCGACGACGATCGCACGGCGCGTCAGATCGCCGAGAAGCGCGAGGCCCGCGAGCGCAACGCCGCACTGGCCAAGCGCAGCGGTCGCCGGACCCTCGAGGACTTCATGTCCTCGCTGGAGAAGGGCGAGACCGACGAGCTGCTGCTGATCCTCAAGGGCGACGGTTCCGGCTCGGTCGAGGCGCTCGAGGACGCACTCTCCCAGATCGATGTGGGCGAGGAAGTCAACCTGCGCGTCATCGACCGTGGTGTCGGTGCCATCACCGAGACCAACGTCGACCTCGCCGCCGCGTCGAACGCCGTCATCATCGGCTTCAACGTGCGGCCGCAGGGCAAGGCCACCGAGCTCGCCGACCGCGAGGGCGTCGAGATCAAGTACTACTCGGTGATCTACCAGGCGATCGACGAGATCGAGGCCGCGCTGAAGGGCATGCTCAAGCCGGAGTTCGAGGAGGCGCAGCTCGGCACCGCCGAGATCCGCGACATCTTCCGCTCCAGCAAGGTCGGCAACATCGCCGGCTGCATGGTCACCAGCGGCACCATCAAGCGCAACGCCAAGGCGCGCTTGCTGCGTGACGGAGCGGTCGTCGCCGACAACCTCGATCTCGGCAGCCTGCGACGCGAGAAGGACGACGTCTCCGAGGTCCGCGAAGGCTTCGAGTGCGGCATCGTGCTCAAGGGCTACAACGACATCAAGGTCGAGGACGTCATCGAGACCTTCGAGCTGCGCGAGAAGGCACGGGACTAACGACGCATGGCTGGGCAGAGAACACAACAGCTGGCAGACCGCATCAAGGTGATCGTCGCCTCGATGCTCGAGCGACGCGTCAAGGATCCACGGCTGGGCTTCATCACGCTCACCGACGTGCGGCTGAGCGGTGACAACCAGCAGGCGTCGGTGTTCTACACGGTCATGGGCGGCCAGGAGGCCATCCAGGACACCGAGGCCGCGCTGCGCAGCGCCACCGGCCTGATCCGCTCCGAGGTCGGCAAGCAGCTCGGGCTGCGGCACACGCCGTCCCTGGAGTTCTACCTCGACGCGGTGCCCGAGACGGCTCAGGAGATCGAGGACCTTCTCGCGAAGGCACGGGCGTCCGACGAGGCGGTGGCGGCCCAGGCTGCCGGCGCCGAGTACGCCGGCGACCCGGACCCGTACAAGAAGCACGACGATCCCGACGAGGACCCCGAGCGAGGGTGACCGAGCCTCCAGCAGGCCTCGTGATCGTCGACAAGCCGTCCGGCTGGACGTCGCACGACGTGGTGGGCCGCGTGCGACGGCTGGCCGGGACGCGCAAGGTCGGTCACGCCGGGACCCTCGACCCGATGGCCACTGGCGTGCTCGTGCTCGGAGTCGGACGCGCCACCCGGTTGCTGGGTCACCTGCAGCTCGCCGACAAGGAGTACGTCGCCACCGTCCGGCTCGGGCAGTCGACGATCACCGATGACGCCGAGGGCGATGTCGTCAGCACCACCCCGGCAGGCCACCTCGACGCCGTGGCGATCACGGCCGCGATGGCGCCGCTCACCGGATCCATCGAGCAGGTTCCGTCATCGGTCTCGGCGATCAAGGTCGACGGGCAGCGGTCCTACGCCCGCGTGCGCGCCGGTGAGGACGTCGACCTTCCCGCACGACCCGTCACGGTCGAGGCGTTCGAGCTCGGCGAGGTTCGCCGGGAAGACGACGTCGTCGACGCCGACGTCCGAGTCGTCTGCTCCAGCGGCACCTACGTGCGTGCGCTCGCCCGCGACCTCGGCGTGGCGCTCGGCGTGGGCGGTCACCTGACGATGCTGCGGCGCACCCGTGTCGGTCCCTTCGACCTCGCATCGGCCCACACGCTCGACGAGCTGGAGGCGGACTTCGTCGTCACGGGCCTCGACCATGCGGCCCGCTCGGCCTTCCCCACGCTCGACCTCGACGATGCGCGGGCCGGCGACGTCCGGTTCGGCCGCTCACTCGCGGGTCTCGCCCTCGGGTCGGACGGCCCGGTGGCCCTGTTCGATCCCGCCGGCCACTTCCTCGCCCTCTACGAGCAGCGCGGCGACGACGCCCGCGCTGTTGCGGTGTTCGCGAGTCCCACCCCCTAGGGTGGCTCCCCATGAGGCTGCGCCGCTCGTCACCCCGCCGGGTCGTGTGGACCGTCCTCAAGGGCTGGCTCGTCGCGGTGGCGGGCATCATCGCCGCCCTCACGGTCATCACGAAGATCCGCAAGCTCAACCGGTCCCACCGCGGCCACGGGTTTCCGAAGACGCCGCCGTTCGAGGTGCCGGTCGGCGCATCCACGACCATCACGACCTACACCGTCGGCACGGACCTCTACGACGACATGCTGACCGCCATCGCGGGAGCGAAGGAACGCATCCTGTTCGAGTCGTTCATCTTCAAGGGTGACGCAGTGGGGAAGCGATTCAAGCGTGCGCTCATCCGTGCGGCCGAGCGGGGCGTCGAGGTCCGGGTCGTCTACGACGGATTCGCCAACCTGGTCGTCCGACCCAGCTTCCTGCAGTACCCGCCGCCGGTGGAGGTGCTGCGCTACCCGCTCCTCTCCGGCTGGATGATCTTCAACCCCCGACGGTGGGGGAGGGACCACCGCAAGATCCTCGTCGTCGACGACACGGCCGCGTTCGTGGGTGGCTACAACATCGGTGCGGAGTACGAGACCACGTGGCGCGACACCCACCTGAAGATCGAGGGTGGTTCGGTCTGGGACCTCGACAACGCGTTCGTCGACTTCTGGAACCTCAATGCCCGCGGGCTCCCGATGCTGAAGGATCGCGGCTCGCCGAGCTGGGACCCGTACGTTCGCGCGCACCGCAACGTCCCGCGCCAGCTGGTGTTCCCGATCCGGAACATGTACCTGGAGGCGATCGATCGCGCCGCCAACCACATCTACCTCACCGCGGCGTACTTCATTCCCGACCACGACATCCTCCAAGCGCTGAAGGAAGCGCGTGCCCGTGGTGTCGACGTGCGGATCCTGGTGCCCGAGGTGAGCAACCACGTGGTGGCCGACTGGCTCTCGCGGGGGTTCTACGGCGAGCTGTTGCGGCACGGGGTGCGGATCTACCGCTACCGCGACGCGATGATCCACGCCAAGACGGCGACGGTCGACGGACGTTGGTCGACCGTGGGCACGGCGAACATCGACCGCCTCAGCCTCAGCGGCAACTACGAGATCAATCTCGAGATCCTCGACGACGATCTGGCCAAGCACCTCGAGACGGTTTTTGAGAATGACCTGGGGCAGGCGACCGAGCTGACCCGCGCGGAGTGGGAGCGTCGCCCCCTGGTCGTCCGCGCCTGCGAGCTGCTGCTCGCCCCGCTGCGTCCGCTGCTCTGACCCGGTGATCGATGAGAACGCTCTCATCGACACCTCACATCCGCTTCACCGCGCTCCCGGAGGTTGGAGACATCGAAGAGCACCTCTGAAGGAGCACATCATGAACGGAAGCATCAGAACCGGCATCGCGGCAGTCGCGTGTGCCGTGGCCCTGGGCACGGTCGCCGTCGTCACCACAGGCGCGGCAACGGCCAAGGACGGCGACGACCAGGTGGTCAAGCGCGAGGACAAGTCCTCATCGTTGACGACCGTGGCCGACGACGACCTCGACGACGACTCGCCCACCGACAACACGAAGAACACCAGGAATTCGAAGAACACCAAGAACACGAAGGACACGAAGAACACGAAGAACACCGGTCCGACCAACACGAAGAACACGAAGAACACCGGTCCGACCGACAACACCGGCCCGACGGACGATCGCTGATGTCCAGCACGTGGGACCTGACCGGGGGCGACCTGATCGCCCCCGGTCTCACGGCCGTCAGCCCCGTCGGCGGAGGAACCGTCTACGAGGCATGGCTCGCGTTCGACGAGCGGCTTCACGCACCGGTCGTGGTCAAGATCGTGCGCCCGGATCACGTCGACGACCCGTTGTCCAGGCTCGGCTTCGTCCGCGAGGCCGAGATGCTGCACCGGCTGAACCACCCCGGCATCGTCCGGATGTTCGGGTTCGGCCACAGTGCCGATCATTGGGACGACCGCCCGCACCTCGTGCTCGAGAACATCGACGGGCCGAGTCTGTCGTCATTGATCAGCATCTACGGCGCCCTGCCGATCCACCAGCTGCTGCCGCTCGGTCTCGAGCTCGCCGCCGCCCTGCACTACCTGCGGGGAGAAGGCGTCTGCCATCTCGACGTCAAGCCCAGCAACGTCATCATGGGCGCGCCGGCGAAGCTCATCGATCTCTCGGTGGCCATGGACGTCCAGGATGCCGCCGCACTCGACCACCCGATCGGTTCGGACGAGTACATGGCACCTGAGCAGTGCGAGCCGGGACGGCGCGGAGTCGTCGGGCCGGCCAGCGACATCTGGGCGTTCGGCGCCACGATGTTCCGCGCCGCCGCCGGCTACCGGGCGTTCGATCGCGAGCCGCGCTGGGCGCAGCTGCGCGACGAGCCCCTGCCGCTCCCGTCGACCGTTCCGCCCGCCCTGGCCGAGATCATCACCGACTGCCTCGCGGTCGATCCCGACGATCGTCCCGAGCCCGCCGAGATCGCGGCACGCATCGAGCCGCTCATCGCCGCACTTCCCGTCCCTCGGCTGTCCGGTTTCAGCATCCGGGGCTGAAACCTCGGGGACTCGACTCAGCCCACGCGGTAGCCGAGTCCCCGTACCGTCTTGATGAGGTCGCTGCCGAGCTTCTTGCGCAGGTAACCGATGTAGACGTCGACGATGTTCGAGCCGGGGTCGAAGTCGTAGCCCCAGACCAACGAGAGCAGCTGCTCGCGCGAGAGAACCTGACCGGGATGCCTCAGCAGCACCTCCGCCAGCGCGAGCTCACGAGCGGACAGCTCGACCTCCGCGGATCCGACGAAGGCCCGCCGGCTGCGTAGGTCGATCTTGACGTCCCCGATGATCAGCTCATCCGGAGCGACGTCGCCGAGTGGCCGCAGGCGGAGCTTGATCCGGGCGAGCAGCTCGGCGAAGCGGAACGGCTTGCTCATGAAGTCCGCGGCGCCACCCTCGAGCGCGGCCACCGTGTCGGTGACCGAGTCGCGCGCGGTGAGCACGATGATCGGCATCTGCGGACGTTCGGTGCTCACGCGCTCGAGGATGGTGAACCCGTCGAGGCGGGGGAGTCCGATGTCGAGCACCACCAGGTCGAACTCACCGGTGAGCGCGTAGTCGAGCCCGACGACACCGTCGTCGACGATGGTCGGGGTGAAGCCCTCCGCCTTGAGCCCCTTGGCGACGAACGAGGCGATGCGCTGCTCGTCCTCGACGATCAGGATCCGGTTCACCGTGGTGGTCCTCCGATCGGGATCACGAGACGGAACGTTGCTCCGACCTTGTCAGGGCGGGCTTCATCCAGTGTCGCCCGGCCACCGTGTGCCTCGGCGATGGCGGAGACGATCGACAGTCCGAGCCCGAAACCGTCGTGCCCGGGCTCGGCCTGGGCGAACCGGTCGAAGAGGTTCTCCCGGATCTCGTCCGGGACTCCCGCGCCGGTGTCCCGGACCCAGAGTTCGAGTCGACGTCCGTCGATGCTCGATCCGATGCCGATCTCGTCGCCCTCCGCGGTGTGGTGCACGGCGTTGTGCGCGAGCTGGAGCAGGGCCTGGGTGATGCGCTGGGCGTCCAGCGTCACCAGTCCAGTCGCGGCTTGGTCGAGCATCCAGCTGCGGTCGCCCAGGCCTCTGGCCCGTTCAAGTGCGCCATCGGTCAAGGCCTCGACGTCGGTCGGCTCGGCCCGCACGAAGTCCGGACGCTGGGCCTTGGCGAGCAGGAGGAGGTCGCTGACGAGTCGAGCCATGCGGTCGACCTCGTCGAGCACGAGCGCCCGGGTGGCCTCGACATCCTGGGTGTCGGAGGTGTCGACGACCTCCAGGTGACCGCGCAGCACGGTGAGTGGCGTGCGGAGCTCGTGTGCGGCGTCGTCGAGCAGGCGGCGCTGGGTGGCGAATGCGTCCTCGAGGCGGTCGAGCATGTCGTTGAACGTGCGTTGCAGGTCGGTGAGGTCGTCGTTGCCCGTGACGTCGAGACGACCGCTGAGATCGCCCTCGGTGATGCCCTGAGCCGTCTCCCGCAACCGCCGGACCGGCTGCAGCAGGCGTCCGGCCAGCCATGAGGCGATCGCTGCGATCAGCAGCACCGACAACGCAGCCAGCAGTGCGTACGTGACCATCAGGTCGCGCAGGGGGTTGCGTGACGCCGACACGTCGTGGCTGACGACGAAGGCGGCCCGGGCGTCGCCCTGCACGATCGGCTGCACGGCGATCCGGTAGTCGTTCCCGTCGACCGAGAGGGCCCGGGTCCCGCCGGTCCGCTTGAGCTCGGTCACGAGCCGGGTGAAGGCTGCTGATCCTTGCAGGCGCCGGTCGCTCGAGCCGACGTACTTCGGTTCTCCGACGGTCGGGAAGGCCCAGAGGATCTCGTCCGGGTCCGGCAGGTTGCGGGAGAGGAACGAGTCGAGGAGCCGGTCGGGGGTCCCGAACGGCTGAAGCGTCTCGGGATCGCGACCCTCGGACTGCAGCGTGCGCATCTCGCCGATCTCCTGGGCGAGGCTGCGATCGATGTCGCCGTCGATCCGACGTGACTCCAGGACGTAGAGGGTCAGACCGACCGCGACGAGCGCCGCCGCGGTCAGGAGGGCCACGGCGGCGGTGAGTCGTTGGCGGACCGAGAAGCCCGCCACGGATGTCAGTGTCACCGCTCAGTCGTCGTCATCGCGACCACGGTCGTCATCGTCATCGTCGTCGATGTCGCGCGGCCGCGGCTGGACCTTGTCGAAGCCGTCGTCGTCATCATCGTCATCGTCGTCGTCCTTCGCCGATGCGCTCGGCGAGGGGTCGACCGATGCGCTGGGCACGACGATCGGCGGGTGGTCGGTGGGGGAGTCCTCACCCTGGGCCGAGACGCGCGCGACCACCAGACCCGTCAGCGTCAGCGCGACGACGACGAGAAACGAGCGTGGCCGGTCGTGGAATCCTCACGTGCCCACTGTGCCTCACGCGGAGCACAGCATCGATGAGATGTCGATGAGAGTCCTCTTAGACACCCAGGCCGTTCAGGCCTCCTGCGAGGCGGGCCGAAGGTTGGGAAACGGCTCGATCGAGAACGCGAACTCCACCGGGACGTCGAAGTACGCCGCGATGCGCAGCGCGAGGTGCAGGCTCGGGCTGTACTCGCCGCGTTCGAGGTAGCCGACGGTCTGGTAGTGCACACCGAGTGCGTCGGCGAGCTCGCGGCGGGACACACCTCGGTCGACCCGGAGCATCGCAATCCGGTTGTGGATCGACTCGCCGGCCTTCGGGCCGTCGTTCATCTGATCCACTGCAGCGCTTGCTCGCGCGCCGCCTCGACCTGCGAACCGCTGGTGCGTCGGGCCATCCGGCGCAGCACCATCGGCGTGACGGCGATGCCGACGGCCGCCCATCCGCCGAGCACGAGGACGGTCTCGAGGGTGCGCCAGCTCTCGGTGATCTCGAGCGCCGCGGCCTCGTCCGGAAGGAACGCCGACCGGAGCCCGAGACCCATCCAGTACATCGGGAAGAACTGTGCGACGACCTGGACCCAGCCCCACAGAGCCTGAATCGGGTAGAAGATGCCGGAGATCCCCGCCAGGATCATGATCGGCATCATTCCCCACGTGCCGACCTTCTGCATGTTCGGTACGAGTGCACCGATGACGATGCCGATCGGCAACGTGGCCAGCAGTCCGAGGATCGTGAATCCGGCCAGCATGGCCCAGCCGCTGGCACCGTTGCTCATGACGTCGTCGAACAGGATGAAGCTCGGCACGACGATGAGTGCCACTTGTACGAAGAGGCCGAGTCCGGGAAGGACGAGCTGGCCGATGACATAGCCGGACAGTCCGTTGGGGATCGCCTTGAGGCGCAGGAGCGTGCCGTCCTCGCGCTGCATCGCCAGCGAGTAGGCCGGACCGATGACGACGCCGAACGCGATCAGCGCGCCGAGGATCGACGGCATCGAGACGGCAGGGACCATCAGGTCGGTGCCCTCGACCTCGCTGTTGCGGCGCAGGAACAGGTAGCCCAGCACAGCCCCCACCATGAACGCGTTGAAGCCCCAGTCCTGGGCGCTGCGCATGCTCTGCTTGAACTCGATCCAGCCCCGTCGCATCCCGAGCTGAATCGCATTCGTCCTGACGTTCACTGGCCGGCCTCCTCGAACTGCTTGAGCGCCTCGGGGGCGCTCCCTGACTCGTACTGCTGCACCAACGTGACGTAGCTGTCCTCGAGGCTGGCGCGACGCACCTCGAGGTCGGCGATCCCGTCGCCGTGCTGGGCGAACAGCTCGCGCACGAACGCGGTCGCGTCGGTGGCGGCGTGCACGAAGCGCTCCCCGTCACGGGTCCAGGTGACCTGGGCCTCGCCCTCGACCTGACGGGCGAGCTGCTCGGCGCTCCCGTCGGCGACGATGCGTCCGTCGGCCAGGATGAGGATGCGGTCGGCCAGCTTCTCCGCCTCGGAGAGGTCGTGTGTCGTGAGCAGGATCGTGGTGCCCTCCATGTCGGAGAGCCGGTGCACCACGTCGTGGAAGTCGCGCCTGGCCATGGGGTCGAACCCGGCCGTCGGCTCGTCGAGGAACAACAGCTCCGGGCGCCCGACGATGCCGATCGCGACATCGAGTCGTCGTCGTTGGCCACCCGACAAGGTGGAGATCTTCGTGTCGGCGAGCTCGGTGAGGCCGGCTGTCACGATCAGCTCATCGATGTCGTACGGGCGGGTGCGGCTCGGCGTCGAGTACGGCTCGTAGAAGCCGCCCAGCTCGGTGAGCAGCTGGCGGGGAGTCCAGCGTGGATGGTCGCGCCAGGACTGAAGCACGACGCCGATGCGGGCCCGCCAGTCCTCGTCGCCGCTGATCGGATCGTTACCGAGGACCTCGACCCGACCGGCCGACCGGGCGCGGAAGCCCTCGAGGATCTCGATCGTGGTGGTCTTCCCGGCGCCGTTCGGCCCGAGCAGGCAGACGACCTCGCCGCGATACAGGTCGAAGTCGACGCCGGTCAGCACGTCCTTGTCGCCGTAACGCATCTGCAGCTCGCGGACCTGGATGACGGTCTCGCCGACTGAATTCGGCACGCGGTACCCCCAAAGATGGTTGTCGTACTAGCACGACAGAACATAGTACGACTGCTACTTCCCCCGCAATGGCCGCGCGGTGCTGATCTGTGGCAGAGTGCGGCCGTGACGATCTGGCGAGACCTCGAGGGTGCCGAGACCGCGCCGCGAGCCGAGCCGGCCGCCGTCACGGTGGGCAGCTTCGACGGGGTCCACCGGGGGCATCAGCACGTCCTGGCCGCGGTCCGCGCGGCGGCCGATGGCGCAGCCGTCGTGGCCGTCACGTTCGATCCGCTCCCGAGGGAGGTGCTGGCGCCCGACCGCGCACCCAAGCGCCTCACGACGGTCGAGCGGCGCGTCGAGCTGCTTCGCTTTCACGGGGCGGACGAGGTCCGGGTGCTCGCGTTCAGCGAGGAGATGGCGGGCTGGAGCCCGGAGGAGTTCATCCGGCGCGTGCTCGTCGAGGAGCTGAAGACCTCCGCCGTGGTGGTGGGGGAGAACTTCCGGTTCGGTTCGAAGGCCGCCGGAAACATCGATCTGCTGCGCAGCGCCGGGAGCGAGGCGGGTTTCGCCGTCGAGGGCCTCGTGCTCGAAGGCGGAGCCGAGCCGTTCTCGTCAACGCTGGTGCGTGCGCATGTCGCCGCCGGACATCTGCTCGAGGCCGCTGACGTGCTCGGCCGCCCGCACGAGGTGAGCGGCGTCGTGGTCGAGGGAGATCACCGGGGGCGCTCGCTGGGGTTCCCGACCGCGAACGTGCCGGTCGACGACGCCTACGCCGTACCGCCGGACGGCGTCTACGCAGGGCGGCTCGACATCGGTGGTGAGGTGCTGCCGGCCGCCATCTCCATCGGCACCAACCCGACGTTCGACGGACGAGACCGGCGGGTGGAGTCCTACGTCATCGACCGGCCATCATCGGGCGCCAGCCTCGACCTGTACGACGATCTGGTCCGCGTCGAGCTGGTGCGGCGGCTCCGCAGCATGGACGTTTTCGACACCGTCGACGCCCTGGTGGCGCAGATGCACGAGGACGTTGCCGACACCCGGTCGGTCCTCGCCGAGGTGGAGTGAACGGAGCGCTCGGCGCTCCTGCCGATGCTCGAGCGAGACCGCGGTCACAGCGAAGTGAAAACGACCTCATGGACGTCATCGCTGCATTACTTTGGAAAGGTTCCCAGTGGTCGCCCAGGTCCCAGGCGCTAGACATCCATAGGAGCCCAACATCATGAAGACTCTCACCGGTGCGGTGCTGGGCCTGGCCCTTGCACTGTCGCTGACTGCGTGTGGGGACGACATCAGCTCGAGTGATCGGGAGAGGGCTTCCGAGGCCGCTCTACGCGCGACTGGCGCGACGCGAGTGAACGAGGTCGAGCTGGGCCATGACAACGACAAGTACGCGTTCGAGGTCGAGGTGCGATTCACCAACGGAGCCGAGGTCGACGTCGAGCTCGACGAGAACTTCAAGGTCATCAACAGCCCGCCGACGGCCAGTGACTTCTCCGAAGACGTCTCCTCGACGTCGGAGCCCACAGCCGAGCCGAACATCGGGCTCGATGCCGATGATCGGCCGCTGACCGGGGAGACCTTCAACCGGGCCAGTGCGGCCGCCCTCAAGGCCACCGGAACCGGCAAGGTCATCGAGACCGGCGGTAGCGACGACCGCGACCACGCCTACGAGGTCGACGTCCTTCTCCCCAACGGCGAGGACGTGACCATCGAGCTCGACGAGAAGTTCAAGGTCACCGAGATCGATCGCTGACGATCCGGTCACCATCGGGTGGCCTGCTCAGGCAGCGCCGGCATCTCGAAGTGTTCGCACGACCGCGTCGGCGATGGCTCGCTCGCCCGCGGCGTTCGGATGCAGAACGAGTCCGTCACCGTCTGCCGGATCCAGGCCGTTGACCCAGGCGTCGCCCGAACAGAGATCGTGACCCTTCGAGCGGGCGTACATGGGCACGAAGGTGGCGCCGTGAGCGCGGGCCGCAGCCGCCAGGCTCGCCGATAGGTCGGACTCCAGGGACGCGATCCAGGCGACGTCGCCGGCGGTGTACGGGGCCTCGTCGCAGGTGCCCTTCGGCGGCATCAGCCGCGGGTACCCGACCAGCAGGATCTCGGCCTTCGGCGCCTTCCTCGTGACGGCGGACAGAGTCGCACCCACCTTGTCGCCGATCGCGGGAATCGTGGCCGCCACCTCCGACTCCAGGCGGTCGCGACACGGAGCGCCAGGCTGGCCGGGCTTGGAGACGTCCGGGCAGGTCAGGAGCAGGCTGCTGTAGAGGCCGAAGTCGTTTCCGCCGACTCCGACGGTCACGACCCGGGTCTTTCGCTTGATGGCGTCGATCTGGGCCGGGTCGCCCCGCACTGGCTCGAGCAGGTCTGCGCTCGTCGCGCCGCCGCAGCTGACGTCGGTGAGCGGCAGATCGAGCGTCGTCGCCACGATGGACGGGTAGTTGAGTGACGACCGCTGGCAGAGGAAGCCATGCTCCTGAAGGGTGCCGATCGGGCCGCCGGCTGTGTAGGAGTCGCCCAGCGCCACGTACGCAGCACCCTGACGCGGTGCTTCGGGGGTGGGGCTGCTCGACGTCGGGGATGGTGAAGGGGTGGGCTTCTCGGCTGGCTCGGGTCCGCCGCAGCCTGCGAGGAGCGCCAGGACGACGAGTCCGGCGCACAGCGCTCGCACCGTCCCTGACATGCGACAACCCTAGGTCGGAGTGCGAAAGCGCGATTCGCGCCGCGTAGCCGTGCGCTGATACGCTGGCAGTTGCCGTGTAACGGCCACGGATTGAGAGTGCCCCGGTGAACAAGCCCGGGCGCGCCGTGCAACGACACCCTCAGAGGAGAACAGTGGCGAAGAAGACTGCCGTGGCCAGCCTGGCCGAGGTCCCCAAGTCCGAGATCATCAAGCAGTACGCCCTCAGCGACGGCGACACCGGATCCCCTGAGGTCCAGGTGGCCCTGCTGACGGGACGCATCACGCACCTGACCGAGCACCTCAAGGAGCACGAGCACGACCACCACAGTCGCCGTGGCCTCCTGTTGCTCGTCGGTCAGCGTCGCCGCCTGCTGAACTACCTGCAGAACACCGACATCGAGCGCTACCGCTCGCTCATCGAGCGACTCGGCCTGCGCCGCTAGACCTCACGGGCCGATGACCACCTGGTCATCGGCCCTCAACACAACTTCATATCCACCCAGGACGAGACATCTCAGGCACGACGCGCTCGGTCCTCGGTAGTGGCCCTCGGGACATCCCAACTGGAACGCCCCGCAGGCCTCGATCGAAGACCGAACCCTGAACCGCCAGTCTGAGTCGAGTCTCGTCCCTCACAGCAGGCATTCGCCTGCGGAAGGGATTCGCATGAGCGACTCCACACTGCACACCGCCGAGACCGTCATCGACAACGGACGGTTCGGCACCCGCAAGATCCGATTCGAGACCGGGCTTCTCGCCCGCCAGGCCGCCGGAGCGGTGGCCGCCTTCATCGACGACGACACGATGCTGCTGTCGGCCACCACGGCCGGCAAGCACCCGAAGGAGCAGTTCGACTTCTTCCCGCTCACCATCGACGTCGAAGAGCGCATGTACGCGGCCGGCAAGATCCCCGGCTCGTTCTTCCGGCGCGAGGGCCGTCCCAGCGAGGACGCCATCCTCACCTGTCGCCTGGTCGACCGTCCGCTGCGCCCGACCTTCAAGAAGGGCCTGCGCAACGAGGTCCAGGTCGTCATCACGGTGATGGCGCTCAACCCCGACGCCCCCTACGACGTGCTGGCCATCAACGCCGCCTCCGCGTCGACGCAGATCTCCGGCCTGCCGTTCTCCGGCCCGGTCGGTGCCACCCGCGTCGCCCTCATCGAGGGTGAGTGGGTCGCGTTCCCGACGCACAGCCAGCTCGAGGACGCCGTCTTCGACATGGTCGTGGCCGGACGCATCGCAGGCGACGACGTCGCGATCATGATGGTCGAGGCCGAGTCCACCGACGCCACCTGGAACCTCGTCCAGAGCGGTGTCCAGGCACCCACCGAGGAGATCGTCGCCGGCGGCCTCGACGCCGCCAAGAGCGTCATCAAGCAGCTGTGCGAGGCGCAGTCCGAGCTTGCTGGCAAGGCCGCGAAGCCGATCCAGGAGTTCCCGGTCTTCCCCGAGTACGAGGACGACGTGTACGACGAGGTCGCGAGCATCGCCAGTTCTTCCCTCGGCGAGGCCCTCACCATCGTCAGCAAGTCCGACCGTGAGGCTCGCGAGAGCGAGATCAAGGCCGACCTCCTCGAGAAGCTCGGCGAGAAGTTCGAGGGTCGCGAGAAGGAGATCGGCGCCGCGATGCGCTCGCTCACCAAGTCCCTCGTGCGCGAGCGTGTGCTGCGCGACAAGGTCCGCATCGACGGCCGCGGTCTGGCCGACATCCGTGCCCTGTCGGCCGAGGTCGGCATCATCCCGCGGGTTCACGGTTCGGCGCTGTTCCAGCGCGGCGAGACCCAGATCCTGGGCATCACCACGCTGAACATGCTCGGCCTGGAGCAGAAGCTCGACACGCTCTCGCCCGAGACCACGCGTCGCTACATGCACAACTACAACTTCCCGCCGTTCTCCACCGGTGAGACCGGTCGTGTGGGTTCGCCCAAGCGTCGCGAGATCGGCCACGGCGCACTCGCCGGCCGCGCGCTGCTGCCGGTGCTGCCGACGCGCGAGGAGTTCCCGTACGCGATCCGTCAGGTCTCCGAGGCGCTCAGCTCCAACGGCTCCACCTCGATGGGCTCGGTCTGCGCCTCCACGATGGGCCTGCTCAACGCCGGTGTGCCGCTGCGCGCCCCGGTCGCGGGCATCGCGATGGGCCTCATCTCCGGCGAGGTCGACGGCAAGCAGCAGTTCGTCACGCTGACCGACATCCTCGGAGCCGAGGACGCCTACGGCGACATGGACTTCAAGGTCGCCGGCACGCGTGAGTTCGTCACCGCCCTGCAGCTCGACACCAAGCTCGACGGCATCCCCGCCGACGTGCTCGCCGGTGCGCTGACCCAGGCCCGTGAGGCGCGCTTCACGATCCTCGACGTCATGGCCGAGGCCATCGACGCCCCGGACGAGATGAGCCCCTACGCGCCGCGGATCCTCACCATCAAGATCCCGGTCGACAAGATCGGCGAGGTCATCGGCCCCAAGGGCAAGGTCATCAACCAGATCCAGGACGACACCGGCGCCCAGATCTCGCTCGAGGACGACGGCACCGTCTACGTCGGCGCCGACAACGGCGAAGCCGCCGAGGCCGCTCGGGACCAGATCAACGCGATCGCCAACCCGACGATGCCCGAGGTCGGCGAGCGCTACCTCGGCACCGTCGTCAAGACGGTCGACTTCGGCGCGTTCGTCTCGCTGCTCCCGGGCCGCGACGGCCTGCTGCACATCAGCAAGCTGCGTGAGCTCAACGACGGCAAGCGGGTCGAGAAGGTCGAGGACGTCGTGTCCGTCGGCCAGAAGATCCAGGTCGAGATCGCCGAGCTCGGCGACCGCGGCAAGCTGTCGCTGATCCCCGTGATCGGTGAGTCCGGCGCGCCCGTCGAGGAGCCGGTCGAGGAGACCGCCGACGAAGAGGTCACGGCCGACGCCTGATCCGCACCAGCTCGAAGCCCCTGACACCCGATGGTGTCGGGGGCTTCGTCTGTCAGCTGACCGTGAACGGTGACGTTCGGACGGTCTCGCGGCCGACGTAGGCGATGCGGTAGGTACCTGGGTCCCCGGCGACCCAGGTGATCGTGGCGTCCCAGCGGCGTCCACGGCGGTGCCACGTGATCGAGGTGTCGAACGAGCTGTCGTCGGCGACGACCTCCCACCCGGACGGTGACTCGCGCTCGACCAGCAGGTAGGTCGGTCGAAGGACGCGGTTCGGGTGGTCGGCGGCGAACTCGACCTGCGCCGTCCAGCCCGCCGGTACCGACGCGGGTGCCGAGCGCACCACGATCGGCTGCGGGCGCTCGAGCCGAGGCAACCCGGTCGGCGCGTTCCACCACAGCCGGTGCGGTGGCGGCGGATCGCCCGGTTCGACCGGCTGCCCGTCGCGCATGGCCTCCGCCAGCTCGGTGATGACATCGACGAAGGCGGCCAGCTGGTGGCGACCGAAGACCGTGCTCCCGCCCTCGTATTCCTGGGCGTCGTACTCCTCCGGCGTGGTCAGGTAGTGCACGTACCCGTT
This sequence comes from uncultured Actinomycetota bacterium, assembly GCA_963839625.1. Classification (GTDB taxonomy): domain Bacteria; phylum Actinomycetota; class Actinomycetes; order Propionibacteriales; family Nocardioidaceae; genus Aeromicrobium. Next base: position 47,815 of record CAWIWE010000029.1, on the reverse strand, counting down.
GGCGTAGGCCTGCACGATCACGTGCTCGACGTCGGTCGACATCACCGCGGCCACTGCCCGGCGCAGCCGCAGTCCGGCGGTCACCGTCACTTCGATCGGCAGACATACGAGGAACAGCCCACCGATGCGCACCAGCTGGACGGGCAGGCGTTCCTGCGCCCAGCCGAACGCGCCGATCGGGATGAGCAGGTCCTTCGGCGCCTGGCGCTCGCTCAGCCGCGGGTATCGGTCGTAGAGCCACTCGCTGATCCGCTGCGGCACCGGGTTGTTGCGCCCGCGCCGGAACATCGGCGATCCCTCGCCGTCGGTGGTGCCGGCCGCGAAGGCGGCGCCCAGGACGGCACGCCCGGTCGGTCCGTCCGGGGTGGTCCGGTGGGCCAGGTCGACGTACGTCATGCGCGACTGCAGGAGCGCAGCGACCACCTCGCCGGGCTGATCGGCCAAGCTCGTGGCGACGGCGAGCTGCCGCTCGCCGATGATGCGGGTGTTCTCGCGATCGTCGTCGGTCGGTCCGTGCCCGGCCCGGCCGGCGAGATTGGGGGAGATGTCGCCGGCGTTCGTCTGGGCGAACGACGCCACCAGATCGTCGGCCTCGTGCTCCCACGCATACGCGGCCCAGCCCTTGTTGTCGGAGCTGATGAGGGTGTTGCGGTTCGTCATCGAGGTGTTGTGCACCGGGAACCAGCTGATCGCGCCGACGAGTCGGTCGTCACGCTCCACGCGAAGCAGGGTCATCACCGGGTCGATGGCGTCCGGGAAGTGTTCGCGGTCCTCGGCGGGATTGCGGTCGAACGCCGCGGGACTGCGGTTGGTGCTGGCGTCGGTCAAGTTTCCGCGGGTCACGGTGGTGATGGCGGGACGAACGTCTTCGTGCGCCCGGACGATCGCGTCGACGACTCCCGCGACAAGCCGTTCGAACGTGCGCGGGTGGAAGCCCGCCGTGGTGATGTTGTAGAGCACGTGGCGGCCGTGCCCGCCCGGCCCGCAGTGCGTGTGCGTGGCGGTGAGCACCACGTTGCGGGCGGTGTACCGGTCGCCGAAGATCGCGGCCAGCCGGCCGAGGATCTCCGTCGTGGAGGCCTGGAAGAACATCGCGATGTCGGCCACCACGTGCACGACCTGCTCGGACCCGTCGTCGAACACGAACGCCCGCGCGTACTGGCGGGTGAGGATGCCGCGGGTCCACTGGTCGGGCATGCCGTAGCCCATCATCCCGACGCCCCACGGCTCGCCGGTGATGTCGGCGATGGCCCGGCCGACCTTCAGCGTCATGGCGGTCAGTATCACGTAACCCACGCCCCCTCGTGCGTGAGACGATCGCGGAGCCATGGACGACCTCCGGACCCGCGCGGCCGCCCTCGATGACGCTGATTCGCTCGCTTCGTTCCGCGAGCGCTTCCTGCCCGCGGGCGATGTCGTCGCGTACTTCGACGGGAACTCGCTCGGCCGTCCTCCCCGGGCCACCGCCGAGGCGCTGGCGTCGTTCGTCACCGACGGCTGGGGCGAGCGGCTCATCCGGGGCTGGGACGAGGGCTGGGTCGAGCTGCCCGTCACCGTGGGCGACGAGATCGCCGCCGTCGTGCTCGGCGCTGCGCCGGGCCAGACGGTCGTCGCCGACTCGACGTCGGTCAACCTCTTCAAGGTGCTGCACGCGGCCTGCGACCTGCGGCCGGACCGCGACGAGATCGTCGTCGACACCACCAACTTCCCGACCGATCGCTACCTGGTGGAGGGGGTGGCGGCGAAGCGCGGCATGTCGGTGCGATGGCTGGAGCCGGACCTCGTCGACCACGTTTCGACGGACGCTCTCGACGAAGTGCTGGGTGAGCGCACGGCGGTCGTGGTGCTGAGCCACGTCGACTACCGGTCCGCAGCAATCCTCGACGTCGCCGGCATCACCACGCAGGTGCATGCGGCCGGCGGCCTGGTGGTCTGGGACCTGTGCCACTCGGCCGGCGTCCTTCCCCTCGCCCTTGACTCCGATGACGTCGACTTCGCGGTCGGCTGCACGTACAAGTACCTCGACGCCGGTCCGGGCGCCCCGGCGTTCCTTTACGTCGCGGCGCGTCACCTGTCGACCGTCACGCAGCCGGTTCCAGGATGGTGGAGCGCGGCCGACCTGTTCGCGATGGCCGACACCTACACGGCCGCGCCCGACATCCGCCGCATGCTCAGCGGCACGCCGAACGTCATGGGCATCATGGCCGTACGGGAAGGCGTGCGACTGGTGGGCGAGGCGGGCGTGGACGGGATCCGTATGAAGTCCGTGGCGCTGACCGACTTCCTGCTCGAGCTCGTCGACCGGCTCGACCTCACCGTGCTCTCACCGCGCGACTCGGTTCGGCGTGGCAGCCACGTCACGATCCAGGTGCCGGACGCCGCGGACGCCGCCAAGCGGTTGGGGGCGCGCGGCGTCATCCCCGACGTCCGCCGCCCGGACCTGCTGAGGCTCGGGCTCTCACCGCTCTCGACGTCGTTCACGGAGGTCCACGACGGTTGGGCCGTCCTCGCCGACGTGCTCGCCCACTAGGCTGATCGGCATGATTCGCGTGGCGGTGTTGGGTGCCAAGGGACGCATGGGTTCGACGTCCGTGCAGGCCATCGATGCTGCCGACGACTTCGACGTCGTCGCGCAGGTCGACATCGACGACGACATCGCTGCGCTCACCGAAGCCGGCGCCCAGGTCGCGCTGGACTTCACCCAGCCGGACGTCGCCCTTGAGCACGTCCGCTGGTGCATCGAGCACGGAGTGAGCATCGTCGTCGGCACGTCGGGCTTCGACGACGCCCGCATTGCCGAGGTTCGAGACCTGCTCGGTGACGACACCCAGGTCGGCGTGCTCATCGTCCCGAACTTCTCGGTCGGCGCCGTGCTGATGATGCGCTTTGCCGCGACCGCTGCACCGTTCTTCGAGTCCGTCGAGGTCGTCGAGATGCATCACCCGGACAAGGTCGACGCACCGTCCGGCACCGCCGTCCGCACGGCCGAGGTCATCGCCGCCGCCCGGAAGAAGGCCGGATCAGCGGTCTTGCCCGACGCCACCACCACGGACCCCGACGGCGCCCGTGGTGCGCGCGTCGACGGCGTGCCGGTCCATGCCATCCGCGCGCGGGGATTCGTGGCCAGCCAGGAGGTCGTCATGGGTGGCGTGGGGGAGACGTTCTCGATGCGCCACGACTCGCACGACCGCGTGTCTTTCATGCCCGGTGTGCTGGCCGCTCTTCGTGCCGTCGAGGACCGACCCGGTCTCACCGTCGGGCTCGACTCCGTCCTCGGCCTCGACTGAACTCCGTCCTCACGCGGCCGGGGTCGTGTGCAGCCGCACCTGCTTGATGGTGTTGCCGGCATCGTCCTGGAGCTCGCGGTGGGCGCCATCGGCCTCCCAGCCCGAGCTGGTGACGAAGTCGCGCAAGGCGTCATCGGTGCTGGCGATCCACCAGCGCACCCGGGTGAAGTGGTCGGCGGCGAGCGTGTCCATCGCCGCCTGGAGCAGCCGTGAGCCGTGCCCTTCGCCGCGATGCTCCGGGTCGATGACGAGCTCGCCCACCTCGCCGTCGGTCACCTGATCGGCGTCGGGGTCGAAGGACGGATGGACCAGCGCGAACCCCCGGATGTCAGCACGGTCGAGCGCCACGAGCACGCGGATCCGGGCGTCCTGCGGCTTGGTGAGGGACACCGTCCAGCGCTCGGCGAAGTCGTCGGCGTCGAGGGATTCGAGCACCTCGGGCGCAAGCACGTCGGCGTACATGTCGCGCCACGCGGCGATCTGGACCCGCGCAATCGCCCCGGCGTCGTCCGGCCAGGCCAGACGAGCGCTGACATCGGCCGTCACCACGACCGGAAGGCCTCCACGAGGCCGGAATCGGCGCCCTCGGAATCGAGCATCGCCGCGGTCATGGAGGTGTTGCGCAGCGACGGCCAGGTCTCGAACGCGAGCAGGGCCAACCCCGGTATGCCGCCGATCAGCATCGGCCACCCGCCGTACGGGGCCACGAAGCCGACGACGATGGCGAAGATGATGCCGGCCTCGCAAAAGGCGAGCTTGCGGACGATCTGACTGGCGAAGATGTTGACCGCTTCCGCCTTCATCGCGTCTGGATCGCGGCCGGGTGTCATGGGCTGGGCTCTGAGCCAGACCCGCTCGGCGAGGAAACCGGTGATCGCGACAACACCGAGCAGCACGGCGATGAGCCACCAGGGTGGAAGGTCGCCGCTGGTGCCGCCGAAGGCGAAGAAGATCAGGATGAGGAAGACCGCCGTGAGGCCCAGCTGGAGGAAGGCGAAGGAGCGGATCTCGGACGGCGATGTCTCGTAATCCGGGGATGGCATGAGGCGAGTTTCGCACACCGATCCGTCGGTCTGCGTTGGTAGTCTGCCGACATGCGGGCGTACCTCGATCTGATGCAACGGATCCTCGACGAGGGGGTCGAGAAGGGCGACCGCACTGGCACCGGCACCCGCAGCGTCTTCGGCCACCAGATGAGGTTCCCGCTGGCAGATGGCTTTCCGTTGGTCACCACGAAGAAGATCCATCTGAAGTCCGTCGTCGGCGAGCTGCTCTGGTTCATCTCCGGCGACACCAACGTGCAATGGCTGCGTGACCACGGCATCTCCATCTGGGACGAGTGGGCCGACGACGCCGGTGAGCTCGGCCCGGTCTACGGCCACCAGTGGCGTTCGTGGCCGGCGCCGAACGGCGAGACCATCGACCAGCTGACTCGCGTCGTCGAGTCGCTGAAGGCTGATCCCGATTCGCGTCGCCACATCGTCAGCGCATGGAACGTCGCCGACCTCGACGCCATGGCGCTCGCCCCCTGCCATGCGTTCTTCCAGTTCTATGCGGCGGACGGTCGGCTGTCCTGCCAGCTGTACCAGCGCTCGGCCGACGTCTTCCTGGGCGTGCCGTTCAACATCGCGTCCTACGCGCTGCTCACCCACATGGTCGCCCAGGTGACGGGCCTTCAGGTCGGCGACTTCGTGCACACGCTCGGCGACGCCCATCTCTACCTCAACCACCTCGACCAGGCGCACGAGCAGCTGGCGCGCGAGCCGCGACCCCTTCCGGAGCTGTGGCTGGACCCGGCCATCACGTCGATCGACGACTTCACGATGGACTCGATCAAGGTCACCGGCTACGACCCGCACCCGCTCATCAAGGCACCCATCGCCATATGACGGTTACTCTCGTCGTCGCCATCGGCGCGAACGGGGTCATCGGCGTCGACGGCGGCCTGCCTTGGCGCCTGCCCGAGGACCTCGCCCACTTCAAGGCGCTGACGATGGGACACCCCATGGTCATGGGCCGCACGACATTCGAGTCCATCGGTCGCCCGCTGCCCGGCCGCACCACCATCGTGGTCACCCGCAACCCGGATTGGTCCGCCGAGGGCGTGGAGGTCGCGCCAACGCTCGAAGCCGCGCTCGAGCGAGCCCATGAGCTCGACGACGAGGTCTTCCTCGTGGGGGGCGCGCAGGTCTACGCCGCCGCGCTCGAAGCGGGGCTCGTCGATCTGCTGTGCGTCACCCGGGTCGCTGCATCACCCGCGGGCGACACACGCTTTCCCGCGATCGACTGGGAGCAGTGGCGCGCGGTCGGCCGCGTGCCGTTCGATGCTGGTCGAGATGAAGGCAATCCGTCGTTCGACATCGTCACCTACCGGCGCGCCTGAGCCTAGACTCCGGTCATGGCTGAGCCGGATGTCCGCTATGCCGACAGCGGTGGACTACAGATCGCCTATCGAGTCCTGGGCGATGGGCCGCTCGACCTCGTCATCGCCTACGACTGGGCGAGCAACATCGACATGCTGCGCGAGAGCTCCGACTTCGACCGCTTCATGCGACGCCTCGCGGCGTTCGGGCGGCTCATCGTGTTCGACATGAGGGGTGTCGGGCTCTCCGACCCGGTGGAACAGCTCCCCTCGATGGAGGAGTGGGTCGACGACGTCCAGGCCGTCATGAAGTCCGCGGGCTCGGAGCGCGCGGCGTTGGTCGGCTTCGGCCAAGCGGCACAGCTGGTCCTGCTGTTCGCCGCAATGCATCCGCGTCAGACGACAGCGGTCGTGACCGTCAACGGGTTCGCGTGCATGCGCCAGGCGCCGGACTATCCGTTCGGATTCTCACCCAGTGTCGAGAAACGGGCGATCGAGCTCGTCCGGGAACGGTGGGGCACGGGCGACGTCCTGGGATACAGCAGTCCCACGGCCGCGGACGGCCCGGCGAAGAAGGAATTCATGGCCAGGATCGAACGCGCGGCCGGCAGTCCGCGGCTAGCGGCCATCAAGCAGCAGCGAGTCTTCGACATCGACATCCGCGATGTGCTGCCCGTCATCGCGGTTCCGACCCTCGTGGCCCACGCCAAGCTCAATCGATTCGTCGGCACCGACCATGCTCGGTACCTCGTCGATCACATCTCCGGTGCTCGCTATCTCGAGCTTCCGGGAACGGATCACGTGGTGACAGCGGCATCTGACGACGGTGATGTCCTGGTCGACGGCGTGGAGGAGTTCCTCACCGGCGCCAAGCGGCCTCCGATCCTCAGTCGTGTCTTGAAGACGGTGGCGTTCACCGACATCGTCGGCTCGACGGAGCTCGCGGCCGATCTAGGCGACAGGCGATGGAGGGGCCTCCTCGAGACGCACGAAGCGGTCTCGCAAAGGGTGGTCGACGGCGCCCGTGGGCAGGTGGTCAAGTTCACCGGTGACGGCGTGATGGCCACGTTCGACGGGCCGGCACGAGCCGTCCAGTGCATGCGATCGATCGGCGACGAGCTCGCGCCGTTCGGTCTTCCGCTTCGGGCCGGCGTCCACACGGGCGAGGTGGAGCTGATCGGCGACGACATCGGCGGCATCGCCGTGCATGTCGCCGCTCGCATCGCGGCGCTGGCCGGCGAAGGTGAGGTGCTGACGTCGTCGACCGTCCGGGACCTTGTCGCAGGCTCCGGGCTGGTGTTCGAGGACCGCGGTGAGCAGATGCTCAAGGGTGTGCCCGAGCCGTGGCGGGTCTTTGCCGCTACCAGCCAGTGAGGACGAGCCCGGCAGTCACGGCCAGGATCACTGCACCGATCGCCTGACGCGGCCAGGTCCACGTGCGGTCCGGACCGTCGTGCCCGAACAACCCGATGAGCGACAAGGCAAGACCGGGGAGCGAGAACAGAATGAACCCGTTACGCAGGATGCTGTCCGGATCGTCCAGGATCGAGAAGACCAGCCGGCCGAAGAAGACACCGACGATCAGCATGACGAGCACCTTGAGGATGCCCTCGGGCAGGATCGCATTGAGTCGCTCGGAGTTGGGGAAGCTGCGCTCGTAGATCGACAGCACCTGCGGAACGAAGAAGAGCGCCGCTCCCACCCACAGCTGCCAGCAGTTGCCGATGAAGGCGTAGGCCAGGAACACGAACAGGAACGTGCGCAGCCCGGTGGCGAACAGCCGCTGCATGGGGCCGGCGAAGGGCAGCTTGCCGGTGGCGACCGCTCCCAGCCGCAACGGATAGCGCCACGCGGCGAGCTCTTCGATGAGGACGCGAATGATCACGGCTGCCATCGCGACGAGCGCGAGCGTGTTGGCGCTCTCGGCGATCGGCAGGTCGAGACCGGACAGGCCCGGCAGGCCGCCGACCGTCTTCTGGACCGCCCAACCCGCGATCAGGGTGGCGATGACCGCGTCGGCGATCCGATCCCACGCGTACTTGCGCCCCTCCCCGATCGAGCGCCGGAACGGCCGAGACGCCGCAGCAATCAACGGGATGGCGAACCACAGTGCGGCCAGGCCGAGGAACGAGCGCACGGACGGCGCGAAGCCGAGCTCGGAGGAGCGCCAGATCATCATGCCGATGCCGAAGCCCACGACTCCCGCCGCACCCCACGTGGCGTCGAAGATCGCGAGGGCGAGCAGGATGGCGGTCAGGGTGAGTCCGGGCGGGATCGGCATGCCGCCGGTGTCGTGGGCGGCGAGGAGCCCGAGTCCGAGTCCGCCAAAGACGCCTAGTGCCCACGCGGACCCGAACATGGCGCGGAGGTATCCGCCGTCGGCGAGGATGCGCGCTGTCAACGGCGAACGGGTCGCCAGCCAGAGCGGGACGGCCAGTCCCCAGGCATCGGTCTTCTCCCATCCCGGAGTCCGCCAGGTGGGCGACTGGTCGCCGGTTCCTGATCCCGCCGCGGAGAACTTCGCGCTCTTGACCTTGGCGGCCTTGACGCTGCCCTTCTTCTTCTCGTCCGACTCGCTTGTCGCTGCAGCGGCACCCGCACCGGCAGCCAATGCCGCGGGCGCCATGCCGGCGATGCTGCTCAAAGCGAGCCCGGCCGGGCCGATGAAGGTCAGCATGGTGAACGTCGCGATCCCGATGCCCAGCACCTGCTTGGGGTGGTCGGTCGGGTCCCAGGCGGCCAGCTCGTCGTCCGGCGCCGTCTCGGCCGGCGGCTCAGCCGGCGCCGGGAGGGTCTCCGCCGGTGGTTCGGGAGCCGTTTCTGCCGGAGGTTCCGATGGTGGTTCCTCCAAGGGAATCAACGGGGGCGGGGGAGCGACGAAGGCCGCCGTGGCCGATGGGGTCGGGTCCGGGTTGTTCGCCGGAGGGTTGGAGGTCGGATCCGGGTCCGGCTCCGGCGGCGTGGTGGAGCCGTCCGGCACCACGTGCAGAGTGAGGATGGTCGGCGCAGAGTTTTCACCGAACGGCGGGTCCGGGGCGGTCCACACCACTCGTAGCTCGTAGTCGCCGATGGCCTCGACGGGAGCGGCGTCGCACGACCAGGTCGTCAGGCCCCCGAGGTTGAAGTCGCATCGGAGCGGCGGATCACCGGGGTTCACCGTGAAGTTGGAGATCTGCAGTCGGTCGAATGCACCGACCGGGCCGGTCACCGTGCCCTCGAAGTGGATGGGCTGGGCCGACTCCTCGACCGTGAACTCCGCATCGGCCGGAATCGTCACGTCCGGTGAGGGAGGCGGCACTGCCTCAGCCGCTGGGGCGAGCAGGAGCCACATCATGAGCATGCCCACGATGGCCGTGCCGCGCGCCGCCGAGCGTCTCACCACGTGCCTCGAATCCCGGGAAATTCGGGCGTACACGATGTGCACCCTTCTCGTCACCATAAGTTGGCCGGGCCTCTCACCTCCGCATTTCGCCCGCACGGATGCGTGGCGCCAGTAGTTTGCGTGAGTAACTTACTGTGCTAAAGTAATCACATGAAGGATCGAACCCAGCAGCCCGCGTACGCGCTGCACGCCGTGGTGACGGTGCTCGATCGCGCGGCCGACCAGATCCTCAAGGAGCAGCTCGGCACCACGTACAGCCGCTTTCTCACGTTGCTCACGCTGCAGCGCCTCGGCTCGGCCACCCAGCGCGAGCTCGCCGCCGAGCTCGGGGTCAGTGAGCCGTCGATCAGCCGCTCCGTTCCACTGCTCACGAATGACGGATTCCTGACGGCAACGTCAGTTCCCGGCGAGGGCAACCGGCGCCGGGTCGAGCTCACCGACGCCGGCGAGAAGCTCGTCGACGAGGCGGCCGACATCCTGGAGGACTCCTTCGCCCAGCTGGTGAAAGCGGCCGGCATGGAGCCGGGCCGGATCCTCGACATCACCAACCCGCTGCTCGGCGTGCTCACCGGCAGCCCCATCGAGCAGGGAGTTCCCTCATGACCTGGTCCCTCCTCCTCGCGACGCACGCCTTCGCGGCGTCCGTCGCGCTCCCGCTCGGCGCCTGGCAGCTGTTCCGGCCGACGAAGGGCGATCATCAGCACCGGCTGATCGGCCGCACCTGGGTCGTGCTGATGCTCTACGTGTCCGTCACCTCGTTCTGGATCAAGGAGCTGAGGCCCGGGGAATTCAGCCTGATCCACATCCTCTCGGTCGTCACGATCGTCACCGTGAGCCTGGGGTTGGTGGCGGCGATCCGCGGCGACATCCAGTCGCATCGCGGCAACATGATCGGCAGCTGGCTCGGCCTGGTCGGTGCGTTCATCGGGGCCGTCGCCGTGCCGACCCGGCACATTCCGACGTTCGTGGTCACGGAGCCGTCGGAGGCTCTGCTGGCGGCGCTGTCGGTGGTGCTCGCGACGGCGCTCGTGGTAGCCATCGCGAGGCGGCTGACGCCGTCGGCACGCGAGCACCTGGTCGGCTGATTCCTCGCGGGACTTCCGGACTGGCCCCGAAAGGCGCCACAATCACGTCAGGAGATCCGTCCGCACGACAGGAGACCCCCATGACCACCGACGTCAGTCCCGCAGAGCAGTCCTCGCAGTCCCCCCGGCAACGCCTCCTCGGGGGTCCGCCGACGCGGTGGCCGGTCTTTCTCGCCGCGATCATCGCGACCGGCGCGATGGCGCTGTGGGCGATCATCGACAAGGAGGGAGCCGAGAGCGCGATCTCGACGGTCGTCGGCAAGGTGACCACCGGCTTCGGGTGGTTCTACATCCTCCTCGCGACCGTGGTCCTCGTCTTCGTCATCTACCTTGGCGTCTCACGGCACGGTCACGTCCGCCTCGGGCCGGACCACTCCCGCCCAGAGTTCTCGACGTTCGCCTGGGCGTCGATGTTGTTCGCCGCCGGCATCGGCACGGACGTGATGTTCTTCTCCGTCGTCGAGCCAGTGACGCAGTACATGGCACCACCGACCGGAGACCCGGAGACGGTGGCCGCTGCTCGCGAGGCAACCGTGTGGACCCTGTTCCACTACGGCATCACCGGGTGGGCGATGTACGCGCTCATGGGGCTGGCGCTCGGGTACTTCGCCTACCGGTTGGATCTCCCGCTCGCCGTCCGGTCCGCCCTCTACCCGATCTTCGGCAAACGCATCGACGGCCCACTCGGCCATGCCGTCGACACCGCTGCCGTGCTGGGCACGGTCTTCGGCGTCGCGACCAGCCTCGGGATCGGGGTGGTGTTCCTCAACGTCGGCCTGAACGAGCTCTTCGGCATCGGCATCGGCACGGGAGCACAGATCGGGCTCGCCGTCCTGGCGGTCACCATCGCAGCGATCTCGGCCACCACCGGCGTCGACAAGGGCATCCGGGTCCTGTCCCAGCTGAACGTGATCCTCGCGCTGGCGCTCGCCGCCTGGGTCCTGGTGACCGGTCGGACGACGTTCATCCTCGAGGCCATCGTCCTCAACGTCGGCGACTTCGCCCGCACCTTCCCGGCCAAGACCATGGAGACCTTCGCGTTCGTCGACAACGACGAATGGTTGTCGTTGTGGACCCTGTTCTTCTGGGCTTGGTGGATCGCCTGGGCATCGTTCGTCGGCCTGTTCCTCGCGCGCATCTCCCGCGGCCGCACCATCCGCCAGTTCGTGCTGGGCACGATGGTGATCCCGTTCAGCTACATCGTCATGTGGATCAGCGTCTTCGGCAACGCCGCCATCGACCGCGTACGCAGCGGCGACGAAGAGTTCGCCGCCAGCGCCCAGGAGTTCGACGGCTCGGGCTTCTTCGTGCTGCTCGAGGACTTCCCGGCCACCGGGATGCTGGTCGCGCTGGCGACCTTCGTGGGCCTGCTGTTCTACGTCACTTCCGCCGACTCCGGGGCGCTCGTGATGGCCAACCTGAGCTCGCGGCTCCGCAGCGTTCAGGACGACGGGGCGCCGTGGATGCGCATCGTATGGGCCTCGGTCACCGGATTGCTGACGGTCGCGATGCTGGCGGTCGGTGGCATCCTCGCTCTCCAGTACGCGACCATCATCTTCGCGGTCCCCTTCGCGTTTGTGCTGATCATGGTCATGTGGGGCCTGCTGCGGGCCCTCCGCGTCGAGGCGCGCCGGATCGACTCCGGGGCGCACCAGCTGCCGGTCATGCTGTCCGCGCGAGGCAGGCTGGACGACGAGGGCGGCGAGTGGCGCGCCCGCCTGGCTCGGGCGACCGGATTCGTCGACGTCGAGAAGGCGTCCGGCCACCTGCACCGGGTGGTGGAACCGGCGCTGGCGGAGGTTGTCGCCGAGCTGCATTCGTGTGGCGTCGAGTCCGAGCTCACCGGAGGGGACACGTTCGCCGAGATGCGCACGTCGGTCGCGGAGACGCCGTTCGTCTACCGGGTCGAGGTGTCCGAGTCGCCGGTGCCCACCTACGGGGGGCGGATGATCGGCGACCGGGACCGCTATGCCCGGCTCGAGGTTCACCTCGAGGGCGGCGGCCAGGACTACGACGTCATGGGCTACACCAAGAGCCAGGTCATCCACGACTGCCTGGACAGGTACGAACAGCACCTGGAGTTCTTGCGCATGGCGTGACCGGACGGAGTCATCGCAGGATGGCCAGCTGACGGCTCTGGGCGAAGAGCCGGCCGTCCTCGTCCCACAGCTCGACGTCCTCGTCGTGGTACCCGTCGATGACGTGCCGGGTGACGACGCGCGCGAGCACCCACTCGGACACCGGTCGGCGTCGTAGGTGGATCGTCAGCTGGACGGTGGCCGACTTCAGGTGACCGATCTCGGACGTCACCGGGGGATAGGAATCCACGAGGACAGCCGCGGCGATCGCGTCGACGGGGCGGCGGTCCTTGAACCGAACCCAGAACGTCGCCGATGTGTCGCCGGACGGCTCTTCCACCATCCACCCCGGCACGCCCTCATGGCGATAGTCGAAGCGGTCGAGGATCGGCACGGTCCCGAGTGGCACGGCTGACATCACGTCGATGCACTCGTCCGGCCGGGGGATCGCCGGCGCCTCGTGCGGCGTGTGCTGGAGGTCGCCCGCGGCATCGGCGTCGTGGAAGCTGACGACCGCGTGCACGACTGGCTTGCCATCCTGGCTGAGGGTCGCCTCGAAGGTCGAGACCCGCTTGCCGATGCGCAGTGCCGTGACGTCGACTCTGGCTTCACCGGTGGCCGGTGGCCGGAAGTAGGTGATCGACGCCGAGAGCGGATCCGGCAGCGGGGACTCCCATGCGACGGCGCGAAGCACGAGGCCGAGAACGTAGCCGCCGTTGGGAGTGCCGTTCGGGGTGTTCCACTCGTCCGTCACCCTCACGGAATGGATGCCTTCGGCGGTGCGGGTCGACGCGACCGCACGGTCGAGCTCGAACTCGGGCTGGTCGGCCGGATCCATGGCGACAGCCTAGGGTGCAGGGCGTGAGCGAAGACCCGCGCTACGTGCCTGCCGCCGGCATCGACGCGCTCACGGGTGTGTACGACGTCGGCGTCCGGCTCACGATGCGCGAAGGACGATGGCGACGGCTGATCGTCGACGAGATCGCGACCATCGATCCGCGGGTCGTGCTCGATGTCGGGTGTGGCACGGGGACGCTCACGATCGCCGTCGCGAACGTGCTGCGTGAGGCCCGCGTCGTGGGGCTCGACGGCGATCGCAAGGTCCTCGACCTCGCTCGTCGCAAGGAGGCTCGGAGCGGGTCGAGTGGATGGAAGGCCTGGCCGACGAGCTCCCGTTCGGCGACGGCGAGGTCGACGCCCTCGTGACGACGTTGGTGTTCCACCACCTGCCGCTGGGCATCAAGCGGGCTGCGCTGGTCGAGGCCCGGCGCGTGCTTCGCCCCGGTGGTCGACTCGTCGTGGCCGACTGGGGCAAGCCGCAGGACCCGGTGATGAGCGCGGCCTTCGTCGTTCTCCAGTGCCTGGACGGCTTCGCCAACACCGGCGACAACCGGCGCGGCCTGGTTCCGCAGCTCATCACCGAGGCCGGATTCGACGGACTGCGCGTGCTTCGGCGCCTGCGCACGGTAGGCGGGACGTTCGAGGTCATGGCCGCGGAGGCACCCGAGGCGGGGCCGCGCCGGGACGTCTCGTCGCGGTAACCTCGGAGCATGACGTCCCCGCTCGCCACCGAGGCAGCGCCGTTCGGCCGCGTGCTGACCGCCATGGTCACGCCGTTCACGCCCGACGGTGCGCTCGACGTCGACGCTGCCCAGCGCGTGGCCAGCTACCTGGTCGACCGGGGCAACGACGGCCTAGTCGTCAGCGGCACCACGGGCGAGTCGCCCACCACCACGGTCGAGGAGGACGGGCGCCTGCTGGCAGCGGTGATCGAGGCAGTCGGCGACCGTGCCACGGTCGTGGCCGGCGTCGGCACGAACGACACGCGGCACAGCGTCGAGCTCGCCGAGCAGGCCCGCAAGGCCGGCGCCCACGGACTCCTCCTCGTCACGCCGTACTACAGCAAGCCGCCCCAGTCGGGCATCGTCCAGCACGTCAATGCGGTCGCGAACGCCGGTGACGATGTTCCCGTGATCCTCTACGACATCCCGGGCCGCACCGGCGTGAAGATCGAGGAGGCCACCTATCCGGAGCTGGTGCGCAACCCGCTTGTCGTGGCCGTCAAGGACGCCGTCGGCGATCTCGAACGCGGCGCCTGGCTCATGCGCGAGACCGGCATCCGCATCTACTCCGGCGACGACGCTCTGAACCTCGGCTGGCTCGCGATCGGCGCCAGCGGCATCGTGAGCGTCGTGGCCCATGCCGCGGCCCGCGAGTACGCCGACATGGTCGCGGCCGTCGACGCCGGCGACCTCGCCACCGCCCGCGCCCTCAACGACCGGCTGCTGCCCGTCGTGCGGGCCCTCATGACCCACACGCAAGGTGCGATCACGGCCAAGGTGGCGCTCCAGCTGCTCGGCGTGCTCGAACACCGCACCGTGCGTGGACCCCTCCCCGAAGCCACCGACCAGGAAGTCGCGATCGTGCGCGACGGTCTGGTGGCCTCGGGCCTCCTCGAGAGCTGAGACCCATCTAAATGAGCCACATGCACCGAGAGCTCGACCCACCGCCGAGGCTCTCCAAGGGAGGCCTGCGCGTCATCCCACTCGGAGGACTCGGCGAGATCGGGCGCAACATGACCGTGTTCGAGTTCGGCGGCAAGCTGCTCGTCGTCGACTGCGGTGTGTTGTTCCCCGAGGAGCATCATCCCGGCGTCGACCTGATCCTCCCGGACTTCGGTCCCATCCGTGACCGCCTCCAGGACGTCGTCGGCATCGTGCTGACGCACGGCCACGAGGACCACATCGGCGGCGTGCCGTACCTCCTGCGCGAGCGCGACAACATCCCCGTGATCGGCTCCAAGCTGACGCTGGCGCTGCTCGACCCCAAGCTGAAGGAGCACCGGCTCAAGGAGGTGCCCCGCCACATCGTGTCCGAGGGCGAGACGCTGGACCTCGGGCCGTTCAGCTGCGAGTTCGTCGCCGTCAACCACTCGATTCCCGACGCGCTCGCGGTCGCGATCAAGACCCCGGCCGGCGTCGTCCTCCACACCGGGGACTTCAAGATGGACCAGCTGCCGCTCGACGGACGCATCACCGACCTGCGAGCCTTCGCGCGGCTGGGCGAGGCAGGCGTCGACTTGTTCCTGACCGACTCCACCAACGCGGAGGTGCCGGGCTTCACGACGCCCGAGCGCAACATCACCCCGGCCATCGACGCCGTGTTCGCTCGCAGCGAGAAGCGCATCATCGTGGCCTCGTTCGCCTCGCACGTGCACCGCGTCCAGCAAGTGCTCGACGCCGCCGAGCGGCACGGCCGCAAGGTCGCGTACGTCGGACGCTCGATGGTGCGCAACATGCAGATCGCCCGCGAGCTCGGCTACCTGCGCGTCCCCGACGGCGTCGTGGTCGACAAGATCGACGCCGCACCGCCGAAGAAGATGGTGCTGATGTCGACCGGGTCGCAGGGCGAGCCGATGGCCGCCCTGTCCCGCATTGCGAACAGCAGCCACCCGACCGTCCAGCTCGAGCCGGGCGACACCGTCCTGCTCGCGTCGTCGCTCATCCCCGGAAACGAGAACGCCATCTACCGCGTCATCGACGGGCTCACCAAGCTCGGAGCCCACGTGGTGCACAAGGGCAACGCGCTGGTGCACGTCTCCGGCCACGCGTCGGCGGGCGAGCTGCTCTACTGCTACAACATCGTCAAGCCCACGAACGTGCTGCCGGTGCACGGCGAGATCCGGCACCTGCACGCCAACGGAGCCCTGGCCCGTCAGACCGGCGTGCCGAACGTGCTGCTGGCCGAGGACGGGTACGTCATCGACCTCGTCGACGGCCACGCCGCCATCACCGGAGCCTTCGAGTGCGGCTACGTGTACGTCGACGGCTCGTCGGTGGGCGACCTCACCGAGTCCGAGCTCAAGGACCGCAGGATCCTCGCCGACGAGGGCTTCATCTCCGTCGTCGTCGTCATCGACTCCACCACCGGCAAGATCGTGACCGGCCCGGAGATCCACGCCCGCGGGCTCGCCGAGGAGGACTCGGTCTTCGACGAGGTGCAACCCAAGCTCGTGTCCGCGATCGAGGAGGCGCTGAGCGAGGGCGCCCACGACTCCCGCCAGCTCGAACAAGTCATGCGTCGCACGCTCGGCTCGTTCGTCGGCCGCAGTCTCAAGCGCCGCCCGATGATCATCCCGATCGTCCTCGAGGCCTGAGGGACCACCGCCTGTTCACGCATCGGAAACTCCGATGCGGTGAGCACGAAACACAGCACGCCTAGCGTCGACGACGTCCGACGAAGGGGCGTGACGGTGACGACGAGACCTGCGGGGGAGACGCTGCTGGCCTGCTGGTCCGGGTCGACTGACCCGACCGGACGTGCCGCCCTCGGGACCCTCGTCAATGCCGTGCGCCGGGACGCTCCGTCCGTCGACGTCCGCGACGTGGCGGCGTACACGTTCCGCCCTCAGGACTCGTGGTCCCCGGTGCGGGTGGCAGTGCCGATCACGCTCACCGACGGCACCGATGTGGCACACGCCCTGGCGACGGCCCGGCGTCACGACCCGACGATCCGCGTCGCGCCCGCCCTCGGCCCGGACTGGGCGCTGGCCGAGATCTGCGTCCAGCGGCTCATCGAGGCCGGCGCACGCAAGGGCGACACGATCGTGCTCGGCGTCGACGGCTCCGACCACGACGCGGCGATCAACGGCTACTCCCGGTCCGCGCAGCTGCTCAGCGCGGTATGGGGCGGTCCGGTGCACGTGGGCTCCGTCGGCGGCCGCGACACCCCACTGGTCGACGCGGTCGACATCGCCCGGGCCCACGGTGGGCGGGTCGTCGTCGCGTCGTACCTGCTGACGCCCGGGCGTCATGCGGACGCGCTTCGGCACTGTGGTGCCGACCTCGTCACCGCCCCGTTGCTCGACGGCGGCCCACCCGACCAGCGGCTGGTGTCCCTCGTCATCACCCGCTTCCACCAGGCCCTCGACCTCGGAATACGCGTTCCGTGAGGTGGATCCCTGCGGCGTGGGAGCGGTCAAAGGCTCGACTTCTCCTTTAGGCTTTCGCCATGGCGACCCGAACGTCTTCCCCGCCGCGCAAGCGGCCGTCCGGCAGCCAGGCTCGAAAGAAGCCTGCGAAGCGCAAGCCTGCCCAAAAGAAGGCAGCCCAGAAACGACGACCAGCACAGCGACGCCCGGTCCGATCCGGGCCTAGCCCAGTCACCGTTGCGTTCAACGGCTTCTTCGGTCTGTTGAGTGCCATCTGGCTCGGCGTGGCCGGAGCGATCGGCTTCGTCGTGCGCAGCATCGGCCACTCGGCCGGCGACCTGGACGAGGAGCAGCGCCGTGACGGTGTCGGCTTCGCGCTTCTCGGGCTCAGCATCATCGCGGCGGCATCGGTGTGGTGGCAGATCCCCGGCGTCGTCGGCAATGCCATTCGCACGGCGTGCACCGGAAGCGTCGGACTGCTCGCGTGGGCCGTGCCGATCCTGTTCGCCGTCGTCGCCTGGCGCACCCTGCGCCATCCCGACCGCAACGGCCCGGCCGGCCGCCAGGTCATCGGCTGGGCCGCGGTCTGCGGCGGCGTGCTCGGGCTCGTGCACCTCTCCCACGGCGTGCCTCGCCCCGACGACATGTCGGCCGTCCGCGAGGCCGGCGGAGCGATCGGGTTCCTGTTCTCGGCGATCCTCATGGACCTGCTGAAGAGCGTGTACGTCGTCGCGCCGCTCCTGGTGCTGGTGGTGGTGTTCGGCCTGCTCGTCGTCACGGGCACGCCGCTGCACGCCGTCCCCGAGCGCGTGCGCGGGCTCCGCGACAAGGCACTCGGCCGCGAGACCGAGGAGCCCGACACCGAGCAGGAGCGCAAGCGTCACCCGAAGACGTCCCCGTTGAACGAGGCATTCGAGAACCCGCTGGTCGACGGCCCGGACGAGGCCGAACCCAGCCATACTCCCGTTGCGGCGACAGCCGCCACTGAGGTGGGGGAGGACACGGAGGAAGTCCGTCCGCCGATGGAGCCGCTGCCGGTTCGCGCCGAACAGCTCGCGCTCTCCGGCGACGTGGTCTACTCCCTTCCCGAGAGCAAGCTGCTGCGTGAGGGCAGCCCGCACAAGGCGCGCTCCAAGGCCTCCGACGAAGTCGTCGAGCGGCTCACCGAGGTATTGGAGCAGTTCGAGATCGACGCCCAGGTCACCGGTTACATGCGGGGCCCCACGGTCACGCGGTACGAGGTCGAGCTCGGCTCGGCCGTGAAGGTCGAGAAGGTCACCGCGCTCTCGAAGAACATCGCCTACGCCGTGGCGTCCAACGAGGTCCGCATCCTGTCGCCCATCCCGGGCAAGTCGGCCATCGGTGTCGAGATCCCCAACGTCGACAAGGAAATGGTCTCGCTCGGCGACGTGCTGCGCTCGGCCAAGGCACGCAGCGACCACCACCCGATGGTGATCGGCCTCGGCAAGGACGTCGAAGGTGGCTTCGTCGTCGCCAACCTCGCGAAGATGCCGCACCTGCTCGTCGCCGGGGCCACCGGCTCTGGCAAGTCGAGCTTCGTCAACTCGATGGTGTCGTCGATCCTGATGCGCGCCACGCCCGACGAGGTCCGCATGATCATGATCGATCCCAAACGGGTCGAGCTGACCGCGTACGAGGGCATCCCGCACCTGATCACGCCGATCATCACCAATCCCAAGAAGGCGGCCGAGGCCCTGCAGTGGGTCGTGCGCGAGATGGACCTGCGTTACGACGACCTGTCCAACTTCGGCTTCCGGCACATCGACGACTTCAACAACGCGGTCCGATCCGGCAAGCTGCAGGTGCCACCGGGCAGCGAGCGCGAGCTGGCGCCGTACCCGTACCTGCTGGTCGTCGTCGACGAGCTGTCCGACCTGATGATGGTGGCCCCGCGAGATGTCGAGGACGCCATCGTCAGAATCACCCAGCTGGCACGAGCGGCCGGCATCCACCTGGTGCTGGCGACCCAGAGACCTTCCGTCGACGTCGTCACCGGGCTGATCAAGGCCAACGTGCCGAGTCGGCTCTCGTTCGCCACCAGCTCGGTCACCGACAGCCGGGTCATCCTCGACCAGCCGGGCGCGGAGAAGCTGGTCGGCCAGGGCGACGGGCTGTTCCTGCCGATGGGCGCCAACAAGTCCATGCGCATGCAGGGAGCGTGGATCACCGAGGCCGAGATCAAGCAGGTCGTCGACCACTGCAAGCAGCAGCTGCAACCGGTCTATCGCGACGACGTCACCGCCCCGCAGCAGAGCAGGCGCGAGCTGGACGACGACATCGGTGACGACATGGACCTCGTCCTCCAGGCCATCGAGCTCGTGGTCACCACGCAGTTCGGCTCGACGTCGATGCTGCAGCGCAAGCTGCGGGTCGGGTTCGCGAAGGCGGGTCGTCTCATGGACATCCTGGAAAGTCGTGGCATCGTAGGACCAAGCGAGGGGTCCAAGGCGCGCGACGTGCTCATCAAATCCGATGACCTCGACGACGTCTTGGCGAGAATCGGGGCAGAATGAGCGTGCAAGAAGAGGGGAAAGCCTCGATGACGCTGCACGAGCCGACGCCGGGCCCCGTGTTCAACGAGGTCCCGTTCGTCATCCTGCGACGAACCGGTCTGTACGTCCTCCTCACGGTTGCGACGTTGCTGATCGCCGCCGCGTTCGGTGCCCTCGCGTTCGTCCGTGAGGACTGGCGGCTCGCGATCCCTGCCGCCTTGTTCGTCGTGCTGGGCCTCATCACGCTGCCCGGAGTGGGTGACGCGCGTACTCCGCTCTTCGTCGCCGACGACCACGGCGTCCGCATGCGTCACGAGAACAGCTGGATCGGCCTGCTCTGGAGTGAGCTCGGCGAGATCAGGGTCGAGCCGCGTGTCGGCCTGCGCCACGACGCCCGCGTCAAGGTCATCAGCCACGACGGGCTGCGCATCTACGACGCCCCGGTCGGTTTCGCGACGAACGTCTCACCGGCCGAGGCCGAGATCCAGTTGGCGCAGCGTCGTGCGGCTGCCGCATACTGATTGGACTGTTCTCCACCAAAGGACGTCCATGGAGCCGGCTGCGCCGCCCAGCAACCTCAACATCGCGAATGCGTTGACCGTGCTGCGGATCGTGGGTGTTCCGGTGTTCGGCTGGCTACTGCTCTCCGAGGGCGGGGAGGACGTCGGCTTCCGACTGTGGGCCTTCGTCGCGTTCATCCTGCTGATGATCACCGACCGCATCGACGGCGACATCGCTCGCAGCCGTGGCCTCGTCACCAACTTCGGCAAGCTCGCCGACCCGATCGCCGACAAGGCGCTCACCGGCATGGCCTTCGTGGGCCTGTCCATCATCGGCGTGCTGTGGTGGTGGGTCACGATCGTGCTGCTGGTCCGCGAGTGGGGCATCACGCTCATGCGCTTCGTGATCAAGAAGTACGGGGTCATGCCGGCGAGCCAGGGTGGGCGCATCAAGACGACGCTGCAGGCCGTTGCGATCGGCGGCTACCTGCTGCCGCTCGAGATCTGGGACAACACCTTCAGCCAGGTGCTGCGCTGGGCCACGCACGTCACCATGGCCGCGGCCGTGGCGATCACGCTCGTCACGGCGGTGCAGTACGTCCGTGACGCCGTTGCCATGCGCCGGGAGCAGAAGCCGGTGGCATGAGCTCGGCTGTCTCGGCGCTCGATGTGATCGACGCCCTGCGTGGCACCGGCCAGACCGTTTCGACGGCGGAGTCGCTCACCGGCGGCCTGCTCTGCGCCACGCTGGTCGACGTTCCCGGCGCGTCCGACGTCCTGCGCGGTGGCATCGTCGCCTACCTGCCCGAGACGAAGAGCGACGTCCTCGGCGTCGATCCGGCGCTCATCGAACGGGTCGGCACGGTGCACGCCGATGTCGCGGCCGCGATGGCCGAGGGAGCAGTTCGCGTGATGGGTTCGACGTGGGGTGTGGCAACCACCGGGGTCGCCGGCCCCGAGCCGAGCGAGGGCAAACCGGTCGGCACGGTGCACGTCGCCGTGGCGGGGCCTGGCGGTGTCGAGACCCGCGACCTTTTGCTGCACGGAGACAGACCACTCGTCCGCGAGCAGGCAGTCGACGCAGCGCTGTCACTCTTGATCGGTAGGCTGGGGGAAGAAACCACGGCACCGCAAGGTTGACCAGGTATGGATGCGAAGAAGGGGAGTGACCGATGACCGCGATGCGTCAGCTCGTCGGCGAGGTTCTCCGTGCCCGCCGCATCGCCCAGGGGCTCACGCTCCGCGACGTCTCCGCGCGTGCCCGAGTGAGCCTCGGTTACATCTCCGAGGTCGAACGAGGCCAGAAGGAACCGAGCTCCGAGCTGCTCGCGGCCCTCGCCGGTGCCCTCGACGTTCCGCTCTCCAGGCTGCTGCTCGACGTCAGCGCCCTGCTCGCCATCGAAGAGGCCACCGACCTCGCCAGCGTCTCTTCCATCGCCCCCGACGTCTCCGTCTCGGCAGCCTGACCGCTTGAGCATCCTGGTCGCGGTCGTCGCGATCTTCTTCGCCGGCATGGGTGCCGCCGCGTTGGTGCGACCTGCCATCGTCTGGGCGCCGTTCGATGTCGCACCCACCACGCCCGCGTCACGCAACGAGGTCCGAGCCGTGTACGGCGGCTTCGGCATCGCGCTCGCGATCCTCCTGGTGGTCGCGGACAACGCGTCGGCCGGATATCGGGACGGCGTGCTCGTCGCGGTCGCGGTCGCGCTGGCGGGGATGGCGGCCGGGAGGATCGTCGGATTCGTCCTCGAGCCGCGCGGCGCACGCGGGTTCCCGCTGCTGTTCGGCGTCATCGAGGTTCTGCTCGCGTGCGCGCTCCTCGTCGCGGCCATGCCGATCTCGGCCTGACGGCGGTCGCACCGTCGGCGAGCAGCCGTAGGCTTGCCCCATGGGTGAGATGTACTCGGACGCACCGCGCTACAACTCCGAGCAGTGGTTCTGGCAGCGGATGGAGCGTCAGCTCGGCTCCGGCTACGCCCGGGTGTGGGCCGACACGCAGGTCATGCGCGCGCTCGGCGGCCGCACTGCACGTGAGGCACTCGAGGCCGGCGAGACGCCCAAGCAGGTGTGGTTCGCCGTGCACCAGACCCTCGAGCTGCCGCCCTCCGAGCGCTAGCCGAACTCGCGCCGCGGCACTCGGCGTGTCGCGTCCCATCGAACATCTGTTCGTACTAGCGTCGTGCACAGGTTGACGTGAAAGAGGACGTCTTCCACAGGCGGGTCGACGAGGCCCATGAATGTCTGTGGGTCCTCCTAGCGTCGAAGACAACCGGCCGCCACCGAGAGAACGGATCCCCGCGATGCCTCCCAAGACCCCTTCCAAGAACGCCGAGCGCGCGACAGCCGAGCGCGACGCTCCCACCCGCGACATCAACGGTCGCGAGATCGCCGACCGCAACGACTCCGACCGCGACAAGGCGCTCGACAACGCCGTCGCCCAGATCCACCGGGCCCACGGCAAGGGCTCGGTCATGCGACTGGGCGAGCGCAGCCGCGCACCCATCGACGTCATCCCCACCGGATCCACGGCGCTCGACATCGCCCTCGGCATCGGCGGGCTGCCCCGCGGCCGGGTCGTCGAGATCTACGGCCCGGAGTCCTCGGGCAAGACCACGGTGGCCCTGCACGCGGTCGCCAACGCCCAGAAGGGCGGCGGCGTGGCCGCGTTCATCGACGCCGAGCACGCGCTCGACCCCGACTACGCCCGCAAGCTGGGTGTCGACACCGACGCGCTGCTCATCTCCCAGCCCGACAGCGGCGAGCAGGCGCTCGAGATCGCCGACATGCTCATCCGCTCCGGCGCGCTCGACATCATCGTCATCGACTCCGTGGCGGCGCTGGTGCCCCGCGCCGAGATCGACGGCGAGATGGGCGACAGCCACGTCGGCCTGCAGGCCCGCCTCATGAGCCAGGCGCTGCGCAAGATGACCGGCGCCATCAACGGCTCGGGCACCACGGCGGTCTTCATCAACCAGCTCCGCGAGAAGATCGGCGTGATGTTCGGCTCGCCTGAGACGACCACGGGCGGCAAGGCGCTCAAGTTCTACGCCTCGGTCCGGCTCGACGTCCGGCGCATCGAGACGCTCAAGGACGGCACCGACATGGTCGGCAACCGCACCCGCATCAAGGTCGTCAAGAACAAGCTGGCCCCGCCCTTCAAGCAGGCCGAGTTCGACATCATGTACGGCCAGGGCATCAGCCGCGAGGGCAGCCTCATCGACGTCGGTGTCGAGACGGGCTTCGTCCGCAAGGCCGGCGCCTGGTACACGTACGAGGGCGACCAGCTCGGTCAGGGCAAGGAGAACGCCCGCCAGTTCCTCTCGGACAACCCCGACCTCGCCGACGAGCTCGAGAAGCGCATCAAGGAGCAGATGGGCGTCGGACCCCAGGTCGATCAACCGTCCGAAGAGCCCGTCATCGAGCCGCCGGCCGACGTCGAGTTCTGATCCGTGACACAGGACACGAGGCAGGAGCCACCTGCCACCAACACCGATGCACCAGCCGACCCCGAGTCGGTGGCCCGCACGATCCTGCTGCGGCGGCTGACCGATCAGCCCCGCAGCAGGGCCGAGCTGGCCGGGTTCCTGGCCAAGAAGCACGTGCCGGCCGATGTCGCCGAACAGGTCCTCGACCGGTTCGAGGAGGTCGGCCTGATCGACGACGTCGACTTCGCCCGGTCCTGGGTCCAGTCGCGCCAGCGCAGCAGGGGCGTCGCCTCGAAGGTCCTGGCCATGGAGCTGCGCCGCAAGGGCATCGACGACGAGACGTCACGTGAGGTGCTCGCCGAGCTCGATCCCGACGTCGAGCGGCAGAACGCTCATCGGTTGGTCCAGAAGAAGCTGCGATCGATGCGCGGCCTCGACTCCACCACCCAGATCCGGCGGCTCACCGGCATGCTCGCCCGCAAGGGATACGCGCCGCAGGTGGCCTTCGACGTCGTCCGGGCTGAGCTCGAGGCGGTCGAGATGCAGGAGCCCGAGAGCACCTGAGGGAGTACTTCGGCCTCCGCCGTTCGTTGAATGGGCATGAGCGCGCTGCGGGTGGGGATCGCGGTGGCCACCGTGGCGATGGTGGTCGGCTGCACGAGCGACCAGCCTGAGGCTGATCCCTCGCCGACGGCAGCTCCATCAGCCTCGCCAACGGAACCGAGTTCACCGGCTCCGCCGCCGGAGTTCGAGGTGGACCGCGTCCTGTCCGACATCCGGCATCTTGCGCGTGAGGTCGGTCCCCGCCACGGGACGTCCGACGCGTACGCCGAAGCGGCCGACTGGGTGGAGCAGCGGTTCACCGAGCTCGGCTACACCGTGAATCGCCAGCAGGTCGACGTGCCGGCTGGCACGAGCTGGGGCATCCGCGTCCCGGCGGGGCGCACGCCCAACGTCATCGCCTCGCCGCCTGGGTTCGACGACGCAGCGGAGCACCGCATCGTCGGCGCCCACCTCGACACCGTGCCGCAGGCCCCCGGTGCCGAGGACAACGCGTCCGGCATCGCCGTGATGCTCGAGCTCGCCCGCGTGCACGTTCAGAGTGAGCATCCGGTGCGGTTCATCGCCTTCACGTCCGAGGAGCCGCGCGGTTCGGGCGACAACCGGCACCACTTCGGCTCGCGGGCCTACGTCAACCGGCTCGATGGTCCGGAGCGCGACGCCATGCGCGCGATGGTCTCGCTCGACCGCGTGGGAGCGCGTGGACGTGCCGTCCCCCTGTGCACGGGCGGAATCGGTACCGACCGGATCCGGGGCCGGCTCTCAGCACTCGCGGATGACGCCGATGTCCCGACCACGCTCTGCGACGACAACCGCGCCAGCGACCACTGGTCGTTCGAGCGGAACGACCTGCCATCGGCAAGGGTCGGGAGCATCCCCTATGCCGCCTACCACTCGGCGCGCGACCTGCCGAGGGTCGTCGACAAGCGTCAGCTCGAGCGGGTCGGCACGATCATGTCCGCCTGGTTGCAGCGCGCCGGCTGACTCACGGGCGAAGGTCGTCGAACGGCGGCCTGCTGGCCTGCCGGATCCGCTCGAAGATGTCCTCGGCCCGGTTCCGACTTGCTGGACGCGGCGTGAACCGGGCATCGATGACGTAAGGCACCGGCTCGATCGCGACGACGCGACCGCCACGGCTCACGATCTCCACGACGATGCCCTCGTTGGTCTCCCGCATGAAGTCCATGTCGAAGATGAAGTTGCCCAGCGAGTGCACGACGGTCGCGTCGCCGATGCTCTCCCATCCCTGGACCCAGTGCGGATGGCCGCCGACCACGACGTCCACGCCGGCGTCGGCCAGCGCACGGGCGATGCGGCGTTGGCTCCGCTCGGGCCGGTTCGTGTACTGCGTGCCCCAGTGAGGCATCGCGATCACCACGTCCGCGTCGAGGTCGCGTACCGAGTCGGCCACCCGGTCCAGGGCCCGACGGTCCAGCGGGCCGGTGCGTGGGGGAGCGTCGATCCGGTTGGTGCCGGGAGAGCTGCGACGCGCGGCGGGGGTCTCACCGATCGAGTCGGTCGCGACGAAGCCGACCCGCACGCCGTGGACGGTGATGACGACCGGTTGGGTGGCACGGGCAAGGTCGGTGCCGGCCCCGACGGTGCGGAAGCCGGCGTCGGTGAGCTTGTCGAGGGTCTCGCCGATCGCGTCGTTGCCGTAGTCGCCGAGGTGGTTGTTGGCCACGGACAGCAGGTCGAACCCGGCCAGTCGCAGACCCGCCAGCACCGAGGGGGCGGCACCGAACGAGTCGCCGCCCTGCCTGGGCGCACCGGACTTCGAGAGGGTCGACTCCAGGTTGCCGACCGTGATGTCGGCGGACGCGAGGCGCTTGGCCAGCGGACGGAAGGCCGCGGACGGGTCACCGCGCCTCTGGAGGGAGTCGCCGACCCGCCGGCCCAGCATGATGTCGCCCACGATGGTGGTCGTGACGACCGCACCGGGCCGGGACTCGGACGGTTGGCTGAGCACGAAGTCGTCGCCGGCCTTCAGCGGGTCTTCGCCATCGACGGTCAGCGCACGGACCCGCGGCGTCACATCATCGGCCGGCACCACCGCGATGGCAGCGCGATCGTCAGCGACTTCCTCGACGGTCCCGACGACGTTCAGGGGCCCCGCCGTCGAGCCCAGGTCGGCCCAGTCGAAGGCCTCGCCGCCAGCGACCGCACGGGCCTGCGCGAGCGTCAGGTCGTCGAGGTCGCGGGACAGGTGGGTGACCACGGCCAGCGGCGTCTCGAAGCGAGGCGTGGGCGACGGCGTCGGCTTCGGACGCACATCATCGGTGCATGCCGACAGGGCCAGGATCCCGACGAGGGTTCCGGCTGCCATTCCCGAGATCCGTCGAGCGCGGCCCATCGTGCGGCCAGCGTAGTCCCGTGCCCCAGGAACTACCGGTCAGCCGATCTCCTTGCGCAGACGATCGACGATCTCCGCCTCGGAGTCGTAGTACGCCAGGCCCCAGTCGGCCACGTGCGCAGGGAAGCGCACGTCCTTGCGGTCGCCCAACAGCTCGCGCACGGCGGCAAGGTCACGTCGGCGGTCAGCCAGCTGGTCGAGGTAGTCGTCGAGCATGGCGCGCACCTCGCCTTTGCCCATGAGGCTGCCGAGCATGAGTCGGAGTGCGATCGGGTGCTTGAGCTGCGGGAACTCGCTCGCCGACGTGCGCAGCCACTCGCCCAGGGCATCGCGTCCGGCATCGGTGATCACGAAACGGCGCGTCGTGCGCTTGCCGTCCGGCACCTCGGTCGCTGCGACGTAGCCGTGGCGGTCCAGCCGTTCCAGCTCGGTGTAGATCTGGCTCATCGCGGGGGAGGCCCAGTAGAAGCGCAGGGTGTTGTCGGCGCGCTGCTTGAGCTCGTATCCCGTCATCCCGCCCTCGGTGGTCTCCTGGTCGAAGACGAGCAGCCCAAGTAGGGCGTACGAGGTCGTTGACAGGCTTGACGGCACCCACATAGCGTACTGTTCCAAGTAGGAATAGGCACGAGGAGTCGCCATGACCGAGACCGTGTTGCTGGTCGGCACTCGCAAGGGTCTGTTCGTGGGCCGATCGGACGCCGACCGATCGTCGTGGACCTGGGACGCTCCTCAGTTCCCGATGCAGGAGATCTACTCGGCCGCGCTCGACGTCCGATCGGACCCACCGAGGCTGCTGGCCGGCGCGACGAGTCCGCACTGGGGCCCGCAGGTGTTCCGCTCCGACGACCTCGGGCGCACGTGGGCCGAGACGAACGGCGGTGCCATCCGCTTCCCCGAGGACACCGACACCGCTCTCGAGCGGGTCTGGCAGCTCCGGCCCGCGCCGGACGACCAGGAGGGTGTCGTCTACGCCGGCACTGAGCCGTCGGCGGTGTTCCGCTCCGACGACGGTGGCGAGCACTTCGAGCTGGTGCGCGGCCTGTGGGACCACCCGCACCGTCCCACCTGGCAGCCCGGCGGCGGCGGCCAGGCGATCCACACGATCGTCCCGCACCCCACCGATCCCCAGATCGTCACCGTGGCGATGTCGACCGGCGGCGTCTATCGCACCGAGGACGGTGGAACCAGCTGGACGCCGTACAACCGCGGTATCGGAGCCGAGTTCATCCCCGGCGAGACGCCCGAGTACGGCCAGTGCGTGCACAAGGTGGCGATGGATGCGGGCAACCCGGACCGCTTCTACGCCCAGAACCACGGCGGGGTGTTCCGCACGGACGACGCGGCCCGGTCGTGGACGCCCATCGCCGACGGGCTTCCCGCCGACTTCGGATTCCCGATCGTGGCGCACCCGCACCGTCCCGACACGATCTACGTCTTCCCGCTGGTCGCCGACATCGAGCGATTCCCGCCATCCGGCAAGCCGACCGTCTGGCGGTCCGACGACGCGGGGGAGACCTGGCACGAGACCGGCCCGGGTCTGCCGGCCGAGGCGCACACAGCGGTGCTGCGCGACGCGTTCAGCTGCGACACCGCCGACCCAGTCGGCCTGTACGTCGGCACCCGTCACGGTGCCGTGTGGGTCAGCAACGACGAGGGCGGCACCTGGGCCGAGGTCCGGACCAACCTCCCCGACGTCCTGTGCATCCGCGCCGCAGTGATGGAGTGACAGTCGTCACGAACCGTGACACCAGTACTGTCAAGGTCGTAGGGTCAACGCATGCCGACGACTCTGGACCTGTACAAGAAGGCCACCGCCCTCCCGCAGGGCCGCCGTCTGTTCTCGATCATGTTCAGCCAGAAGGCGCCCTACTTCGCATCCATCCACCTGATGGTGCGTGAGATGCGGCCGCACTACGCCGAGATCACGATCCCCAAGCGGCGCAGCGTGCAGAACCACATCGGCACCGTGCACGCCATCGCCGTCTGCAACGGGCTCGAAGCGGCCATGGGCCTGCTGGCCGAGGCCACGACGCCGAAGGATCACCGCTGGCTGCCCAAGGGCATGGAGGTCGAGTACCTCGCGAAGTCGACGACCGACCTGACCTGCACCGCCGAGACCACCGAGGCCGACTGGGCCGGCGCGCCCGACGTTCCGGTGACGGTCAAGGCCACCCGCAAGGACGGCACCGTCGTCGTCCAGGGCACCATCAAGCTCTGGGTGACACCGAAGAGCTAGTCCCGCGACGTCACCCGGCGATCGACTGACCGCCGCCCGCTCCCGCTTGCGCCTGCGCCTGCACCTGGCCGGCGACGATCGAGACCTGGCCGGCGTTCATCCGCTTCTCGAGCCACGACGCGAGCCACTCCAGCAACAGGTTCAGCACGATGTAGACGGCCGCGAGCACGATGGCGACCGCGAGCTTGTTGTCGAACGTGCGCCAGATCTCCCGGCCGGCGACGGTCAGGCCGGGGGCGAGGATGTAGAACCCGAGGCTGGTGTCCTTGAGGGCGACGACGCACTGGCTGACGATCGCGGGGAGCATGATCTTGACGGCCTGCGGCAGCTGGATGATGCGCATCACCTGGCCCTTGCGCATGCCGATGGCATATGCCGCCTCGGCCTGTCCCTTCGGCACGGCGTTGACGCCGGCGCGGAACACCTCGGCGAGGACCGACCCGTTGTAGAGGGTCAGCCCGATCACGAGCGGCACGATCGTGTTCAGCTCGTTCCCCTGGATGGTCCAGATGAACAGGATCAGCATCAGCAGGGGCACGGCGCGGAAGAACTCCACGACAGTCCACGACGGCCAGCGGAGCAGACGGTGGTCGGAGAGCTTTCCCACGCCCAGGACGACACCCACGACCACGGCCGCCAGGATCGCGATGGCCGCCGCCTGCGCGGTCTTCACCAGCGCTTCGAGCAGGAGCTGGATGATCGAGGGGGTGACGAATGGCTCCCACCGCTCGGCGGTGAACTGGTCCTCGACGGCCAGCTTCCAGACGACCGCGGCGGCGATGGCGATCAGCGCGATCACGGTCGCCACGGCGATCAGGCGATGCCGCCGGACGGCGTTGGGACCCGGTGCGTCGAACAGGACGTTGCTCATCAGGACACCGCCCAGCGCCGCTCGAGGCGGTTGGCCACGAACGAGATCAGCTCGACGATGATGATGTATCCCAGGGCGATGCCGAGGAAGATGACGATGCGTTCGGTCGCGTAGTCGTTGAGCAGCC
This sequence comes from uncultured Actinomycetota bacterium, assembly GCA_963839625.1. Lineage (GTDB taxonomy): Bacteria > Actinomycetota > Actinomycetes > Propionibacteriales > Nocardioidaceae > Aeromicrobium. Next base: position 18,105 of record CAWIWE010000029.1, on the reverse strand, counting down.
CCCTGAGCCTGAACGTCGCCTCGGCGATGCCGAAGCCGGCGGCCAGGGACGTGTTCTTCGTCAGAGCGATGAACACGCTGGCCAGCGGCGGCACCACGAGCCGGAACGACTGCGGGAGGATCACCTGCGTCATCGTCATGCCGAACGGCATGCCGATGGACCGAGCCGCTTCGGCCTGGCCGAGCGGAATGCCGTTGACGCCTGACCGGATGCACTCCGCGACGAAGGAAGCGGTGTACAGGCCCATCGCCATCGTCACCATGATGAAGAAGCCGAAGTCGATGCCGATCTCGGGAAGCCCGTAGTACGTGAGGATGATCAGTACCAAGAGCGGCGTGTTCCGGAACAACCTCACGTAGGTGGCACCTGACCGGCGCAGGATTGCCACCGGGCTGACCCTGGCGATGCCAACCAGAATGCCGATCACGAGCGCGAGCGCGCCGGACGCCCCCAACAGCTTCAATGTCTCCCAGAAGCCCTTGAGGATGAGATCCCAGTTCTCGGTCAGGGAGTCCACGTATCACCCCTTGAGTGCGTGATGTGCCGGGCCCGTTCGACACGAGCCCGGCACATCACGGCGATCAGGCTGCGCAGGGATCAGGCTCCGGAGCCTCTGGCGGCTCGTTGCCCGACTTGCCCAGCGTTGCGTCGAAGGCCTTCTCGAACGTTCCGTCCTCGAACATCGTCGTGATGGTCTCGTTGAGGAACTCGCACAGCTCGGGCTGATCCTTGTTGTACCCGATGCCGTAGCGCTCCTCCGAGAACGGCTCACCCACGACCTTGAGGGCCTCCGGATCCTCCGCGGCGTAGCCGAGCAGGATCGCACCGTCGGTCGTGACGGCGTCAACGGACCCGTTCTTCAGCTGGTCGACGCACTCGGAGTACGTGTCGAAGCCGGCCGGCTCTGCACCGTACTTCTCCTCGACCGTCGCGATCGACGTGGAGCCGGTGACCGAGCAGACCTTCTTGCCGTTCAGGTCGTCCGGGCCCTTGATGCTGTTGTCGTCCTTGGCAACCAGCAGGCTCTGACCGGTGACGTAGTACGGGCCGGCCTGGCCGACGACTTCGCGACGCTCATCGGTGATCGAGTAGGACGCGATGACGAAGTCCACCGTCTTGTTCTGCAGGAACGGCTCCCGGTTGTCCGAGATCGTCTCGACCCACTCGATCCCGTCGGCCTTGATGCCGAGCTGGCCGGCGATGATCTTGCCGACCTCCGGATCGATTCCCGTCGGCGTGTCCTGCCCCGCGGCCTTGAAGCCGACACCTGGCTGGTCGTACTTGACGCCGATCTTGACCTTGCCGGCCTCGGCCAGCTCCTTCATGCGAGTGCCGTCCTCGAACTTCGCGGCGGCGTCGTTGACCACATCGGCCTCGCCACCACCATCGTCTTCGCCGGCATTGCCACAGGCCCCGAGGATCAAGGCCGCGACAGCGCCGATGACGGCCAGTCGTGTCCGTTTCATGATCGTTCCCTTCGTCAGTGCTTCAGGATCTTGCCGAGGAAGTCCTTGGCCCGATCCGTTGATGGGTTGGTGAAGAATTCTTGGGGGGTGTTCTCCTCGACGATGCGACCGTCGGACATGAACAGCACGCGGTGGGCGGCGGTCCGGGCGAATCCCATCTCGTGCGTGACCACGATCATCGTCATGCCGCCCTCGGCGAGATCGATCATCACGTCGAGGACCTCCTTGATCATCTCCGGGTCGAGCGCAGACGTCGGCTCGTCGAAGAGCATCACCTTGGGGTCCATCGCCAGCGACCTGGCGATGGCGACGCGCTGCTGCTGACCACCGGAGAGCTGGGCCGGAAGCTTGGACGCCTGCGCCTCGATGCCGACCCGGGTGAGCAGCTCCATTCCGCGCTCGTTCGCCTCGGACTTGCTGTGGCCACGGACCTTGATCGGGCCGAGCGTGACGTTCTCCAGCACCGTCTTGTGGGCGAACAGGTTGAACGACTGGAACACCATGCCGACGTCGGCGCGGAGCTCGGCGAGTGCCTTGCCCTCCTCGGGCAGCTTCTTGCCGTCGATCTCGATGGTGCCCTCGTCGATCGTCTCCAAGCGGTTGATCGCGCGGCACAGGGTCGACTTGCCGGAGCCGGACGGCCCGATCACGACCACGACCTCGCCCGGCGTGATCGCCAGATTGATGTCCTGCAGCACGTGCAAGTCGCCGAACCACTTCTGGACGTCCTGCATCGAGACCATGAGCGTCTGGTCGGCCATGCGGATCAACCTAGCGTCGCTGATGGGTACTCCCGCAAGTGCGAATTGGATTGACACCTGATCGTCACCTGAATAATGGTCCGGGATTCTGATAACCCCTGACCCGTATTTCCATTACCGTGCCTTTTGCACGTCCTTTTCTCGGCGTATCCCTTCTCAAGGAGCAAACGATCATGGCGAAGCAGGAAATCATCCAGAAGCCCATCGTGAAGGTGATCGACGACTACGACGGCGCCGAGCTACCTGAGAACACGAAGCCCGTCCGCTATCAGTTCAACGGACGCACGTACGACCTCTACCTGAGCGACGTCAGTCGCGAGGCGATCGACTCGTTCATCGGGGACCTGACCGACGGCGCCGAGCAGATCGGTACGTCCGGACGTGGTGACCGGATCAAGTCCCCGTACACCATCCACGACCTCCGGAAGTGGGCGCGCGAGCACGGCCACAAGGTCAGCCCCAACCGTCGCGCCCCCGGCAAGGTCATCAGGGCGTTCAACGACGCCCACTGAGCCCTCGTAGAGTTGGTCCCTCGATGAAGACCTACGAGGTGCGCACCTACGGGTGCCAGATGAACGTGCACGACAGCGAACGGCTGAGCGGACTGCTCGAGACGGCCGGGTACGTCCGTGCCCAAGACAGTGACGCCGCAGGCACCCCGGATCTCGTCGTGTTCAACACCTGCGCGGTGCGCGAGAACGCCGACAACAAGCTGTACGGCAATCTCGGCCGTGTCGCGAGCGTCAAGGCCGAGAACCCGGGCATGCAGATCGCCGTCGGTGGCTGCCTGGCCCAGAAGGACCGCGACACCATCACGAAGCGGGCGCCCTACGTCGACGTCGTGTTCGGCACCCACAACATCGGCTCGCTGCCGGTGCTGCTCGAACGGGCGCGCGTCCAGGAGGAGGCGCAGGTCGAGATCCTCGAGTCGCTCGAGGTGTTCCCGTCGACCCTGCCCACCAAGCGCGACTCGGTGTTCGCGGCCTGGGTGTCGATCAGCGTCGGCTGCAACAACACCTGCACGTTCTGCATCGTGCCGAGCCTCCGCGGCACGGAGAAGGACCGCCGGCCCGGTGACGTGCTGGCCGAGGTCCAGGCCCTGGTGGACGACGGCGTCGTCGAGGTGACGCTGCTCGGGCAGAACGTCAACTCCTACGGCGTCGAGTTCGGCGACCGGCTGGCGTTCGGCAAGCTGCTGCGGGCGTGTGGCGACATCGACGGGCTCGAGCGGGTGCGGTTCACCAGCCCGCACCCCAAGGACTTCACCGACGACGTCATCGCCGCGATGGCCGAGACGCCCAACGTCATGCCGCAGCTGCACATGCCGCTGCAGTCCGGCTCGGATCGGGTGCTGAAGGCGATGCGCCGCTCGTACCGCCGCGAGAAGTACCTGGGCATCCTCGACCGCGTCCGTGCCGCGATGCCCGACGCCGCCATCACCACCGACATCATCGTCGGGTTCCCGGGCGAGACGGACGACGACTTCGAGGAGACGCTCGACGTCGTCCGCCGGGCCCGCTACGCCGGTGCCTACACGTTCCAGTACTCCCAGCGTCCCGGCACGCCGGCCGCCGAGCTGGCCGACCAGGTGCCGAAGCAGGTCGTGCAGGAGCGCTACGACCGGCTCACCACCGTCGTCGACGACATTGCGTGGGAGGAGAACCGGCGTCTCGTCGGCTCGACGGTCGAGCTGCTCGTCTCCGACGCCGGCGGCAAGAAGGACGAGGCGAAGCACCGACTCACCGGCCGGGCCCGCGACAACCGGCTCGTCCACTTCGTCCCCGGCGACCACGACGTCCGGCCGGGCGATCTCGTCGAGGTCGAGGTCACGCACGGCGCACCGCACCACCTGCTCAGCGACGTCGCTCCGACTGCCTACCGCCGCACCCGTGCCGGTGACGCCTGGGAAGCGCGCCAGGGCCGAACCGAGGTGCAGTCGGTCGGCCTCGGCATGCCGTCGGTCAGGCCGTCGACGGGCGAAGTCGCGTCAGTGTGACCGTCTGACGACGTCGGGACGCCACGACCGTGAGTGCCAGGGAGAACACGGTGAAGAGGGTCAGGGCGAGGAACACGCCGCCGACGCCTTCGCTGCCGCCGGCACTCGCCGCGCGCAGCCCGTCCACCACGTGGCTCATGGGCAGCAGGTCGTGCAGGAAGCCGAAGATGCCCGGTGACGTCTCGATCGGGTAAGTGCCGCCGGATGCAGCCAGCTGAAGGGCCAGCAGCACGAGCGCGATGAATCGTCCGGCGCCGCCGAGCAGGGCGACCAGCATCTGGTTGACCGCCGTGAACGTCACCGCGGCGGCGACCGCCATGCCGAGGAAGAGCCATGGGTGGGCCGGGTGAATGCCGACGATCCACTGCAAGGCGCCGACCATCAGAGCGGCCTGCACGAGGGACAAGGCCAAGCCGGGCACGAATCCCGCGAAGGCGGTGCGGACGTCGCCCGCGGTGGACGCGATCGCGCGGTCGGAGAGCGGTCGCAGCAGCAGGTAGATCGCCATCGCGCCGATCCACAGGGCGATGGCGATGAAGTAGGGAGCCAACGCCTCGCCGTTGTTGCTGACGGGGTGGAGCCGGTCTGAGGCGTCCTCGATCGGAGTCGCAACCGTCTCGGACATCCGCTCCCGCTCGGACTTGTCGTAGTCGGGCACCGCACCGGCGCCGTCGCGCAGTCCGGTGCTCAGCTCCAACGCACCCGCGGACAGCTGGTCGGCACCGTCGGCCGCCTTGGCGGCGCCGGTGCTGAGCTGGCCGGTTCCATCGGCGAGCTGGCTCGCCCCGGACGAGGCGCGTCCGATCGACGCGACCAGCAGGGGCACGTTCTGGGCCAGCTTCTCGTTGCCGGTGGCCACCTGGTCGGCGCCGTCGGCCAGGAGCTTCACCTGGCTCGCGGCGCCACTCGACTGCTCCTGCATCTGCTGGAGCGTCGCCTTGAGCGCGCCCATGCGTTGGACGGCGGTCTCGATCTCGGTGCAGTCCATGCCGGATGCCGGCTGGGAGCGGCACTGCTCGGCGAGTTCGCGCAGGAGGGTTTCCAGGCGGGCGAGGTCTGCGCCGGCGGTCGCGGCCTGGCCGCCGATCGCCTGGCTGAACTGCTGCACGACGCCGCTGAGCTGCGCCGTGCCGTCGGCCACCTGACGTGACCCTTCGGCGAGGCGCTTGGTGTCGCGGGGGAGCGTGGACGTTTCCTTCTCCATCCGCCCGAGGCCGTTGGCCAGCTGCCCGGCGCCGTCACTGGCGTCCGCGGCGCCGTCCGCGAGCTTTCGGGTGCCACCCGCCAGCTCGTCGGCACCGCCGGCCAGCTCGCCCGCGCCGGATGCGGCTTCACTGAGCTTCATCTTCATGTCGGAGAAGCTCAGGTAGATGTTGTCGAGATAGGTTTCGGTGACCTGGGTGTTGAGCGCGGTCTTGGCGGCCTGGGCGATGGACTCGGCGATCGTGCCGTTCACATAGTTGACGGCGTCGTTGGTCCGCAGCTTCAGGTGGCCCTGCACGGCGTCCTGTGGGTCACCGCTCGTGGAGGTCGCGGCCTCGGACAGGTTCTCCGGGATCGTCAGCACGGCCTTGTACTCACCGTCGACGAGCCCCTGCTGGGCGTCCTTGGCGTCGGTGAGCACCCAGTCGAAGTTGTCGTGGGAGTCGTCGCTGGTCAGGTTGCCGGCCAGCTCGCGTCCGATCGCGACGGGCTGCTTCTTGCCGTCGCGATCCTTGACCTCGACCAGCTCATCCTGGTTGACCACGGCCGCCTTCACCTCGTCGAGGCGGCCGGTCGGGTCGATGTTGGCCCAGACGTACAGGGCGGCGAGGATCAGCGGGATCACGGTGACCGCGACGACGGCGGCGCGGGCCAGGCGGCTGCGGCCGAATCGGGCCAGTTCGAACCAGGGCAGGGCAGGGGAGGGCATCAGATCATCAACTCGTGGAGGACGCGGTCGGTGTCGAGCTCGAGCAGGTGGACGTGGTCGGAGGACGGGGGACCGGCTTCCGGTGAGTGGGCGCTGGCCACCACCGTGACGACGCGGCCGACGAGGAGATGCTCCAGCGCCGACCAGAACATGGCGATGGAGTCGGCGCTGCGGAGGCCGTCGACGTCGTCGATCACGACGACGCGGGGATTCTCGGTGAGCGCGAGCACGACGCCGAGCACCTTGCGCTCCAGCGCCCCGAGTGACGACAGCGGCGTCGATCCACTGACGTCGTCGGCGAGGAGTCCGGCGACTTCGTAGGCGTACTCGAGCGCGTCGTTCAGCTCGTCGCGCACCGGCGCGACGCGTGAACGGCTCACCCACAGGCTGAACGAGCCGATCGACAGGCGCTCGGCGATGAGCTGGTCGACGGTGAGGTTGTCGTCGAGGTCGTTGACGCCGCGCATCTCGGCGAGTGCGACCGACCGGCGGACCGCCGCGGTCTCCTGCGGAAGCAGGTGCCCGTTCACGCGGAGCCGGCCGGCGTCGAACGCCATCCGCCCGGCGATCGTGAGCAGCAACGCGCTCTTGCCGGAGCCGCTGGGGCCATGGACGATCAGGCGTTCGCCGATGGGGAGGTTGATCGACACGTCGTTGTAGACCAGTCCGTCGGGCCCGGACAGCGTCAGTGCAGAGGCGCTCACCGCCTCGGCCTCGCGTCCCGCCGGCCAGGACTCCAGCCGAACCCGCTCGTGCAGGCCCTCACCCTCGACGTCGACGTGCGGGAGCCAGGCGCCCAGCCGGCGCGGGAGGCTCCACGCCGACCGGCCGAACAGCTTGAGGACGGCCGGCGCGAACAGCATCCGCACCAGGAACGCGTCCGCGAAGACGCCGATGGCGAGGGCGAACGCGATCGGCTTCACGTCCGGGTCACCGTCGGGCACGAACGCGGCGAAGACCGCGAGCATGATGACGGCTGCTGCCGTGACGACGCGCGAGCTGCCGACGAACCCGTCGACGATGGCTCGTTGTGGGTCGTCGGAGCGCAGGTACTCCTCCTTCATGCGGGACATGAGGAAGACCTCGTAGTCCATCGACAGCCCGAACAGCACCGCCATCAGCATGATCGGCAGGAAGCTGATGAGTGGCCCGGTCTGATCGACGTTCAGGATCGTGTTGAACCAGCCCCACTGGAAGACCGCGACCACCGCGCCGAACGACGCACCGGTCGAGAGGATGAAGCCGATCGTGGCCTTCACCGGAACCAGGATCGAGCGGAACACCACCATGAGCAGCAGGACGGACAGGCCGACGACCACGAGCCCGAACGGCAGCAAGGCGTCCTTCAGGCGCTCTGAGACGTCGATGCCTGCGGCGGTGAGGCCGGTGACGGCGATGTCGACGCCGTGCTCCTTCTCCCAGCCGGGTGCTTCGTCACGGATCTCGTGCACGAGATCCGCGGTCCGCTGGTCGGCCGGTCCGGTGTCGGGGATGACCTGGACGACCGCGGTGTCGGCCTTCTCGTTCGGGGTGGCGAGGCCGATGGCCCGCACTCCGTCGATCTTCCGCAGGTCGCGCTCGAGGTCGTCGACGACCCCCAGCGGATCGCGGGAGGAGACGACGTCGGCCGTCACCAACAGCGGTCCGTTGAAGCCGGGGCCGAACTCCTTCTCGACGAGCTCGTGCGCCACGCGCTGGGTGGACCCCTCCGGCGCCGTGCCGTTGTCGGGCAGTGCCAGCTGGAGGTCCTTCGTCGGGATGGTGGCCACGCCGAGGACGATGACGATGATGGCGATCGCCGCCAGCGGGAAGCGGGTCGTGGCGGCCACCCAGCGACGGGAGAAGGATCCGGGCGGGCGTTCGCCGTCCTTCGGGGCCAGCCGGTCGCCGGCGCGTCCGAGCAGTGCGGGGAGCAGCGTCAGGGCCACGGCCACCGCGATGACGACCGACAATGCGGCGTTGACGCCGGTCACGGTGAGGAACGGGATGCGGGCGATGGCGAGACCCACGAGGGCGATGACCACGGTGACGCCGGCGAACACGACCGCCGAGCCAGCCGTCGCCACCGACCGGGCCGCGGACTCCTCGGGCTCGACGCCAGCGGCCAGCAGCTCGCGATGCCGGGAGACGATGAAGAGGGCGTAGTCCATCCCGACGGCGGTGCCGATCATCAGTGCGAGCAGCGGTGAGGAGGTGGAGACGGTGATGAAGCCGGCCGCGGTGAAGGTGAGCGCGGCCGTGACGATCACGCCCACGAGGGCGGTGATGACGGGCATGACGGCGGCCCGCAGCGATCGATACATCAGCCACAGGACGATGCCGGCGACGACGACGCCGACCAGCTCGACGAGCGACACCTCCGACCCGGTGTCGGTGAACATGTCCCCGCCGAACGCGGATTCGTAGCCGGCCTTCTTGAGCTCGTCATCGGCGCGCTGTACCGCCGTCTTCTGTTCCTCGGTGATGTCGGTGAAGCCGCCGGTCAGCTGGATCTGCACCTGGGCGGCGCGATGGTCCGCGCTGATCGAGATGTCGGTGAGGTCGCCTTCGTAGGGGGAGAAGACATCGCTGACGCCGTCGACCTGCTTGATCTCGTCGATCGCGTCCTCGACGAGCTCCCGCGAGGCGGCGTCGTCGATGCGCCTGCCCTCCGGCGCGACCGTGACGAGATACGCGGAGGAGCCGCTCAGCTGCGGGAACGTGCGGTCGAGGGCGTCGATCGCCGTCTGTGACTCGGTGCCGGGGATGTTGAACTCGTCGCGGGTGTTGCCGCCGACCGTGATCGCGGCCGCGCCGGCCACGACGACGATCAGCAGCCACGCCGCCATGACGCGGCGGTGGTGCTGGAAAGCCCATCGGCCCAGCGCATACAGAGAGTTCGACACACCTCGACGATACGATAGTGTCTTGGATACAGCAATGTATCGAACCTGTTACCATCGCCACATGAGCGAAGCGCATGTCGCCGAGCGCACAGCAGGTGTCAGACGCCGGGCCGCGACCCGCGAGCGTCTCCTCGACGCGGCTCGCATCGTCCTCGCGGGCGAGGGCATTCAGGGTGCATCCGTCGAGCACATCTGCGACCAGGCCGGGTTCACCCGCGGGGCGTTCTACTCGAACTTCTCCAGCAAGGACGAGCTTCTGCTCGCGCTCTGTGAGCGCGAGAGCGAGGACATGTTCGACAAGCTGCGCGTGGCGGCTGATCCCCAGGCGTTCGCCGGGCTCGACGTCACTGAGGCGGTCGGGGTGGTGTTCGAACGATTCCTGCTGCTGCAGCCGCCAGACCGCGAGTGGTTCCTCGTGCAGGGAGAGTTCGAGCTCAGGAGCGTGCGCGACGACGCCGTGGGCCGCGAGTTCCGGGCCACCTGGACCGGTGTGAAGCGGGAGTTCCAGGCGATGATGGTCGGCATCCTCGAATCGCTCGGCCTCCGGCTCACCGTCGACCCGCACGACGCGCTCATCATCCTCATGGGCACGTACGACATGGCCCTGCGCGAAGCACTCATCGAGAACCGGGCACTGGATCCCGAGCTGCTGAAGCGGATCATGCCCGGGCTGCTGCTCTCGATGACGGAGACCCTCGAGTACCTGACGGTGGCAGGATGGGCGCATGCTCACCATCGCCCAGGACCCCACCGCCGACAAGATCCTCTCCGAAGACCCGTTCGCCCTGCTCATGGGCATGCTGCTCGACCAGCAGTATCCGATGGAGCACGCGTTCCGTGGCCCGGCGAAGCTGGTCGACCGGTTCGGCACCCTCGACCCGGCCGCCATCGCCGCGGCCGACCCGGAGGAGTTCGCCGATGTGTGCGCCACGCCGCCGGCCATCCACCGCTACGGCCGCTCGATGGCCGGACGCGTCCAGGCCCTGGCCCGGCACATCCTCGACGAGTACGACGGCGACGCGTCGCGGCTCTGGAGCGAGGCGAGCAGCGGTGCCGACCTGATGAAGCGGCTCAAGGCACTACCGGGATACGGGGAGCAGAAGGCCAAGATCTTCACGGCCCTGCTGGCCAAGCAGCTCGACGTCAAGCCGCGCGGCTGGACCACCGTCGTGGGCGACTACGGCAAGAAGGGCTACCGCTCGGTGGCCGATGTCGTCGACGCCGAGTCGCTGGGCAAGGTGCGGGCGTTCAAGAAGCAGAAGAAGGCTGCGGCCGCTGCGGGCTGAGCTCAGATCTCTTGCGCGCCCGCGAGGTGCGGCTTCAGCAGCACCTTGGGCACCGCGCAGACGTCCTCGCCGGCCATGTCCATGCGCTCGTTGATCGGTTCGCCGTCGGGCGATTTTGGTACCCGGAACTTGGCGTCCTCGCCGCGGCGCTGCTGACCGACGTACCGATCGCGGCCGGACACCAGCGTCTCCCAGTCGTCGAGCCACTGGTCGAGCGGCTGGTCCGACTCGCGCACCTTCGCGCTGAGCGACCGGATGCGATCGACCATCTTCTTCACCGCGGTGTTCTGGTCGCGAAGTGCATCGAGTCGGGCGTCCGGGCTGCCGTCGACGGGGAATCCCTTCACGGTCGAGGTCATGAGCTTGCACTCGCGGACGGCGACCTTGAGCACGCGCTGGTCGTCGATGAACCCGGGGATGTCGCGCCCGACGTTGGTGCCCATGTAGGTGAACGCACCGGCGACGGCGGACAGGCCGAGCACGCCTCCCACGATCGCCGCGACCAGCCACAGGCGTGACACGGGAGGAGGTGGGAAGCGCCAGAAGGTATCGGGCGGGTAGCGCCGCGACGGGGGCGGTTCGTGCACCATCCCATCGTCGCACGCGGGGCCCGTCACACCTGCTCGGCTAGCCTCGGGACGTGATCCTCGCGGCCGCGGTGTGCCCCCATCCACCCGTGCTCGTGCCCGAGCTGGCGGCGGGAGCGGCGTCTGAATTGGACGACGTGAGATCGGCCGCCCTCGAGAGTGTGGCGGCGTTGCTGGCGACCGGCCCGGACCGCATCGTGGTCATCGGCACCGGTGAGCTGCCGGATCCCGCCGACGAGTCGGCCGGCGGCACCCTGGCCGGCCATGGCGTCGACGTCCGCGCGGGCGGCGACGACCTGGTCCTGCCGCTCAGCCACACGATCGGCGCCTGGTTGCTCGACCAGGCCGGGTGGAACGGCCCACGTACTTACACGACGACGTCGGTGCCCACCGACGACCGGGTGGCTCTCCTCGTCATGGCCGGCGGCAGCGCCCGACACAGCCTGAAGGCCCCGGGTTACCTGGACGAGCGAGCCGAGGCCCACGATGCAGCGATCGGCGCCGCCCTCGGCAGCGGCGATGCCGACGCGCTCGCGTCCCTCGACGTCCACCTCGGCGACGAGCTGCTGGCGCCCGGAGCGCGGGCGCTCGTGGTGCTCGGGGAGATGACGAAGGGCGCCGACGTCACAGCGACGTTGCGCTGGAACGGGGCGCCCTTCGGCGTCGGCTACTGGGTGGCCGACTGGACCATCACCTGATCGTCAGTGCGAGCCGCCCCCGCTGCCCGGCTCCTCGTAGGCGTCCTTGGCCTTGTCGGCGGCGCCGTCGATCTTGTCGGCGTACTTGCCCTTGGTGGCTTTGTCAGCTGCGTCGGCAGCCTTGTCGATGCCTTGATCGATCTGGTCGTCGTGCTCCTTGGCGAAATCGACAGCCTTGTCCTTCAGGCCGCCCTTGCCCTTGAGCTTGTCGAGAAATCCCATGGGTCCTCCTGGCGATTCGATGCAGGTGCGAAGCCCCCGCTGCTCCGGACACTACTGAAAGACTGACGCCATGTCGTCAGCCGATCGCCTGGTGGTCGTGGTCGGCCCGACCGCGTCCGGCAAGTCCGACCTCGCGATCGCGCTCGCACACCGGCTCGGCCCCGCCGAGGTCGTGAACGCTGACTCGATGCAGCTCTATCGAGGCATGGACATCGGCACCGCCAAGACGCCGCCGGACCAGCGCGGGGGAGTGCCACACCATCTGCTCGACGTCCTCGATGTCGACGAACCCGGGAGCGTCGCGGAGTTCCAGCGGCTGGCCCGGGCGACGATCGCGGCTGGTCAGAGCCGTGGCGTGACGCCGATCGTCGTCGGGGGATCAGCGCTCTACGTGCGGGCCGTCATCGACCCGCTGGACTTCCCGGGCACCGACGCGGACGTGCGTGCGCGCTGGACCGCCGAGCTGGAGAAGCAAGGAGCGCCCGCGCTGCACGCCGTGCTGGCGGAGCGTGACCCCGAGGCGGCCGAACAGATCCTGCCTTCGAACGGACGCCGCATCGTGCGCGCGCTCGAGGTCGGCGAGCTCACGGGGGAGCCGTTCGTCGCCACCATGCCCGGGCACGAGTCGGTGTATCCGGGGCTTGTCATGGTCGGCCTGGACGTGCCGCGCGACGTCCTCGACGAGCGCCTCGAGCGCCGGGTCGAGCAGATGTGGGAGGACGGGTTCGTCGACGAGGTGAAGAGCCTGATCGCGACGGGGCTCGAGAACGGCCCGACCGCGTCGCGCGCGCTGGGCTACCAGCAGATCCTGGCTCACCTGCGGGGTGAGACGTCCGAGGAGGAGGCTCGCGCGGCCACCGTCAGCGGCACGCGGAAGTTCGCCCGGCGTCAGGATCGGCTGTTCCGCAAGGATCCGCGTATCCACTGGCTGCGGTTCGACAGCCCGACGCTGGTCGATGACGCCCTCGGCGTGGTTACTGGCTGAACGGTTCGGATCGCACCGCGAGGATCCGGTCAGCCGCGACGACCGCTCCGTCGGAACCACGCCATCGAGATCCGATCGTGGATGCCACATCGCGATGGCGGCCGTCGAGGACGGTGTCGAGCGCGGATCGAATCTCCGTAGGCGACGAGGTCCTCTTGATCGACACCCCGGCGCCGGCCGCTTCGACGGCCTTGCCGACCATCGGCTGATCGAGCATCGGGTGCATCGGCATGATCACCAAGGGCAGGCCGTGCGCGAGGGCACGCACCGTCGTCGAATGCCCGCCGTGCCCGATGACGACCGAACAGGTGGCCATCACCTCGTCGTGGGGGAGGAACGCGTGCACCTCGGCGTTGGCTGGCGGCGTGAGCTCGCCCGGATCGACGGCCCGTCCCGTCGTCAGCACGACGTCGACCGGAACATCGGCCAGGCCGTCGAGGACGTTCTGGAGTACCTCCCGCTGACCAGGAAACGCATTCGTGCTGAGGCTCACCAGCACCCTCGCTGGACTGGCGGGAGCGGCTGGCTGCGTGGGCGGCTGAACCGGCCCGGTCCACAGGAACGACTGAGACCAGTCCTTCGAACCGGCCGGATCGAGGGCGCGGTCCGTGCAGACCAGGACGCCCTGGCACTGGGCCCAGAGCCGCCGTGGGTTGAGGCCCTTCGGCTTGGCCAGCAGGCCGATGGGACCGCGCCTCCACGGCCCATCGAAGTAGGCATGGAACGCGTGGACGAGGGCGACAGTGGTCAGTCCGGCTTGCTGGGCGTCACGCAGGGAGCTGAGCAGCATGCAGTCGACGACCACCACGGAGTCCGGCGACGCCAGTTCGACCAGATCACGGCCCTTGCCGGCTTCGTTGACCTGTCGGCTCCACCCGCGGACACCCTGGAGAGTCGTCATCGGCGCAGATGGTTCCCACGGCGCGACGTCGCGGTAGCCGTGGAACTCCAGCCCGGCCGCCTCGAACCTCGTTCGCTGTTGTTCGTGGCCCAGCACCCGGACTCGGTGCCCGCGCCGAGCGACCTCCTCGGCGATGCCCAGCAGAGGCGGGACGTTGCCGCCGGCATCGAGCGTGGCGAAGACGACGTCGGTCATGGCATCCAGTCGCTCAGCACGATCTCGGCGAGCCGCAGCATGCGATGCTCGACGAGCTTGCGACTCAGCTTGCGGTCGCGTCGCAGGATCTTCCAGGTGTACACGTCGGTGACGACCACCAGCATGTCGATCATCTCTTCCCGCTCCGGCCGGGTGAGGCCGCCGAGCACGGGGGTGAAGACCCTCTCGACCCAGGAGCGGTGCGCCGCCCGACCCAAGGTGGTGATGCGGGCGACATGGGGATCGCCTGCTTCCTGACCGAGCAGGAGGATCGCCATGTCGCCGCGCGCCTCGTGGTGATCGACGATCACGGCCATGGCGGCAGGCAGGTCGGCCTGAGGAGCATGCAGCTCCTCGGTGACCTCGCTGAGGACGAGCTCGGTTGCCGCCTCGATCACTGCGTCCCGACTGCCGAACTGTCGGAGCACCGTCTGGACGCTGACGCCGGCGTCGTCGGCGATGCCGGCGAGCGACACCGCGGCGAGGGGGAGCCGGCCAGTGAGTCCGATCGCGGCGCGAAGAATGCTTTCCCGCGTCTGGGCCACACCGTCGGCACGGGCGGTCATCACATAGGTCCGCGTCGATTTCATGAACATTGACGGTGACATGAAAACACTTGGGTGTCATCGAAACTCACATGAAAGATGGAGAACTGTGGGGAGGCGTACGTTCGGACAGATGAGTGAACAGCATCCGATCTACGTCAAAGCCGCGGAATCCATGGCCCAGTTCCGGGCCACCGTCGGCGAGCGGCCCGTCGCGTCGCAGATCGACCTCGACACCATCCGCGTCGGCTTCGGCACCACCCTGCCTCCCGATCCGTCCCCACCCGGGGCCGTCCTCGAGGAGCTGATGCGCGCAGCCGACCCCGGCCTCACGGCCAGCGTCGGTCCGCGCTACTTCGGCTTCGTGGTCGGCGGCGCGCTGGAGTCGGCCACGGCAGCGGACATGCTCACTGTCGGATGGGACCAGATGGCCTTCAACGCGGTCGCGTCTCCCGCGGCGATCGCGGCCGAGCAGGTCGCCGGCGGCTGGGCGAAGGAGCTTCTGGGGATTCCGGCGACCGCATCCGTCGGCTTCGTCACCGGTGCGCAGGAGGCGAACACGGTCGGTCTGGCCGCGGCCCGCCATCACGTTCTCGCGGCACGTGGGTGGGATGTGGAACAGGGCGGCCTCCAGGACGCGCCACGCGTGCGCGTGCTGGTCGGCGACGAGCGGCACAGCACCATCGACCGATCACTCCGGCTGCTGGGGCTGGGCACCGGCTCCGCCGTCCCGGTACGGACCGACGGCAACGGCGCGATCGATGTCGGGCACCTGGAGGAGGTCCTCGCCGAGGCGGACGTGCCGACGATCGTCTGTCTCCAGCTGGGCAACGTCAACACCGGCGCCTGTGACGACCTCGAGCGCTCCTGCGCGGTCGCGCACGACCACGGCGCCTGGGTGCACGTCGATGGCGCGTTCGGGCTGTGGGCCGCCGCCTCGCCCGCCCACCGGCACCTGACCCGTGGCATGGAGCAGGCCGACTCGTGGGGGTGTGACGTCCACAAGTGGCTCAACGTCCCCTACGACGGCGGGCTGGTCTTCATCTCGCGCCCGGATGTGCATTCCGCTGCGACGTCGATGACGGCCTCCTACCTGGTGGGAGCGGGAACCGGTGGCTCGGATCTCGTCCTCAACGCGTCCCGGCGGGCGCGCGGTTTCGCGGTCTGGGCCGCGATTCGTGAGCTCGGGAGTAGCGGCCTGGCCGAGCTCGTCGAGCGCAACTGCACGCTGGCCCGTCGGTTCGCCGACCAGCTCGGGGAGGCGGGGGCCGAGATCGGCAACGACGTCATGCTCAACCAGGTGCTCGTCAGCTTCGACGACGACGCGACCACGGATGCCGTCATCGAACGGGTCCAGCAAGGACGGCACGTGCTGGATGGGCGGCACCACGTGGCGCGGTCGCAAGTACATGCGCATCGCGGTGTCCAACCACACCACCACGGAGGCCGACGTCGACCGCTCCGTCGAGGCCATCCTGCGCTGCTGGCGGCCCGTAGAATGAGGTCATGACGTTTCCATGGCTCAAGGGGCACGGCACGGAGAACGACTTCGTGCTGCTTCCGGACCATGACGGCACCGTCCACGGCCAGCTGGACGGTGACTTCGTGGCCGCCCTCTGCGACCGTCGGCGCGGTATCGGCGCCGACGGAGTCATGCGCGTCATCCGCACGTCAGCGCTGGGTGAGGACTCTGCCGGCGAGTGGTTCATGGACTACCGCAACCACGACGGCTCGCTCAGCGAGATGTGCGGCAACGGCATCCGCGTCTTCGCGCTCCACCTGCTGCAGGAGGGCCTCGTCGACGCCGGCGCCCCGATCGTCGTCGGCACCCGCGGCGGCGACAAGACCATCACCGCCGATGCCGACGGCACGTTCAGCGTCGACATGGGTGTGGCCGAGGTGCGCGGCATCTCCAAGATCACCGCGGCCGGACGCACCTGGGAGGCGCAGGACGTCCGAACCGGCAACCCGCACGCCGTCGCCTTCGTCGACAGCCTCACCGACCCCGGCCCGCTGCTCGACGCACCCGAGCACGACAGCGAGACCTATCCCGACGGCGTGAACGTCGAGTTCGTCGTGCGCGAGGGCGACCGGCACGTCTCCATGCGGGTGCACGAGCGCGGCTCGGGTGAGACGCGCTCCTGCGGCACCGGCGCCTGCGCCGTCGGTCTGGCCACCGCACTCGCCGACGGAGCAGAGCGACCCGTGACGTACCGAGTCGACGTCCCCGGCGGCACCCTGCACGTCACCTGGAACGAGGACGAGCACCTCGTCCTCACCGGCCCCGCCGAGATCGTCGCCCGTGGCGACATGGAATGGATCGCATGACTGAACCCGAACTGGACCTCGAGCTCGAGGAGCGCAACTCGCTCCGTCGCGTGGCCGGCCTCTCGACCGAGCTCGAGGACATCTCCGAGGTCGAGTACCGGCAGCTGCGCCTCGAGAAGGTCGTCCTGGTGGGCGTCTGGACCGAGGGCACGGCCGAGGACGCCGAGAACTCCCTCACCGAGCTCAAGCTGCTCGCCGAGACCGCCGGCTCAGAGGTGCTCGACGCCCTGATGCAGCGGCGTCCGAAGCCCGACCCGGCCACCTACATCGGCCGCGGCAAGGTCGATGAGCTGCGCGACGTCGCGCATGCCACCGGCGCCGACACGATCATCTGCGACGGGGAGCTCGCGCCCAGCCAGCTGCGCAACCTGGAGGACCGCACGAAGGTCAAGGTCGTCGACCGGACGGCGCTGATCCTCGACATCTTCGCCCAGCACGCCAAGAGCGCCGAGGGCAAGGCGCAGGTCGAGATGGCCCAGCTGCAGTACCAGACCCAGCGCCTGCGCGGCTGGGGCGGCCAGCTGTCCCGCCAGGCCGGTGGACGCGCGGCCGGCGGTGAGGGCATCGGTGGCCGTGGCCCCGGTGAGACGAAGCTCGAGACCGACCGTCGTCGCATCCAGACCAAGATCGCCAAGCTGCGCCGCGACCTCGCCGCACTACGCACGACGCGCGACACCAAGAAGGCGCAACGACGTCGTCACCACGTGCCGTCGGTGTCGATCGCCGGCTACACCAACGCCGGCAAGTCGAGCCTGCTCAACCGGCTCACCGACGCCGGTGTGCTCGTCGAGGACGCGCTGTTCGCGACCCTCGACCCCACCACCCGCCGCACCCAGACGTCCGACGGACGCATCTACACGCTGTCCGACACCGTCGGGTTCGTCCGGCACCTGCCGCACCAGCTCGTGGAGGCGTTCCGCTCCACGCTGGAGGAGGTCGCCGAGTCCGATCTCGTGCTGCACGTCGTCGACGGCTCGCACCCCGACCCGGAAGGTCAGATCGCGGCGGTGCGTGAGGTGCTGCTCGAGATCGGCGCGGCCCAGGTGCCGGAGATCGTGGTGATCAACAAGTCCGACACGGCCGACCCGCTCGTCGTCAAGAACATCCTCGCCAAGGAGCCGCACGCCGTCGTGGTGAGCGCTCACACCGGCGAGGGCATCGACGAGCTGCTGTCGGCCATCGAGGCCGACCTGCCGCGGCCTGCCACCCTCGTCGACGTCGTGGTGCCGTACTCACGCGGCGACCTGCTCAGCCAGGTCCACGAGACCGGAGAGATCGAGTCCCTCGACCACGCCGAGGACGGCACCCACATCGTCGCCCGCGTCAACGACGAGCTCG
>CAWIWE010000028.1:0-100414 GCA_963839625.1 uncultured Actinomycetota bacterium | reverse complement strand
CGCGCCGGCACCCGCCATGACCGCCTTCTCGAAGCCCTGGGTGTCGACCTTGATGAACAGGCGCGACGGATCGAGTCCGTGTTCGTCGATGATGCCGGCCACCGTGGTGACGTCGACGTCCTCGCTGCCGACGAACTCCGAGCCGGGGGCGGCGTCGAGATGGGCATTCGTCATCTCCAGGAGCGATGACGAGTACGAGTTCGCCGAGATATGGATGGTCGATCGGCCGGGCTCGGCCCCGACGGCCACGTTGAACGCCTGCCAACGCGGATCACCCGACGAGCGGCGCGTGAGTCGGCGGTAGGCATCGGAGAGCGGCTCGAACGAGAGGATGTTCCCCTCGAATCCGGCTCCGCGCACCATGCGGGCGAACTGTCCGACGTTCGCCCCCACGTCGAGGACGGTGTCGATGCCCCGGTGGTCGAGCATGCGGGCCACTCGCTTGACGAACGGATCACGGCCGATCGAGACGTCGGCGCGATGGAGGGCCAGCCGAACGCCGAGCTTGGCGATCTCCGCCGCGTTACCTCCGCGCATCCTGCGACCTGCCTTCTCGTCCGTCCGGGGCTTCGCTGATCCTACGGGCGCAACGCGTCGGTTGGATTACCGGTCGGCGGTGCGTCGGGCTGCGATCCCGGCCACGACGATGCCGAGGCCGGTGGAGAACGTGTCGGCCCGCGTGAGCGGATCGTCGACGATGGCTCCCGCACTGGCGGCCTGGGCGTTCATCTGTTCATCGCCGACGTGCCCCAGCACGAAGTGCATGATCGTCGTCGCCGCCACCCTCGTCGCGGGGGTGTCACCGATCAGATCCTCGAGCCGGGCGACCGGATCCTCCGTCGCGAGTCCGAAGGCCAGCGCGGTGGCGACCAGCTCGGCGCCGTCGCGGTAGGCCAGCATCGCGTCGCGGAGTGCGTGTGCCTCGGCCGTCACCTGCTCGTCCCACGTCCCGGCCGGGACGGGTCGCCGGCCACGGCGCAGCACCTCGTCGGCCACCGCGGCGAGCAGCGCCTGCTTGTTGGCGAAGTGCCAGTAGAGCGCGCTGGGCTGGACGCCGAGGTCCGCGCCCAGACGACGCATCGAGAGGTCGGCGAGGCCGTGGCGGTCGAGCACCTCGAGCGCGTGCTCGACGACGTCGGATCGGTGGTGACTCATCGGCCTCCTCATCAGGTGGGGCAGTGGCGTGCCAGAATACCTGAACACTGTTCAGTATCCCCGTCACGGAGGAACCCATGAGCACGTCCCAGCCCACCTCGCGGAAGTCCAGCACGTCGACCGATCTCGCGCTGATCGCCGGCTTTGCGGCCCTGATCGCCGCCTGCGCGATCCTCCCCGCGATCAACATCAGCGGCCCGGTGCCGATCACGCTCCAGACCTTCGGCGTGCTCCTGAGCGGTGCCGTCCTCGGCGCCCGGCGCGGATTCCTCGCGGTCCTGCTCTACCTGCTCGTCGGCGCGGCCGGCCTTCCGGTCTTCGCCAACGGCGCCTCCGGCTTCGGGGTCTTCAGCGGCCCGTCCGTCGGTTACCTGGTGGGCTTCCCGCTCGCAGCCCTGCTCTGCGGCTTCCTCGTCGAGCGCCTCCCCCGCAAGGCGATCCAGACCAGCGTGCCGATGATCTTCCTTGCCGGCCTGGTGAGCAGCGCGCTCTTCATCCACACGCTCGGCATGGCCGGTCTCGTCTGGCGCGTGCCCACCGACTGGGCCGGCGCGTGGGACATCGACAAGGTGTTCTGGATCGGCGACACGGTGAAGAATCTGCTCATGGCGTTCGTGGCCACTGCTGTTCACCGAGCCTTCCCCGACTTGTTGCCCAGACGCGGCGAGTAGGGGTCCATGGGGCGCATCCAGCTCAACGACGCCGCCGTCCGCGTCCGCACGGGCGAGGGCGACCTCGTCATCCTGCAGCCGACGACGCTCGACCTCACCGAGCACCGGATCGCCCTGATCGGCGCGAACGGATCGGGCAAGTCGACCCTGGCGCGGCTGGTGAACGGGCTCGCCGAACCCAGTCAGGGCACGGTCGTCGTCGACGGCCTCGACGTGGCCGAGCACGGCGCCGAGGTGCGGAGACGAGTCGCCTTCGTCTTCACCGATCCGGCGGCCCAGCTCGTGATGCCGACCGCCGCGGAGGACGTGGCCCTGTCCCTGCGACGGGCCCATCGGCACAAGGTCGAACGACGGGAGGCCGCCGTCGGCGTGCTGCGACGGTTCGGCCTCGAGGAGCTCGCCGACCGCAGCGTCCACACCTTGTCCGGCGGTCAGCGGCAGCTGCTGGCGCTGGCCGGGGTTCTCGCCACCGACCCCTCGATCGTCGTGGCCGACGAGCCCACCACGCTGCTCGACCTCGCGAACACCCGCCTCATCGGCGACCTGCTGTTCGACCTGGAGCAGCAGCTGCTGCTCGTCACCCACGACCTCGACCTCGCCGTGCGCTGTGATCGGGCGCTGGTCGTCGACGGCGCACGGGTCGTGTTCGATGGCGATCCCGAGCAGGCCGTCGCCCACTACCGGAGCCTGGTGTGAACCAGACGCCGTCGTTGCTGGGGCTGTACCGGCCGGGTCGCACGTGGCTGCACCGGCTCAGCGCCGGCCAGAAGCTGACGGGGCTGTTCGTGCTCGGCGTCGTCGTGGTGGTCGCGCCCGGGCCGTGGACGGCCCTGGCTGCGCTCGGTCTGAGCCTCGGTCTCGTCGCGACGTCGGGCATGAACCTGCGCATCACCGCCCGGGCGCTCCGCGGCATCGCAGTCGTCGCCGTGCTGCTCGGGGCCTACCAGACCTGGCAGCGGGGCTGGCCGCACGCGGTCGAGGCCGTCGGCGACCTCGTGGCACTCGTGCTCGCGGCGACCGTTCTGACCGCGACCACCCCGATCGACGAGGTGCTCGACGTCGTCGTGCGACTCGCCCGGCCGTTCCGACGCTTCGGCGTCGACCCCGAGCGAGTCGGCCTCGCGTTCTCCCTGATGATCCGCGGCGTGCCCGAGACGCTGGAGCTCGGCCGCGAGACCCGCGACGCGGCGCGCGCCCGCGGCCTGGAGCGCGACCCCCGCGTCCTGCTCACCCCGATGGTCATCCGGGTCGTCGCGAAGGCGCACGCGACGGGTGACGCCCTCACCGCCCGCGGCATTGGTGACCCATGACCGGTAACTGCGGCAGGATCAGGGCATGGCAGGCCTCCACGCGCTCGTCGTCGACGACGAGCAGCCCGTGCTCGACGAGCTCGTGTTCCTGCTCAATCGCGACGAGCGGATCGCGTCGGTGCGGGGCGTGCGATCCAGTACCGAGGCCTTGCGGGTCCTGGAGAACGGCGGCGTCGACCTGGTGTTCCTCGACGTCGTGATGCCCGGCCTGTCCGGGATCGAGCTCGGGCGAGTGCTCACTCGGTTTCGCACACCGCCGCGGATCGTGATCGTCACCGCTCACGAGGCGCATGCCGTCGACGCCTTCGAGATCGGCGTCGTCGACTACCTGCTCAAGCCCATCCGCGAGGACCGGCTGCGCGAGAGCGTCCGGCGGGCCGTCGCCGATCCTGAGTCCGACCACACGCCGGCCGACGAGTCGATCGCCATCGAGCTCGGCGGCGTGACCCGGTTCATCCAGCGATCCACGGTCGCGTACGCGGAGGCGCAGGGCGACTACGTCCGGCTGCACACCGTCGACGGATCCGGCCACCTCATCCGCACGCCGCTGAGCTCGCTCGCCGAGCAGTGGGAGGATGCCGAGTTCGCGCGGATCCACCGCAGCCTCGTCGTCAACCTCGCCCAGGTCCGAGAGCTGCGGATGCAGTCCGGCCGGTGCAGCGTCGTCGTCCCGGCCGGCGACGACGCGGTGGAGCTCTCGGTCGCACGCCGGCACACGAAAGAGCTGCGCCAGCTCATCCACGAGCGGGCGCAATGACCGAGCCCGACGCCGATCCCCGGACCGGACGGGTCCGGATCACCAGCCCGCTCACCACGGCGTCCCCCCACGTAAGACGCACCGTGCAGCAGGAGATCGACGAGTCCACCGGCATCGGCGAGGTGTACGTCCGATCGCTGGTCCGGTCGCAGCTGCGGGCCGCGCTGACGGTGATCACGACGCTGATGCTCACGCTCGGCGCGCTCCCCATCGTGTTCTGGCTGCTCAAGGACCTCAGTCAGCTGTCGATCCTGGGCATCCCGCTGCCCTGGATCGTCCTCG
This sequence comes from uncultured Actinomycetota bacterium, assembly GCA_963839625.1. GTDB lineage: Bacteria > Actinomycetota > Actinomycetes > Propionibacteriales > Nocardioidaceae > Aeromicrobium. The sequence continues at coordinate 96,239 of CAWIWE010000028.1, read as the reverse complement.
GCGTCGCCGTCTATCCGGGCCTGTTCCTGCTCGGCTGGCTGTACGTGCGGCAGGCCGACAAGTCCGAGCGCGACTTCGCCGCTCTGGTCAACCCGATCGACGTCTCCACCGAGGGGCCGCCGTGAACGCGACGTACGGCGTCGTCGCCATCACCTTGGTGGCACTCGCGACCATCGGCATCGGCGCGTTCGGCCTGCGCATCAGCCGCACCACGAGCGACTTCTACGTCGCGTCGCGGTCGGTGAGTCCGGCACTGAACAGCTCCGCGATCGGCGGCGAGTACCTCTCGGCGGCCTCCTTCCTCGGCGTCGCCGGGCTCGTGCTCGCGACCGGCGCAGAGGCGCTCTGGTTCCCGATCGGCTGGACGACGGGCTACCTGCTCCTGCTGGTCCTGGTGGCCGCGCCGCTCAGGCGTTCCGGCGCGTACACGATCCCGGACTTCGCCCAGGTACGGCTGCAGTCCGGTGCCGTCCGCACGGTCGCCAGCCTGCTCGTCGTGGGGGTGGGCTGGCTGTACCTCATGCCGCAGTTCCAGGGCGCCGGCCTGACGATGCGCACCGTCACCGGAGCGCCGGGTTGGGTCGGCACCGTTCTGGTCGCGGTCATCGTCATGGTCAACGTGGTGTCCGGCGGCATGCGCAGCATCACCTTCGTCCAGGCGTTCCAGTACTGGCTCAAGCTCACCGCACTGCTCATCCCGGTGTTCTTCCTCCTGAACGCCTGGACGTCCGACGGCAGCCCGTCGCCGGTCGTGCCATCGGACTGGGTGCTGCCGTTCGGCGATCCCGACGGCGAGACCATGTACCGCATCTACTCGGTGATGGTCGCGACCTTCCTCGGCACGATGGGGCTCCCGCACGTGGTGGTGCGGTTCTACACCAACCCCGACGGACGTACCGCCCGGCGCACCACGCTCATCGTGCTCGCGCTGCTCGGCGGGTTCTACCTGTTCCCCACGATCTACGGCGTCCTCGGACGCATCTACGCCAGCGACCTCATCGCCGAAGGCCGGGCGGACGCCGTCGTGCTCGAGCTGCCCGCCCGCATGCTCGGCGGCAACGCCGGCGAGCTGCTGTCGGCCCTTCTGACCGCCGGAGCGTTCGCGGCGTTCCTCTCCACCTCGTCGGGCCTGACGATGTCGATCGCCGGTGTCGTGGGTCAGGCGCTCAGCCGGCGGGGCGTGATGTCGAACATCGTCGGCCTGCAGGTGGCGGCCGTCGGCGGCGTGACGGTGCCGCTCGTCCTCGCGCTGTCGGCCGACCGCATCCCGGTGGCCAGCTCGGTGACGTTCGCGTTCGCCCTCGCCGCGTCGACGTTCTGTCCGCTGCTCGTGCTCGGCATCTGGTGGCGAGGCCTCACCGCGGCCGGGGCCATCGCGGGTCTCATCGGCGGTGGGCTGTGCGCGGGTGTCGCGCCGATCATCACGATCTCGGTCAGCCCCGAGGGCTGGTTCGGGGTGCTGGCGGCCCTGCCCGCCGCATGGTCCGTGCCGCTGGGATTCGCCCTCATGATCGGCGTCTCCCTGGCCACGCGGCAGACGATCCCGGCCGACGTCTCCCGCACGATGGTGCGTCTGCATGCGCCGGAGGGCGTCGAGCTCAAGCGCTGAACCGTTCGTCGCGCGAGAACGACCGTTCGTCGTGTCAAGGCGGCCGCACGGCGACATTCCGACGGGCCCCGACGCATCACCCGCTCTGTGAAGTGGCACACACCCCCGCCCTCTCCTACCTTCGGAGAGGCGGCACCCTGCCGCCGTCCTTCCACCGAGAGAGGTGAACCCCTGTGGTCGAGAAGATCTCGCCGGAGGCGCACGAGGAGTACCAACGCATCCATGCGACAGACGACTTCGCCGAGCTCAAGCGCTCCTATTTGCGCTTCGTCGTCCCCCTGACCATCGCCTTCATGGTCTGGTACCTGCTCTACGTCATTGCCTCCAACTGGGCACCCGACTTCATGGCCACCAAGGTCGTCGGAAACATCAACGTCGCCCTGGTGTTCGGCCTGCTTCAGTTCGTGAGCACCTTCGGCATCGCCATCTGGTACGCGCGCTTCGCGGCCCGCCGGATGGACCCGATCGCCGACCGCCTGCGTGACCAGTACGAGAGGGAGATCGAACGATGAGCAGCTCATTGGTCGCCGTGGGCGAGCAGGGCACCCAGAACCTCACCGGAGGGCTGTTCATCGCGGTCGTCGCGCTGACGATCGCCATCACCTTCTGGGCCAGCCGCCAGACCAAGACAGCCTCTGACTACTACGCCGGCGGACGCTCGTTCAGTGGCTTCCAGAACGGCTTGGCCGTGTCCGGCGACTACATGTCCGCGGCATCGTTCCTCGGCATCTCGGGTGCCATCGCCCTGACCGGCTACGACGGATTCCTGTACTCGATCGGCTTCCTGGTGGCATGGCTCGTGGCCCTGTTGCTCGTAGCAGAGCTGCTGCGCAACTCCGGCCGCTTCACGATGGCCGACCAGCTCGCCTACCGGATGCGGCAGGTCCCCGTCCGGACGGCGGCAGCGACATCCACCGTCGTCGTCTCGATCTTCTACCTCCTCGCACAGATGGTCGGAGCCGGCGCACTCGTCGCGCTCCTGCTCGGCGTCACCAGCGAGACCGCGAAGAACCTCACCATCGCCGCCGTCGGCGCGCTGATGATCTTCTACGTGGTGGTCGGAGGCATGAAGGGCACCACCTGGGTGCAGATCGTCAAGGCGGTCCTGCTGATGTCCGGCACGGTCCTCATCACGGTGCTGGTGCTCGCGGAGTTCAACTTCAACCTGTCCGACCTCCTCGGCACGGCTGCCAGCGAAAGCGGCCAGGGCGCGGCCTTCCTCGAACCGGGGCTCAAGTACGGCGTGAGCACCACGAGCAAGATCGACTTCGTCTCGCTCGGCCTGGCCCTCGTGCTCGGAACTGCCGGACTGCCGCACATCCTGATCCGCTTCTACACGGTTCCGACCGCGCGGCAGGCCCGCAAGTCCGTGCTCTGGGCCATCGGCCTCATCGGCAGCTTCTACCTGATGACGCTGGTCCTCGGCTTCGGCGCCGCGGCCCTCGTCAAGGGTGATGAGAAGACCGCGATAGCCGACTCCGGTGGCAACTTGGCATCACCATTGCTGGCCGAAGCCGTCGGTGGCGGTCCCGGATCGACCGGAGGCGCAGTGCTCCTCGCGTTGATCGCCGCAGTCGCGTTCGCGACGATCCTCGCGGTCGTCGCCGGGCTGACGCTCACCTCTGCCTCATCGGTGGCGCACGACCTGTACGCCAACGTCTGGAAGAAGGGCGAAGTCACCGAGAAGCAGGAGGTGCGGGTCGCCCGCATCGCGGCGTTCGCGATCGGCGGTGTGGCGATCGTGCTGTCCATCCCGGCGCAGAAGCTGAACATCGCCTTCCTGGTTGCGCTGGCCTTCGCGGTCGCGGCCTCGGCGAACCTGCCGGCGCTGCTCTACAACCTGTTCTGGAAGCGGTTCAGCACCCGCGGTGCGGTGTGGAGCATCTACGGCGGCCTCATCACCTGTGTCGTCCTGGTGTTCTTCTCGCCGGTCGTGTCCGGTTCGGAGACGGCGTTGTTCGTGAACCACGACTTCCACTGGTTCCCGCTGAGCAACCCCGGCATCATCTCCATCCCGGCCGGATTCTTCTTCGGCTGGCTCGGCACGATCACCACCAAGGATCGTGACTCCGAGGAGCGCTTCGTCGAGCTCGACGTCCGGTCGATGACGGGTGCGGGTTCGGAGAAGTAGCACGACACGAGACGACCGTCCCGGGCTGGCCGATCGGCACGCCCGGGACGGTTCTCGTCTCGGCCCCGGATGAACCATCCGGTGGTCTGGGACACAATGCAAAGAAGACCCGACGAGGAGACACCGTGAGCACCGACGCGATCAGCAATCTGTCCCACGAGGATCGTCACTTCGATCCGCCGGCCGAGCTGGCCGAGGACGCGAATCTCAAGAAGGAAGCCTACGACGAGGCCGCCGAAGACCGGCTCTCCTTCTGGGCCAAGCAGGCCGAGCGCATCAGCTGGGCCAAGCCGTACGACGAGGTCCTCGACTGGAGCAACGCGCCGTTCGCGAAGTGGTACGTGGGCGGACGCCTCAACGCGGCGTACAACTGCGTCGACCGGCACGTCGAGGCGGGCAACGGCGATCGTGTGGCACTCCACTTCGTCGGCGAACCCGAGGACGACACCCGCGACATCACCTACAGCGACCTCAAGGACGAGGTGAGCCGGGCAGCGAACGCCCTGATCGAGCTCGGCGTCGAGACGGGCGACCGAGTCGCCATCTACATGCCGATGATCCCCGAGACCATCGTCGCGATGCTCGCGTGCGCGCGCCTCGGCGCACCGCACACCGTCGTGTTCGGCGGATTCTCCTCCGACGCGCTCTCCACCCGGGTCGCGGACTGCGAGGCCAAGGTCATCATCACCGCTGACGGCGGCTATCGCCGCGGGGCGCCGTCGGCGCTCAAGCCGGCCGTCGACGAGGCGATCGGCAAGCTGAAGGATGACGACAACGACATCGTCGAGCACGTGCTCGTGGTCCGCCGCACCGGCGAGGACGTCGAGTGGGACGACGACCGCGACGTCTGGTGGCACGAGACCGTCGAGAAGGCCTCGTCCGACCACACCCCCGAGGACTTCGACAGCGAGCACCCGCTCTATGTCATGTACACGTCGGGCACCACCGGCAAGCCCAAGGGCATCCTGCACACGACCGGCGGCTACCTCGTCCAGTGCGCCTACTCGTTCTGGGGGGTGTTCGATCAGAAGGACGACGACGTCTACTGGTGCACCGCCGACGTCGGCTGGGTCACCGGGCACTCATACATCGTGTACGGCCCGCTCGCGTGCGGGGCGACACAGGTGCTCTACGAGGGCACGCCCGACACGCCGCACAAGGGCCGCTGGTGGGAGATCATCCAGGACAAGGGCGTCACGAAGTTCTACACGGCGCCCACCGCCATCCGCACGTGCATGAAGTGGGGCGAGCAGATCCCGGCGGAGTTCGACCTCTCCAAGCTGCGCATCCTCGGCTCGGTCGGTGAGTCGATCAACCCCGAGGCGTACGTCTGGTACCGCGACAACATCGGCGGCGGCAAGACGCCCATCGTCGACACCTGGTGGCAGACCGAGACCGGCGCGCACATGATCAGCCCCCTGCCCGGCGTCACGTCCGGCAAGCCGGGCTCGGCCATGACCCCGATCCCGGGCATCAGCGCCGACGTCGTCGACGACGAGGGCAAGTCCGTGCCCAACGGGTCGGGCGGCTACCTCGTGCTCACCGAGCCATGGCCGGCCATGTTGCGCACCATCTGGGGCGATGACGACCGGTACAAGGAGACCTACTGGTCACGCTGGGAAGGCGTCTACTTCGCCGGCGACGGTGCCAAGAAGGACGATGACGGCGACATCTGGCTGCTCGGCCGCGTCGACGATGTCATGAACGTCTCGGGCCACCGTCTCTCCACCACCGAGATCGAGTCCGCACTCGTCTCGCACCCCAAGGTGGCCGAGGCCGCGGTGGTGGGTGCCACCGACGAGACCAAGGGGCAGGCTCCCGTCGCGTTCGTCATCCTGCGCGAGTCGGCCCTGGTCGACGGCGAGAAGGCCGACGAGGCGGTGCTCTCCGAGCTCCGCGACCACGTCGGCAAGCAGATCGGCGCGATCGCGAAGCCGCGGCAGATCCTCGTCGTCTCCGAGCTGCCCAAGACGCGGTCCGGCAAGATCATGCGCCGTCTGCTCCGCGACGTGGCCGAGAACCGCGAGGTGGGCGATGCGACGACTCTCGCCGACTCCGCGGTCATGGACCAGATCTCGGAAGGGATGAAGACGGCCAAGGACGAGGACTGACGTTAGGGTCGTCCCATGACCACCGCTGAACAGCCCCAGGTCGATCGGCGCAGCCCCGCCGACGACCCCACCATCGGCCGATTGGTGGCCGACGCCAGTCGCGACATCTCGGCCCTGGTGCAGTCGGAGATCGCGCTGGCCAAGAGCGAGATCCGGTTCAGCGTCAAGGCCGGTGGCATCGGTGCCGCGATGTTCGCGGTCGCCGGGTTCCTCGGCCTGCTCATCACGATCCTGGTGTCCATCGCCATCGCCTACCTGCTGGTGATGGCCGGGCTCCACCCCGCGTGGGCGTTCTTCATCGTGGCGGGTGCCTACCTGCTCCTCGCCGCGCTCCTGATCCTGCTCGGGGTCGTGATGATCAAGAAGATCAAGGCACCGACGAAGACGATCGCCACCGCCAAGGAGATCCCCGCCGCCCTCAAGGGCGACACCGACCCACACCCCATCAACTAGGCGCAGGGGCTACCGCGATCAGCGGCGAGGAATGGCGCGACCGAGTCCGGCGATCACCAGTACGACCGCACCGATCACGGCGGTCCACAGCAGCCACTGGTTGAGCGAGTCGGACGCCCGGTCGACCAGCAGGTCGCGCATCTCGCGGGCGAAGGGCGTCCGCGCCGGGGTGCGGTCGAGCACCTCGGGCAGCGCCAGGCCCGTGCCGGCCAGCAGCACACCGCCCGTGATGACCGCGCCGGCCGCCAGGCCCACCACGGCATTGATGCGACGCCGCGCGAACACGAGACACAGCAAGGACGCACCGCCGACGACGAGCAGGCCGATGAGCGATCGGTTCTTGGTCTTGTCGACCTGCTCGATCACCTCACGGTCCGGTGCGTCGTAGATCGGCACCAGCAGCTTGTCCGGGATGTTCACCCGGACCGGCAGGTCGTTCGTCACCTGTTTCGCGACGAACGTCGCGATCGGTCCGATGTCGGCGGTCAGCCGGTCGGTGTTCGCGTCGGGGCCGAACGTGAGCTGGTGCGTGCGGCGCTGCGACTCCTCCCAGGCCTCGGTGAATCCGGGCTGCTGCGCCGTCCGGGTGGCCACGGACCGCAGTGCTCGCTCGATGATCGGCTTCGCGGCCGTCGGCAGTCCACCCTGGGAGACGAGGTCGTCGGTGATCGTGGCGACGATCGCGTTGCGGAACTCGGCGTCGGCGACGAACGGCCGGGTGAAGTCGACGTAGCCCTCCTCGTCGGCCACGTGCGTCGCGATCCACAGCGTCGGCACGGTGATGACGGCCGCCACGACGGCGACGGCCCAAGACAGGAACGAGAACCCGGTGCGGATCATGCACATGCTCCGGTGTCGACACGGGAGGTGGCGGTCGATCCGCGGTCGGCCGCGCCCGCGACCTGGGAGGCGGTGAGGGCGTATCCCGTCGAGCTGTCGGTGACGGACGCGGCGAAGATGACGCCCAGCACGCCACCGTCGCGTGAGACCAGCGGTCCGCCAGAGTTGCCCGAGCGCACCAATCCGCGCACGGAGTACGTCTTGCGCATGTGTTCTCCTCGGTCGTAGATGTCAGGGCTGCGCAGCGTGAGCTCACCACGGATGCGGGCGGCTCGCGCGTCGAACGGGCCGTTCTGCGGATAGCCCAGGATCGCTGCCTCGTCTCCGGCCTTGCCGCCGGTGTCGAAGCTCAACGGTGGGAGCCCGAGGTCGCCGGTGGCGAGCACGGCGACGTCGAGCCTGGGGTTGAACAGCACCACGCTGGCCCGTGTGCGGCGGCCGTTGACGTCGATGAACGGCTCGTCGACGCCGGCGACCACGTGCGCGTTGGTCATGATCCGGCGGGGCGCATACGCGAAGCCCGTGCCCTCGACCCCGCGGTCGCACGACGCGACACCGATGACCTTGACGACGCTCTCCGATGCCTGCCGCACACCCGGCAGCTGAAGCGTGGCGTCGTCGGGTGGGTCGACGGCGGTGATGCGCTCGTCCTCGAACGGGTCGATGTACCGCGGGAACAGATTGGCGTCCAGCGTCTTGTTGAACGCGCGCAAGGTCTCCGAGGCCTGCCCCGGCATGACGTCGTCGACGTGGGCAAGGATCGAGGAGCCGCGCGAGGCCGTGGAGAGATACGGGATCGACGTGCCGCTGACCGAGTAACCGAGCGCCCACGAGGCGGCCAGCACGGCGACCATGCTCAGGGCGGCGCCGCCGACGGCGTCGAGCCAGCGCAGCGGCCGCCATTTCAGTCCGCTGCGCAGATCGGTGCCGACGTAGGTGCCCACCGCCTGACCGATGGCAGCCGCCGCCACCACCATTGCGAGCGCGAGCAGCGACGTGGAGAGCGTGGGCTGACCATCGGACAGGACCCGCGGGACGATCGCGATGGCGAGCAGGCCGCCGGCAAGGAGCCCGATGGTCGCCACGAGGTTGACCACGAAGCCCTGCACGTACCCAGACACGGCGTACGCGAACAGGATGAGCACCAGGATGACGTCGAGTGAGTTCACAGCAGCTCCGGCAACGGACGGGTGACGGAGTCGTCCCAGGGCTTCTCCCAGCCGAGCTGTTCGAAGAGCCGGCTGATGACGCCGGCAGTGAAGCCCCAGAGCGGAACCTCCGTGCCGACCTCGAACGCTGGCCCGCGCCACCCGGTCGGGTGCACGACGCTGAACCGGTTGGCCGGGTCGATGAGCATGCTGATGGGGTGGTGCAGGATGCTCGCGACCTCGCTGACGTCGACCGGCTCGAGCGTACGCGGGGAGCTCCAGTAGCCGAGCACCGCGGTGACCGCGAAGTTGCTCGGCGGCAGCCAGAGCAAGGGCAGTGTGCCGAAGACGAGCACGTCGGACGGGTCGAGGCCGACCTCCTCCTCCGCTTCTCGCAATGCGGTCGTTACCGCGTCGGCGTCGCCGGGATCGCACGCCCCGCCGGGGAAGGAGATCTGGCCGGGATGGCTGCGCAACGTGGTGGCACGCTGGGTGAGCAGCAGCTCAGGACCGTCCGTTCCGTCGGCGAAGCAGATGAGCACCGCCGCCGGCCGGGCATCGTCCGGTGGGTGCGGAAAGCGGGGCGCGAGCTGCTCGGCCTCCACCGACCCGGCGAGCACCTCGACCGGCTTCAACCAGTCGGGCAGCGTCGTGCCGTCGGTGGACCCCTCGAGCTTCACGACGTCACTCCCAGATGCCGACGGATCGCCGCCTTCACGTCGGCGTACGACAGGAACGGCGTGCGTTCCGTGAACACCATTCTTCCCTGCTCGTCCACGAAGACGGTCTGGGGCAGGCCCGAGAAGTGCAAGGGCGCACGGGTGGCGCCGGCCCGGTCGACGAGCTGCGGGTAGGTGACTCCCGACTTCTCGGCCAACCGCAGCGCCGCTTCGGGCGCGGCGTCGGCGACGTCGATGCCGATGAAGCGCACCCGGCCGGAGTACTCGCGATCGGCCCGGGCGAGCAGCGGCAGCTCCTCACGGCACTCCGTGCACCAGCTCGCCCAGAGGTTGATGACGGTCGGTTCGCCGGTCAGCCCGGACAGACGTACCGAGCGCCCGCCTCCGAGGCAGTCGAGCTCGAGGTCGGGCAAGGCGTCCGAGCCTGACGCCGCCTGAGTGGAGGTGGGGCAGTCCTCGATCTTGGCGGCGGCCTTGAGGTCGGCGAGCTCGCCGGCGGAGGCGCCAGCAGGTTCCGAGCCGCCCCCGAACGTGGGCTTGGTGCCCGGGTCTTCGCCGCCACAGCCGGCCGTCACCCCGAGGATGAGGACGGCCGCGCAGACCGCTTTGATCACGCCCGCCCCTGGGTCGTGACCAGCTTCGCCGCGACCTCCGGGTCGGTCGGGCCGGTGCCGTAAGCGGGGCACCAGTGCGCCAGCGGGCAGGCTCCGCACGCGGGCTTGCGGGCATGGCAACGGCGGCGTCCGTGCCAGATGAGCCGGTGGCTGAGCATCGTCCAGTCGCTCTTGGGGAACAGGGCGCCCACGGCGTGCTCGGTGCGGACGGCGTCCTTCGCCGTGGTGTCGTCGATCCACTCGAAGCGACGGACCAGTCGCGCGAAATGGGTGTCGACCGTGATCCCCGGAACGTCGAAGGCGTTCCCGAGAACGACGTTCGCGGTCTTGCGCCCGACCCCGGGAAGCTTCACGAGGTCGTCGAGCCGGCCCGGCACCTCACCGTCGAAGTTCTCGACGATCGCGGCGGACATGCGCAGCAGGCTGTTCGTCTTGGCGCGGAAGAACCCGGTCGTGCGCACGAGGTCCTCCACGTGCTCGCGGTCGGCCGATGCCAGGGCGGTGGCATCGGGGTACTGCGCGAACAGCGTGGGCGTGACGGCGTTCACCCGACGGTCGGTGGTCTGGGCGGAGAGCACGGTGGCCACGAGCAGCTGGTACGGGTCGGTGAAGTCGAGCTCGCAGCCGGCGTCGGGGTAAGTGTCGGCGAGGACGCGATGCATCTTTCGCGCACGACGCACGAGGACCGTTGGCGGTTTGGTGGTCTCCTCGGGCACGACGCAAGCGTACGGGGCATGACTAGACTGTGACCGACCTAACAGAGACGAAGGATGGCCCGTGACTGACGACGTGCTCCGCCAATCCCCGCTGTTCTCCGGAGTGGACGACGACTCGGCGGCGGTCCTGGAGGACTCCATGGCTGCGTCCTCCCTCGCGCGCGGCGATGTGCTGTTCAACGAGGGCGACAGCGGGAGCCAGCTCTATGTCGTCATCGAGGGCAAGATCAAGCTCGGCCGTACGTCCGCCGACGGCCGCGAGAACCTGCTGGCGATCCTCGGCCCGGGCCAGATGTTCGGTGAGCTGTCGTTCTTCGACCCCGGCCCCCGCTCCGCCACGGCCACGGCGGTCACCGACGTCGAGCTCAAGAGCCTCGGCCACGACGCCCTCAGCCCCGTCCTGGCCACCCACCCCGATGTCGCCCTGGCGTTGCTGAACCAGCTGGCCGGACGTCTGCGTCGCACCAACGAGGTCGTCGGCGACCTCGTGTTCTCCGATGTACCGGGCCGGGTCGCGAAGGCACTGCTCGACCTCGCCGGCCGTTTCGGCCGCAAGGCTGACGACGGCGTCCACGTCAACCACGACCTCACCCAGGAGGAGCTGGCCCAGCTCGTCGGCGCCTCCCGCGAGACCGTCAACAAGGCCCTGGCCGACTTCGCCTCCCGCGGCTGGATGCGCCTCGAGCCCCGCAGTGTCGTCATCCTCGACCTCGAACGGCTCCAGCGCCGCGCTCGTTAGCCTTCTTGCAGGTAGTCGAGCTGGGCCTTCACGCTCAGCTCGGCTGCCCCCCACAGGGACTCGTCGACGTCGGTGTAGACGCGTTCGACGACCGAGCGGGCGTCGGTGGCGCCGGCGTCCAGGGCTGCGCGCACCTGGTCGAGGCGCTCCTGGCGGTGCTCGAGGTAGAAGTCGAGCACGGTGCCCGCCTGGTCGATGACCGGGCCGTGGCCCGGCAGAATGCGCTCGACGAGGCCCTCCTCCACCAGCTCACGCAGGATCGCGAGTGAGTCGAGGTACGGGCCGAGCACGCCGTCGGGGTGGGCGATGATCGTCGTGCCGCGACCGAGCACGGTGTCGCCGCTGAGCAACGACGGCTCGTCGAGCAGCCGGAAGCAGGTCGAGTCGGACGTGTGCCCGGGCGTCGCGACGACGCCCAGGCGGAGTCCGTCGACGTCGATGGTCTCGCCGTCGACGAGTGGTTCGGCACCGACGCAGTACTCCGGGTCGGTGGCGCGGGCCGGTGCGCCGGTTCGCTCGGCGACCACCTGCATCGACTCGGTGTGGTCGAAGTGGCGGTGCGTGAACAGCACCAGGCCGACGTCGCCGGCCACGTCGAGCACACGGTCGAGGTGCGCGGCGTCGGGCGGTCCGGGATCGACCACGACCGAGCGGGACGCGCCCGGCTCGCACAGGATCCAGGTGTTCGTGCCCTCGAGCGTCATGAGGCCGGGGTTGTCGGCGCGGACGGTCGACGCACGTTCGGTGACCTTGTCAGCGGTGTCGCTCACCACTCCTCCTGGAAGTTGTCGAGGAACAGCTCGCCGTCGACCTCGACGATGCGCGGCTCGATCGGCGAGATCTCTCGCTCGGCCGCGGCGGCGAGGACGCCGGCAGCCGTGAACTGGGAGAGCTGCCGGCAGGTGTGCACGGTGGGCGGAAGCATCTGCGCCTTGCCGGCCTCCACGGCCTCGAGCACGCGCGTCAGCGGCGCCCACTCGGCACGGTCGGCCTCGCCGGGCAGCTCGCCGACCACCTGCCCCGTGGGCAACGCGGCGACGAAGAACCTCGTGTCGTAGCGCCGAGGCTCGAACGGCGGGGTGATCCAGTGCGACCATCCGCCGACCAGGTCGGAGCGCAGCACCAGCCCGAACCTGGACAGGAACTCGGCGAAGCCGTACTTCCCCGCTTCGAGGTTGAGCCGTGCTTCCTGCATCTCCGGCGCACTGGTGTCGGCCACGACGGTGTCGGCGTCCGGACCGGCGAGCAGGATGCCCGACTCCTCGAACGTCTCGCGAACGGCGGCGACCACGAGCCCGCGTGCCGTGTCGGCGTCGCAGCCGAACCGCTCGCCCCATTCTTCCGGCGAGGGGCCGACCCAGGCGTCGACGAGCTGATCGGAGTCCTGGACCTTGCCGCCGGGGAACACGTACATGCCGGCCGCGAACTCCATCGTGCTGTGGCGGCGCATGAGGTAGGCCTCGATTCCAGAGTCACCGTCGCGCACCAGCGCGATCGTGGCGGCGTCGCGAGGGACCGGAACCTCTCGCTTCTCCGCATCGACCACGTGCTCACGCAGCGACTCCGGAATCGGGTAGCGCATCAGTCCACCTCGACCACGATCTCGACCTCGACCGGGCTGTCGAGGGGCAGCACAGCAACCCCGACCGCGCTCCGGGCGTGGACGCCGGCGTCGCCGAAGGCCGCGGCGAGCAGCTCGCTCGCCCCGTTCGCGACGCCCGGCTGCCCGGTGAAGTCCGGCGTGGAGGCCACGAACACGACGGCCTTGACGACCCGACGGACCTTCGACAGGTCGCCGATCTCCGCCTTGACCGCCGCGATCGCATTGAGCGCACACTGCTGGGCGCACTCGGTGGCCTGATCGACCGAGACCTCGCCGCCCACCTTGCCGGCGGCCACCAGCTCGCCGTCGCGCATCGGCACCTGACCGGCCGTGAAGACGAGGGAGCCGCTGCGCGTCGCGGGCACGTAGGCCGCGACCGGCGGCACGACCGAGGGCACGCTGTGCCCGAGCTCGGCCAGGCGATCCTCCGGAGACGTCATGCCTGCACCGGTCGTTTGAAGTAGGCGACCAGGTTCTCCGGGTTCATGCCCGGCACGATCTGCACGAGCTCCCAGCCGTCGGACCCGAAGTTGTCGAGGATCTGCTTCGTCGTGTGCACCAGCACCGGTGCAGTCATGTACTCCCATTGCGTCATGGGCCGACTGTATCGCCGGGACTGCACGGTGACGCCGCCAACTGCCCGGCAGCCCTAGCCGGGGGTCGCTACCCTTTGCGCGTGGCCAACGCGACCCCCCTGCACGTCGTCACCGGCAAAGGAGGCACGGGCAAGACCACCGTGGCCGCCGCGCTCGCCACGGCACTGGCCGACGCCGGACGTCGCGTCCTGCTGTGCGAAGTCGAGGGACGCCAGGGCATCGCGCAGCTCTTCGACGTCCCTCCGCTCCCGTACGAGGAGCGCAAGGTGGCCGTGGGTCTGGGCGGTGGCGAGGTCTACGCGCTCGCGATCGATCCGGAGGCCGCACTGCTGGAGTACCTGCAGATGTACTACCGGCTCGGACGCGCCGGCAAGGCGCTCGACCGCTTCGGCATCATCGACTTCGCCACGACGATCGCCCCAGGCGTCCGTGACGTCCTGCTCACCGGAAAGGTGTACGAGGCCGCCAAGCGAAAGAACGGCAACGGGTTCGCGTACGACGCGGTCGTCATGGACGCGCCGCCCACCGGGCGCATTGCCCGATTCCTCAACGTCAACGACGAGGTCGCGGGGCTCGCCCGCGTCGGGCCCGTGCGACGTCAGGCCAACTCGATCATGGCGATGATGCGCAGCCAGACCACCCAGGTCCACCTCGTCACGGTGCTCGAGGAGATGCCGGTGCAGGAGACGATCGATGGCATCGCCGAGCTGCGCGCCACGAACCTGCCGGTCGGACACGTCATCGTCAATCTCGTCGAGTCGGCCCTGCTGGGCGACGCCACCCGCGACTCCATGACGTCAGGAGCCCTTGGCACCACACAGGTCGCGGCCGCACTCAAGACCGTCGCGCTCGACACCGACGCCGCGCCTGCGCTCCTCGACCAGGGCCTGGCCCACCTCGAGCGCCAGACGCTTCAGGACACCCAGCGCGACGTGCTGGAGGACACCAACCGACAGATCGTCGAGCTGCCGACCATGGCCGACGGTATCGACCAGGGCACGTTGTTCGAGCTCGCCAGCCTGCTTCGCGTCGACCTGCTGAACGGGGACCCCGCATGACCGGCCGTCCGAGCACGTCGCCGAAGCCGGGGCGTCGAACCGCCCGGGCCACCGGTCCAGCCGCACCGGGCTCACGCCACGACGCCATCGACGTCGACGCGTTGCTCGCCGACCCCGGCACGGAGATCATCGTGTGCTGTGGTTCCGGCGGCGTGGGCAAGACCACGACGTCGGCGGCGCTGGCGCTGCGGGCGGCCGAGCAGGGACGCCAGGTCTGCGTGCTGACCATCGACCCGGCGCGCCGCCTCGCCCAGTCCATGGGCCTCACCGAGCTCGACAACATCCCGCGCCCCGTCATGGGCGTCGACGAGACCCGTGGCGGACGGCTCGACGCGATGATGCTCGACATGAAGCGCACCTTCGACGAGGTCGTCGAGGCGCACTCGACGCCGGAGAAGGCGCAGCAGATCCTGGCGAACCCGTTCTACGTGGCACTCTCCAGCTCGTTCGCGGGCACGCAGGAGTACATGGCGATGGAGAAGCTCGGCCAGCTCCACCAGGAGGCCGTGGAGAATCACCGGCGTTGGGACCTCATCGTCGTCGACACTCCGCCGTCGAGGTCGGCGCTCGACTTCCTGGACGCACCGGAGCGGCTGTCGTCGCTGCTCGACGGACGCTTCATGCGGCTGATGGTGGCGCCCGCACGCGGCCCGGCCCGTCTGCTGTCGGCCGGATTCGGTCTTGTGACGAGCGCGCTCAACAAGGTGCTGGGTGCCCAGATGCTCACGGACGTGCAGGCGTTCATCGCCGCGCTCGACACCCTGTTCGGCGGGTTCCGTCAGCGCGCCGAGGCCACCTACTCGCTGCTGCAGGCCGACGGCACGGCGTTCGTCGTGGTTGCCGCGCCGGAGGTCGACGCGATGCGCGAGGCCTCCTACTTCGTGGAGCGGCTGTCGGCCGAGAAGATGCCCCTCGCCGGCCTTGTCGTCAACCGCATGCACCCCGACGACATCAAGAGCATCACGGCCTCCGATGCCGAGTCGGCGGGACGAAAGCTCGCCTCGGGTGACGCCGACGAGCGGGCGACGTCAGAGCTGCTCGCCGTGCACGCCGATCGCGCGAGGTTGTCGAAGCGTGAGGCGCGCGTGGCCCAGCGATTCACTGCGGCACATCCGCGCGTGCCCACGGTCTCCGTGCGGGCGTTGCCCAGCGACGTGCACAACCTCGACGGACTACGCCGGATCGGCGACTTGCTCTCCGGAGGTCAGGAAGCGACAGCGGGCTGAAGGATGGCGCGCCAGGTCGTCACGTTCGGACGACGACGCAGCAGCGCACGACGCTCACGCTCGGTCATGCCGCCCCAGACACCCCACTCGATGCGGTTGTCCAGCGCCTCGGCGAGGCATTCGGCGCGCACGGAGCATCCGCCGCACACCTGCTTGGCGCGATTCTGCTCCGCGCCCTTGACGAAGAGGGCATCTGACTTGCCCTGACAAGCGGCGACTGCCGCCCAATTTTCGTTCCACCCCATGACGAGCACCTTCCCGAGTCTCGGCCGGATTAGCCGAAAGTGACGTAAAGCAAACGTACGAATTCGGGGCGATGCTGATCAGACACAAGGGAGTGGTTTATGTCTAGTCCTATTGGGCTACGTCTGACCTGCAGTGATGCCTGCCGCAAGCGATGTCGGCACGGACGCCCTCGCCTGGGTCACGTACGCTTAGCCGCATGTCCTGGGACGACCTGACCGACTCCGTTCGGCGTCGCGTGCAGTCAGGCCGTCCCCCAGAGCACGACGGGTCGATCATCTGGGCGATCGCCCGCCTGTCCGCGCTCGCCGGCCTCATCGTCGCTGCCGTGTTCGTGCCGGCTGCGGCCTTCACGGCCGTCACGGCGAACAACGTCAGCAAGGCCGTGGTCGACCTGCCGCTCAGCCTGAAGGACACTCCCGCGGCCCAGACGACGCGTCTGCTCGCCTCCGACGGCAGCCTGCTCGCGTTGTTCTACGAGGAGAACCGGCAGGACATCCCGCTCGGCAAGATCAGCGGCGACATGAAGGACGCGCTGCTGGCCATCGAGGACAGCCGCTTCTACTCGCACGGTGCGCTCGACCTCAAGGGCACCCTGCGCGCCCTCGTCAACAACGCCTCCGACCGCCAGACCCAGGGTGGCTCGTCCATCACGCAGCAGCTCGTCAAGCTCACGCTGGTGCAGCAGGCCACCACGAAAGAGCAGGTCAGGGCAGCCACGAAGGAATCGATCGCGCGCAAGATCCGCGAGCTCAAGCTGGCGATCGCGTACGAGGAGGACCACACCAAGGAGGAGATCCTCGAGCGCTACTTCAACATCGCGTACTTCGGCGACGGCGCGTACGGGATCCAGTCCGCCGCCAACCACTTCTTCTCGGTCAGCCCCGACAAGCTCGACGTCCTGCAGTCGGCCACGCTCGCCGGGCTGGTCAAGAACCCGGTCGAGTTCGACCCGCGCGTCTACCCGGAGCGGGCGCTGCAGCGGCGCAACCTCGTCCTCGGGGCGATGGCCGCGAACGGGAAGATCAGCCAGAAGGAGGCCGACGACCTCAGCGCCGAGCCGCTCAACCTCAAGATCACCTCGTTCCCCAACGGCTGCGTCACGTCGAAGGCAGCCTTCTCCTGCGACTACATCCGTCGCTACCTGCTTGCAGAGCCGGCCCTCGGAGCCACCGTTCAGGAGCGTCGCACCCGACTCGAGCGCGGCGGTCTGACGATCAAGTCAGCCATCGACGTCCGCATGCAGAAGGCGATCAACAAGGCGGTCAAGAGCACGGTCGGCGCCAAGGACAGGGCGATCGGCTCGCTCGCGCTCGTCGAGCCGGGCACCGGCAAGGTGCGTGGCGTGTCGCAGTCCCGTCCGATGGGCCGCGACAAGAAGGCCGGCGAGTCGTACATCAACTACGCCGTCCCACGCCAGTTCGGCGACTCCGGCGGTTTCCCGGCCGGGTCGACGTTCAAGTTCTTCACCACCGCCGCCGCGCTCAAGAAGGGCATCTCGGTCTCCAAGACCTACAACGCGCCGAAATCCATGACGATGCGGTCCGGCACCTACCGCGACTGCAACGGCAACCCCACCGGCACCTGGCGAGTGTCCAACTCGACGTCGTCGGGTCGCAAGAACCTCTACACCGGGCTGCGCCAGTCCGTGAACACCTACTTCGCCCAGCTCGAGCGCGACGCCGGTCTGTGCAACACGGTGAAGGCTGCCGAGGCGATGGGCATCACCGTGCCGCACGACACCGAGACCGGAGTCACCGACCAGGTCGGTCCGTTCACCCTCGGCGTCACGTCGGTGAGCCCGCTCACGATGGCCGCCGCCTACGCCTCAGCTGCTTCTGGCGGCATGTACTGCAAGCCGCAGCCCGTCGACGCGATCGTCGACATGGAGGACAAGGTCATCAAGGAGTACACCAAGGAGTGCACTCGGGTGATGTCGCAGGACGAAGCCGCGCAGATCAACGACATCCTCACCGGCCTGCAAAAGCCCGGCGGCTTCGGCTTCTCCAACGGCACCGGACTCAAGATCCCGTCGGCGGCCAAGACCGGAACCACCCAGAACAACAAGGCCGTCTGGTACATGGGCTACACGCCGGAGCTCGTCGCCGCATCGATGATCGCCGGGGCCAATTCCAAGGGCATTCCGATCTCGCTGGCCGGCAGCACGCTCCGGGGATCGCCGATCAGCTTCTCGCAGGTGGGCGGTTCGTCCCTGGCCGGCCCGATGTGGAAGAAGGCCATGGGCACCATCCAGAACTTCCTGAGTCCGGAGACGTTCGAACCGCCGCCGAAACGCCAGCCCAACGAAGACGACGACGATGACGACGACGACGATGACGACGAGGAAGAGGACGACGACGACTGAGCCGGTGCTCAGGCGCCGAGCTGGCGCTTGACCTCCGCGGCCACGGCCTTGCCGTCAGCACGGCCCTTCACCTGCGGCTGGACGACGCCCATCACCGCACCCATCGCCTTCATGCCCGCGCCGGCCGAGCCGGTCGACTCGACGGCCGCGGTCACGATGTCGCGGATGTCGTCCTCGCCGAGCTGATCGGGCAGGTACTCGGCCAGGATGGCCGACTCGTCGCGCTCCTTGGCTGCGAGCTCGGGCCGGTTGCCGTCGTCGAACGCCTCGGCGGCCTCGCGCCGCTTCTTGGCCTCCGACGTCAGCACGCCGATGACGTCGTCGTCGGACAGCTCACGCGCTTCCTTGCCGCCCACCTCGGCGTTCGTGATGGCGGTGAGCACCATGCGCAGCGTGCCGGTGCGCAGCTGGTCGCGCGCCTTCATCGCGGTGGTGAGGTCGGCGCGCAGACGGTCCTTGAGCTCAGACATGGCGCCATCCTCTCACCGGGGGCGTGACCGGAGGCCCGCCCGCCCTAGGCTGGCTGCATGGGACCACTCGCCATACCTCTCGGCGTACTCGGGGCCGCCGCGGCCGGGTTGGCATACGCGTCGCTGTACGAGGTGCGGGCGTTCACGCTGCGCGAGGTCACGGTGCCGGTGCTGCCACCCGGATCCGATCCACTCCGCATCCTGCACCTGTCCGATGCCCACATGACGCCCTCGCAGCACCGCAAGCAGCAGTGGCTCCGGAGCCTCGCCGAGCTCGAGCCGGACCTGGTCGTCAACACCGGCGACAACCTCGCCCACATGGACGCCCTGCCGTCGGTACTCAGCGCGTACGGCGACCTCCTCGACCTGCCGGGCGTCTTCGTCTTCGGGTCGAACGACTACTACTCGCCGGTCCGCAAGAACCCGGCCATGTATCTGGTCGGCGGCACCGGCTCGTCCGCGGGCCGCGAGGAGTGGTGGCGCACGCGCGAACAAGACCTTCCGTTCGAGCCGATGCGTCGCGCCTTCACCGGGAGGGGCTGGACGGACCTGACCAACACCCATTCGTCGCTCGACGTGGCGGGTCGCCGACTCGCGTTCGTCGGCGTCGACGACCCGCACCTGGGGTACGACGAGCTCGACGACCAGCCGGCCGACACGTCCGCCGACCTCGCGATCGGGGTGGCACACGCTCCCTATCTGCGCGTGCTGGACCGGTGGAACGAGCTCGGCTACCCGCTGATCATGGCCGGCCACACCCATGGCGGACAGCTCTGCGTGCCCTTCTACGGCGCACTCGTCACCAACTGCGACCTCGACCGCAAGCGCGCCAAGGGTCTCCACACGCACGCCGTTCCGGGCCAGGAGCCGTCGTGGCTGCACGTGTCTGCAGGCATGGGAACGTCACCGTACGCACCGGTGAGATTCGCTTGCCGCCCCGAAGCCACCCTGCTCACGCTGACTGGGATAGACTCGCCCGGGTTGCCCGCCTAGGGGCACCGGGGTGTGGCGCAGCTTGGTAGCGCGCGTCGTTCGGGACGACGAGGCCGCAGGTTCAAATCCTGTCACCCCGACGAGGAAGGCGTTGACGAGCCCGCGAGGATCACCCCGACCGGATGAGCCGCCCAGGTCCGGGCGGCTTCGTTTCGTTCTGACCGGCAAGCCGTTGCCCTCCGCTGTGTCAAACTGACCGCATGGTCGACGAGCGGCGCCCCACCAAGAAGGTCGTCAAGCGGGTCGTGAAGAAGACCGTCGTCGTCCGCCCGGCCCGCCCCGGCTCCACCACGGTGAAGCAAGCCGCTCCTCCGACGGTCAGCACTCCGCTCGCGAAGCTCAAGGCCAAGGCCTCGTCCCGGCCCACCATTCGCATCCCGACTCCGCCGCGCCGGCCCGGTGCCGGACTCGCGAGCCGCGCGCGTATGGCCGGCAGTCGCGTCAGCGACCGTGCCAGCGACGTCACCTACGCGACGAACCAGGCCGTGCGCCGAGGCCTGCGCAAGGTTCGCGATTCGAGACTGCCCCACCTCTCACCATTGCGCGCCGCCGCAATCACCGGGATCGTCGTCGGACTGTTCGCGGTCACCCTGGGATACCTGTCGTACGAGCTCTTCTCGGCCACCCGCGGCACCAGTGCCGGTGGCGGCTGGGGTGCGCTCGTCCTCGTCGTGGTGGCCTTCGTGACGTTCGCCGTCGGCGAGCTGTTGCTCGGCGGTTTCGGCGTCGAACACGGACGCTTCATCAGCGCCATGTCGGTCATGCTCGTGCTGGTGCTCGTCCTGACGTTCTTCCTCGAGCTCGCCGCCGGTCCGATCGCCTGGATCCTGTTCCCGGTTCTCGGCGTGATTGCGTTCATGGCATCGTGCAGGGTGATGATGTTCGCAGCGGACGAGCCCAACCCTCGTTGATGGGCGAAGTTCTCTGGCGTCCGCCGGGCACACGCACGCGCCTCGACGACTTCACCGAATCGGTGCGCGACGGCGGAGGTCCCACCTTCGACTCCTACGAGGAGATGTGGCGCTGGTCCGTCGACGACCTCGAGTCGTTCTGGTCGGCCGTCTGGACGTTCTTCGACCTCCCGTCGGACGGCGATCCCTCACCCGCCCTGGCGTCTGATGAGATGCCGGGCGCCGTCTGGTTCCCGGGCGTCCGGTTCAACTACGCCGAGGCGATGCTGCGCATGCCGGGCCGACGTGACGATGACGTCGTCGTGATCGGGCGCTCCCAGTCGCGCGAGGAGGTGCGCATCACCGCTGCCGAGCTGCGCGACCAGGTAGGCCGCGCACGAGCAGGCTTGGTGCGCTTCGGCGTCGGCCCGGGCGACCGCGTCGCCGCGTACGCGCCGAACATCCCCGAGACCCTGATCCTGATGCTGGCGACCGCCAGCCTCGGTGCCGTGTTCAGCTCGTGCGCGCCGGAGTTCGGCGTGCAGAGCGTCATCGACCGCTGGCAGCAGATCGAGCCGAAGCTGCTCCTCGCCGTCGACGGCTACCAGTACGGCTCCAAGGCGATCAACCGCCGCGCCGAGGTGGAGGCCATCCGGGCCCGACTCCAGAGCGTGCACACCGTCGTCTGGCTGCCGTACCTGGACGACCACGCGATCTACACCGACGGCGCCAAGACCTGGGCCGATCTCGTGTCCGAACCGGCGCCGCTGGAGTTCGAGCGCGTGCCCTTCGATGCGCCGCTGTACGTGCTGTTCTCGTCGGGCACGACCGGCCTGCCCAAGCCGATCGTGCACGGACACGGCGGCATCACCATCGAGCACCTCAAGGTGCTCAGCCTGCAGAGCGACCTCGGACCCGAGGACTGCTTCTTCTGGTTCTCGACCACCGGCTGGATGATGTGGAACTACCTCGCGTCCGGCATCGGCGTCGGCGCCACGATCGTGCTGTTCGACGGCAACCCGGCGCACCCGGACCTGTCGATGCTCTGGCACCTGGCCGACGAGCTCGAGCTCACCTACTTCGGCACATCCGCGCCATTCCTGCTGCAGTGCCGCAAGGAGGAGATCATGCCGCGCGACATCGCCGACCTGACCCATCTCCGGGCGCTCGGATCCACCGGTGCGCCGCTGCCGGAGGAAGGGTTTCGGTGGGTCTACCAGGCAGTGAGCGACACCCTGCAGCTCGCCTCCGTCTCGGGCGGCACCGACGTGTGCTCGGCGTTCGTCGGCGCCGCGCCGACCGTGCCGGTGTACGCGGGCGAGATCTCCTGCCGCAGCCTCGGCTGCGCCGTCGAGGCGTTCGATGAGACCGGCCGCTCCGTCGTCGGCGAGCTCGGCGAGCTGGTCATCACGCGACCGATGCCGTCGATGCCGGTCAGCTTCTGGGGCGATGACGACGGCTCGCGCTATCGCGCGGCCTACTTCGAGGACTTCCCCGGCGTGTGGCGGCACGGCGACTGGATCACCATCACCGAGCTCGGCACCTGCCTGGTCACCGGCCGCAGCGATGCGACGCTGAACCGCGGTGGCGTCCGGCTCGGCACGTCGGAGTTCTACTCGGTGGTCGAGTCGTTGCCCGGCGTGGCCGACAGCCTCGTCGTGCACCTCGAGGACGACGAGGGTGGCGCAGGCACGCTGATGCTCTTCGTCGTCACCGCCGAGGGCCAGGAGCTCGACGACGACCTGCGATCGTCGATCGCGAAGGAGCTGCGCACGCGGCTCTCGCCCCGGCACATCCCCGACGAGGTGCACGCCGTTCCGGCGCTCCCCCGCACGCTCTCGGGCAAGAAGCTCGAGGTGCCGGTCAAGAAGATCCTGCGCGGCGCATCCGTCGACGACGTCGCCGCCAAGGGTGCGCTCACCGACCCGGACTCCCTCGACGTCTTCGTCAAGCTCCGCCCGGCCAGACGCTGAAGGTCACCGAGCGAGCAGGAGCTCGGCGATCTGGATGGTGTTCAGAGCGGCGCCCTTGCGCAGGTTGTCGCCGCTCACGAACAACACGAGACCGGTGCCGTCGTCGAGCGAGTGGTCCTGACGGATGCGTCCGACGAGGCTCGGGTCGGTGCCGGCAGCCTGGAGCGGCGTGGGCACGTCGACGAGTCGAACGCCTGGGGCGGACGCCAGGATCTCGGTGGCACGGTCAGGAGTGATCGGGCGGGCGAACTGGGCGTGGATCGACAGCGAGTGCCCCGTGAACACCGGCACGCGCACGCACGTGCCCGCCACCTTGAGGTCGGGGATGCCGAGGATCTTGCGGCTCTCGTTGCGGAGCTTCTGCTCCTCATCGGTCTCGTTCCATCCGTCGTCGACGATGGTGCCCGCCAGCGGCAGGACGTTGAACGCGATGGGCGCGACGTACTTGACCGGCGCCGGGAAGTCGACCGCGGACCCGTCGTGGGTGAGGGCATCGGCCTTGTCGACGACGGCGAGGGCCTGCGAGTGCAGCTCCTCCACGCCGGCGACACCTGAGCCCGACACCGCCTGGTAGGTGGCGGCGACGAGTCGCACCAGGCCGGCCTCGTCGTGCAACGGCTTGAGCACCGGCATCGCGGCCATCGTGGTGCAGTTGGGGTTCGCGATGATCCCGCGATCGGCCTTGGCGATGTCGCCGGGATTGACCTCGCTGACGATCAGCGGGATGTCGGGCTCCTTGCGGAAGGCCGAGGAGTTGTCGATGACGGTGACGCCGGCCGCCGCGAACCGCGGGACGTGGACGCGCGACATGGTGGCACCGGCGGAGAACAGCGCGATGTCGAGCCCGGACGGGTCGGCCGTCTCGGCGTCCTCGATGACGATCTCGCCCCCCTTCCAGGGCAGCGTCTTGCCGGCCGATCGTGAGGACGCGAAGAAGCGCACCTCGTCGGCCGGGAAGTCGCGCTCGGCGAGGAGCTGGCGCATGACGGTGCCGACCTGACCGGTGGCGCCGACGACTCCGATGCTGGTCATCGTCCGGTACCTCCGTAGACGACGGCCTCGACCTCGTCCGAGCCCAGCTCGAACGCCTCGTGGGCGGCCTCGACGGCGGAATCGACCTGGTTCTCGCTGACGACGACCGAGATGCGGATCTCGGACGTGGAGATCATCTCGATGTTGACGCCGGCGTCGGCGAGCGCCTGGAAGAACTTCGCGGTGATGCCGGGTGACGAGCGCATGCCGGCGCCGACGATGGAGACCTTGCCGACGCTGTCGTCGTATTGCAGACGCTCGAAGCCGATGGCGTCCTTGAGTCGCGCGAGGGCGGTCATGGCGGTCTGGCCGTCAGAGCGCGGCAGCGTGAACGAGATGTCGGTGAGCGCGGTGGCCGCGGCCGAGACGTTCTGGACGATCATGTCGATGTTGATCTGGGCGTCGGCGAGCGCGCGGAAGATGGCCGCCGCCTCGCCGACCTTGTCGGGCACGCCGACGACCGTGATCTTGGCCTCGCTGCGGTCGTGGGCGACACCGGAGATGATGGCCTGTTCCATGGTGGGCTCCTTCATGACGTCGTCGGCGTTCACGACCCAGGTTCCGGGCCGGTCGCTGAACGACGAGCGCACGTGGATGGGGATGTCGTTGCGGCGCGCGTACTCGACGCACCGGAGGTGGAGGATCTTGGCGCCGTTGGCCGTCATCTCCAGCGCTTCCTCGTAGGAGATGCGCGGGATCTGGCGGGCGTTGGGCACGATGCGGGGGTCGGCGGTGAAGATGCCGTCGACGTCGGAGTAGATCTCGCAGACGTCGGCGCCCAGCGCAGCCGCGAGCGCAGCAGCAGTGGTGTCGGAGCCGCCTCGGCCGAGCGTGGTGATGTCCTTGGTGGTCTGCGAGACACCCTGGAAACCGGCGACGATGGCCACGGCGCCCTCGGCGATGGCAGCTTGGAGACGTCCGGGAGTGACGTCGATGATCTTGGCCCGGCCGTGCTCGGAGTCGGTGATGACACCGGCCTGTGAACCGGTGAACGAACGAGCCTCCTGGCCGAGCGTGCCGATCGCCATCGCGAGCAGCGCCATCGAGATGCGCTCGCCGGCGGTGAGCAGCATGTCGAGCTCGCGACCGGGTGGCAGCGGTGAGACGTCGTTGGCGAGGTCGATCAGCTCGTCCGTGGTGTCGCCCATGGCTGACACGACCACGACGACGTCGTGGCCGGCCTTTTTGGTCGCGACGATGCGCTGGGCGACCCTCTTGATGCTCACGGCATCGGCAACGGAGGAGCCGCCGTACTTCTGCACGACAATGCCCACGGGATTTCCTCGGGATGAGTGGCTGACACGGCTGCGCTGGCAGCACGGCACTGGGCTGACAACGGGCCCAGTCTACCGGCTCAGAACTCCTCACCTGGAGCGCGATCCTGCCAGCGACGGGTCAGATAGGGACGTTGACCCCACGGGACCGTCCGCTGCTGGAACCTAGCGGTACTCGGGATTGTGCGTGTAGTCGTGAACGCCCTCGTCCCAGACGGTGCGCTGGTTGCCGTAGGCCGGGATGCCGCTCGCGTCCTTGAGCATCTTCCCGAGGTGCATCAGGTTGTACGTCATGAACGTGGTGTTGCGGTTGGTGAAGTCGCTCTCCGGCCCGCCGGAGCCCGGGTCGAGGTAGGAGGGACCCGGGCCGACCTCGCCGATCCAGCCGGCGTCGGCCTGCGGCGGGATCGTGAAGCCCACGTGCTGCATCGTGTAGAGGATGTTCATGGCGCAGTGCTTGATGCCGTCCTCGTTGCCGGTGATGAGGCAGCCGCCCACACGTCCGTAGAACTCGTACTGGCCATGCTCGTTGAGCTCGCTCGACGCGGAGTACAGCCGCTCGATGACCTGCTTCATGATGCTGCTGTTGTCGCCCAGCCAGATCGGGCCGGCGAGCACCAGGATGTTCGCGGCCATGATCTGCTCGAGGATGCCGGGCCAGGCGTCGGTGTCCCAGCCGTGCTCGGTCATGTCCGGGTAGACGCCCGTGGCGATGTCCTCGTCGATCGCGCGGTACGTCGTCACGCCGACTCCGTGGGCGGACATGATGGCGGCGCTCTTGGTGACGAGGCCGTCGGTGTGGCTCGGCTCGGGCGAGCGCTTGAGCGTGCAGTTGATGAAGACGGCCTTGAGCCCGCTGAAGTCGGGCGATTCGGATGTGGTCATGGACGTCACCGTGGCCCCGCGACGGGTGCGCGCGCAAGCGGTTTGCCTCGACGTCAGCGGTCGGTCACGAGTTCGCCGGTGCATGAACCGGTGCAATGGGACAATTGCCCTGTGGCCGGTAACCCCCCGGAGCGGCCTCGCGCGCAGCGCATCGACGCTCGCTCCAACGCGCAGAGAATCGTTGCCGCGGCCCGTGCTGCCTTCGCGGCGGGGCAATCACCGTCGCTGGAGGAGATCGCCGCCGCCGCGGACGTCGGCGTCGCCACGCTCTACCGGCACTTCCCGAACCGCGAGTCGCTCATCCGTGCCGCGTATCACGCGATCTTCGACGACGAGATCGTCCCGCAGCTCGCGCCCGAGAACGTCCTGCCGCAGTTCCGCCACGCGTTCATCGTCATCTCCGTGCAGGTCATCGACCTGCTGAGCGCCGCGCCGACGCAGAACCTCGTCGATCTGACGGCTGAGCTGATCGACGACTACATGGACGTGTTCGACCTGCTGCTGAAGGGAGCCCAGGAACACGGCGACATCCGGCCGGACATCGTGATCGAGGACGTGCCGCACATCCTGGGCATGATCGTCGTCGGTCTGGCCACCCCGAGCCTCGACACCGACAGCCGGGCACGCTACCTCGCGCTGATGTTCGACGCGCTCAAGCCCGGCCACTCCGGCGAGCTTCCGCCGCTAACTAACCGGCACTGATCGACGTACGGCCCTCGAACGCCCGCCCGAGGGTGAGCTCGTCGGCGTACTCGAGGTCGCCACCGACGGGCAGGCCGCTGGCGAGCTTGGACACCCGCAGCCCCAGCGTGGAGAGCATGCGAATGAGATAGGTGGCGGTGGCCTCGCCCTCGAGGTTCGGGTCGGTGGCGATGATGACCTCGGTGACCGTGCCGTCGTTCAGCCGCTGGAGCAGCTCCTTGATGCGGAGCTGGTCGGGCCCGACGCCGGCGATGGGCGAGATCGCGCCGCCGAGCACGTGGTAGCGGCCACGGAACTCGCGGGTGCGCTCGATGGCGATGACGTCCTTGCTCTCCTCGACGACGCAGATCACGGTCGCGTCGCGGCGCGGGTCGGCGCAGATGCGGCACTCGGTGTCGACGGTGACGTTGCCGCAGGTGTCGCAGAAATGGACCTTCGCCTTGACGTCGACGAGCACGGCTGCGAAGCGCTTGACGTCGTCGGAGTCGGCGTCGAGCAGGTGGAACGCGATGCGCTGGGCGCTCTTCGGACCGATACCGGGCAGTCGCCCGAGCTCGTCGATGAGGTCCTGGATCACGCTGTCGTACACCCAGCCAGCCTAGTCGTCGCCACCCAGAAAACGGGCCAACATGTCGTGGCCATGGGCGGTGAGTATCGACTCCGGATGCATCTGCACACCTTCGACCGGGTGGGTGCGGTGCCGCAGGCCCATGACCACGCCGGAAGCGGTGCGCGCTGTGACGTCGAGCGTCGGGGGCACGGTGTCGGGGGCGACGACGAGCGAGTGGTAGCGCGCGCAGACCAGGGGCGACGGCAGGTCGGTGTAGACGCCGCGCCCGTCATGGTGAACGAGCGACGGCTTGCCGTGCACCACCTCGTCGGCGCGGACGACCACGGCCCCGTACGCCTCACCGATCGCCTGGTGGCCGAGGCACACCCCGAGCGTGGGAGTGGTGGGGCCGAGCTGCCGCACGACGTCGACGCTGATTCCGGCGTCCGACGGCGTGCCCGGGCCGGGCGAGATGATGACGTGGGTGAGCTCACCGCGCTCGCGGGCGGCGACCAGCTCGTCGATCGTGACCGCGTCATTGCGGACCACCTCGGCGCTTGCGCCGAGCTCGCGCACGTACTGCACGAGGTTGTAGACGAACGAGTCGTAGTTGTCGACGAAGAGAACCCTGGCGTGCGCCACGCCGCGCAGCGGTGAATCGGCGTCCTCCAGGGGTTTCGTGGCGGACCCGGAGCCGCCGCTCCCGGTTCGAAGGGATGTCGTGAGCGGCCCCACGGACCACGAGCCGATGCCCTCTGTGGAGGTGATCGGCACGACGCCTCGCAAGGCGTTGGTGACGAACACCTCCGTGGCACGGGCGACGTCGTCGGTGGTGAGCCGCCGCTGGATGACCGGGATGCCGGCCTCCAGCAGCTGGTCGATGACCCGCGCCCGTCCGATGCCGGGAAGGATGCGGCCGTCGAGCGGCGGGGTGAGCACGCCGTCGTCGTGGACCAGGAAGAGGCTGGCGCGGCCGGTCTCCAGCACGCTGCCGTCGTCGTCGAGCACGAGAAGGTCGAGGTCGGGGCGCGACTCGTGCGCCAACGCCCGCCGGTCTGACCACTTGTGCTGACCCAGCCCGCCGGAGAGGACGCGTGGCACGAGGGTCCAGGCGTCGACGTCGTCGAGGATCGGCCGCACGGCCATGCGCACCAGGACGTCGCCACCCAGCGGCACGGCGTCGATGCGCAGCCGGTGGCGACCGTGCAGGCCCGTGGCCTTGCGATGCACCGCCTCCTCCAGACCGGCCCGCACGGTCTGGCCGTAGACGGCTCGCACGGAGGAGTCGAGCCGGGCGACATGCGCCTCGACGTCGATCGCCACACCGTCGGTGACCAGCACGGTGTCGTAGATGCCGAGGGAGAGGTCGGTGCGAGCGACCCGTGGCTCGACGGCGACGTGCGGCGGAACGGTTTCGTCCGGCGCCTCGGCTTCCAGCTCGAGCCGGCCGCCGATCGCCTCGATCAGCGGCCGCGCCTTCACGAAGCACTCCGCGAGCTCGCCGTCCGGCGTCGAGTCGGCGACGATGCCGCCCCCGACGCCGAGCCAGACCCACCCAGCAGAGATCTCGAACGTGCGGATGGCGACGTTGAGCTCGAGCCCGGCCGCCGCGCTGACGTGCCCGATCGCGCCGGTGTACGCCTCGCGAGCCGTGGGCTCCAGCTCCGCGGCGATCTCCATCGCCCGCACCTTGGGAGCGCCGGTGACCGAGCCCGGCGGGAAGGTGGCTCGCAGCAGTGCCGAGTCGGTGACGTCGGGCCCCAGGTGGCCGACGACGTCGGAGACCAGGTGCCAGACGGCGTGCCGCTCGGCCCGCACGAGTGCGGGGACCCGGACGCTGCCGGGCGTGCAGACTCGGCCGAGGTCGTTGCGCATGAGGTCGACGATCATCACGTTCTCGGCGCGGTTCTTCGCCGATGCCGTCAGCTCGTCGGGATCGGAGTCGAGCGGCGCCGTGCCCTTGATCGGCGAGGTGAGCACCTCATCGCCGGTGCGGCGGAGGAACAGCTCGGGCGAGAAGCTCGCGACCGCACCCTCGGGGGCGTCGACGAATGCGGCGTAGGCCGGGGCCAGCGCCTCGACGCCGGCGCAGAACAGGTCGAGCGGGTCGCCCTCGAACGGCGCCTCGAGCCTGGCCGTCAGGTTGACCTGGAAGATGTCGCCGGCCCGGATGTGCTCGAGCGCGCGGGCGACCGACGTGCGGTGCTCGTCGGGCGACGGGGTCATGGCGAACGTGCCGACCGTGAACTCCGCGGGCTCCGCCGGGGCCGCGAGCGCGTCGAGGACGTCGGCATCATCCGTGCGTCCCTG
Organism: uncultured Actinomycetota bacterium; assembly: GCA_963839625.1. Classification (GTDB taxonomy): domain Bacteria; phylum Actinomycetota; class Actinomycetes; order Propionibacteriales; family Nocardioidaceae; genus Aeromicrobium. The sequence continues at coordinate 67,028 of CAWIWE010000028.1, read as the reverse complement.
GTGGGGGTGCCGGGCCGTGGGCGGCGGTGTACAGAGTGTCTCGAGCCACCAGACCCCGTCAGTCAGACGCAGCACCCGGTCGTAGAACGCGACCCGCGCGTACGGCTGCGGGATCGGCCTGTTCGCCGGCGGCGGCAGCTCCTCGACGAGGTGTCCGAGCTGGTAGCCCCACGACCCGATCCAGCCGCCCCCGAACACCCCGCTCTGCGTGACCGGCGGCAGGTCGACGTCGTCGAACGGGTGCCCGTCCAGCACCCGCACGGGGTCGAAGGCGATCAGGGCCTCACCGTGGTGCCAGTCGCCGATCAGCGCGACGACTCGGTCGCGTCCGCGGAAGCGGCGCAGGACCTCGACCGGTTCGAGCCCGATGTCGAGGCGGATCCGACGAACGTCAGTCGCCAGATGAGTCGTCAATGACTTGCGCTCCCAGCTCGCGCGACAGGAGCTGCTCGGGTCCGTCGCCGTCGCCGTCGACGACCGGGTCGTCCGGATGCGCCGCGTCATCGGGGTCGGCGGCCGGTCCGGGTTGGGTGTCACGCATGGCGTCGCGCACGGTGTCGGGCGACTTCACGCCACGGCGCTCAGGCGTGCCAGCATCGGGCGCCTCGGCGTCGGGCTGTGCCTGACCTGCGCTCGGTGCCTCGTTGCGCGCCGGATCGGCCGTCGGGTCGACGATGTGGTCGATGCGCCACGTGACACCGAGGACGTCGTGCAGGGCCTGCTGCACGTACTCGTGCGAGCCGCTGCTGACGAAGGAGTCGCGGGCACCGGCGTTGACCAGCGCGAGCGTGAGGGTGTCGTCCTCCAGCGAGACGACCTGGGCGTTCTGGCTGAGCATGACCCAGGTGAACCGCCGCAGCTCCTTGACCCGGTCGAGGACGCCGGGCCACAGCCGCCGGACGTCGGCGATGCCGAGGCTGCCGGGGATCTGGGTCGTTTCTGACTCATCGGTCGCTGAGCCGGCCGAAACGGCGTCCTCCGCGGTTTCCGTTTGGGCCGTTTCGACAAGCTCAACGGCCGGTTCCGGTTCGGGCTCGACGACCGGTTTCGGCTCGGCGGCCGGTTCGGGCTCGACAGCGGGCGCGGTCTCGACCTTGGGCGCGGGGTCAGCCTTCGACGCGGGCTCGGCAGCCGGCGGGGTGTCGATGCTGAGGCGACGCTCGAGGCGATCGAGCCGGGAGGTGAAGCCGAGGGACGTGTGGTCGGCACCCGGCACCAGGATGCGCGCGCACATCAGCTCGAGCAGCAGACGCGGAGCGGTGGCGCCACGGAAGTCGACGAGCGCGGTGTTGACGACCTCGGCCGCGCGGGTGAGCTCGGAAGGCCCGAATCCAGCCGCCTGGCTGCGCAGGCGCTCGGCCCGATCACCCGGCACCTCGAGCAGGCCGGTGGACAGCGCGTCGGGCACGGCGGCCACGATGACGAGGTCGCGCAGGCGCTGGAGCAGGTCCTCGGCGAAGCGGCGCGGGTCCTGGCCGGACTCGATGACCTTGTCGACGACGCCGAACACCGTGGCGCCGTCGTCGGCCGCAAACGCGTCGATGGCCTCGTCGAGCAGGGAGTCGGGCGTGTAGCCGAGCAGCTGCACCGCGAGGTCGTAGGAGACGCCGTCGGGTCCGGCACCGCCGAGCAGCTGGTCGAGGACGCTGAGGGTGTCGCGCACCGAGCCGGCACCGGCACGCACGACGAGCGGCAGGGCGTTGGGCTCGAGCGTGACGCCCTCGCTCTCGCACAGGGAGAGCAGGTACTCGCCGAGCAGCTTGGGCGGCACCAGCCGGAACGGGTAGTGGTGCGTGCGCGAGCGGATGGTGCCGATGACCTTGTCGGGCTCGGTGGTGGCGAAGATGAACTTGAGATGTGGCGGCGGCTCCTCCACGAGCTTGAGCAGCGCGTTGAAGCCCTGCGACGACACCATGTGCGCCTCGTCGATGATGTACACCTTGTACTTGCTGCTGACGGGGGCGAAGAAGGCGCGTTCGCGCAGGTCACGGGCGTCGTCGACACCGCCGTGGCTGGCAGCGTCGATCTCGATGACGTCGAGGCTGCCGGGCCCGTTGCGAGCGAGATCCTGACAGCTCTGGCACTCACCGCACGGCTCGGCGACCGGTGCCTTCTCGCAGTTGAGCGCGCGGGCGAGGATGCGCGCGCTGGTGGTCTTGCCGCATCCGCGCGGGCCCGAGAACAGGTAGGCGTGGTGCACGCGATTGGCCGCCAACGCGTGGCGCAGGGGCTCGGTGACGTGGTCCTGCCCGATGACCTCGGCGAAGGTCTCCGGCCGGTATCGGCGGTAGAGGGCAAGAGGTGCATCCACGAGTGCAGCCTAACGACGAAGGCGGACACCGGTCGACGTGGTCGACGCCCTGCTTCAGGGACTAACGTCGACCCCATGATCGCGCGCATGTGGCGGGGATGGGTGCACACCGACCGGATCGAGGAGTACGTCGACATCGTGGAGCGCACCGGCATGTCCGAGTACCGGGCCACCCCGGGCAACCAGGGTGCCCAGCTGGTCACCCGCGACCTCGGCGACGGACGCACCGAGCTGATCACGCTGAGCTGGTGGGACGACCTCGACGTCATCCGGGCCTTCGCCGGCGACGACATCGAGCTGGCGAAGTACTACCCGGAGGACGACGAGTTCCTGGTCGACCGCGAGACCACGGTCTCCCACTTCGAGGTCGCGCCCGGCTGGACGGCTCCCACGCCCTGATGCCGAAGACCGCACGGAGTCAGGACGTCCTCCGGCCGCTGCTCGCCCTGATGTCCGTGGCGTTCGCCGTCTCGGTGGTCCACTACCTCGACAACACCGTCAACTACGCCGACTTTCCGCAGGCCGAGCCCGGCAGCGCACTCCCGAACCCGTCGCAGACCCTGGTGGCCGCCGGCTGGTTCATCTTCACCGCGTTCGGTGTACTGGGGTTGTGGCTGTTCGTGCGCGGCCGCATCACGGCTGCAGCCATCGCGATCGCCGTCTATTCCGGGAGCGGACTCGTCGGGTTCGGCCACTACGCCGTGCCCGGAGCCACCGACATGGTGTGGTGGCGCCAGACCCACGTGATCGCCGACATCATCTGTGGGCTGTTGCTGTTCGCATTCGCGTTGTGGTCCATCGTCGCCCTGCGGGAGAAGTCCTAAGAGGACACCAGCTCACGGTCGTGCAGCCAGCGGTCGAGCAGGAGATACGCCTCGGCTCGCGGGCCGTCCTTCGACAGGAAGACGTCATGGCGGGCGCCGGTGATCGGCACCGACGTGACGGCGTCGCCGAGGCATCCGGCCCACCGGGCGATCTGCCGGGAGTCGAGCACGGCGTCGAGCTCGTCCACCTCAGGTGACCAGGTCCGGGCCGAGCGGCTGCGCGCCGATCGCAGCACCAACGACGGCACCCCGACGTCGAGCCCCCGGTGCAGGCGGGCATGGCCACGACGGATCGCGTTCAACCACCCGTAGGTGATCGGGAAACCCCCGATCGGCTTCCACTCGAGGTCGTAGTCCCATTCACCATGGGCACTGACGTGGAGCGAAGAGCCGTAGCCCTCTCCGGGTGGGAGGTTGATCACCTTGAACGGCCGGATCTTCGCCATCACCCGGGCCCACTGGGTACCCCAGCTCCGCATCGACGGCTTGCCCGGGAGGTCGATGAACGGGCTGTTCAGCACGAGCCCGCTGATGCCCGCGCCTCTGGATCCACCGTCGCCGGCATTCAGCCGGTCGAGCCAGAGCGACAGCACGAGGCCACCGGTGGAGTGGCCGGACAGCAGCACCGGGGCATCGCCGGTCTCGTGGCGGACGGCGGCCAGCGCACGGCTGAGCTCGGCGTCGTCGTAATACCTGAGATCGGAGACGTAGTGCGGCGTCTGACCCGGACGACGCGAGCGTCCGCACTTGCGCAGGTCGAGGGCGAAGAAGGTGAACCCGCGCTCGGTGTAGAAGTCCGCGAGCTCGGTCTGGAAGAAGTAGTCGGTGAACCCGTGCACGTAGAGGACGGCACCGAGAGGATTCGCCGGGGCCTCGCGGCGCACGAGTGTGCCCACGATCTGGCCCTGGCCATCGGGGTCGTCACCGAGCTCCAGCACCTGCTGCTCATACCCGTCGCCCAGGACGTCGGGCTGCCAGTCCGCCATGCCTCCCCCCCCTCCCCCCCTCCTACCTCCCCTGCTCACTCTTGCTACCACATGTGTGTGCCCAGTGCACATATCTCGTGCGTGAACCGTGCTCATCGTCGATGACCATGCTGAGTTCCGCATCAGCGCGAGCTTGCTCGAGCCGAAGGCTTTGACGTCATCGGTGACGCCGCGGATGGCGCCGAGGCGTCAGGGCAGTCGCGCTGCTCAAGCCCGGCTGGTCCTGCTCGACATTCAGCTTCCGGGCGAGGACGGGATCGAGGTGGCGGACAGCTGGGAGGGCTCTCCGATCCGCCCATGGTCGTGTTCATCTCGAGCCGAGAGGCGTCTGCGTACGGACCTCGCCTGACGAGGAGCTCAGCCAAAGGGTTCATCTCCAAGAGCAGCCTGTCCGGCAAGGCACTCGCTTCTCTCCTGGCTGAACGTGCGCATGCGACGGTGGGGCCTCCTGTTCTGGCCGGCTGGTGTCGCCCTGGGTCTGGCCGCGGAGTGGGTGGCGTTCAGGTGGGACGCTCCGTCGTCATGGCTGCCCGACCTCGCGGTGGGCTGGACCTTCATCGCGTGCGGGCTCGCCGCGAGACTCTTCGGCCCGACAACAATGGCGGCACGCTCATGGCCGCGACGGGATTCACGTGGTTCCTCGGGAACTTCGCCGGTGCGAACGTCGATCTCGTCGCGGGGGTGGGTCGCACACGACCTACGTCCACCGCGGCTTCCTCGTGCATCTCCTCCTCGCGTACCCCGTCGGCCGCCTGCTCGGGCGCAACGAACGAGTCGCCGCGACGGTCGCTACGTGGCCGCATTCCTCACGCCGGTCTGGTCGAACGACATCCTGGCCATCGCCTTCGCGACCCTGCTGCTTGCCGAACGGACCATCGCCTATCGGCGACGCACTGGACCTCTCCGACGGGCACACCTGTTCTCGCTACGCGCCGCGGCGGCGGTCAGCTCGATCATCATCGGCACTGCGGTCGCGAGCTTGATCGCTGGTCCGGCAGCCGACCGTCCGGGACTGCTCGTCTTCAGGTCGCCCTCGTCGTCATCTGCGGAACGATGCTCACCTGGCTCCTGACCGCTCCGTGGGACCAGCTGCAGTCCCGATCTCGTCGTCGAACTCGGCGAGAAGGACGCCGGACCATCCGCGGTGGCTCTCCAGGGCGCTCGCAGACCCTTCACTGGAGGTGGGGTACTGGGACAGCTCCTCAGGAGAGTTCCTCGATGCCCGAGGACGAGCGCTGTCCTTCCCCGATGAAGGCTCCGAACGTCGTGTGACGATCGTCGAGCGCGGGGCCCACCTGTCGCCGCTCTCATCCATGACCGGGCTGAGCTGGACAACCCCGGGCTGCTCGAAGCCGTCTCGTCGGCGACCCGGCTGGCGGGAACGAACGCGGACTACAGGTGGGCTGCAGCGCCAAGTGGCCGAGCTCGACGCCTCGCGCCGGCGGATCCTTGCGGCCGAGGACGATCAGCGCAGGCATCTGAGCAGCGTCTGCGCAAGGGAGCGGAGCGGCGGCTCGAACGCATGGCCGACATCCTGCGTCGCTGGTCGACGAGACAGACGGCGGGCCGACGAAGGCTCGCATCGCGGCGGCCGCCAACCAGCTCGATGGAACGCTCACTGCATGCGACGACTCGCGAGCGGTCTCCATCCGCGCCAGTTGTCCGAGCATGGCTTGGCCCCCGCACTGACGACGGTCGCAGACGGTTTTCCGATCCCCGTGAGGCTGCAGGTGATCCGAGACCGATGCCTGAGCGCGCGAGTCCGCTGCCTACTACATCTGCACCGAGGCGCTGGCCAACGTGGCGAAGTATGCCCGGGCATCGGTCGTCCACGTGTCCGTGCCCGCACCGACGAACGCGCCACGGTGATGGTCGAGGACGACGGGGTGGGTGACGCCGACCCGACACACGGCACCGGCCTCCGGGGCCTCGCCGACCGGGTGGAGACCCTGGCGGCACGTTCGCTGTACGGAGCGTGATGGGTGACGAGACACGGTTGACGGCCGAGATTCCCCTCCACGACGGTGCGACCTGAGCCGAGCCGGCAGCCCTCACGCGATCTTCTTCCAGGTCTTGGAGAAGCAGGTGAACGCGTCGCCTTCGTCCATGGGTGGGACGGCGTGAGATCGAGGTGCCCTTGTCGTCCCGGGACATGGTGACCGTGGCGTCGGTGTTGTACGCGCTGCTGTGGAAGATGATCTTCCTGCCGTCGACCGAGTAGGTGCCCTTCTCGAAGCAGCCACCCTTCATGGGCCGTCGTCGAGCTTGATCGTGACGACCGCCGGGTAGCCCTCGTCTGTGTCCCCTACCGCATCCGCATCCGCCTGGGTGATCACGTATCGATAGGTGCCGTTCAAGTAGGCAGGCGCCTCCCCAGCGGCGGTGGCGGCGTCCTGGTCGGGCGCCTTTCCGGTGCAACCGTCGGAATCACGAGACCGGGTCGCGTCTGCGTCGACCGCTTCAGCGTACGGATCTCGGTGTTGATCGCCTTGGTCTCCCAGTCCTGGTCGAGGCTCGCGTACACCGGCGCAAGAGCCTCCTTGAGGGCACCCAGGTCGGCATCAGACGCGTTCGCCAAGCGTCCACCTGCGTCGCACACCTTCCCGATCAGCTGGTCGTCGCGATCCGCGAGGGTGTCCGCGTCGCCAGCGGCGTCCTTGGCGGCCTGCCGCAGCCAGTCCTGCTGTTGATCGGTGAGGTCCTTGAGCCGGCTCGGATCGGCCAGCAGGAGGTCCATTTGCGGCCACAGATTCACATTGGCCGTGACATAGGGCGCGGACTGGAGCCAGTCAGGATTGCCTTGGTAGAGGTGAAGGCCCAACTCGAATCCTCCGAGCTTCCCTGCCTCGAGCGCATCAGCTCGCTGGTGCCCGAAGACCTCGGCGGGCGTCGCACCGAGCGCCTTGATGGACGCCTCCTGGGACTTCGACGGGACGGTGCCGAAGGTGGTCCCGCGCCAGTCTGAAGGAGTCAGCAAGGGCCCTTCGACTCCTATCGGCTTGCGCAACGCGTCTAGGACGACGCCCAGGCCGACAACCCCGACGGGTTCGAGTCCGCGCATCATCCTGTGGGTGATCGTGCTGTGGAGCACAGCATCTTGGAGGTCATAGCTGTCGACCAGCATGGGCGCCGTCAAGGCCTGAAAGCTCGTGACGTCCAAGGTGTCGAAGACCCGAGTTCCCACCCAACCCAGGTCGACTTCGCCTGCGGCGACTGCCCGCACGACCTGCCGCTCGGCGTCAGGGTCGAAGTTCCCCCACTCGTTCTTGGGCTCGACGCGAACCTCTCCCCCTGAAAGCTGGCGACCCGTTCGGCGAAGTGCTCGACGGCAGGCTGATGATTCATGTGGCTCGAGGTGTTGGCCATCGTGAGGACGACGGTTTCTCCGGAGCCGCCCGCCTTGTCACCGCCCGAGCAGGCTGCGGCCGCCATCGAGGTGGCTACGGCGAGGACCAGCGTCGCGGCCGGCGTCCGAGTGTGGGTCATCGATCTCATGGCGGATACCACTTTCGTCTGAGTCAAGCCTGACGCTAGGGACGTTCGCCTGCACGCACATCGTGGATGACCGCGCATGCGCAGCAGCGAGCACGGAGGCGGCGTTGTGGCCAGCACGTAGGCCGCGCCGGACGTGCCACAATCCTGGGGTGGCCTCCCGGTGGGCGAACTGGCAGCACGCGGCCCTGCGCGGCGCCGGTGTCATCGCCAGTGCCACCGGACTGGCGGTGTTCGCCTTGCCTCAGCCCGCCGAAGGATCACCCTCAAGCAGTTATGCCGGCCACTCCCCCGCAGCCGCGGCGCTCTTCGTGGCCGCCGGCCTCGGTCTGACACTGGCCGGCCTGGCAGCGTCTCGCACGCGGCAGGCGCCGCACCTTGCTGACCTGGCGATGCTGGCCGGATTCTTGTGGTTCGCGCCTGCCTGGGTGGGCTGGCATGGCGGGCCCCCGCTCGCCCGCAGCCTCGGCATGGTGGCTTCAGCGTTCGTGCTTCCCGTCATCGTTCATGTGGTTCTCGCGTTTCTGGATGGTCGGGGCCGCCGGCCTGCAGCATCCGCGCTGATCATCGCGCTCTACGTCGAGGCCGCGCTTTCTGCACTCGTACTGGCACTCGTCCGGGATCCCTTCTACGACCCGACCTGCTGGAACAACTGCACAGACAACGTCTTCCTCATCCACTCGATGCCGGATCTCGCGCACGCCGTCCAGGTGACCGATCGATGGTTCGTCGCTCTGGCCGCAACGGCTTTCGCCGGGATGTGCGATGGAGGATCGCGAAAGCCTGGGACCGAACCTGAGGACGGTCCCTCGGGTGGCCGGTCCCGGGATGCTGCTGGCGTTGGCCGTTGCCGCACATGCCGTCGCGCTCCTGATCAGGCCGATGGAGGAGGTATCCAACCGGGCGTTCCTGGCCATCTTCTTCGTCAGTTGCGTGGCGGCCATCCTGCTGGCCGCTGGGTTGGTCTCGCTCGAGATGCGCACCCGCGCGCAGCGGCGCGCGGTTGCACGGATCGGATCCCGCCTCGGCGAGATCTCTGGCCGGGGCTCGTTGGCTGCGGCGCTGATAGAGGCGGTCGGCGATCCGGGCTTGGAAGTGGCCTACCCACTCCCCGGCTCGAACCGGTACGTGGATGCAGACGGCAAGCCCGTGCCTCAGCTCGTCGCGTCGCCTGGACGCACCGTCACAGCGATCGTCCGAGGCGGGCAACGGATCGCGGTGGTGTCGCACAGTGCTGCGCTCTCAGATCTCGAGCGGCACATCGGAGCCGCGATACGGCTCGGTCTGGAGAACGAACGACTCCAGGCGGAGGTTCTCGCTCGACTCGAGGAGATCCGGGCGTCCCGTGCACGCATCGTGAAGACCGGAGACGCTGAGCGGCGTCGAATCGAACGAGACCTCCACGACGGTGTCCAGCAGCGGCTCATCGCGCTCTCGTATGACATCCGGCTGGCGCACACTCAAGCTGACGCAGGCGGGACGCAGCCACCACTGCACTGCTTGAGACGGCTGTGGGCGAAGCTCACAGCGCTCTCATCGAGCTCCGCGAGCTCGCCCACGGGATCTTCCCCTCGATCCTGGGCGAAGCAGGCCTTGGACCTGCACTGGCGACGCTCGCCGATGAGGCATCGATACCCGTCGAGGTCGCCGCCGATCTCGAGCTGGCGCGCTACCCGGAAGCCATCGAGACCGCGGCTTACCTCACCGCGGTCGAGGCCGTCGAGGACGCTGCCGGCAGGGACGCTGGATACGCTGCGATCAGCATCGTCGAAGCAGAGGAACGTCTCTGCATCACTGTCGAGGACAACGGAACCAACCGCAGCTCTTCGATGATTCAGGTGGCCGACCGGGTCGGAGCGGTTGGTGGAACCCTGGATGTGCAACCGACGAGTCTGAGAGCGGAGTTCCCGTGCGAGTAGTGGTTGCAGACGACACGATGCTCACCCGGCAAGGCCTCGTGCGGCTGCTGGGTGAAGCCGGTGTCGAGGTTGTCGCCGAAGCGGAAGACGCGGTGAACCTGCCGAGGCTCGTCCGCTCGACCCGTCCAGACGTGGTCCTGGTGGACATCCGAATGCCACCGACGTTCACGAACGAGGGCCTGGTCGCCGCACAGGCCATCCGAGCCGAACACCCCGAGATCGGGGTGCTCGTCTTGTCTCAGTACGTCGAACCGACATACGCCATGCGCCTCCTTCAGGATCAGCCAGAACGGGTCGGGTACCTGCTGAAGGAGCGGGTCTTCGACATCGCGACCGTGGTGGATGCACTGAGGCGCATCATGGACGCCGAGACCGTGATCGACCCGACGATCGTTTCTCGTCTCATCGGCCGAAAGCGTCGCGACAATCCGCTGTCGGCTCTCACGGAGCGGGAACACGAAGTACTCGAACTCGTCGCCGAGGGTCTGACCAACCATGCGATAGCCACCCGACTCGACGTGACTGACCGAACCGTCGAGGCGCACATCACGCAGATATTCCGAAAGCTCGGCCTGCCGGAGTCGCACGACGAGCATCGCAGGATTCTCGCGGTCCTGACGTTTCTCCGCACCTGACATCCCTTGACCCAGCCCTCAGAATGGGCACGTGAGCGAGACGACCGACATCAAGCGATCGCTCGACCTCGCCCTGCGGGTCGGCGAGATGCTCTTGTCGAACGGTGCCGGCGCGGCCGACGTCACGGCCACGATGTCGTCGGTCACGCAGTACCTCGGCCTGCGCAACGTCCTCGTCGACGTCACGTTCACCACGCTCACCCTGAGCCACGAAGTCGGCATCGACGATCCCGCCATCGTGATGCGGCGACAGGTCACGCACCGCGAGAGCGACTACGCCGACCTCACGGCCGTCGACCACCTCGTGGGGGAGCTCATCAACGAGGAGATCACCCGGGAGGAGGCGGCCGCAAGGATCCTGCAGCTGTCCTCGTCCGGCCACCCGACGCCTCGCTGGGCCGTCACCCTGAGCTGGGCGGTCACCGCCACCGGGGTCGCGCTGCTGCTCGGTGGCGACTGGGTGGTGCTGCTGCTCGCAGCCGTCTCCGGTGCCGCGCTCGAAGTGCTCCAGCGGCGGCTCGCCCGCCTCCGGCTGCCGTTCTTCTACTCCCAGGTCGCAGGCGGGTTGCTGGCCACGTCCCTGGCGGTCGGAGTCGCCGCGACACCGGTTCCGATCGACCCGTCGCTCGTCGTCACCGCGAGCATCGTCATGCTGCTCGCCGGGCTCGGCTTCATCGGCGCCTTCCAGGACGCGCTCACCGGGTTCTACGTCACCGCCAACGCCCGCATCCTCGAGGTCATGTTCGCGACCGTCGGCATCATCGTCGGTGTCAGCGGCGGGCTGGCGCTCGGACGGTCGATCGGCGTCGACGTGCTGGTCGACCCGGACCTCACGAGCGGCTTCTCCAGCCTGCCGGGCGTGATCATCGGCTCGGCCCTCACGTCGGCCGGATTCGCCTTCTCGGCCTACTCGCCGACGCGCAGTCTCGCGCCGATCGCGGTCATCGGCGGGCTGGGCGGTGCCATCTTCTTCGGGCTCACCGAGGGTCAGGTGCACGCTGCCCTGGCCGCCGGCATCGCCGCCTTCGTCATCGGCTTCGTCAGCTACCCGCTGGCGGGCCGGTTCCACGTTCCGCCGCTGGTCATCGTGGTCTCGAGCATCGTTCCCCTGCTGCCGGGCCTGTCGATCTACACCTCGTTGACGCTGCTTGCCTCGGAGAACTTCACCGGCATCGTCGCGATGATCACCGCGGTGGCGGTGGCGCTGCTGCTCAGCTCCGGTGTCATCCTCGGCGAGTACATCGCCCAGCCGCTGCAACGTGAGGCCCGCCGTCTCGAGCGTCGCCTCTCCGGTCCACGTCTGGTCGGACCGATCCGCATCCGGCACGCTCGACGCTCCCGTCGTTCCCGCGAGTCCTGACCTACCGAAATCCTTGGGTTGAGTGGCCCGCGAGGAACGAGCGGGGTGTACCGAAACCGCTGCGGTGGCGGCGCGACGGGTGCGATGATCGGGCCCGACGGGGGAACGGTCTCATCACGTGCAGGAGGAGCGATGAAGCGCCGGATGACGCGTCGTCTCGCTGGCGTCGTGGCCGCGCCGTTCTTCGCTCGCCTGGGTTTCCACGTCCGCCGCATCACCGGAGGGGTCGACCGCACGTTCTTCTTCCGCCTGTTGCTCGGTCTCGGCGCGATCGTCCTCACGGCAGCGCTCCTGGTCGCCGTGGCCGAGGGTCCGCGCGACGTCGGTGGCTTCCTGGCCAAGGTCGGCACCAGCTTCTACTGGGCCCTGACCGTGGTGATGGGCTCCGGCGACGCGTCGTACGTGACCACACCGGCCGGCTACGTCATCAGCTGGCTGCTCGTGGCACTCGGAGTCGCGATCGTCGGCATCATCACCGCCACACTCGTCGGCTTCGTCATCGACTTCATCCTCAAGGAGGGCCAAGGCATGGGCGCATCCGGATACCGCGACCACATCGTCGTCTGCGGCTGGAACTCGACCGCTCGCGAGCTGATCACCGAGCTCAGCACGGACGAGTACACCACCAGGGTGGTCGTCCTCCACGACTCGGAGAAGAACCCCGCCGGTCGTGGCGTGTACTTCGTCAGCGGCGACATCACCAACGCCGAGGACCTGCAGCGTGCGGGCATCGAGGAGGCCATGGCGGCGATCATCTGCCCCGCCGACGGTGGCAACGACGCCGACATGCGATCGATCCTGTGTGTCCTGGCGATCGAGGCGATCGCCCCCGGCGTCCGCACCGTGGTGGAGGTCAACAACCCGGGCCATGTCGACCACTTCCATCGCGCCAACGTCGACGAGGTCGTGGTGACTTCACGGATCGCGTCCCGGCTGTTGGCCCGCACGTCGCTCTACCCGGGCCTCGCCGAGATCGTCACTGACATCGTGTCCGGCGGCAAGGGGTCCGAGCTCTACCGCGTCGGGATTCCCGACGAGTGCGTCGGCCTGACCCTCGACGAGCTGTCGGCACGGCTGCGCAGCGATCACAACGCCACGCTGCTGGGCGTCAACCGTGAGGGAATCCCCTACGTGAATCCACCCAGCGACTTCCTGCTGGAGAAGGGCGACGACGCCGTCGTCGTGGCGGAGTCGCTCGGAACCCTCGCCCCGCTCGAGATCCAGCACAACTGACATCATGTCCGCATGAGGCTGCACCTGACGGACGACGACGTCGCCTTCCGCGAGGAGATGCGGACGTTCTTCACCACGAAGGTCCCCCAGGACATCCGCGACACCCTCGCCAAGCGCGGTGAGCTGACCAAGGACCAGATGGTCCGCTCCATGCAGTCGATGAACGCCGCCGGCATCGCCGTGCCGGGCTGGCCGGTCGAGTGGGGCGGACAGGACTGGAGCCCGTTGCGCCGGCACATCTGGGGCGTGGAGATGCAGCTCGCCTGCGTGCCACCCCCGCTGGCGTTCAACGCGGGGATGATCGGGCCGGTCATCGCGGCGTTCGGGTCGCAGGAGATGAAGGAGAGGTTCCTTCCAGCCACGGCCAACCTCGACATCTGGTGGTCGCAGGGCTTCTCCGAGCCCGACGCCGGCTCCGACCTCGCCTCGCTGCGCACGACCGCGGTTCGCGACGGCGAGGAGTACGTCGTCAATGGCCAGAAGACGTGGACGACGCTCGGCCAGTGGGGCGACTGGATCTTCACGCTGGTCCGCACCGACCCCGAGGTCAAGAAGCAGGCCGGAATCTCGATGCTGCTCATCGACATGACGTCGCCCGGCCTCACGGTCCGCCCGATCGAGCTGATCGACGGCGGCCACGAGGTCAACGAGGTGTTCTTCGAGGACGTCCGTGTCCCGGCCGAGAACCTGGTCGGCGAGGAGAACAAGGGCTGGGACTACGCCAAGTTCCTGCTCGGCAACGAGCGGGTCGGCGTGGCGCCGGTCGGGCTGCTCAAGCGGCTGGTCGCGCAGGCCAAGCAGCAGGCCGAGACCGCCGGCCCGGGCGGTTCCTCGCTGCTCGACGATCCATATGTCGCCGCCCGCGTCGCGACGCTGGAGAACGAGCTCATGGCGCTGGAGCTCACCGCGCTGCGCGTCGTGGCGCACTCGGCGGAGGGCAAGCCCCACCCGGCGTCCTCGGTGCTCAAGCTGCGTGGCTCGGAGCTCCAGCAGGAGGCCACGTCGCTGTTCGTCGACCTCGGCGGTCCGCTCTCGCTGGCCTCCGGCGCCGGAGGAGACAGTGACGTGCCCGACTGGGTGCGCGTCGTCGGGCCGAAGTACCTCAACCTCCGCAAGGCCACCATCTACGGCGGCTCCAACGAGGTGCAACGGCAGATCATCGCCGGCACGATCCTGGGACTGAGGTAGACATGGACTTCGCACTCGACCCCGAGCAGGAAGCCCTGCGTGACGCAGTCCGCGGCCTGCTGGGCAAGGCGTACGAGTCGTCCGAGACGCGCCGCGAGGTCGTCAGTGACGACCCCGGCTTCAGCGAGAAGATGTGGTCACAGCTGGCCGAGATGGGCGCCCTCGGTCTGCCCTTCACCGAGGCCGACGGCGGCATGGGTGCCGGTCCGGTCGAGGTCTCGATCGTGGCGGAGGAGATGGGCCGGGTCATCGCGCCCGAGCCGTTCGTCGAAGTGGTCGTGCTGGCCGGTGGCCTCGTCGCGGCCGCCGGCACCGACGAGCAGCGCGCCGACGTGCTCGGCCGCGTCGCCGAGGGTCAGCTCGTGCTTGCGGCCGCGCTCGCTGAGCCGGGGGCACGGTGGGACCTGACCGGCGGAGGCGTCAAGGCGTCGAATACGGACGACAGCTGGACGCTGTCAGGCGTCAAGGAACCAGTGCTGCACGGGGCCCGGGCCGATGCGCTCGTGGTGAGCGCTGCAACCGAGGCCGGCACGGGGCTGTTCCTCGTCGAGGGGGACGCCACGGGCCTGACCCGCACGCGGCTATCGCACGTTCGAAGGGGGCCGGGCCGCCCACGTCGCGTTCGACGGCACACCGGCGACGCCGCTCGGTGACGTGACGACCGACCAGGGTTCGCTCGTTGACGACGTCGTCGCCCGCGCCCAGGTGGCGTACTGCCACGAGGCGCTCGGCGCGATGGACACCGCGTTGAAGATCACCGTCGAGTACCTCAAGACGCGCAAGCAGTTCGGCGTCACCCTGAGCACGTTCCAGGCGCTCACCTTCCGCGCGGCCGACCTCTACGTCTCCCTGGAGCTGGTCCGCAGCACGGTCATGTGGGCGACGCTGGTGCTCGCCGACGAGCCGGGCCTCGCCCGCGAGGCCGCCGCGCGCGCGAAGCTGCAGGTCTCCACCGCTGGCCGGCACATCGGCGAGGAGGCCATCCAGCTGCATGGCGGCATCGGCATGACCGCCGAGTACTCCGTCGGCCACTACATGAGCCGCCTCACCGCGATCGATCACTGGCTCGGCGACGGCGCCGAGCACCTCCGCACCTTGGCCGGCTCGCTCGGCGACCACACGGTCCTGAACCCCCTGCCGTAGGGCGAATGGAAAGACCCCTCGCGCACCCGACAGAGGTCACTGACCCTTGCTGCCTTCCGGCCCTGGGGGAATTGGGTGATGTGTCGCCGCGCGAGGGGCTGAGGCCAACTATACGGAGTTGTCCCGGTGCTTTCGAAGCCGGTGGTGGCCGGTAACCTCGTCCGCGGAGGATTCGCATAGTGGCCTAGTGCGCTCGCTTGGAAAGCGGGTTGAGTGAAAGCTCTCAGGGGTTCGAATCCCCTATCCTCCGCCGACGTGCCGTGCGGGTCCAGCGCTCTTTGCTGGGCCCGCACGTGCGTCATCGAGCACAGCGGCCGCGAGAGATCCGTTTACACCACCGCAGAAGGGGAACGCCAACCCCAGGAAGGTGGCGGTGCAGATGGCAACCCGCAAGCAGACACAGGCCGCACGCACGAACGTGAAGAAGGCGGCGAAGGCGGCGGCGTCGAAGAAGTCGATCGCGACGATGCCGAAGAAGGTCAAGACCGCGCTGGGCAAGCAGGGTGCTGCGGTCGCGCAGCGCAAGAAGACCGGATCCTCCTCGCCGAAGACGCGACAAGAGCTCTATGAAGAGGCCAAGCGGCGCAACATCGGGGTCGCTCGAAGATGGGACGCGACGAGCTCGCCAAGGCGCTCGGCGGCCGGTCGTAGGTTCCGCTTCAGATCGCGCACATGTCAGCTGTGAGGCGCATGCGTGACAGTGTTGCGTCCTGTGAACGGTGAGCAACGACACCGACTGGCCCAAGAAGTTCTGGACGGCAGCATCCACGGTCCTGATGCACCGATCGAGGCGGCGGACGCACGTGCACGGGCCAGTGACCCGCGCTGTCATGCTGGTCGAGGGCATCAGCGAACCGGCCGGCGGAGGAGGGCTTCGACGCCCAGATGGGCCGTTGGCTCGGTGCCGGCGCTCGTCGCAAGATTCGCCACGCCCGGCTTCTCGTCCAGTCGCTTCCGCTCGACCGGATGCCTCGCCCGACGCGCCCTCAGCGCCGTCGCCTGAAGATGTTCTTGATGATCTCGCGGGCGAGCGTTCGTCCGGCCTCGCCGGCGGCCTTCTCCATGGGCGTCTGACGTTGCGACCTGGACGTCGTGCGGGTGCGGGTCGACCGCTCACGCCGCGAGTGACTCTTGATCTCGTCGGCCCAGCGGTCTTCTTCCTCCTTCTTCCTCTGCTCGGCCGCCGCGGCAGCTTCTCGCCCATCCAGCGTCTCCGTGGCCGAGGGTGGGTTGACGGCCGTGCCGTACTTGGCGAGCAACGGCGAGGCGGCGACCGTGGCCTGGATCGTCGCGGCCGGCGTCGGCTCCATCGAACCCTGCGGCGCGCGCACCCGCGTCCAGGCCACCGGCGACGGCGCGCCCTTCTCGTTCATGACGGTGACGATGGCCTCGCCGATCGACAGCTGGGTGAGCACTTCCTCCAAGTCGTAGGTGGTGTGCGGGTAGGTGGACACGGTGGCCTTGAGCGACTTCGCGGCGTCGGGCGTGTGGGCACGCAGCTGGTGCTGCACACGCGAGCCGAGCTGGGCCAGCACGTCAGAGGGCACGTCCTTGGGCGTCTGGGTGACGAAGAAGACGCCGACCCCCTTGGACCGGATCAGCCGCACGGTCTGCGCGACCTGCTCGAGGAAGTCCTTCGACGCGTCCTTGAACAGCAGGTGGGCCTCGTCGAAGAAGAACACCAGCTTGGGCTTGTCGGTGTCGCCGACCTCGGGCAGCTCCTTGAACAGCTGGCTGAGCAGGTACATCAGGAACGTCGAGAACAGGGCCGGCTTGTCCTGGACGCTCGGCACCTCCAGCAGCGAGACGATGCCCTTGCCGTCCGACGTGGTGCGCAGGAAGTCTGACGTCACGATCTCGGGCTGGCCGAAGAACACGTCGGCGCCCTGGTCGGCGAACGCGATCAGCTCACGCAGGATGACACCGGCGGTGGAGGCCGACAGTCCGCCGAGCTTCTTCAGGTCCGCCTTGCCGGTGCCGGTGAGGTAGATGAGGACGGACCGGAGATCGCCGAGGTCGACGAGCGGCTGGTTCGCCTCCCGGGCGTAGTGGAACACCAGGCTGAGGGACGACTCCTGGGTCTCGTTGAGCCCGAGCACCTTCGACAGCAGCAGCGGTCCGAACGTGTCGACGGACGCCCTGATCGGGACGCCCGTGCCGAGACCGCCGAGCGTGAAGTACTCGGTGGGGGACGCGGTCGGTTGCCACTCCTGGCCGATGCTCTCGCAGCGCGCCGCGAGCTTGTCGTTCGAGACGCCTGCCGACGCGATGCCCGACAGGTCGCCCTTGATGTCGGCGGCGAACACCGGCACGCCCTGCGCGGCGAGCTGCTCGGCGAGCACCTGCAGCGTCTTGGTCTTTCCGGTACCGGTCGCGCCCGCCACCAGCCCGTGCCGGTTGAGCATGCCCAGCGGGATGCGCACCTGTGCCTCGGGCACCGCGTCGCCGTCGACCAGCGCGCCGATCACCAGGGCGGGGCCCTCGAACGCGTATCCGGCCTTGACGGTCTCGACGATGTCCGACCCCTTGGCTCTCGTTGAGCCGGTTCCGACGTCACGACAACGGCTCAGTCTCGACGGCAGCGGTGGCCTCCTCCTGCTGCGCCGCCGCCTTCGCGAGCTCATCGGCCTTCTTGCGGGCCGCCTCCGCCGCCTCCTCGGCCTCGGCCGCAGCCTGCGCGGCCTCCTCGGCGGCCAGCCTCGCGTCGTCGCTCGTCGTCATGCGCTCAGGCTAGTGGCTTCGAACCGGGCGGCTCGGCCCTGTCTACACTGACCAGGTGATCTTCAGGCGGGTGAGCGACGGGCGTCCGTATCCCGATCATGGCCTCGCGCAGCGCGACTGGGCCGAGATTTCCCCCACCCAGGTCCGCCTTGCCGAGCTCACCACCACCAAGAAGACGCTCGATCTCCAGCACCTCCTCGACGAGGACTCCACCTACTTCGGCGACCTCTTCGCGCACGTCGTCCAGTGGCAAGGCGAGCTCTACCTGGAAGATGGACTGCACCGTGCCGTCCGGGCCGCGCTGCAGCAGCGCGGCATGCTGCACGCACGCGTCCACGAGATCGGTGACGAGGAATGAACGAGACCCATCGGAGTGCGACGGTCGTCGTCTCCATCATCCTGTTCGTGGTCGGCCTGTTCGTCGGCTTCAAGCTGCTCACCGCGAGCGCCGACACGTTCGACGCCGCACCGACGTGCGAGAACCGCACGGTGGCCGAGGGCAAGAAGCTCACCAGCAACCTCGTGACGGTCAACGTCTACAACGCCAGCCAGCGTGCCGGCCTGGCCAACCGGGTCGGCATCAACCTGCAACGCCGCGGGTTCCTGGCCGGCACCGTGGCCAACAGCACGAGTGAGGTGAAGCCCGACGGCGTCGCCATCCTCACCGACGACCGTGACGACCCGAGGGTCAAGCTGGTCGCCCAGCAGTTCGACGACGTCGAGTTCAGCGAACCGGACATCAAGATCGCCGACGGCGTCACCGTCATCGTTGGCGATGGCTACAAGGAGCTCGTCGAGGCTCCACGAGAGATCGAGGCCGACCGGACGGTCACCGTGTGCATTCCCACCGTCGACACCGACGCGTCCTGACGTCCGTCAACGGTCGAGGAACCGCTCGACGTGCGGCAATGCAGCCACCAGCAGCCGGGCCACGCGGTGTGCCGCGGCCGTCGAGCGCCCACCGGTCATGAAGAGCACCGGTACGTCGAGCGACCTGAACGCCTCCAACGACGTGGACTCGGTGAAAGCGCATGGCCCGAGCGGCGGACGTTCGCCACCGACGCAGCGATCGGCTCCGACCGCTCCATCGCTAGTCCTGGCCCCACCCGGCCAGCCGGCCGTGGTGACCGACGTCGCTCAGCCGCTGCTCGGTCTCTTCGCGCGCCGCACGGGTGGCAACGACGAGCATGTCGTCACCCTGCTTCAGGCGCGTGGTGCGATGTGGCACGAACGGCTTGTCGTCGCGCACCACCAGCGTCACCGATGCGCCTTCGGGCAGGCGGAGCTCGCCGATCTCCACCCCGGCGAGCTTCGATCCCCGCGGCACCCGCACCTGCAGGAGGTCGGCGGAGATGCGTTCCAGCGGCGCAGCCTCGACCTCGATGTCTCGGGCTGCGTCGGTCAGGACACCGCACCAGGCGGCGAGACGGCCGAGCGGAGCAGCCTGCACGAGCGTGTAGACGACGACCGCCACGAAGACGATGTTGAACAGGTCGTCCGATCCCTCCACGTCGGCGGCGAGCGGGATGGTGGCGAGGATGATCGGCACGGCCCCGCGCAATCCCGGCCCAGCCGAGGAAGACCTGTTCACGCCAGGGGCGGGAGAACAACACGGCACTGATCGCGATCGACAGCGGCCGCGCGACGAACGTCAGGATCGCGCCGGCCGCGAGGCCCGTCCACACGTGCCAGGACTCGAACGAGTCGGGGCTGGCGAGCAGGCCGAGCATGACGAACAACGCGATCTGGGCCAGCCAGCCGATCCCCTCCACGAACGAGCGGGTCGCCCGGCGGTGCGGCAGCTCGGTGTTGCCCAGAACGAGCGCGGCGAGGTAGACCGCCGCGAAACCGCTGGCATGCACGAATGCGGCGGCGCCGTAGGCCAGCACGGTGAACGAGATGACCACCAGCGGATACAGGCCGGACGCAGGCAGAGCCAGGTTGCGCAGCAGGCGGGCGGCACCGAAGCCGACCAGGAGACCCATGGCGGCGCCCACGATCAGCTCGAACACGATCAGGCCGGTG
This sequence comes from uncultured Actinomycetota bacterium, assembly GCA_963839625.1. GTDB lineage: Bacteria > Actinomycetota > Actinomycetes > Propionibacteriales > Nocardioidaceae > Aeromicrobium. The sequence goes on along the minus strand of CAWIWE010000028.1, from coordinate 47,191 downwards.
AACGCCCAGGGGCCGTCGGACTGAATGTCGCCCGCGCTGATCGCGATGACCAGCACCACGATCGGTGCGTCGTTGAGGCCCGACTCGACCTCGAGCGTTCCCGTGACCGCCTTGCGCAACGGCACGGTGCGGAGCACGGAGAAGACCGCGGCCGCGTCCGTGGGCGTCAGCACGGCCGCGAGCAGCACGGCCAGCTCCCAGCGGAGGTCGAGCAGGTAGTGCGCACCGAGCGCGACGACGGCGACGCTGACGACCGACCCCAGCGTCGCCAGCACCAGTCCGAGGCCGAGGGACGGCCGCACGTCGTCCCACGGCGTGGTGAGACCGCCCTCGGCGAGGATGAGCACCAGGGCCGCGAACCCGAGCGCGAGTGCGAGGTCGGCGTCGGCGAACTCGATGCCTGCACCGGAGTCGCCGAGCAGGAGACCGAGGCCGAGGTAGGCGAGCAGGGAGGGGAGGCCGGCGAAGACAGAGACCCGCACGGCGAGGACCGCCGCAATGAGGACGGCGGACCCGATCAGGAGGAGGTTGTCGAGCTCGTGGATGTCCACGCATCCCCTCCTCGCCCTCGCCGGAACCTGATCCTATCGGTCGGCCTCGGGTGGCATTTGCCCTGACAGGAGTCGCTCTCTCCGGTTGGCTGGAGCCATGGACCGCCGTCGGCTGCTGGGGCTCGGCGCGAGCGCGGCGCTCGCGTCGATGCTCCCGGCATGCTCCCGCGACGATGGACCCACGGCCAGGCGCGAGCAGTGCCACGATGGGCGACGTGGAGGTCCTGACCTACGGCGACGACCCCGAGCAGAAGGCGGAGCTGCACCGTCCGGCCTCCCGCAGTCACGGTGTGGTCGTCGTGCTGCACGGTGGGTTCTGGCGGGCGGCATACGACTTCTCGCTCGGGCGGCCGCTCGCCGAGTCGCTGGCGCGGCACGGATGGACGGCGCTCAACCTGGAGTACCGGCGCGTGGGCAACGGTGGCGGCTCCCCCGAGACGTTCGACGACGTCACCGCCGGAATCGACCTGCTCGCCGATGTCGACGATCTCGACACGTCGCGCGTCATCACGCTGGGCCACTCGGCGGGCGGCCTGCTCGCGGTGTGGGCGGCGGGCCGGCCACAGCTCGATGACGCCAGGTGGTCGAACCCGCGAGTGCCGGTGACCGCGGCGGTGTCACAGGCGGGCGTGCTCGATCTCCGCAGTGCGGGCGACGACTGGCTCGGCGGCGGTGCGGTCGAGGAGTTCCTCGGCACCGACCGTGCGACCCACGACCTCGCCGATCCGCTCGCCCGCGTACCGCTCGACGTCCCCGTGTGGTGCATCCACGGACGCGACGACCTCCAGGTGCCGATCGAGCAGTCGCAGACCTACGTCAGGGCCGCCCGCGCCGCCGGGGCGCGGGCCGCACTGGCCACCGTCGAGGGCGACCATTTCGTGCTCATCGACACGACGACGTCCGCGTGGACCCGCACGCTCGAGATCCTGGACGAGCTGTGACGTTCTGGCTGGTGGTCACCGTCGTCCGGCTGTTCAACCTGGTCACCGGGCACCGGGTCCTCCGCCGAGGCGACGCGCGCGTGCCGGCGGACGGAGCGGCGGTGCTGGCGATCAACCACACCGCGTACGTCGACTTCATCTACGTCGGCCTGGAGGCCTACCGGCGCGATCGGCGTCAGGTGCGATTCATGGGCAAGGTCGAGCTTTCCGCCAACCCGGTGCTGCGCTGGGCGATGCGTGGATGCGGGGTCATCCTGGTCGACCGGTCCGCAGGACGTGACTCGTACGTCGCCGCGGTCGAGGAGCTGCGCCGCGGCGAGGTGGTCGGGATCTATCCCGAAGCCACGATCAGCCGGAGCTTCGAGATCAAGGAGTTCAAGTCCGGTGCGGCGCGGATGGCCCTGGAGGCGGACGTGCCGATCATCCCGGCGATCGTCTGGGGCGCCCAACGCATCGCCACGAAGGGACGGCCCAGACACCTCGGTCGCACCAAGACGCCCGTGATGGTGTCCATCGGCGAGCCGATCGCCGCCACCGGAACGACCGAGGAGCTCACCGCGAGGCTGCGGGATGAGATGCAGTCGATGCTCCTCGACGTCCAGGCCGCCTACGGCGCACACCCCGCCGGTGAGGACTGGGTGCCGGCGCGTCTCGGCGGTTCCGCACCGACGCTCGAGGAGGCCGACGAGCTCGACCGTCGTGCCCGAAAGGGCCACTAAGGCGCCTCAACCCCGGTATTTTGGGAGACCTTCCGAGCTTCGGAGACTCCCATGAACATCGACCGGTCCAAGCCCGTTCTGGTCACAGGGGGGAGCGGGTACATCGCCTCGTGGTTGGTCAAGTACCTGCTCGACGACGGCATCGACGTCCACGCAACGGTGCGGAACAAGTCGGACGACGCCAAGGTCGGCCACCTGAAGCGAATCGCGGAGTCGGCGCCAGGCAGGCTGACCCTGTTCGAGGCCGACCTCCTGGACGACGGCGCCTTCGACGTGGCCATGGGCGGTTGTCAGCTGGTGTTCCACACCGCCTCGCCCTTCGTGTTCTCCGGGATCAAGGACCCGCAGAAGGAGCTGGTCGATCCAGCGGTGGCGGGCACCCGCAGTGTGCTCGAGTCCGCCGACCGGACGCGCACCGTCGATCGGGTGGTGCTCACGTCCAGCGTCGTCAGCATCTACGGTGACGCCGCCGACCTGAAGGACGCCATGGGCGACGTGTTCACCGAGGACGACTGGAACACCACCAGCAGCCTCACGCACCAGCCGTACAGCTACTCCAAGGTCGCGGCCGAGAAGGTCGCCTGGGAGATCGCGGACGCCCAGGATCGCTGGGACCTGGTGGTGATCAACCCCGGCTTCGTGCTCGGCCCGTCGCTCACCACGAGCAGCGACTCGTACAGCCTCAAGACGATCCGGCAGTACGTGGACGGGAGCTTGAGGGCGGGTGCGCCAGCGCTCGAGTTCGGCGTCGTCGACGTCCGAGACATCGCGATGGCCCACATCAAGGCCGGGTACACGCCGGATGCGTCCGGTCGCCACATCTGTGTCAGCCGGTCGATGTCGATGCTCGAGATGGGTCGAGTGCTCGCCGAACACTTCGGGAATCGGTCCAGCTTCCCGCGACGGACCCTGCCGAAGGCGATGGTGTGGCTGGTGGCGCCGGCGGTCGGCCTGACCCACCAGTACGTGTCAGCCAACGTCGGGCATCCTCTGAGGTTCGACAACACTCGCGCGCGCAAGGAGCTCGGCGCCGAGTTCCGTCCAGCCGAGGAGACCCTGGTCGAGCACTTCCAGCAGATGATCGACGACGGCATCGCACGCGACAAACGCACTTAGTCCATGGTGGCCCGATCCACTGCGACGACCAGCAACGACCACCCGCCAGCGAGGACGACCATCGCCAGCACTCCCCACGGTCGGTAAACGTGCTCCTGCCAGAACATGAGTGATCCCACCAGGACGAGCACGGTGCCAGCGAGTCCGCGCCCGAGTCCGGTGACGCGAAGGGCCAGCCCAGCCGCGAGTGCGGTGGCGGCCAGGTGGGCGTACGAACCAATCGCCCCGAGGTCTCCGGCGACCGGGAAGATGATGCCCAGTCCGCCCGCCTCGGCATCCTTGATGGCCCCGCCACCGATGCCGGCGAGGATGTCGAGCGCCGTGTAGAAGCACGCATACACGAAGGCGATCACGCCCACGACCACGCTCGACCTGGGGTCGACGACTCGGGCGACGAGCCACGGGGCGACCGCGAGCAGCGGGAAGAGCGGAAGCAGCACGGTGTGCATCACCTGCCAGTGATGAGCCGAGCCGACCGTCAAGGTGGCCGGGTGAGTGAGGCCGATCGCGGCGATCAGCAAGTGCGGAACGGCGACGGCGATCAGCTGCCCGGTTCGGGTTCTCATGTCCCCACCGTAGGGTGATCCACCCGGTTGGTCGCGAACACTGCCGCCGGGCAGTCGGGTTCGGATCAAACATCAAGAAGCCGCATGGGAGCTCGACCACCTCGGCCGGAGTCGCGGCGGTTCGAAGTCCGTCGACCTCGGGAGCGCCGTCGAGTGCGACGACCACCCGGCCGAGGGCCTGGGCGAACGCGATCTCGGCGAGCGTCCCCCACGCACCGCCGACGGCGATGACGGCGTCGCCCGAGGCTGCCACGGCGAGATTGCGGGCGTGGCCGATGCCGGTGACGACGACGTGGTCGGCCCACGGGTTCGCGTCGGCACGTCGCTCACCGGGAAGGATCGCGATGGTCGTGCCGCCCGCGGCCTTCGCACCACGGTGGGCGGCGGCCATGACTTCACCGAGACCGCCCGTCACCACCGTGCAGCCGTGTTCTGCGAGCAGCCGGCCGATCTCCTCTGCCGCGTCCTCCCACCTCGCACCGCTGCCGATGACCGAAACCTGGGGAGTCATCGTGACAGCATGACTGTTCGATCGTTGATCGGTCTAGAATCTCAGGCCACATCCGGAAGGATCCCCCGTGAGCCCTCGTCACGCACTCCTGGCCGTCCTTGCACTCGTCGGCGCACTGGCCGGCGCAGGCGCTGCGGCAGTCGTCCCCGCATCGGCCGCGCCCGCCCAGAGCTTCCGCGACGTCATGTGGGTCGGCAACAACTGGGCCGGCACCGCCACGATCGTCGACGAGAACTCGCTGGAGGTGCTCAAGACCGGCGTCAACCTGGTTCCCGACAAGGCGCAGGAACTGCGCGACATCCTAAAGCCCGCCGTTGCAGCAGTTCCGCCTGTATCCGGGCCTTGCCCGGCGAGGGCCACGACCAGTTCGTCGACGACATGTTCGCCACCACGGACGGCAAGCACCTGGCGGTGTCCCGGCCGAGCTTGGGCGACGTGGTGTGGATCGACATCGCCAAGGCGACGACCACCGGAGGCCCCGACAGCATCGTGGCCGAGCAGAGCATGGACGGCTACCGCACCGACCACATGGCCATGTCACCCGACGGGCGCCGCCTGCTGGTGTCGGACTCCACCAAGAAGCAGGTCATCGAGTACTCCATGGTGAACGAGACCTTCGAGGGCCAGGAGATCGCTCTGGGCGACCGGCTGCGCACGTTCGAGTCGGGCGAGACGCCGCACGAGAGCAACTACACCGATGACGGCGGGCAGATCTTCCACGCGTCGATCGGCAAGGTCTACACGGCGTTCGACAACCCGAAGCTCGCTCCGCAATCGGCCGGCCACGACGCCATCAAGGGCGACCGCTGGTTCCAGATCGTGAACAACGACGACTTCACGATCGCCAAGCGCTGGCAGATGAACGTGGAGCTCGCCGAGGCCGGTCACCCCGGCATGAGCGCGGCGGTCCGTCCCATGGCCCTGGCACCCGACGAGCGATTCATCTACTTCCAGGTGTCCTACTTCCACGGCATCGTCGAGTTCGACACCCAAGCCGCCGACATCAACAACGCGACTACACCTCCGGCGGCATCCCGAACCCTGAACTGGTGCGGTCACCCGGCTGATCAACCTCCCGAACCGCATCCCGACGTGCCGCTCGAAGTACGTCAACGACTCCGCCCACCACGGCCTCGCGATGAACAGCGCCGGCACGACGCTGTGCGCGGCGGGCACGATGGACGACTACGTCGCGCTGGTCGACCGCGAGTCCGGTGACCCGACGTTCTTCGACACCGAGACCACCGGCCACAGCTACGGCAAGCCGTACTGGTCGACCGAGGGCCTGAACGACACCTGCTGGATCTCGCTCAGCGACACGGACTCGGTGGCCGTCATCGACTTCGAGACGAAGCAGGAGCTGGCCTACCTCCCGGTCGGCGACCACCCCCAGCGCGTGCGTCACGGTGTGGTGCCGGGGAGCGTCGTCGCGACCTGGTGAGGTCCTGGCCCTTCCAGCCGGACCGGCCGATGTAGGCCATCACCGACGCGTCGTCGGGTAGTGACCGGGTGGTCGTGACCCCACGGGTTGTCCGGCCACGCGCCGGGCTTTGCCGAGCGTTCTCGAGCAGCTGCTGCGGCGTCACTCTGACAGGCTACGACCGTGACGACACCACCGATCCTCACCACCCACCCCTTGATCGAGGAGATCCTCGACGCCCATGCCGATCGCGCACGCGGGGACGAGGGCGGCTTCGCCGGGTATCGCGGCCACGTCTACCGGGTGTTCAACCTGGCTCGTGCCCAGGTCGACGACGCCGACGACCGCGACGACAAGCTCGCGATCGCGGCGGCATTCCACGACATCGAAGCCTTCGCGGGGCTCGACTACCTCGCGCCGTCCATCCACACGCAGGATGCCTGGCTCGAACGAACCGGTCGCAGCGCATGGGCGGACGAGCTCGCGGTCGTCGTCGCGCAACACCACCGGTTCGGGACCTACCGAGACCGGCACGCCCGGCTGGCCGAGCCGCTGCGCCGGGCCGATCTCGCCGACCTCAGCCAGGGACTGATCCGCTCGGGCATCCCGAAGGAGCACGTCCGGGAGGTGCGCGGGACGTTCGACGTCGGGTCGTTCTTCAGCCGCACCGTCCCGAGAGCGGCCGTGCGCAACCTCGTCCGCCACCCCCTCGACCCGATGCCGCACGCCCGCGCACAGCGTGCGCTCGAGCGGTCCGGCCACCTCGGCGCCGAGCTGACCGGGTCGCTAGTCGGTGACGGCGGCGACGCAGTCGGCCCAGATGCTCGACGCCTCGGTGATGTGCTCGGACTCGACGACGAGCGCGGGGATGAAGCGGACGACCTGACCCCATGCGCCGCAGGTGAGCAGCAGCAGACCACGTCGGGCGGCCTCCTGCTGGGCCGCGGCCGCCGTGGCGGCGTCCGGGTTTCCGTCGGCGTCACGGAACTCACTGCCCAGCATCAGGCCGAGACCGCGAACGTCGGTGATCGCCGCATGCTGGTCGGCGACGCCTTGCAGCGCAGCCCTCAGCTCGGTGCCACGCTGGGCCGCGTTGTCGACGAGCTTCTCCTCCTGGATGACGTCGAGCGTGGCCAGGGCGGCGGCGCACGCCACCGCGTTCGCGCCGTACGTGCCTCCCTGCGATCCCGGCCAGGCCTTGTCCATGATCTCCTCGGGTGCCGCGATGGCGGACAGCGGAAAGCCGGAGGCCAGGCCCTTGGCGGTGACCAGGATGTCGCCGGCGACGTCGAAGTGGTCGGCACCCCAGAACTCCCCGGTGCGGCCGAATCCGGTCTGCACCTCGTCGATCACCAGGCGGATGCCGTGCTGGTCGGCACGCTCACGCAGCCCGGCCAGGAAGCGGCTGTTGGCCGGGACGTAGCCGCCCTCGCCGAGCACCGGCTCGACGAAGAACGCGGCGGTGTCGTTCGGCGGCGTCACGGTCTGCAGGATGTGGTCGAGCTCGCGCAGCGCGAAGTCGGTGGCCTCGTCCTGGGTCCAGCCGTAATGGGTCGGGTTCGGGAACGGCGAGACCACCACGCCACTCATCGTTGGGCTGAATCCGGACCGGAACTTGGTACCGGACGTCGTCATGGATGATGCCGCGACCGTGCGTCCGTGGAATCCGCCGTGGAAGACGATCACGTTCGGCCGACCGGTCGACATGCGCGCGAGGCGCAGGGCCGCCTCGACGGCCTCGGACCCGGAGTTGGCGAAGAACATCCGGTCGAGGCCGGCCGGCAGCACCTCGCCCATCCGCTCGACGAGGGTGAGCAGCGGCCGGTGCTTCACGGTCGTGTACTGGGCGTGGATGAGCGTCGCGACCTGGCGCTGAGCGGCCTCGACCACCTTGGGGTGGCAGTGGCCGGTGCTGGTGACGCCGATACCGGCGGTGAAGTCCAGGTATCGGCGGTCGTCCTCATCGAAGAGAAGGACGCCTTCCCCGCGCGCTGCCACCACGCCGGTGGCCTGCTTCAGGACGGAGGAGAGCTCAGCCATCGGACCCCTTTTCCCGGATTGTTGCACAATCAGATCAGAGCGTACAGTAATGCGTGTCCACCTTCGCTCATACAGCCGAGGATCCCGAGGGATGAGGACGACCACATGGGCGATCAGCTGGACGAGCAGGGCGTCGTGAAGGCCGTGCCCAAGCAGCTCTTCATCGGCGGCTCGTGGGTCGATGCTGCCGGGGGCGCTACCTTCGACGTGCTCGATCCGTCGACCGGCGAGGTGCTGTGCGAGGTGGCCGACGCCTCCCCCGACGACGGCCGTGCGGCACTTGCCGCGGCCGCGCGCGCAGGCCGAGTTCGCGGCCGTGCCGCCCCGTTCCAGGTCCGACATGCTCATGAACGCGTTCAGGCTCCTGCACGAGCGGGTCGACGACCTCGCCCTCGTGATGACGCTCGAGATGGGCAAGCCGCTGGCCGAGTCACGCGGCGAGATCCTCTACGCCGCCGAGTTCTTCCGGCACTTCGCCGAGGAGGCCGTCCGCATCGACGGCGGCTACCAGGTCGCACCGGCAGGCGGTGCCAGGTTCCTCGTCGCGAAGCAGCCGGTCGGGCCATGCCTGCTGATCACTCCGTGGAACTTCCCCATGGCCATGGGCACCCGCAAGATCGGCCCGGCCATCGCCGCCGGGTGCACCAGCGTCATCAAGCCGGCCCAGCAGACGCCGTTGTCGATGCTCGCCCTGGCCGACATCCTGCGCGAGGCCGGCGTCCCCGACGGCGTCGTCAACGTCGTGCCAACCACCCACGCCGGCGACGTCATGGAGCCACTCATCCGCTCCGGCGTGGCTCGCAAGCTCTCCTTCACCGGGTCGACGGCCATCGGCCGCCGGCTCCTCGAGCAGTGCGCCGACCAGGTGCTCCGCACGTCCATGGAGCTCGGCGGGAACGCCGCCTTCATCGTCTTCGCCGACGCCGACCTCGACGCCGCCGTCGAGGGTGCCGTCATGGCGAAGATGCGGAACTCCGGCGAGGCGTGCACGGCCGCCAACCGCATCTACGTCCACGATGACGTCGTCGACGAGTTCGGCGCCCGGCTGGCCAAGGCCATGGCGGCCCTCCCGGTCGGGCGCGGCGTCGACGACGGCGTCCGCGTCGGCCCGATGATCGACAGCGCGGCGCAGGAGAAGGTCCAGGAGCTCGTGCAGGACGCGGTCGACCGCGGCGCGCAGGTGCTCACCGGCGGCGAGCGGCCCGGCACGGCCGGGTACTTCTACCCGCCGACCGTGCTCACCCACGTGCCCGACACCGCCCGGATGCGGCACGAGGAGATCTTCGGACCGGTCGCCCCGATCTCGTCCTTCAGCACCGAGGAGGAAGTCGTGAACGCGGCCAACGACACCGAGTACGGCCTCGTCGACTACGTCTTCACCAACGACCTCCGCCGCGCCCTGCGCGTGGCCGAGTCGCTCGAGGCCGGCATGGTCGGCCTGAACCAGGGAGTCGTCTCCAACCCGGCGGCGCCGTTCGGCGGCGTCAAGGCCTCCGGGCTCGGCCGCGAGGGCGGCTCGACCGGGATCGACGAGTTCCTGGAGACCAAGTACATCGGCATCGCGATGTAGCTCAGACCGGCGCCGGTGCCAGCCTGGTGAGGGCGTCCTGCATGTGCTCGTCGATCCTGCGCAGGGCGAGGGCCTCGTCCTTGGCCTCGATCGCGTCGACGATCGCCGTGTGCTCGAGGACGACGTCGGCCGGCATCACGTACTTGTCCTGCAGCGCCGTCATGCACATCCGGGTCTCCACGATCAACGTCTCGTGCATCCGGATCAGCCGCGGACTGCCGGACTGGGTGACCAGCACCTCGTGGAAGCGCAGGTCGGCATCGCTGAGACCCACCATGTCCTTCTTCTTGGCGGCCTTCGTCATGGCCGCGCACGCGGACCGGAGCTCGGCCAGTGCCTCCGGGTCGCCCGCGCGAAGAACCATCGTGGCGGCGGCTCGTTCGATGGCCGACCTCGCCGCGTAGACGTCGCGCACGTCGTCCTCGGCGAGGACCATCACGAACAGGCCACGATTCCGCTCGCTGCGCAGCAGCCCCTCCTGGACCAGGCGCTGCATGGCTTCGCGCAGCGGCCCGCGGCTCACCCCGAACTGCGCCGACAGGTCTGCCTCACTGAGCTGGGCGCCGGGTTCGAGCCGTCCGTGCATGATCGCGTCGCGCAGCTGGCGGGCGATCAACGCCGCCGTCGATTCCTGATGGACCGGCTCGAACGACTGGGTACGCGCCATGGTCCGTCCTCTCACTGAAATCAGGGCCACCCTACCCGATCACGGTCGGATTGTTGACAATCTCGGCCGCTCTGGGTGAGGGTGGAGGCCATGCGCGCGATCGACCACGATGACCAGCCCGTTCTTCAGCTCCTCGGAGCTCGGCTCCCGGGTCGCCGGGACCCGCGAGGAGATGGATGTCGCCGGTCTGGCCGCCTTGGCCGTCGCAAGTCCGGAGAACATCCACTACCTCACGGGCCTCAACCACCAGGGCCACTTCGCCCTCACCGTGCTCGTCCTGCCAGCCGATGGACCACTCCTCCTGGTCGCGCGCGCGATGGAGGCACCGACCATGGCCGCCCAGGTCCCGCACTGCGTCCACGTCCCGTTCGCGGACGACCAGGACCCGGCGACGGTACTCATCGACACGGTGCGCTCGGTCGTCGACAGCAGCGCCGAGGTCGGGATCGAGCAGACGTCGATGAGCCTGCCGGTCTCGGTGTGGGAGCCGTTGCAGGCGACCCTCCCCTCGGTCGACTTCGTCGACGCCTCCGAGCTCGTCGCGCGGCTCCGTCAGGTCAAGAGCCCGGCGGAGATCGCGCTCGTTCGTCGCGCAGCAGAGGCATCCAGTCTCGCCATGGAGGCCGGGCTCGCCGCGGTGCAAGAGGGCGTGCCCCAGCCCGAGGTCGTAGCCGACGTGTACGCGGAGATGATGCTCGCCGGCCGGGAGTACCCGGCCATGCCGCCGTTGATCCGTTCGCGCGACACGCTCCTCCAGGAGCACGTGTCCTGGAGCGACCGGCCGATCGCTCTCGTGGCTGCTCGACCAGGAGCCCGCCGACTACGTCCTGTCGGACACCATGCTCGTCACCGCCGACGGCGGCGAGATCCTCACCACCACGCGACGCGACCCCATCGTCCTCTGAGACACACGAGGAACCTGCAAGGATCACCGGACTCCGGGCGTTGATGCCCAAGTTCTGAAAGCGGCCATTCCGGTGGATTGTTGACAATCCGCACGAGCGACTCTAGCCTCGCACGAAAGACCTGTGACGTGCGTCACCAGCCTCATAGAGAGAAGTCCGCCATGACCCACACCAGCCGAACGGCGAAGTTGACGAGGGCGTTGGCGGGCGGCTTGCTTGCCGCAGCCGTGCTCGCGGCCTGCAGCTCCACCGAGCCGGGCACCGGCGCGGCGAAGGGCAACACCCTCGACCGGGTCAAGGAGGACAAGAAGGTCAACGTCGGCTTCGCGAACGAGCGGCCCTACGCCTACACCGACGGTGGCGACCTCAAGGGCGAGGCCCCCGCGGTCCACCAGTACATCTTCGACCAGATCGGCGGCGTCGAGCTGGAGCCGAAGCTGTTCGAGTTCGGCGCTCTCATCCAGGCGCTCAACGCCGACCGCGTCGACGTGGTCACCGCCGGCATGTTCATCACGCCCGAACGCTGCCAGGAGGCCTCGTTCAGCAACCCCGAGTACGTCGCCACCACGGCTCTGCTCGTGAAGAAGGGCAACCCGGACGGGCTGTCCGACTACAAGTCCGCGGCCGACAAGAAGGCCAAGGTCGCGGTGATGACCGGCGCGGTCGAGGTCGAGCAGGCCAAGGGCAGCGGCGTCCCCGAGGGCCAGCTGCAGGTCGTCGCCGACCAGCAGTCAGGCCTCGACGCGGTGAAGTCAGGCCGCGCCGACGCGTTCGCCCTCACCAGCATCTCGCTCCGCGCCCTGGCGAAGAGCGACAGCTCGGTCGAGGTCTCCGAGGCGTTCATCCCGGTCGTCGACGGCAAGGAGCAGATCGGTGCCGGCGCGGCGGTGTTCCGCAAGGGTGACACCGAGCTGCGCGACGCGTTCAACGCCGAGCTGGAGAAGCTGCTCGCCAGCGACAAGTGGCTCGAGCTGGTCGAGCCGTACGGCTTCACCGAGGCCGAGAAGCCGGACCCGAGCCTCACCGCTGAGAAGCTCTGCCAGGGCTGATCGCCGGTGCTCAACGAGCTGCTGGACGCCGCGCCGTTCTTCCTGCGCGGCGCCGGCACCACGTTGCTCTACACCGCCTGCGGCGCGGTCGCCGCGCTCATCATCTCGTTCATCTTCGGGCTGATGTCGATGTCGCCGTCGATCTGGGTACGCGGCACCGTGCGCGTCGTCGTGGAGTTCTTCCGCGGCACGTCCCTGGTGGTGCAGCTGCTGTGGATCTTCTACGTGCTGCCGCTGCTGGGCATTCGGTTCGAGCCCCTGGCCGCCGCCACCATCGCCTTCGGCCTCAACTTCGGTGCTTACGGGGCTGAGGTCGTCCGGGGTGCGGTGAACGCTGTGCCGAAGGCCCAGTGGGAGGCCACCGTGGCGCTCGGCCTCGGCAAGGTGCACCGGATGCGCCGGATCTTCCTCCCGCAGGCCATCCCCGAGATGATTCCGCCGTTCGGCAACCTGCTCATCCAGATGCTGAAGAGCTCGTCCTTGCTGTTCTTCGTCGCCGTCACCGAGCTGACGTACCAGGTGAACCAGCTCCGCACGGACGTCGGCAGCCTGCCGGCGTTTGTTGTCGCGTTGATCGTGTACTTCGTCATCGCCCAGGGGCTCATCGCCTTCATGCGGGTCTGGGAGAAGCGCGCGGCCGCGAAAGTCGGCCGGGGACCCAAGCCGGTTGACATCACGATGGGCGAAGCGATGGCAGTGCCTGCCGGCGGAGGGGGTTCGGCATGACCTCGCGGTGGCGGTGGGACTACGCGTGGGACGTGTTGCCTGACCTGCTGGTCGCGTTCCTCAAGTTCACGCTCGGCATCACGCTGGCTGCCGGGGTCGTGGCGATCATCCTCGGCCTGGTGCTCGCACTGGGCCGACGCTCGGACAACAAGATCGTGTCGCGGCTGTCCTTCGGCGTGATCGAGTTCATCCGCAGCACGCCGATCCCGATCCAGCTCTTCTTCGTGTACTTCGGCCTGGCGTCCGTCGGCCTCAGACTGAGCGCACTGGTGACCGGCATCGTCGTCCTGGGCGTGCACTACGCGTGCTACATGGCGGAGGTCTACCGGGCCGGCATCGACGCCATCCCGAAGGGCCAGTGGGAGGCCTGCACGGCGCTGTCCCTGTCGCCGCAGCGCACCTGGCGGGCCGTGGTGCTGCCGCAGGTGATCCGCCGCATCGTCCCGTCCGCGGGCAACCAGATCATCGCCCTGTTCAAGGAGACTCCGTTCCTGATCGTGATCGGGGTGGGCGAGATGGTGTACGTGGCCAACCAGTTCGGGTCGGCGACGTTCCGGTTCACCGAGCCTCTCACCATCGCCGGCCTGATCTTCTTGGCGGCGAGCTATCCGACATCCGTCCTGACGAGAAAGCTGGAGGCCCGCCTTGCCCAGTGACACCGCAACCATGACCGAGAGCGATGCGATCATCCGATTCGAGGATGTCGTCAAGCGCTTCGGCGAAAAGACGGTTCTTGCCGGAATGAACTTCTCCGTCGCCCCGGGTGAACGGGTGACTCTGATCGGTCCCTCGGGGTCCGGCAAGACCACCATCCTGCGCCTGCTGATGACGCTGGAGAAGATCACCGACGGCGTGATCTGGGTGAACGGCAAGCCGCACACGCACGAGCAGAAGGACGGCAAGCTGGTCCTCGCGTCGGAGAAGTACACACGTGACGCCTGCCGCACGATCGGCATGGTGTTCCAGCAGTTCAACCTGTTCCCGAACATGACGGTGATCGAGAACGTCATGGAGGCGCCGGTCTCCGTGCTCGGCAAGAGCAAGGACGAGGCGCGCGAGCGTGGCCTCGACCTGCTCGACAAGGTCGGGATGAAGGACTTCGCCGAGGGTCACCCCACCCAGCTGTCCGGCGGTCAGCAGCAGCGCGTGGCCATCGCCCGGGCGCTGGCCATGGGGCCGGAGGTCCTGCTGCTCGACGAGGTGACGTCCGCGCTCGACCCGGAGCTCGTCGTGGACGTGCTGAACGTGCTGCGCGACATCGCCGAGACCACCGACATCACGATGCTCATCGTCACGCACGAGATGCACTTCGCCCGCGACGTCTCGCACCGGGTGATGATGTTCGACCAAGGCCTCATCGTCGAGGACGGGCCGCCGGAGAAGATCTTCAACGACCCCGACAACGACCGCACCCGGACGTTCCTCAAGGCCGTGCTCGAGGACCGCTAGTCAGCGGAAGAGCGCGCCCAGGCCGTCGAGCGTCGTCGACCCTCCGCCGATCCGCAGGCCTTCCCAGACGCTGACCTGGTTCGCCGTGAGCACCGGTTTGCCGACCGCGCTCTCCAGGTCGTCGAGCCACATCAGGGAATGCATGGCGGTGTCCGGCACGAGAACCGCTTCGGCCTCAGGGACGTCGGCCGCCTTGACCATCGCCACCACCTGTTCGTTGGACAGCAGACCGACCTCAGCCGCCGTGTAGATGCCGTGGCTGCCGATCGACACGGTGTCCACGCCTCCCTTGCGGAGGAAGTCGACGAAGTGGACGGCGACGTCCTCCGGGTACGACGCGGCGACCGCGACCTTGGTGAAGCCCAGGGCCATGAGTGCCTCCACGAACGCGATGGACGTCGACGACACCGGCATCTGCAGGAGTTCCTCGACACCCTGGACCTGTTCGCGTGCGCCGTCCCAGCCGAAGACGAAGCTGCCCGACGTGCAGGCCCAGACGACGGAGTCGGGGTGGTGCGGACGGAGATCTGCGGCCCCATCGGCCAAGCGTTTCGCCGAGCCCAGGTCGAGGAGCGCATCCACGCGGTGCGCGTCCTCGCCGACGGACGTGTGCACCAAAGGCAGCCGAACGTCGCCGCCGAGACGTGCCTCCAGGGCGGCGAAGTCGTCCTCGGCGGCATGGCCGGGATAGAGCAACCCGACGGTGGTCATGAATCCTCCCGGGATGAGCCCGGTCCGCTGATGAGCCACTGGCGCGGCCCCACCGCGCGACGGTCCAGTGCCTCCAGCATGGCCCACATGGTGACCTGGTTCGCGGTGATGACCGGCTTGCCGAGCTCGGCCTCCAGCGGCGCGATCACGTCGTAGGTGGCCAGGTTGGTGCACGAGACGAAGATCGCCTCGGCGTCGGCGGAGTCCGCGTCGCGCACCAGCTGCAGGGTCTGCTCGTAGGGCACCGTCCAGATCTCCTGGGTGAGGCCGAGGTGGGCACTGCTCACCACGTCGACGTCGGCCTCCTCGAGGAACGTCGTCAGCCGCTCGGTGACCTGGGCGTCGTACGGCGTCGCGGTGGCGACACGGCGGACACCGAGACGCGTCAGCGCCGCGAGCAGGGCGCCCGAGGTCGTGACGGCCTCCGCCTCACCCGCCGACCGCATCGTCTCCACCAGCCGCCGCTCCCCCTTGAGCCCGTTGACGAAGCTGCCCGAGGTGCAGGCGTACGCGTAGGCGGCCGGCCTCGCGGTGAGCAGGTCGAGGGTGCACTGCTCGACCGCCGCCTCGTCACCGACGAGCTCGGCCATCTCCACGGTCACCGGCATCGCGGCGTACGGGGTGCGGGTGAACAGGAGGCTCACACCCTCGGGAGCCCAGCGCCACATCTCCGAATCCAGGGCCATGTCGTAGGGCACGATGACGCCGGCCGGCACCTCGTCCGGGCGGGCGATGAATGAAGGCGAGAAGATCACGGGGCTCGATCCAAGATTGTTGACAATCCGACGCAACATCCTAGCGTCGCCCACGAGTCCGGCGCGAACGAGAGGGGCACGTCTTGTCAGCCCAATTCTCGACCGAACGCCCGGCAGGCCCGGTCATCGTCGTGCTCTGCTCGACCGAGACCGGCAGGCCGCCGCACCTCGAATCGGTGGAAGCGCGCGCCGAGGTCCGGTACACCGACGCCGCCGGGCTCGCCGACGCACTCGACGGCGCGCAGGCGCTGTTCCTCTGGGACTTCTTCTCGAGCTCGGTACGTGACGCGTGGCCGCAGGCCCAGCACCTGGAGTGGATCCACGTCGCGGCGGCCGGTGTCGACACGTTGATGTTCGACGAGCTGGCGCAGTCCGACGTGGTCGTCACCAACGCCAGGGGCGTCTTCGACCGGCCCATCGCCGAGTTCGTGCTGGCGTCGATCCTCGCCGTCGCGAAGGACGTGCACGACAGCCACGACCTCCAGGCCAGCCGCACCTGGCAGCACCGGGAGACGCAGACCGTCGCCGGCGCCACGGTGCTGGTGGTCGGGACCGGCTCCATCGGCCGAGAGATCGCCCGGCTGCTGCGCGTGGTCGGCATGGAGGTGCGGGGCGCGGGTCGAACGGCACGCGAGTCCGACCCCGACTTCGGGTCCGTGGTGCCCAGCGCCGACCTGGCCGAGCAGGTCGGCTGGGCCGATCACGTGGTCGTCGTCGCTCCGCTCACGGACGCGACGCGGGACCTGGTCGACGAGACGGTGCTGTCGGCCATGAAGCCGACCGCGCACCTGATCAACGTCGCCCGCGGACCGATCGTCAACGAGGCGGCCCTGGTGTCGGCCCTCGAGAACGGGAGCATCGCCGCTGCCACGCTCGACGTGTTCGAGACCGAGCCGCTGCCGGCCGACCACGCCCTCTGGGCGACGCCCGGTGTCGTCATCACCCCGCACATGTCGGGAGACGCCGTCGGATGGACGGACACCCTGGCCCGTCAGTTCGTGGACAACGCCGAGCGATGGATGGATGGCGCCCCGCTGGTGAACGTGGTCGACAAGCAGCTCGGTTTCGCGCAGGCCGCGCCGGCGGAGGGGGAATCGGATGGCTGAGCTGAGAGACCTCACCGCGGTCGAGCTGCTGACCGGCTATCGCGACGGCTCGTTCACACCGCTCGAGGCGACCCGAGACGTGCTGGCAGCCATCGACTCCGGCAACGATGCCGTCAACGCGTTCGTCCTGGTCGACCACGACTCCGCACTCGAGGACGCGGAACGCTCGTCGGAGCGATGGAGCCGCGGCGAGCCGCTCGGCCCCGGCGACGGGGTGCCCACGTCGATCAAGGACATCTTCTTCACGACGGGCTGGCCCACGCTCCGCGGCACCTGGCTGATCGACGAGGCCGGTCCGTGGGACCAGGACGCGCCCTGCACCGCTCGGCTCCGCGAGACCGGTGCGGTCCTCCTCGGCAAGACCACCGCACCCGAGTTCGCCTGGAAGGGCGTCACCGACTCCCTCCGCCACGGCTCCACCGGCAACCCGTGGAACCCCGACCTGACGTCCGGCGGGTCGAGCGGTGGCAGTGCCACTGCTGTCGGTCTCGGCATGGGCCCCTGGTCGGTCGGCACGGACGGAGGCGGGTCGGTGCGGATCCCGGCGTCCTTCACGGGCACGGTGGCGCTGAAGCCGACGTACGGCCTGGTGCCGATGTTCCCGGCCAGCCCGTTCGGCACCCTCGCGCACGCCGGCCCCATGACCCGCACCGTCTCCGACACGGCGCTGCTGTTGGACGTCATCTCCGGCTTCGACTCCCGCGACTGGTCGGCGCTGCCGACTCCCACCGTCTCGTTCCTCGACGGGCTCGACGACGGTGTGGAAGGCCTGCGGATCGCCTACTCGGCGAACCTCGGCTACGTGGAGAACGATCCCGACGTGGAAGCGTTGGTGCGGGCAGCGGTCGACGTCCTCGCCGATGCCGGAGCCGTCGTCGAGGAGGTCGATCCGGGCTTCACCGATCCGGTCGACGCGTTCGAGCTGCTCTGGTTCGCGGGCGCGGCGAAGGTGCTGGACGCCTACGGGCCCGACGCCATCGACAAGGTCGATCCGGCCCTGCGGCTGGGCATCGAGACGTCAGGGTGGGTGAACGCGTCGGAGTTCCTGGACGCCAACCAGGTCCGGATGGACCTCGGCCTGCGCATGGGCCGGTTCCACGAGACGTACGACCTGCTGCTGACCCCGACCATGCCGATCACCGCGTTCCCGCGCGGCCAGGAGGCGCCGGACGGCTGGCCGTCACAGCACTGGACCAGCTGGACGCCGTACTCGTACCCGTTCAACATGACCCAGCAGCCGGCCGCGAGCGTCCCGTGCGGCTTCACCCCGGCCGGACTGCCGGTCGGGCTCCACGTCGTGGGACCGCGGCATGCCGATCGACTCGTCCTGCGCGCCGCCCGCGCCTACGAGAAGGCCGCCGCGTGGCCGACCGACCGCCCCGTCCACAGCACCCACTAGGAGTACCGATGGCCCGCTACATCACGCTGACCCTCGAGTCGCGCGGCGTCAGCTGCACCGCTCGACTGCTCGACGACGAGGCGCCGCGCACGGCTTCCGCGGTCTGGGACGCCCTGCCGCTGAGCGGGCAGGTCTACCACGGCAAGTACGCGCGCAACGAGATCTACAACCTCCTCCCCGCGTTCGCGGACGTTCCGCCGGGCAAGGAGAACATCACGATCACACCGATCCCCGGCGACGTCTGCTACTTCGACTTCGACGCCGACGACCTCGGTGCTCCGTCGTACGGGTACGAGTCCGACACCGGCCCGGGCGAGCTCCAGAGCATCGTCGACCTCGCCCTCTTCTACGGCCGGAACAACCTGCTGATCAACGGCGACCAGGGCTGGATTCCCGGCAACGTCTTCGCCACCGTCGTCGAGGGGCTGGACGAGATGGCGGCGGCCTGCCAGGACGTGTGGATGGGCGGCGCCCGCGGCGAGACGCTGGCGTTCGCCAGGTCGCACGAGGACTGAGCCGAGCTGCCCGCCTTGTGGTGCGGCGGCTACAGGGACACGATGAAGGTGCATCGAGCTTGAGGAGAGTGCCGTGAGTGTCTACCGAGTCACCGAGCTGATCGGAACGAGCACCGAGTCGTGGGAGGACGCAGCAACCAGCGCCCTGACCACCGCTCGAGAGACCGTTCGCGAGCTCCGCGTCGCCGAGGTCGTCGAGCAGGACATCAACATCGACGAGGGCGGAGCCTTCACGTTCCGCACGAAGTTGCGGGTCTCCTTCAAGTACGAGTCCGGATAGCCAGCTCCCGGTCCGGTCTCACGAGGACTGAAGCGACCGGACCGACTCGTGGTGACGGCGCACGCTGACGAACAGCAGCGCCGCGATCGCGACGGCGAGCACGGAGTTGTGGGCGTACTTCTGCAACGGCGGCACGTCGCCGAACAGCGGCATGGTCATGAACCCGTTGATGGCCAGCGCCGTCACGAAGCCGGCCGCGACGGCGAGCTCGTGAAGGTGCGTCCATGACGTCGAGCGAGCGAACCAGAGGACGAGAACAGCGACGCCCGCGAGCACGGCCGCGTGAGCGGCGACGCCCGGCCACGTCACCGGCAGGTACTCCTTGCCCAGGCCTGCTGCACCGACGAGCACGAACACCAGGAGTGCCGGAGGGCACCACCGGTCGTCCAACGGGCGGATGGCCCGACCGAGCGTCAGCGCGAACACGACCAAGGCGACGACGACCAGCGACGTGACGACGGTCTGGGTCAGGGAGATCGCCGCGGACTCCGTGGTCAGGTGGTCGTCGAGGATGACCCCGGCCGCGGTCAGGTAGAGACCCGCCGTGACACCGAGGCCGACCGGTCCCACCCACGACTCGGTGCGCTGCTCGGGGACGAGAGCCTCGCTGATGGCGATCGGCGCGCAGAACGACGCGATCACGTGGCCGGCCACGAACGTCACGGCCAGGTAGGCGCTGAGTCCCAACGGCTCGATGTAGGTGGGCGTCGCCCAGTTCACCCACTCCGGCAGGTCGCGATAGCTCAGGCGGAAGATCGACTGGTCGACGAGCCCCGCCTGCGCGATGCCGAAGCCGGTCGCCAGGGCGACGATGCCGACCCAGGTCATCCCGGTGCGGCGAGCGACCTCCCTGATGAGCAGCGCCGGGCAGCCGTAGAGCGGGACGAAGAACACGAGGCCCAGCAACAGGGCTCCCGGGTCTCCGGTCGAGTCGTCGTACGCGGCGAGGTATTCCGCGCAGACCGGTGCGAGCACGAGCAGGCAGACGACGGCGGCCCACCGACTCCCCCGTGCGGCCGTCAGCTCGCGCCGCCTGTTGCCCGACCTCGCCATGCTCCCGCTCCCCGTCCACCGCTACAGCCGACTCCCAAGACTCAACATTTTCACGTCACGCCGCGGGCACCATTGGCGGGTTTCGAGACATGTCGGCAAAGATGGTCGTATCGGCGTCACGCCGTTCGTGGACAGGGTGAGGGGTGGCCGATCGGCCACCACCAAGGAGAGGATCCGAAATGACGCAGTACATGCTGGCCGTCCACGACGACGGCTCCGACCCGTACGCGCCCGACGAGCTGCAAGCGGTCTACGACACGGTCGACCGGTTCAACCAACAGCTCCAGGCCGACGGCTACTGGGTGTTCGGCGGCGGACTGCAGCCGATCGACGCCTCCACGACCATCGACGCCACCGGCGACGAGGTGATCACGACCGACGGCCCGCACATCGAGTCGAAAGAGCACCTCGGTGGCTTCTGGATCATCGAGGCACCCGACCTCGACGTGGCGAAGAGGCTCGCCACCGAGGCGTCGGCCGCTTGCCGTGGGCCGGTCGAGGTCCGACCGTTCGAGGCTGAATGAGCCGGATCTCTTGAGCGCTGACGCTCATGTCCACGCGGAGATCGAGCGGATCGTCCGCGAGGAGCACGGACGTGTGGTGGCGTCGCTCGCCCGCCGATTCGGTGACCTCGATGTCGCCGAGGACGCGGTGAGCGAAGCCCTCCTCATCGCCGTGGAACGGTGGCCGGTCGACGGTTTTCCGCCCAACCCCGGTGCATGGCTCACCACCACTGCCGGCAACAAGGCCATCGACCGCATCCGCCGTGAATCCCGACGTGACGCCAAGCACCAGGCCGCCATGATGATCACCGACGACACACCACCCGAACCGACCGGCCCGGTCGAGGACGACCGTCTGCGGCTCGTGTTCACCTGCTGTCACCCGGCCCTCGCGCCTGAGGCCCGCGTGGCCCTCACGCTGCGCATGCTCGGCGGACTCACCGTCGCCGAGATCGCGCGCGCCTTCCTCGTGGCCGAGACCACGATGGCCCAGCGCATCACCCGCGCGAAGGCGAAGATCAAGGCCGCGCACATCCCCTACCGCGTGCCAGAGGCGTCCGACCTGCCCGAACGGCTGAAGGCCGTGCTCGCCGTCATCTACCTCGTGTTCAACGAGGGCTATCTCAGTGGCTCGGACGACGACCCGATTCGCGTCGAGCTGACGGACGAGGCGATCCGGTTCGGCCGGGTGCTGCGGCAGCTGCTCCCCGACGAGGGCGAGGTCGCGGGCCTGCTCGCCCTGATGCTGCTGATCGACGCCCGCCGCACCGCTCGGGTCGCCGCGGGCGAGCTCGTCACCCTCGACGAGCAGGACCGCGGCAGCTGGGACCAGGCGCAGATCGCCGAGGGCCACGCCCTCGTGCGTGAGCGCCTCGAGCGGGTGGCAACGTCCGATGAGCGGCCCGGCCAGTACCAGCTGATGGCGGCCGTGAACGCGGTCCACACCGACGCCGCTGACGCCCGCGACACCGACTGGGGCCAGGTGGTCGCGCTGTACGACCAGCTCATGGCGATCGCGCCGACGCCCGTGGTCGCCCTGAACCGCGCCATCGCCGTGGCCGAGGTCGACGGACCCGACGTCGGCCTTGCCCTCGTCGACGCCACCGCACTGGACGGCTATCACGCCTGGCACGTCGCCCGCGCCGACTTGCTCCGCAGGCTGGGTCGCGGTGCGGACGCCCGCAGCGAGTACGACGCGGCCATCGGCGCGACCGAGAACTCTGCGGAGCGGGCTTACCTCGCGCGCCGCCGCGATCAAATTCCTGAATGAGGGGTGTCGTATCCGGGTCAGCCCGTTCGTGGTGTGAGTAGGAGGCGGAGAAAGACCGCACCACGACTCAGGAGCAGATCGGATGTCCACCACCATCACCGACACCTTCCCGTCCGAGCCACCCGCGACAACGGACGGGTCCAGCACATTCCGCCGGATTCTCGTGAACACGCTGCTCGCCAACGTGACGAGCACCTACCTGTCCTTCGCGATGACGTTCTGGGTCTACCTCGAGACCCGCTCGGTCCTCGCGGCCTCGCTCCTGTCCGGCGTCTCGATGCTGGTGGGTGCGGTGAGCGGGACGTTCCTGGGAGCGTTCGTCGACAGCCACCGCAAGAAGGCGTCGATGCAGGTCTCGACCGTCGTCACCTTGGCGGCCTTCGCCACCGCC
The DNA here is from genome assembly GCA_963839625.1 of uncultured Actinomycetota bacterium. Classification (GTDB taxonomy): domain Bacteria; phylum Actinomycetota; class Actinomycetes; order Propionibacteriales; family Nocardioidaceae; genus Aeromicrobium. The sequence continues at coordinate 24,978 of CAWIWE010000028.1, read as the reverse complement.
GGATTCGTCTTCTTCGCCGTCCCCGCCGGCCAGGTGGCCGACTGGACTGGCATCTGGTTCTGGGCGTTCGCCGGCCTCGTTCTCGTCGGTGGCATAGCCGGTCAGCTGCGCGGCATCGCGTTGTCCACCACGGTGACGCTGCTGGTCCCTGAGGATCGTCGCGACAAGGCGAACGGGATGGTCGGCACCGTGATCGGCATCGGCCACATGATCACCAGCGTCTTCAGCGGACTGTCGGTGGGCCTGATCGGGATGGGCGGCACGGTCGCGGTGGCGATCGTGCTGACTGTCGTGGTCCTGGCGCACCTGCTCCCGATTCGCATCGACGAACCCCCGGTGCACCGATCGGTCGACAGCGTGCGGTCCGGCCCCCGTACCGCGTGGCTCACGCTCCGCTCGGTTCCGGGCCTGCTGCCACTCGTCTTCTTCACGACGTTCAACAACCTGGTGATGGGCGTCTACATGACGCTGATGGATCCCTACGGTCTGACCCTGTTCTCCGTGGAAGCCTGGGGCCTGGTCCTCGCCGTGGTGAGCGTCGGGTTCATCGCGGGCGGGGCGTTGGTGTCCAGATTCGGGCTGGGACGCAACCCCGTGCGGACCCTGCTGCTGATCAACGTGGCCATCGCCCTGATCGGGATGAGCAGCGCTCTCCGCGACTCGCAGGGCCTGCTCGTCGCCGCCATGTTCGGATTCATGCTGGCGGTCCCGATCGCCGAAGCGGCCGAGCAGACCATCCTGCAGCGACTCGTCCCGTTCGAGAAGCAGGGACGTGTGTTCGGGTTCGCCCAGAGCATCGAGACCGCGTCGACCCCGCTGGCCGCCTTCGTCGTCGGACCGCTGGCCCAGTTCCTGCTGATCCCGTTCATGGCGACGGACTCGGGACGGTCCTCGTTCGGGTGGCTGCTCGGCGATGGCCAGGCCCGCGGCATCGCGCTCACGTTCGTGGTCGCCAGCTCGGTGATGCTCGTGGTCGTCCTCCTGGCGTTCTCGAGCAAGGCCTACCGCCGGCTCACCCACTCGTACGACGGAGCAGCGCCGGCCGAGGAGCCGGTGGCCGCGCAGCTACAACCCGCCTGAACGACGCTCAGCCGATCAACCACTCGGTGATGTTCTCGAGATACCGCTTCGAGCGCCGGCCCTGCGGGGCGAGGTCGGGCGTGGTCCGGCGGAGCTGGGCGAGTCCGACGAAAGCGGTGTACGTGAGCATGGCCCGATCCGATCCGGCATCGAGGCCCATCTCCTTGAACTGCGCCTCGATGTAGCGGAGCCGAGTGGAAGCGACTCGTTCGAGGGCAGCCGCCACCAGGGGTGAGTCGGCGTCGGCGAGCAGCGCCGTGTCGATGCCGACCGCCGCCGATTCACCGAACACGACGCGGAAGAGCCAGCGCAAGCGCTCGCGCGGATCGTCGATCGACGACGCCCGCTCGATGAGCTCGTCGGTGTCTCGTCGCTCCCACTCGTCCAACGTCGCCTCGATGAGGGCGGCCCTGTCCTTGAAGTGCCAGTAGAAGCTGCCCTTGGTCGCTCCCAGCTCGGTGGCGAGCCGCTCGACCGACAGGCCCGCGAGCCCCCCGACCGTGAGGGCCCGGAGAGCCGCCTCGACCCAGTCCTGACGACCGAGTCGCTGGCGGGCTGACGTCTTGTTCGTGGGTTCCGACATGTCCATACCCTAGCGTATGGAAATTCCGCCGGAACTCTTGACCCGCTTCCATACGTATGCGTATGGTAACGACCATACTATTGCGTATGGAGGCTCACCATGAGGAAGTACATCGCACTGATCGGACACGGCCCTCGCTGGCTCGAGGGCAAGTCGGTATACGAGCAGGGACAGCCGGTCGAGGACCATCTCGAGGCCATGCGCCGCCACTACGACTCCGGAGTCCTGCAGCTCGGCGGACCGTTCGACCACGGCGGAGGCATCGCCGTGCTGAACGTTGCGGACGAGCCGGCGGCCCGCGCCGTGATGGATGCGGACCCGGCCGTTCAAGCCGGGGTGATGGTCTATGAGATCCGGGCGCTCCGCCCCGTGTTCGACGCAGCAGCCCAGGTCCGCACCGGTGGAGCGGTTGCCACCATCAGCGGCGATGCCGCGCAGCCCGCGGCAGGAGCGTGAGTCCCGTGCGGACCCAGCGGTCCCGCACCGTCCTGGTCGCTGGAGCGACCGGAATGCTCGGACGCGAGGTCGTGACCCTCCTCCGAGCGGACGGCCATCGGGTCAAGACATTGTCGAGGGACCCTGTTCGCGCCCAGGAGCTCGCCGGGCTCGTCGACGAGATCGTCGTCGGCGACGCCACGGATCCCGACACCCTGGTCGGAGCCATGACAGGCATCGATGGCGTCATCTCCTGCCTCGGGGCACCGATGGCCTTCGGCCGGTCCGATCGGCGCAGCTTCCTGGACATCGACACCGTCGCCAACCTGAACCTCCTCGAGGCCGCACAGCGTGCCGGCGTGCGGCGATTCGTGTACGTGTCGTTGCTGCTGCATTCCAGCTGGGCCGGAACCACGTACGTGCGCGCCCACGAGAAGGTCGTCGAGGGTCTCCGCGACTCCGGCATCTCCTACGCGGTCGTGCGGCCGACGGGGATGTTTCCCGTCTTCGATCCCCTCGTCTCGATGGCTCGACGAGGCTTCGCGTTCGTCCCCGGCGACGGCCTGGCCCGGACCAACCCGGTCCACCCACGAGAAGTCGCCCAGGTCTGCGTCGACGTCCTGGGCCAGACCACGAACGTCAGGATCCCGCTCGGTGGACCCGAGGTGCTGACCCGTGCGGACATCGTCCGGCTGGCCTTTGCGGCCGCGGGCCGGAAGCCTCGCCTCCTGCACCTTCCCCGATGGGTGTTGATCGTCTTCGCCCGCGTGATCCGGCGTGCACATCCCCGCCTCGCCGAGGTCACCGACTTCACCGCGCGGGCGTTGACCAACGACTTCCTGGCTCCGACCACCGGCACCCATCGGTTGGCCGATCACTTCGGCGTCGCACCGACCACGAGGCTTCCGCTGGTGACGACAGGGTCCACGACATGACCACCGTCGTCGGGACCTCGCCATCGCCTGGTCGCGTGATCACCGTCGTCCGACGCGCGCCGCTGGTGAGCTTCCTCGTGCTGTCGTGCCTGTTGTCCTGGTGGCCGGCGGCCCTGTATGCAGCTGGGGCATCGCCGGTCCCGATCGCCGGGTTCGGCCCGTTCCTCGCCGCCCTCATCGTCCTGGCCATGACCACCGGCCGTACCGGGATCACCCGGCTGCTGCGCTCGATGGTCCGTTGGCGCGTCCCGGCTCGCGTCTACGTTGCGGCGATCGGCTTGCCTTTGCTGGCCAGCGGGACCGCCATCCTGGCGAACCTCACGCTGGGTGCGGCGCAGCCGACTGAGGCGGATGTGTCGCTGTGGTGGAACGTGCCGTTCACGATGCTGGCCTTCCTCCTCATCCCGGGAATCGGTGGCGCCTGGGAGGAGCCCGGATTTCGTGGCTTCGCCCTGGCTCGGTTCGAGGAGCGGTTCGGACTCCTGGCCGGCCCGTTGGTCCTTGGCGGGTTCTGGGTGTTCTGGCACGGGCCCTTGTTCCTGGTGGGGCAGATCCTGTGGACTGATGCGCTCCAGGTCGTGGCCGTGAGCGTCGTGATCGCCGCGGTGTTCCACTCCGCTCGGGACAGCGTCCTGATCGTGATGCTGATGCATGCCACCAACAACGCCATCGGCGGAGGGTTCGCGAGCGAGTTGTTCCACGGGAGCGACAACGTCAGCCTCGGATGGCTCACCGCTGCCATCTGGTGGCTCATGGCCGCCGCGGTCCTGATCCGCGCGTCCCGGCTCAGCCGACCTGGTCGGCCAGGCGTTCCACCGCGTCGGCCACTCGCGGGCCGAACATGACGGCGTCGTTGTGGCCCGCGCCGGTGATCACCACCCGCTCGGCCAGAACCGGCACCTCGTCGGCCACTCGTTTGCTCATCTTCGTGGGCACGATCGTGTCCTGGTCGCCGTAGATCACGGTCACCGGCACGTCGCTGTCGGCGAGGTCATCCGTGACGGGGAACCGATCGCGCAGCAACCGGCGGACCGGCAGCCACGGGTAGTGCTCTGACCCGACATCCGCGAACTCGGTGAACGGCGACCGCAGCACGACGCCGGCCGGGGGTCGTCGCGTCTGGAGGGCCGCCACGACACCGGTGCCCAGCGACTCCCCGAAGTAGATCGTGCGCTCGGCCGGGTAGCCCAGATCCTCCAGCGCATTCGCGGCGGCCACCGCGTCACGCGCCAGGCCGTCCTCGCTCGGGCTGCCCGGGTTGGAGCCGTATCCGCGATAGTCCATCAGGAGCACGGCGAGCCCGCGACGCCGAAGCTCCTCCGCCAGGTCGGCGCGGCCGATGCGATTCCCGCCGTTGCCGGGAGCGACCAGCACCGCCATCCGGCGATCACCGTCTCGCTGCCCAGGCGCAGCAGGCACGAACCATGCGCCGAGCTCGAGCCCGTCGTCGGTGTGCAGCGTGACGTCGCGCGCTCCCTCGATGACGTCCCCGGCCGGCGGCACGGGCGACGCGTCCGGGAAGTAGATCATCTGACGCTGCAGCCAATACAACATCCCGACCACCACTCCACCGACCAGCAGGACGACCACGAGCACCCGACCGGGGTGCTTCACCTTCGTGGCCACACCCCATGACAAGCCACGGGGTCGCAGTCGTCAATCCGAGCTGAAGGCCGCGTCGAACGACGTGGTGGGCGGATCGAAGTCGAAGCGCCGCAGGAACTCGAGGGCTTCGGGCGCTCCTTGCAGGCGGTCCATGCCCGAGTCCTCCCACTCCACGGAGATCGGGCCGTCGTAGCCGATGGCAGCCAGGGCGCGGAAGCAGTCCTCCCACGGCACGTCGCCGCGACCGGTGGACACGAAGTCCCAACCTCGGCGCGGATGCCCCCACGGCAGGTGCGAGGAGAGGCGGCCGTTGCGACCGCCACCCACGCGCATGTGCGTGTCCTTGCAGTCCACGTGGTAGATGCGGTCGGCGAAGTCGCTGATGAAGGCCACCGGGTCGATGTCCTGCCAGATCATGTGGCTGGGATCCCAGTTCAGGCCGAAGGCCGGCCGGTGGTCGATCGCCTCCAGCGTCCTTTCGGTGGACCAGAAGTCGTAGGCGATCTCGGAGGGGTGGACCTCGTGGGCGAAGCGAACGCCGCACTCGTCGTAGACGTCGAGGATGGGGTTCCACCGGTCGGCGAAGTCCTGGTATCCGGCCTCGATGCGCTCAGCCGGCACCGGGGGGAACATCGCGACGTACTGCCAGATCGACGACCCAGTGAAGCCGACCACGGTGTCGACGCCCATCTTCTGGGCCAGTCGCGCGGTGAGAGTCATCTCCTCGGCGGCGCGCTGCCTCACACCCTCCGGATCGCCGTCGCCCCAGACCTGCGAGCGCACGATCGCCTTGTGCCGCTCGTCGATCGGGTCGTCGCAGACCGCCTGCCCGGTGAGGTGGTTGCTGATCGCCCACACCTCGAGTCCGTGCCGCTCCAGGATCTCCAGCCGCCCCTCCACGTACGCGTCGTCGTCCCAGCGCCAGGCGTCGAGATGCTCACCCGAGACGGCGATCTCGAGTCCGTCGTAGCCCCACCCCGCGGCGTGCTCGGCCACCTCTTCCAGCGTGAGATCGGCCCACTGACCGGTGAAGAGCGTGAACTGCTTGCCCATTCAGTCCTCCTGCACCACATCGACGGCTGCCCCCGAGCCTGCCGCACTGTCCTCGATCGCGGCCAGCACGCGTTGCACGCTCAGCCCGTCCGCGAACGACGGTGACGGGTCGGCGTCCGACGCTATCGCCTTGAGGAAGTCCGCGGCCTGTGACGTGAACGTGTGGTCCCAGCCCAGGGTGTGACCTGGCGGCCACCACGCTTCGAGGTAGGGATGATCCTCCTCGGTCACCAGCACGCGCCGGGCGCCCTGGGGGTCACCGGTGGCGTCGAGCACCTGCAGCTCGTTGAGCCGCTCGAGGTCGAACGCCACCGATCCGCGTGAGCCGTACACCTCGATGGTCAGGCCGTTCTTGCGACCGGTGGCCATGCGGGTGACCTCGACGCTCGCGACCACTCCCGACGACGTCTCGAGCGTCGCCCAGGCGGCATCGTCGACGGTGACCGGCTCAGCGCCGTCGTCGCCGGAACGGGTGTCCACGAAGGTGTGCAGGTGCCCGGAGGCCCGGGTGACCGGCTGGGCCAGCAGGAACTGGATCTGGTCGACCACGTGGGAACCCAGGTCGCCGAGCGCCCCGGACCCGGCGGTCTCCTGCCGCAGCCGCCACGTCATCGGCGCGGCCTCGTCGGCCAGCCAGTCCTGGAGATAGCCGGCACGCACCTGACGGACGTCGCCGATCTGGCCACGAGCGATGATCTCTCGCGCCAGCGCGAGGGCCGGAACACGGCGGTAGTTGAAGCCGACCATCGACCGCACGCCACGACCGGCTGCAGACGCCGCCGCACGCACCATCGCCTCGGACTCCTCGATCGAGTTGGCCAGCGGCTTCTCGACCAGGACGTGCTTGCCGGCCTCGAGCGCGGCGATCGCGATGTCGGCGTGCAGGTGGCCGGGTGTGCAGATGTCGACGATGTCGACGTCGTCACGCTGCACGACATCCTTCCAGTCGGTGGCCGCCTCGGACCAGCCGTAGCGCGCAGCCGCTTCCTTGACGGCGCGGTCGTCGCGGCCGACGAGCACCTGCTGACGCACCGGCGGGCCGCCCGGGTAGAAGGCGCCCACGTTGCGCCACGCGTTGGAGTGCGCCTTGCCCATGAACGAGTAGCCGACGACGGCGACGCCGAGTGGGCGCTGGGAGTCAGGCATGGTCGGCACCCGCCTTCCGATCGGCGAGGAGCGAGCGCAGGAACGCGAGCCCGTCGCGGGCGAGGTCGTCCGGAGACGCGGCGAGCGGCCGCCAGATCGACGCAGCCACCGCGATCGAGGCGTTGTCGGGGGTGAAGCTCTCGATGGTGAGGCCACCGGCGTACTCGATCTCGTCCAGAGCGTCCCGGATGCCCGGCCAGTCGGTCTGGTCGTGGCCCGGGCTGCCGCGATCGTTGCCGCAGACCTGGAGGTGCACCAGGTGCTCCCCTGCGGCGCGGATCGCGGCAGCACTGCTGCGCTCCTCGATGTTCAGGTGGTAGGTGTCGAGCGCCAGGCCCACCGTCGGCCCGAGCAGCGAGCCCAGGCCCGTGAGCGCCTGGTCGACCGTGTTGACCAGCGAGGTCTCGTACCGGTTGAGCGGCTCGATGCCGATTCGGACGTCCCGCTCGCCGGCGTACTCGGCGACGGGCGCGAGGTTCTCCCGCCACTCCGCGTAGGCCGCGGTTCGTTCGTCGTCGGTCATCCGCCACACGCGTCCGGTCTGCGCGTAGAACGGCCCGCACACGGCGGGTGCGCCGACGGCGACAGCGAGATCGACACAGGACCGCAGGTAGTGCTGGGTGCCGGCCACCGCGTCGGGCGTCGTCGCGACGAGGTCGCGTCCTGGCGCCATCGCACCCACGACCCACGCGCTCAGGTCGGCCTCCTTGAGAGCCGCGGCCGTGACATCCGGATCGAGGTCGCCGGCGTTCTCCAGCGGCAGCTCGACCCCGTCGAATCCCATCGCCGCGATGGTCCCGAGCAGGTCCGGGAGCGACGCGTCGGTGACCGGCGACGTCCAGACCCACGTGTTGATGCCGATGGCTCTCATGTGCCCGCCCTTCCGTTCGCCGGTGGTCCGATGGTGGTGGTGTTGCCGGGCAGCCCCCCGGTTCCGTTGCTGGGGACTGCCCGGCGCCGGATCACGGAATGACCCGGTCCTGCCAGGGCTTCAGGCTGCCCGGAAGGTCCTCTCCACCGAACTTCGCGTAGTGGCCGTCAGGCATGCCGTCGTTGGCCTTCAGGTACGCACCGCGCTCCTCCTCGGTGATCGGCACCTGCGGCAGGACCCACTCCCTCGGGACCTCCTCGCCGGCGAAGATCTTCTCCAGCGCCAGCAGCGGCGTGCGCCACTGGAAGTTGGAGTAGACGGGAGCCAAGCCGTTGAGCTTGGTCTCCTCCCACTTGCGCAGGAAGCTCATCTCGTCCTCACCGGTCATGACCGGGTAGTCGACGCCGGCGTCCTCGAACGCCTCGATCGCCGCGACGGCGCCGTCACCGGCATCCATCCAGACGCCTTGGACCTCGCCACCGGCGAGCTCGTCGGAGATGATCGACTTGATCTTCGTGGGATCGGCCTCGGTGAAGTAGTCCTTGGCCTCGATCCCGTTCTCCTCGAAGATCTTCTGCGCGGCGGCCCAGCGGGTCTCCAGCACGTCGACGCCCGGGAGGATCCGGAGGGCGACGACCTTGTCGCCTTCCTCGAGGTTCTCGACGAGGAAGTTGGCGGTGTCGATGCCCCACGCGTAGCCACCGATCGGGTGGATGAACGACGTCGCGCAGTCGGTCTTGACGCCACGGTCGAACACGACCACCGGCTTGCCGGTGTCACAGGCCCGCTCGACCGCAGGAGTCATCGCGGCGGTGGAGTTGGGCGAGATCACGAAGGCGTCGCACTTGCCCTCACTGATGAAGTAGTCGATGTCGGCGATCTGGGTGTTGTCGTCGTCGCCGGCGTCGCGCGTCTCCATCTCGGAGATGACGCCCTTGTCCTGCAGCGCCTTGAGCTGCTCGTTCATCGTGATCCAGCCGGTCTGGCGCCACGGGTTGCTGATCGACGCGTTGGCAAAGCAGACCTTCTGCTCACCGTCGACCTTGAAGTCGGCCGTGTCGGTCATGTCGCCGTCGATGTACTGCAGCCACGGCTCGTCGGGGTTGCCCTCGAACGTTGCCGTGCGCTGCTCGTCCTGCTTGTCGAAGTCCGCCTGGACGAACCACTTGCTCTCCTTGGGCTCGTCTCCGTCGCCTCCACCGCCGCCGCACGCGGCGAGGATGGTCAGCGCCGCGACGGCCGCGAGAGCAGCCTTCAGTCGTGTCTTGCGCATCAGTGTTCTCCTGTGGTTGCGCCCGGTTCGGGCATGGGTGTGGATGTTTCCGTGTTCGGTTCGGGTTGCCGGCGTCGGCGTGACGGTCGGCGGCCGGCCCGCCAGGCACGGGCGGCGACGGCCACGGCGACGATGATGATGACGCCCTGGATGGTCTCCCGCCAGGCGGAGTCGATGACGTCGAGCGCGGTCAAGAAGGTGAACAGCAGCTCGAGGGCGAACGCGCCGGCGGCGGCGGACATCACCCAGCCGCGACCGCCGCCAAGCAGCACGCCACCGAGCACCACCGCGGTGATCGCGGTGAACTCGTAGCCCTGACCCACCGACGGGTGCACGCCCGCATAGCCGACGAGCAGGATGCCGGCCAGCGTGGCCGAGAGCGAGGAGAGCACGAAGGCCCGGGTCTTCAGCCAGACCAGGGACGTGCCGGCCAGCCGGGCGGCCTCGTCGTTGTCTCCCGCGGCGATGAGTGTCCGGCCGTACGGGCGACGCATCAGCCACACCGAGGCCACGCACACGACGATCAGGATCATGAGCGAGTAGGGCAGGATCCCGACCACCGGCACGTCCTCGATGCCGCCGCGCCCGATCTGGCGGAACTCATCGACCGGGTTGCTCTTGGCCGCACCTCCGGTGATGTAGTCGACGATGCCGGCGAGGGCGAGCATCATGCCGAGCGTCACGATGAAGCTCGGCACCTTGAGCACCGTGGTCGCGAGCCCGTTGGCGACGCCGATGAGCGCACCGAGCACGAGCATCAGCGCCACGACCGGCAGGATCATCCCGGCGTCGTCGCCGATCATGTTCCCGGCGAGCACGACCTGGAGTGAGATGACCGCACCCATCGAGAGGTCGAACTCACCGGAGACGATCACGTAGTACTGGCCGACGGCGGCGATGGCGATCGGGGCCGTGCGTCCGAGGAACCGGATCAGGACCTCGGGATCGCCGAAGTTGGGGTTGGCCACGATCGTCGCAATGAGGAGCACCGCCGCCAGCACGAACACCGCGCCGCCGGGCGTCGCGCCGCTGGCGGCGATCCGGCCCGCCAGCCCGCTGCTGTGCTCGGGCAGCGGAGGCCGGGCCACGTCCGGTCGCAGGGCCGTGACGTCGGTCATCGTGCCTCCTGCAGCGCCGCGTCGAGCGTGGTCGGACGCTCGAACGGTGCGGGTCGGCGCTCGATCTCACGTCGCGCGTAGACCGCGACCGCGAGGACGATGACCAGCCCACGGAAGACGTCCTGGAGGAAGGACGTCACCTCGATGACGCTCATCACCTGGTCCATCACCGCGAAGATCGCGACGCCACCAACGGTGCCGACGATGTTGCCCTTGCCACCGGCCAGGAGGGTGCCACCGAGGACCACGGCGGCGATCGACATGAGGTCGTAGTCGCCCTGCGACCCGATCGTCGGGTTGCCGACGCTCAGGCGGGCGAGGAGGAGCAGGCCGGCCAGGCCTGCGAGCATCGAGCACAACGTGTGGGCGACCACGACGGGCACCGCGGTGCGGATGCCGGAGAGGCGTGCGACGTCCCGATCGCCGCCGACGGCGTAGATGTGGTGGCCGACCCGGGTCCTGCGCAGCATGAGGATCGCAAGCAGGGCACAGCCGAGCATGATGATCGCCGACAGCGGTACCGGCCCGATGTTGGCGGTGTCGAGGACGCGGAACGGCTCCGGAGCCGAGCCGGAGGTGCCCTTGTAGTTGGCGGTCATGTACCCGCTGACGATCAGGCCCATGCCCAGCGTGGCGATGAAGCCGTGCACGCCGAGCATGCTGACCACCAGGCCGTTCACGGCGCCGATCCCGGCGGCGATGGCCAGGGCGACGACGACCCCGGGGACGATGTTCCCGGTCTGGTCGGCCATCACCCCGCCGGCGACGACGCTGCACAGACTGACCACGTACGGCACGGAGAGATCGAGGCTCCCGACCAGGATCACGAGCGTCTGGCCGATGGCGATCAGCCCGAGAGTGCTGGTGAAGGTGAGGATCGCGGCGATGTTGCCGGAGGCGAAGAAGTTGCGGCCCTCCGTCGCGGTGAGGATGGTGCCGATCACGATCGCCACCAGGAGGACCCCGTAGACGATGCCCGTCGACGTGAGCCGGCCGAACCGCTCGCGCATCAGGCCACCTCTCCCGAATCTGGCACAGCTTGGGTGACGCCGGTGGCGAGCTGCATGACGGTCTCCTCGTCGACGCCGCCGGGAAGCTCTCCCGCCAGGCGTCCGTCACGCATCACCAGGATCCGGTCGGACATGCCGATCAGCTCGGGCAGCTCGCTCGACACCATGAGCACGGCCACGCCCTGCGCGGCCAGGCTGCGCATGAGCTCGTAGATGGAGTGCTTGGCGCCCACGTCGATGCCGCGGGTCGGCTCGTCCATGAGGACCACGCGTGGCTCGGTGGCCAGCCAGCGCCCGAGCACGACCTTCTGCTGGTTGCCGCCGGAGAGGAACTGGACCTCCTGGTCCATCGCGCGGGCCGAGACCTCCAGCGAGGAGAGCAGGCCGGGAATCTGTCGCCGCGCCGCGCCGGTCCGTCCTGGGAAGACGCTGCGGACGACCCCGAGGGCGTTGTCGAGAATGGTCTGGCTGAGTGCGAGACCGGTGACCTTGCGGTCCTCGGTGATCATGGCGATGCCGGATCGGATGGCTTCGCGCGGCCCCCCCGGACGCACCGCCTGTCCGCCGAGCAGCATCTCGCCTCGGGTCAGCGGCCGGACGCCGAAGATCGCCTCGAGCAGCTCGGTGCGGCCGGATCCCTGCAGGCCGGAGATCCCGACGATCTCGCCGCCACGGAGCGTGAGGTCGATGCCGTCGACGTAGCCGTTGCCGGCACCCTTCAGCTCCAGCAAGGTCTCGCCGGGTTCGGTGCCGGGCAGCGGATCGGGGAAGAACGACGAGATGGATCGTCCGACCATCAGCCGCACGAGCTCGGCCTCGTCGAGCTCGTCAGCGGGCTTCGTGGTGACCTGGGCGCCGTCCTTGAGGATGGTGATGGTGTCGCAGAGCTCGAAGATCTCCTTGAGCCGGTGCGAGACGTAGAGGATGCCGACTCCGCTGTCGGTGAGCTTCGCGATGATCGCGTGGAGCAGGTCGACCTCGTGCTCGGCGAGCGCCGCCGTGGGTTCGTCCATCTGGATGATGCGGGCGTCGTAGCTGACCGCCTTGGCGATCTCGACCACCTGCTGCTCGGCGACGGAGAGGGAGCGCACCCGCCGGGTGGGTCGAAGTCCCGAGACGCCGAGCTCGGTGAGCAGGGCCTCGGTGTCGCGGTTCATCTGGGCGGTGTCGACGAGGCCCCGGCGACGCGGCTCGCGCCCGAGGTAGATGTTCTCGGCGATCGTGCGCTCGGGCAGGAGGTTGAACTCCTGGAACACCGTGGACAAGCCGGCCTGCTGGGCCTGGACCGGGTGGCTGAAGGCGACCTCGTCGCCGTCGAGCTCGATGGCGCCCTCGTCCGCCTGGTAGACCCCGGCGAGGATCTTCATGAGGGTCGACTTCCCCGCGCCGTTCTCCCCGACGATGCCGAGCACCTGGCCGGCGTGCAGCTCGAGATCCACGTCGTGGAGCACCCTGAACCCGACGAAGCTCTTGGACAGCCCCTTCACCGTCAGGAGCGTTCGGCCCTCGCCGATCTCGTTCACGCGCCAACTCTGGCACGGGTCCGCCCTTTTGTCGAGACCTCGGCAGAAGTTGATACTTGCCCATACATAAGTCGCCGTGGTTCACTTCCTCCCGTGCGGACCAGCGACGTCTTCGAGCTCCTGCGCGACGGTCAGCCCCGGACCAGGTCGCAGCTCGCGCATGCGGCCGGGATGTCCCGGTCGACGATCGCCGCCCGGATCGACGTGCTGATGCGTCTCGGCCTGATCGCTCCCTACGGCGAGGCTTCATCCAGCGGCGGCCGCCCACCTTCGCTGCTGGCCCTGAACCTCGCATCCCATGTCGTGGCCGGGGTCGACATCGGCGCGAGCCACACGAGCGTCGCCCTGGCCGACCTTGCCGGTGTCGTGCTGGCCGAACGAAGCGCCGAGCTCGACGTGGCCTCGGGCCCGGAGAAGGTGCTCGGATGGGCCCAGGACGCGATCGGCAAGCTCATGAAGGAGCAGAAGCGCACCAGGGCCGAGCTCTCCGCGATCGGCCTCGGTCTGCCCGGTCCGGTGGAGCACTCCACGGGACGGGCGATCAATCCGCCGATCATGCCCGGCTGGGACCGCTACGACGTCCCCCACCACATCCAGCAGACCTTCGCCGTGCCCGTCCTCGTCGACAACGACGTCAACATCATGGCCCTCGGCGAGCAGCACGCCCATCTGCCCGAGGTGAAGGACCTGGTGTTCATCAAGGTCGCCACCGGCATCGGCGCCGGCCTCATCTCCGGAGGTGAGCTGCAGCGTGGCGCGCAAGGGGCGGCCGGAGACCTCGGCCACGTGCAGGTGGCGCGCGGAGTCGACGTCACGTGCCGATGCGGCAACCAAGGATGCCTCGAAGCCATCGCGGCCGGACCTGCGCTGGCGCGAAACCTGCGCGACTTGGGGGTCGAGGCCGAGGGCGGCCAGGACGTGGTGGACCTCGTGCGTGGCGGTGACGCCGCTGCCGGACAGGTGGTGCGGCAGGCCGGTCGCGACATCGGTGAGGTCGTCGCCACCGTCGTCAACGTCATGAACCCGTCGGCCGTCGTCATCGGCGGAGCGATGGCCGACGCCGGCGAGAGTCTCATCGCCGGCATCCGCGAAGTGGTCTACAACCGCTCATTGCCGCTGGCCACGGAGCACCTCACGATCACCACTTCGCGCGCCGGAGGGCGCGCCGGCGTGATCGGCGCCGCGGCGCTGGCCATCAGCCACGTGCTCTCGCCTGCGTCGATCGACTCCGCGAGCCTCACCCTCACCGGCAGCTGAGGTTCCAGCCGGTCGCGACGAGGAGACCCAGGCGTCAGACGTCCACCCACGCCTGATCCGCGAGTGCGTCGGCCAGCGCGCCGCGCGGCTCCGCACCGAGCTGGGTCACGGCGACGAACTCGGCGGCGAGCCCGTCGAACAGCCGGTGACGACCGAGCATGGCGTGCTTGCCGCCCTTCACCCGGATCAGGCTGACCCGAGTCGAGCGGGAGAGGTCTGTCGCCACGGCCTCAGCGGTCGCCGGATTCGCGATGCGATCGTCGGTGCCGTGGACGATCAGCACCGACCTGCCGGAGAGGTCAGTGCGACCGTCGGCCGGGTAGAGGAACGGGTTGAGCGCGACGACGCTCGCGACGTCGGGGTGGGAGCCCGCGAGGAGTGCAGCCCGGCCCCCCAGTGAGTGGCCGACCAGCGACGTGGGCAGGGTGCGCCCGACGGTCGCCCGGATCTCCTCGAGCGCCCAGTGCGCGTCGTCCACGGGGGTGTGCTTGGTGTCCCAGCCACGCGTGGAGTTCAGCAGACGGAACACCGCGAGCCGACCCCGGCCGACCAGAGCGAGCCGCTTGGCGATGGGAATCATCCGTAGCACTGACAACTGGGTGGGGCTCACCATCATGTTGCCGCGACGGCTGCCTCCGCCGTGCATGACGATCACGGCAGCGGTGGGTTGCTCGGGCAGCCGGGTGGCGATCAGTCTCGCTCGAGAAGCCATCGTCGCTGCCGTTCAGTCCGACGGATCGGCTTCGTGGGCGGCGTGCCCCGGGGTGCGACGGTCAGCCTTCATCTCCGCCTCGTGAAGGTGGCGCCGCCCACCGGCAAGAGTGTCACGGGCTCGCTCCTCCAGCGATCGGAAGGTGCGGTAGTAGTGCTCGTCGTACTCCTCGACGACCTGAAACGTCCAGCGCCCGTACAGCACGTTCCGCCCGACGAGATCGTCGGCGATCTCGTCCGCGAGCGCGTCGTGCCCCGCTTTGCGCAGCAGCTCGACCGCCTCGCCCAGCGCCAAGTCCGCGGTTCCCGTCAACCGGTGGAACCCGTACAGGCGGCCCCGCGCCTCCTCGACCGCTTCCAGCGCCTCGCTCAGTTTTCCCAACGCCTCGACGGTCGCGTCGTCCAGCTCGAGCGGTCGCTGGTGCTCGGAGTCATCGGCCATCGGAGCCTCCGTCCTCTGATCAGTACCCGTGAGCAGTTCGACGCCAACCGCGACATGGTTGGGCTCGAACGGGTGGGGTACGACACATGTGCAGATCCGAAACCCATCATGATGCGAGGAACCATGACCAGCCACTCCGAGGAGATCCACCACATCGCCGAGCTCGTCGACCGAGCCAACATCGGCATGCTGACGACGATGACGCAGGACGGGCGGCACGTCAGCCGGCCGATGGCCCTGCAGGAGGCCGAGTTCGACGGCGACTTGTGGTTCTTCGCGTACGACGACTCGGACAAGGCGGCCCAGATCAAGGCGAACCCGCAGGTGAACGTCGCCTTCGTCAACGACAAGGGCGGCGAATGGACGTCGCTGTCGGGAACTGCCGAGCTGGTTCACGACCGCGACAAGGCCGAAGAGCTCTGGTCGGCTCCGCTGAAGGCGTGGTTCCCGGACGAGCTGGACACACCGGGCTTGGCGCTCATCAAGGTGCACGCCGAAAGTGCCGAGTACTGGGAAGGACCGTCGAGCAAGGTGGCGCGCCTCCTGGGTGCAGCTCGTGCGGCGGCATCGGGAGACCCCGACAAGTTTCCCAGCACCAACCGCGAGGTCTCGCTGTAGTGATGTCGCGGTGCCCAGCATCAAGGCCCGGGCTCGCCGCCGACGACGATCGCCGAGGTCTTCCGCTCCGCTCGGGTTGGTGCACAAGACCGTCGTTCGCCACCACGAGAAGCCCCCGAATTCACTGGAATTGCCGTGAACATCGGGGGCTTCCACCGTGCGGTGGCGGTGGGATTTGAACCCACGGAGGGGGTAAGCCCTCACACGCTTTCGAGGCGTGCTCCTTAGGCCGCTCGGACACGCCACCGTGGGGAAGGTTACCGGACCGGACTGGCCGGTTCGAACTCGGCGGCGACGGCTCAGCCGCCCGTCACGTGGGCGCGGACAAGGTCGCCGATCACGGCCATGTCGGCGAGGACTCGGTCGCGCGGATCGCGGTCCCCGTCCCAGTCGGCAAGCACGGCGTACGCCACTGCAGCGTGCGGCCCGGTCACGATCCCGACGTCGGCGCGAGCGGTGCTGATGGTGCCCGTCTTGTTCACGAGCGTGATGTCGCGGTCGGGCTCGGCGTGGGCGAGCGGGTCGAGGCCGAAGGCGGATGCCGTCATCGACAGGTCGGTGTTCGCGGCGAGCCATCGCAGCACTCGCCCGCTCACGGCGGGCGAGACGATCTCGCCTCGACGCAGCCGGGCCATCAGGTCGGACAGCTCGCCGGCGCGGCCGCGGGAGAGCGTTGGCGGGTCGTCCGGGCCGCGATCGTCCCGCACGCGGTCGAGCAGCTCCGACCGCTCGAAGCCCAGCGTCTTGGTCCGGACATAGATGGTGGCAAGACCGACACGGCGCAGCAACACGTTCGTGGCGAGGTTGTCGCTGACGCCGCCGATCAGCCAGCACAGGTCATCGATCGCGAAGCTGCGGCGACGCATCAGGTACCAGAGCCCGGAGTCGGCCACGGCGTCCTCGTCAGTCCAGTTGAGCTCCTCGTCGAGGTCGAGGGCGCCGGACTCGGCCTGGGCAGCCACCTCGACGAGCAGGAGGATCTTGCCAACACTCGCGGTGCGCAGCACGGCCAGCGGGTCGTGCTCGGCCAGGACGTCCGACGTCTCGGCGTCGCGCAGGCACACGGACCAGGCGACGTCCGGCGTCAGCTCGGGCAAATGCATGGTTACACCGTCTCAAGGAAGTAGCGCAGAATCTCATCACCAACGTTCCCGATCGCGTCGCGGTCATGCATCGTGGCCGGATCGTGGAGGATGGTTCTGTGGAACGGATCCTGCTTGACCCGCAGCACGGCGACACCCGTTCGCTGTTGAAGGTCCCAGAGCTCGGTCTCTACCGTGACTGACCCCCGTGATCTGGCCGCCGTCACGCATCCAGCCGCGCGCGAAGCGATGGGGTTGGCTCCGCTCATCGACGGTCACAACGACCTTCCGTGGGATGCCCGGGAGAAGCGCGCCTATTCGGTCGAGGGACTCGACGGCGACCTGACCGGTCGCCACCACACCGACATCGGCCGGATGCGCCGCGGCGGCGTGGGCGCACAGTTCTGGTCGGTCTACGCTCCGTGCGACCAGAAGGGTGCCGACGCGGTCACGTACACGCTGGAGCAGATCGACTTCGTGCGCCGAATGATCGCCCGGTACCCCGAGACGTTCGAGTACGCCTGGTCCGGCGACGACGTTCGCGCCGCCTGGAAGGGCGGCCGCATCGCGTCGCTGCTCGGCGCCGAAGGTGGCCACTGCATCGACGGGTCGCTCGGCGTGCTGCGGCAGCTCGCCCGACTTGGCGTCCGCTACCTGACGCTGACCCACAACGAGAACACGCCCTGGGCCGACTCGGCCACCGACGAGCCGGAGCACGGCGGCCTCACCAACTTCGGTCGCGACGTCGTGCGCGAGATGAATTCCCTCGACGTTCTCGTCGACCTCTCGCACGTCGCGGCCACGACGATGCACGACGCGCTCGACGTCTCCACGTCGCCCGTGATCTTCAGCCATTCCGCGTGCCGGGCGGTGAACGACAACCCACGCAACGTGCCCGACGACGTGCTCGAGCGGCTGCCCGCCAACGGCGGGGTGCTGATGATCGCGTTCGTGCCGTCGTTCCTCAACGTCGAGTTCGAGGCCTGGTGGGAATCGGACCGCTCGAGTCCGCAACCGAGGGTGACGGTGGAGGACGTCGTGTCGCACGTCGAGCACGCCCGCGACGTCGTCGGAGTCGAGCACATCGGGCTTGGCAGCGACTACGACGGTTTCGCGACCTTCCCGGAGGGTGTAGACGACGTCAGCGGCTTCCCGGTGCTGCTCGACACTCTGGCCGAACGCGGCTGGTCCGCGCACGACCTCGCGCGGCTGATGGGCGACAACGTGCTCAGGGTGCTCGACGCCACCAGCTCATGACCGTCGAGCTGAGTCGACGAGCGCGTGACCTGACTCTGCGGCCCGGCCGAGCCCTGCTCGGCATCACCGGCGAGCCCGGCTCAGGGAAGTCGACCCTCGCTCGCGACTTGGCCGAGCGACTTCGCGCGGACGACGTCACGGTCGCCCTGGTGCCCATGGACGGCTTCCACTTCCCGCAGGCCGAGCTGATGGCGCGCGGTCTGCGCGACGTCATGGGGCGGATCGACACCTTCGACGCCGAGGGCTACCTCGCGCTGCTGCGGAGCCTCCGCGACGACACCGACCGGACGGTGACAGCACCCGACTTCGACCGCACCGTCGAGGAGCCGGCGCCCGATGCCATCCACGTCGGGCCCGACGTCGAGCTGGTCATCACCGAGGGCAACTACCTGCTCGACGACGAGTCACCGTGGCCGGACGTCCGCGCCACGCTGGACGAGGTGTGGTTCGTCGAGACCGACGACGCGAGCCGACTGCAGCGTCTGCTCGCCCGGCACATCGAGTTCGGCAAGACCGAGGACGCGGCCCGGCGCTGGATGGAACGGGTCGACGAGCCCAACGCCCGCCGCATCCTGGCGAGACGCGATACCGCCGACCTCGTGGTCGATCAGCTGACCCGCGGTGATGCGTCACGCATCAGCGCAGCTCCGAGGGCGGCGAAGAGCAGCATCCACCCGGCGATCGCGATGCGCGCGCCGTCGGTCATCGTCGCGAGCGCCGGGAACATCGGGAAGAACACCCAGACCCCCAGCGCCAGCACCACCCATCGTCGCCAGCCCTGCCAGGCTCCGGCACGCGCGATGGCGACGCCGGCGGCGATGAGGGTGACGCCCAGGGCGAAGCTGACGACGCCGTAGCCCGCTCCGACAACCGTGGCGGTCGTGCTGTCGACGGCCACGTCTCGCGCGGTGATCGCCACCGCCTCCATCACGGCCAGGCCGACCATGCCGATCGCCGCCCCGGAGGTGCCGACGCGGCCGAGCCGGGTGCGCGGCACGGCACCCGTCCGGGACAGCGCGAGCAGCCCGAGCAGCAGCCCGAGGTGCTGGATCACGAAGAAGACCTGGATCGTGAGGAACTCACCGGCCCCTTGCGGGAAGCTGAACCGGTCCGCGCTCACGTCGGGGTCCATCACGGCGAGGTAGATGCCGGCCGCCGCTCCCGCCAGCGCGGCCAGCAGGCACACGGCTCCGTAGGTGCGGATCGTGCTCGAGGACTGTGTGCGGTGTTCGATGTGGTCATGACCGCTCCTCGGCGTGTCTGCCCCCGACTCGCTATAGTCACTCACTAGAGTAAGGCTCTAATGATGGCCCCTGTCAAGACTTCGCGTCGAGAAAAGGCTCAGGCGACTCGGGCGGCAATCCTCCGTGCCGCCCAGGCGGAGTTCGTCGAGAACGGCTTCCACGGCGCCACCATCACGGCGATCGCGAAGCGCGCCAAGGTCGCCCCGCAGACCGTCTACTTCGTGTTCCACACCAAGGCGGAGCTGATCAGCGCCGTCATCGACCGCGCGGTGATGGGCGAGGAGGATCCGCAGGCTCCCGAGGACACGCCGTGGTTCGCCGAGATGCTCGCCGAGCCCGATCCGGCGGAGTGCATCCGGATCTTCGTGCGCGGCGCCGGCGAGGTCTACGCCCGAGCGAGCTTCGTCGGCGAGGTCCTGCATGCCGCCGCCCTCACCGACGAGGAGGTCCGCAGCACGCACGAGCATCACGAGGAGCTCCGGCACACGGGCTACCGCAGTGTGGTGGAGATGCTGGCCGAGAAGGGCGAGCTGCGGCCCGGACTCACGGTCGACACCGCGACCGACGTCTTCATGACCGTCTACGGCGACGGCACGTACACCGTTCTCAGGACCGAGCGAGGCTGGAGCCACGAGCAGGTCATGGACTGGCTGTGCGACGTGCTGCCCCGGATGCTGCTCAGCGGTGGGTGAGGAAGAACTCGCGGAGCAGGGCAGCCGACTCGTCGGCGAGGAGGCCGCTGACGACCTCGGGACGGTGGTTGAGCCGACGGTCACGCACGACGTCCCACAGCGAGCCGACCGCGCCGGCCTTCTCGTCGAACGCGCCGAACACGAGTCGCTCGATGCGGGCCGCCACCAATGCTCCGGCGCACATCGTGCAGGGCTCGAGCGTCACGACGAGGGTGCAGCCCTCCAGCCGCCACTCCCCTCGGGCCGCCGCGGCCTCGCGCATCGCGACGATCTCCGCGTGCCCGGTCGGGTCGGCGTCGCGCTCACGGGTGTTGCGGCCGGTGCCGATGACGGTGCCGGCGGCGTCCACCACCACCGCACCGACGGGGACGTCGCCCTCACCGGCGGCCGTGGCGGCAAGGTCGAGGGCTTGCCGCATGGACTGCTCGTCGGTCACCCGACGATCCGCTCGAAGGCGTCGCCGAAGCCGAGCCGCCTGGCGACGTCGCCCAGGATCTCGTCCGGGTAGAGGTCGTCGTCGTCGCACAGCACGCCGAGCTCGAGGGCGGCCATGCCCAGGTCGCTGATGATGTCCAGGTCGCCGGCCGGCTGCGGATCGTCGCCGTCGGCGTCGGGCCCATCGATCCGGTCGGCCACACCGCTCGCGAGCGCTGACTCGTCGGCGGCCGTGACATCGGAGAGCAGGGCCCGCACCTGCGTGCCGACCTTGCGGACCAGCACGAAGAAGTCGTCGTTCATCGAGACCATGCCGAGCACTCCGACGTCAGAAGGAAAGCGGCCGAGTGCCTCGGTGAGGTCGTCGAAGTCCTCGGCGACGGAGTGGTGCAGCTCCACCAGCTGCCACTCACCGTCTTCGCGGTAGGCGGCCACGGCGAAGTCGACATCGTCCTCGGCCACGGCCACCACCTCCTCGGTGCTCTCCTGCGATGGTGACAGACCGCGTCGACGGATCGCCACTATCGTTCGTGACATGCAGGTTCATGTCGCCGACCATCCGCTCATCTCGCACAAGCTCACGGTGCTGCGCGACGAGCGCACCGACTCTCCGACGTTCCGCCGGCTCGCCGAGGAGCTGGTCACGCTGCTGGCCTACGAGGCCACCCGTGAGGTGCGCGTCGAACCGGTCGAGGTGCAGACGCCGGTCGCCAAGGCGTCCGGTGTGCGGCTGTCGAACCCGCGGCCGCTCGTCGTGCCGATCCTGCGGGCCGGCCTCGGGATGCTCGAGGGCATGCAGCGGCTGCTGCCGACGGCCGAGGTCGGGTTCCTCGGCATGGTGCGCAACGAGGAGACGCTCGAAGCCACCACGTACGCCGAGCGGCTGCCCGACGACCTGGCCGGGCGTCAGTGCTACGTGCTCGACCCGATGCTGGCCACCGGCGGCACGCTGTCCGCCGCCGTCGAGTTCCTGGTGCAACGCGGTGCCGACGACATCACGGCGATCTGCCTGCTCGCGGCCCCCGAGGGCGTCGCCCGCCTGGAGGCCGACCTGGCGAAGGTCGTCCCCCCAGTGACCCTGGTGACGGCAGGGCTCGACGAGCGCCTCAACGAGAAGGGCTACATCGTGCCCGGACTCGGCGACGCCGGCGACCGGTTGTACGGCGTCGTGGGCTGAGCTCGCGCAGCGAGCGAACGCCCACGACGGGTCGAGTGTGCACGCCGAAGGCGTCCGGCGTATCGAGACCTCGCGAGCTTGAAGGCTCGCGCAAAAGTGGTTTCGATTCCCCCACTCGCTGGCGCTCGCGGGAGGTGCCCCCAGGGCTCGTTCCTCGCGGCTACTCAACCACCGGTGGGTGGAGCTACTGGGACTCGACGGCCTTGACGAGCTTGCTCATGGTGTCCTTGGCGTCGCCGAAGAGCAGGGTCGTCTTGGGGTCGAAGAGCAGCTCGTTCTCGATGCCCGCGAATCCTGGGCGCATCGAGCGCTTCATGAAGACGATCGCCTTGCCCTCGTCGGCGCTGAGGATCGGCATGCCGTAGATCGGCGCGCCCGGCGTGCTCTTGGCGGCCGGGTTGACGACGTCGTTGGCACCCACGACGAGCACGACGTCGGCGTCCTTGAACTCGCCGTTGATGTCGTCCATCTCCTTGAGCTGCTCGTACGGCACCTGAGCCTCGGCGAGCAGCACGTTCATGTGGCCGGGCATGCGTCCGGCGACCGGGTGGATCGCGTAGTCGACCTCGATGTCGCGCGCCTGCAGCTGCTCGACGAGCTCACGGAGCGTGTGCTGCGCTTGGGCGACGGCCAGACCGTAACCCGGCACGATGATGACCCGGTCGGCGTACGCCAGCATGACGGCGATGTCCTCGGGTCCGGCCGACTGCACCGGACGGTCGCTGGCCTCACCGGCACCCAGGGTGGAGCCGCCCTTGAGCGCGCCGAACAGGGTGCTGATGACGGAGCGGCCCATGCCGCGCGCCATCAGGATGGTGAGCAGCGTGCCTGACGCGCCGACGAGGGTGCCGGCCACGAGCAGGAGGACGTTGTTGAGCACGTAGCCGCCGGACGCGACGCATCAGCCCGGTGAAGGCGTTGAGCAGTGAAATGACGATGGGCACGTCGGCGCCACCGACCGGCAGCACCAGCAGCACGCCGAGCGCGAGACCGAGCAGGCCAACCAGGATGCCCAGCAGCATCGACGGGTCGTCGACCAGCATCACCGCGAAGATCACGGCAACCAGGAGCGAGCCGCCGAACGCGAACGGCAGGCCCGGGAACACGATCGGGCGGGTGGGCAACAGCTCCTGCAGCTTGCCGAACGTGATGCACGAGCCGGCGAAGCTGACCGAGCCGACGAAGATCGTGAACACGATCGCGACCACGATGAACCCGGGGACGTCTCTACCGAGCCGGTCCGAGCTCCGCGCTCAGGTCGTGCAGCTCCAGCAGGGCAACGAGGGCCGCCGCGCCGCCGCCGACACCGTTGAACAGGGCGACGAGCTGCGGCATCTGCGTCATCTGCACGCGGTAGGCACCGACCACGCCGGCCACCGACCCGATCAGGACGGCGATGAGGATCAGTGGGACGTTGTCGAGGCCGTCCGGATCCTGGTAGAACACGGCGACCGTGGCGATGGCCGCGCCGACCGCACCGAGGATGTTGCCCTGACGCGCGGTCTTGGGGCCGGACAGGCCCTTGAGGGCGAGAATGAAGCAGATGGCGGCCAGCAGGTAGGCCAGCTGCACCCAGAGGGGGATCATCAGGACTTCTCCTCTTCGACGGCCGGTATCTCCTTGGTCGAGTCGGCGCCGGACTTCTGCTCGACCTGCTTCTGTCTCTTCCTGCTTCTCGGACATCTGCTCGACCTGCTGCTCGATCTTCTTCTCGGCGTGCTTGTCCGGCTTCTCTTCCTTCTTCGGCTTCTCTGGCCTTCTCTGGCTTCGCGGCCTTCTCAGGCTTCTCGGCCTTCTCCGGCTTTTCCTCGGCCTTCTCCTTGGGCTTCTTCTTCCGGCTGAACATCTGCAGCATCCGGTCGGTGACGACGAAGCCGCCGACCAGGTTGGCCGCCGCGAGCACGATGGCGATGGTGCCCACGATCGTGACCCCGACGGAATCGCTGTGGCCGGTGACCAGCATCGCGCCGATCAGGATGATGCCGTGGATCGCGTTGGTGCCCGACATCAGTGGCGTGTGCAGCACCGTGGAGACCTTCGAGATCACCTCGATGCCCACGAAGACGCTCAGGATGAAGAACGTCAGCCAGATGACTCCGGCGTCCAGTCCGATCTCATTCACGAGTCAGTACCTTCCGGTTCGGTTTCGTCCGAGCCTTCTGCCTGTTCCTGCGGTTCGGCATCGGCCGAGCCTTCGGCCAGTGCCTCGCGGGTGGGTTCGTGCCGGACCTCGCCGTCGTGCGTGACGCACGCACCGGCGATGATCTCGTCCTCGAAGTCAGGGGCCCACGCACCGTCCTCGTCTGCACCGAGGGTGATCAGGTTGACGATGTTCTGCGCGAGCAGGCTGCTGGCCGGCCCGGGCATCTGGCCGGCGACGTTCTCGCCACCCCAGACGTTCGCATTGCCGATCTGCACCACTTCTCCGGGCTTCGAGCCCTCGACGTTGCCGCCGGTCTCGGCTGCGAGGTCGACGACCACGGACCCGGGCTTCATCTCCTCGACCATCGCCTTGGTGACGAGCCGGGGTGCCTGCCGCCCCGGCACGGCGGCCGTGGTGATGAGGACGTCGGCTTCGGCGATGTACGGGGTGAGCAGCTCGCGCTGCTTCTCGGCGCGTTCCTCGGTCATCTCACGGGCATAGCCGCCCGAACCTTCGAGGGACTCGAGCTCGAGGTCGATGGGCTTGGCGCCCATCGAGGCGATCTCCTCCGCGGCGGCCTCACGCACGTCGTACGCCTTCACCACGGCGCCGAGGCGCTTGGACGTGGCGATGGCCTGAAGTCCCGCGACGCCCGCGCCGAGCACGACGACCTGGGCCGGCTGGACGGTGCCGGCCGCGGTCATGTTCTGCGGGAAGAAGCGGCGCATCAGGCCGGCGGCGACGATCGCGCTGCGGTAGCCGGCGACGAGCGCCTGTGACGACAGCGCGTCCATCGACTGGGCCCGCGAGATGCGCGGCACCAGCTCGAGCGAGAACGAGGTGATGCGGGCGTGGCGCAGCGCTGCGACGAGGTAGAGCGACTGGCCGGTCGGCAGGAAGGAGATGGTGGCGGCACCGCGGCGCAAGCAGACCGACGCGGCTGCTCTCCAGCGGGTTGACCGAGACGACGACGTCGGCATGCCCGATCCCGGACGGGTCGATGGTGGCGCCGGCCTCGGTGTACTCGGCGTCGGAGAAGTCGGCTCTCTCACCCGCGCGGGACTCGACCGTCACCTCGTGACCGGCCTTGACGAGCTTGGCAACTGCCTCGGGGACGAGGGCGACACGGGTCTCCGTGCGGGCCTCGCGAACGACTGCGATCTTCACCCGGCGACACTATCCGCTCACCTTCGGGGCTGCGAATCGGTGAGACCGGTGTCTCACGCAGTGAACCGCCCGCGCCGCGATCACGCGTGATTCAGACCAGGTCCAGCTCGAGCAGGCTCTC